>JAJEBN010000024.1 GCA_022822525.1 Acidimicrobiia bacterium | reverse complement strand
ATTCGCCGCAGAGCTGGCGTCGGCGGGATCGTCCTCGACGGCCCACAGATGAGCGCCTTGCCAGTCCGGCTCGGCATCGGGCCACAGGGAATCACTCCGGTCGCCGCCGAGTCCGTCATCAAGAGCGTCGTCGAGGGCCGGAAGATGGGCCCGGAGCAGCTCTGCGAACATGCGCCAAGCGTACAAACGTTTGTTTCTGGGGACAACCAGACCCACGAACATCCTTGGACGTTCTTCGGGCCTTGCCGGGCCCGTTGACTGGTTGTGGTCCGGGCGCGGGAGGGGCTGGGGCACCCCAGCCCTCGTCTGCGGGTGCCTTTGGCGGGCGCAGACTCCAAGGGTGGGGCGCGCGGCGCTGTTCGGCGGGGCTACTTGGGCAGGAAGCCCATGGATTGCTTGGCGCGGGCCAAGGTGACGGAGGCCACGGCCTCGGCCTTGTCCGCACCGACGGCGATGATGCGCGCGAGCTCGGCTGGATCGGCGTCGAGTTCGGCCTTCTTCGCCGCGATTGGCTCGAGCATCGCGATCACTGCATCCGCGGTGTCGGACTTGAGCGGCCCGTACTGGCGGTAACCCTCGGCGGCGTCGGCAGGACTGCGGCCGGTCGCGGCGCCCAGGATCGACAGCAGGTTCGAGACTCCTGGCTTGGCATCGGGGTCGTAGCGGACCTCGGTCTCCGAGTCGGTCACCGCTCGGGCGAACTTGCGTGCGATGTCGGCTGGATCTTCGAAGATCCCGACGGAGCCCTGCGGGCTATCCGCCGACTTGGACATCTTGGCCGTGGGATTCTGCAGGTCCATGACCCGGGCGCCCACGGTGGGGATGGCCGCGTCGGGAATGACGAACGTGTCGCCGTAGCGGCTGTTGAAGCGTTGGGCCACGTCACGCGTCAGTTCGAGATGCTGGCGTTGGTCGTCGCCCACCGGCACCCGGTCGGCGTCGTAGATCAAGATGTCCGCCGCCATCAGCGCCGGATAGGTGAACAGGCCCGCAGATACGTGATCGCCGCCCTGCTCGCCGCCTTCGGTGCGGGCCGCCTTGTCCTTGAACTGGGTCATCCGTCGCAGCTCGCCCAACGACACGGTGCATTCGAGCAGCCATGACAGCTCGGTGTGCTGGGGCACATGGCTCTGCACGAACAGCGTGCAGACCTCAGGATCGAGCCCGACCGAGAGGAGCGTGGCCATCGTGCCCAGCGTCGCGCTGCGGAGCTGTCCGGGATCCTGCTGGATGGTGACGGCGTGCAGGTCGACAGCACAGTAGAAGGCGTCGGCGTCGTGCTGGTCGATCGCCCACTGGCGCAGTGCCCCGAAGTAGTTGCCGAGGTGGACGTCGCCGGTGGGCTGGATGCCCGAGAGCACTCGTGTCATGGCGCCGGACGGTACCGGCTGGCGGCAGGAGAAACCCGCCAAATATCCCAAGCGGCCGTGGCAGGTCGCGGTACCTTCGGGCCGCGTGACCCACGAGGTTCGCACCGAGGCCTTCGCAGGCCCGCTGGATGTGCTGGTGAAGCTGGTCGTCTCCCAGGAGGTCGACATCTGGGAGGTGTCGTTGGCGCGTCTCGTGGACGACTTCGTAGCCGTGATGGCCGCAGTCGAGTTTCCCGCTGCCGGCGGCAGCGCACCCGCCGGCGCACCTGAGGGCGACTCGGCGGGTCCACTGGCAGGCGAGCACAGGATCGACATGGAGGCTGCGAGCGAGTTCGCTCTGCTCGCGGCGACTCTGATCGAGCTGAAGTCCCGCCGCCTGCTGCCTGCACCGCAGAGCGAACTGGATCTCGACGAGGAGCTCGCGGCCTACGGGATCCGGGATGCCGCACTGGCCCGCTTGCTCGAGGGGCGGACCTTCGCCAGGGCGGCGCGGCTGCTGCGCGAGCGGTGGGACGCCGCGGCGCTGAGCTGGCCGCGCCGCGCAGGTCCCGAGGAGCGGTTCATTGCATTCGCGCCCGACCTGCTCGAGGGCGCCACTCGCGACGACCTCGCTGCGGCGCTCGAACGCGTGCTGGCGCCCAGGCCGGTGCCCCGTGTCGACATCAGTCACCTGCGCGCGGCTGGCATCACGGTGGACGAGGCGCTGTGCCGGATTGCCGAACGGCTCGCCGACAGCGGCACCATGACGTTCCGCGAGCTCACCTCGGATCTGACCGAACGCATCGTCGTTGTCGTCTACTTCCTGGCGCTGCTGGAGCTGTTCGGATCCGGCTTGGTCGAATTGGACCAAGCAGAGCGCTTCGGCGACATCGGCGTGGAGTGGATCGGGGGCGACGACGCAACGCTGCCTGTGGCAGCAGGCGGCTACTCCGAGGACGCCGCGTGAGCGCCGAAGTCCCGCGTCACACTTCCGGTCGCGGCCTGCGACTGGTCAGCGACGAGGGGCGCACCGTCGCCGAGCCGCCCGAGCGGACGGTGCCCGAACCGCCGCCGTCGCAGTCGGACTCAGGGCCGCCGCCGCACCCGTCGATGCCAGCTGGCAGCGGCCAATCATCCAATGGCACGACGAGGATGCCCAACGGGTTCGCCGAGATCGCAGCCGAAGTCCTCAGCGGCGAGCGGAAGCTCGACGAGTCGCGTGCAATCGACGACCCTGAGCTCTACGCAGCCGTCGAAGCGGTGCTGGTCGTGGCGACCGAGCCGGTGCCGGCCGACGTGCTGGCGTCAGTCTCCGCAGCGCCGATCGCTTCGGTCGGAGTGATCTGTGACGAGCTTGCTCGCGAGTACGCCGCGGCCGGGCGCGGCTTCACCGTCGTGCGGGTCGCCGGCGGCTACCAGATGCAGTCGGCGGCCTCCTGCTCGGAATATGTCGAGCGTTTCGTCGGCGGCCGGCGTTCGGGGCGGCTGTCCGCCGCCGCCATGGAGACCTTGGCGGTGGTGGCGTACAAGCAGCCGATCTCCCGCGCGCAGATCAGCGCCATCCGTGGCGTGAACGCCGACGGAGTCGTGCGCACGCTGTCCGATCAGGGCTATATCGACGAGATCGGGCGCGATCCGGGACCGGGCAACGCGTCGCTGCTCGGCACGACGGACCTGTTCCTCGAACGGCTGGGGCTCGACGATCTCGACGACCTGCCTTCGCTCGCGGAACTCGACGTGGATCCCGACGCCGTGGAGGCCATGGACCGTCTGGCGGCCAGCCGATCCGGCTGACCGCCATGGTGCCTGACAGCGAGCAAGCCACCGAGCGACTTCACAAGGTGATGGCGCGAGCCGGCGTAGCGAGCCGGCGTGCGTGTGAGGACATGATCGACGCCGGGCGCGTCACCATCAACGGTGCAACAGCTTCCATCGGCGACCGCGCCGCCCCATCAGATCGCATCGAGGTCGACGGCGCCGTGGTGGCCTGGGATCCGCATCTCGTCCACTACCTGGTGAACAAGCCGATCGGTGTGCTGAGCGCAGCGTCTGACGACCGCGGGAGGCGTTGTGTCACCGACTTGGTGCCGACATCGGAGCGCGTCTACCCCGTCGGCCGGCTGGATGCCGACTCTGAGGGCCTCATCGTCGTGACGAACGACGGCGAGCTCACGCACCGGCTCACGCACCCTCGCTGGGGTGTCGCCAAGGAATACCTGGCCCACGTGGACGGCGTTCCCTCGCGGGGTGCACTGGCGCAGCTGCGCGGCGGGATCGAGCTGGGCGACGGGATGACGGCTCCGGCCACGGTGTCGATGCCCCAGCCCTCGATGCTGCGCATCGTGATCTCCGAGGGCCGCAACCGCCAGGTCCGGCGCATGTGCGAGGCCGTGGGCCATCGCGTGCTGCGCCTCGTGCGGACGCGCATCGGACCGCTCGCGGATCCCGGCCTGCGTCCGGGCGAGTGCCGCCCGCTGAACGCCGACGAGGTCCGCAGCCTGCATCGCGCCGCGTCCGGGGGCAGCAACTGATCGGGGCCTGCCGCTCCGCCTGCCGCAGCGATGCGGGTGCGATCTGCTGCTCGGAGCGCGGCCCGTGCAGCACTCGGGCGTCCTGTTGATGTAGCAGCCAGCGGCCACAATGGGCATGACGCTCCCGCTGAAAGCAGGCGGCGGCGCTTCAGACACCGGAGAGTGCAGATGAGCCTCGCAGAGACGTACCGGCTGTCGGGGCGCTACACCGATGACCGCGGCACGGCCTTCATGACCGGGCTGCAGGCACTGGCTCGCTTGCCCATCGAGCAACTCCGAGCCGATCGCAGGGCCGGGCTTCGCACTGCAGCGTTCGTCTCGGGCTACCCGGGCTCGCCGCTCGGCGGCTACGACGCCGCTGTCGAGACTGCCCGGGCGACGACCGATCTGCCCATCGTGCACTCGCCCGCGGTGAACGAGGATCAGGCTGCCACCGCAGTCATGGGCAGCCAGCTTGCTGCCACCCGGCCCGATGCCACCTATGACGGCGTCGTGGGCCTCTGGTACGGCAAGGCGCCCGGCGTCGATCGTGCCTCGGACGCACTGCGTCACGCGGTGTTTGCCGGCACAGATCCCCACGGCGGCGCGGTGGCCATCGCGGGCGACGATCCTGCCGCCAAGAGCTCCACGATCCCGTCGAGCTCTGCGGGGACGATGGCCGATCTGCACATCCCGGTGCTCTATCCGGGCACGCCGGCCGAGGCGCTCGACTTGGGCCGGCACGCGATCGCGATGTCCCGAACGACGGGTCTGTGGACGGGCCTGAAGATCGTGGCCGACGTTGCCGACGGCGCCGCAACGGTCGTGCTCGATCCCGACCGTTTCGATCCGGTCATCCCGACCGTCGACGGCGTGCGGTACCGCCATGCACCCGACGGGCACCTGCTGACACCGCACACGGTCGACATCGAGCAGGAGATCGTCGAGGTGCGCTACGAGCTGGCGATCGCGTACGCCGCCGCCAACCGGCTCAACGACGCCACCGTCGATCCGCCCGATGCCTGGATAGCGATCGTCGCGTCGGGCATCACCTACCGGGAGGTGCGCGAGGCGCTGAAGCGTCTGGGCCTCGATGCCGACGACGACGTGCGAGACGCCGGCATCCGGCTGGTGCGGATGGGCATGCCCATCCCTTTCAGCGCAGAACGGGCGCGGCACTTCGCACGCGGCGTCACCGAGCTGTTCGTGATCGAGGAGAAGAGTCCCAATATCGAGTCGCTGCTCAAGGACGCGCTCTACAACCAGTCGCACCATCCGCGCATCGTCGGCAAGGCCGACGAGCATGATCGCGCCCTGCTCCCGCTGTTCGGCGCGCTGACAGCCGACGAACTCATCGCTCCGTTGCGCAGCCGTCTCGAGCCCCACATCGGCGACCGGCTCGCGGCACCAGCGCCCGAACGCGTGCGCATCGAGCTCCCGCTGGCGTTGACGCCCCAGCAGCGCCGCTCGCCGTACTTCTGCTCGGGCTGCCCCCACAATCGCTCCACCGAGGTGCCCGACGGGGCGGTGGTGGGTGCGGGCATCGGCTGCCACACGATGGCGCTGTTCATGGATCCGCAGCGTGTCGGCGACATCGTGAGCGTCACCTGCATGGGTCAGGAGGGCACGCAGTGGATCGGCATGTCGCCCTTCGTGGAGACGCAGCACATCTTCCAGAACCTGGGAGACGGCACGTACTTCCACAGCGGTCAGCTCGCGATTGCGGGTGCGGTGGCCTCCGGGGTGAACATCACCTACAAGCTCCTGTGGAACCGGGCCGTTGCCATGACCGGCGGGCAGGATCCTGCGGGCCAGCTGGAAGTGCCCGAGGTGGCTGCGGGGCTGTTGGCGGGCGGCGCGGCCAAGGTGCTCATCACTACCGCCGATCCAGCGGTCTATCGCAGCCGCTCGCTGCCGCCGGGCGTTGAGGTATGGCATCGCGATCGCCTGCTGGAAGCTCAAGAGTTCCTTGCCGGCATCGAGGGCGTCACCGTGCTGATCCACGACCAGCAGTGCGCGGCCGAGGCCCGCAGGCATCGCAAGCGTGGCACCCAGCCGACGCCGACCACACGAGTGCTGATCAATGAGCGGATCTGCGAGGGCTGCGGCGACTGCGGCCACAAGAGCAACTGCCTGTCCGTGCAGCCGACGGACACATTCTTCGGCCGCAAGACCCAGATTGACCAGACATCGTGCAATCTTGACTACTCGTGCCTCGACGGCGATTGCCCGTCGTTCATGACCGTGTCGAGACCGGGCCCTCTGCGAAGTGCTGTCCGGGAGATGCTCGCGCCGCTGCGCCAGGGGCGCTCAGCCGGCAATGGGAGCATCGAGCGTCCCGTGCCGCCGACGGACCTGCCTGATCCGGTCCCGCTCACCGATCCCGACGAGGTGTCGCTGCGCATGTGCGGGATCGGCGGGACCGGCGTCGTGACGGTGAACCAGGTGCTCGGCACAGCGGCGATGTTCGACGGATTCGAGGTTCGGGGACTCGATCAGATCGGTCTCTCGCAGAAGGCCGGCACGGTTGTCGGCGATCTGCGGCTGCGGCGCCTCGGCGGCCCGGCCACAGCACGGCTCGGCACGGGTCAAGCCGACGTGATCTTGGCGTTCGATCTGCTGGTGGCAGCGTCGGAGGCGGGACTCGACGTCGCCGACCCCGGCCGCACCATGGTCATCGGCTCGACAACTCCCACGCCGACCGGGGCGATGGTGGCCGATCCGACCATCGACATGCCGCCGGTGGAATCACTGCTCGAGAGGGTGGCAGCGGTCACGGCCGAGGGGCGGCGTCACTGGGCTGATGTCGGTGAACTCGTCACCGCGCTGTGCGGTTCGGCGGTGACCGCGAATGTGTTCGTCGTGGGCATGGCCATCCAGGCGGGCGGCTTGCCGATTGCGCCCGCGAGCGTGGAATCCGCGATCGAGCTCAACGGAGTCGCGGTGGCACAGAACCTTGCGGCGTTCCGCTGGGGCCGGGCGATGATCTCCGATCCGCAGGCCGTGACCGATGCCGCCGCGGCCGTGCCGATCGCGGACCCGCAGACTTCCGCCGCGGATGCCGGCACCAGTGCTGCGACGGTGGGAGACCTGCTCGGAGCTCGCATCGACCAGATCGATCAGATCGTCGATGTGCAGGGCAAGGAGAGTCGAGACGGCGGCAACCCAGAACTGCGAGCCGACCTCCGCATCTACGCGGCCGAGCTGTGCGCCTATCAATCGGAGCAGCTGGCCGGGCAATTCCTCGACGCCGTCGAACGCGTGGCCCGCGCCGATCGCACGGCCGGAGATGGGTCGGCCCGGCTCACCGCGGCGTTCGCTGCGGGCAGGTACAAGCTCACGGCGTACAAGGACGAGTACGAGGTTGCACGACTCATGGCTGATCCGGCCGCGACTGCTGCGGCACGCCGGCTGGCGGATTCGACCGGCGGGGTGGTGTCGTGGGAGCTGCACCCGCCGCTGCTGCGGGCCTTGGGGCGCACTCGCAAGATCCGGGTGGGAACCGCATGGCGCCCGCTCGTCGCGTTGCTGGCACGTGGCAAGCGGCTGCGGGGACGGTGGTTCGATCCCTTCTCCCATACCGAAGTGCGCCGAACTGAGCGGGCGCTCATCGGGGAATACCAAGATGCCGTCGACGCCGCCGTGGCGGCACTCGAGCGTGACGCCGGCGCTGCCCGCTACGAGCAAGCTATCGCGATCGCCCGCCTGCCCGAGCTGGTGCGGGGGTATGAGGACATCAAGATGACCGCCGTGGAGTCGTTCCGAGCCGAGCTCGACGAGCGAGTCGGCGAGCTCGGGCCCGCTGGCTGAGCCGTGTCCGGGGCGGCGCCCGAGGATCGCCGACAACCGGCACCGGGACGATCAGGAGCCATCGGTACCCTTCGGTGCGTGGCGACCCAACCACGAGCGACTTGGAAGGCGTCTCCATCCGGCGCCGGCGAGGTGCGCCGCGCCCAGGTGGTCGGCACCGGTTTGATCGGCGGATCGGTCGCAGCGGCGCTGCGCAAGTCGGGCTGGCACGTCACGGGACGTGACGCCATCGAGGCTCACGCCCAGCGGGCGCTCCAGCTCGGCTGTCTCGATGCCATCGGCACCGATGCCGATGCCGCTTTCTGGGTGATCGCCGTTCCCGCTGCCTACCTGTCCGAACAAGTGGCGTGCGCGCTCGCCGACTCTGAGGCGTCGGGCGCTGTCGTGACCGACACGGGCAGTGTCAAGACGCCCGTCGCCCGGGACATCACCGATCCACGATTCGTGCCGGGTCATCCGATGGCCGGCTCCGAACAAGAAGGCGTCGAAGGAGCGAACCCGGACATGTTCGCCGGCGCTGTCTGGACCTTGACGCCGACCGAAGCCACCGATGACGAGGCCTTGCGCGCCTGCCAGACGGTGCTCGCCGGCATCGGGTCCGACGTCGTGACGATGACGCCCGGGCGCCACGACGCGCTGGTGGCGGTGGTCAGCCATGTGCCGCATCTGGCCGCTGCCTCGCTGATGTGCCTCGCCGACGACCGAGCGCTCGACGATTCACCGCTGCTGCGGATGGCTGCAGGCGGCTTCCGCGACATGACGCGGATCGCGGCTGGGCATCCCGGCATCTGGCTGGACATCTGCGGTGAGAATCGCGATGCGATCGTGACCGTGCTGGACGAGCTGTCCGAGCGATTGGGCCAGGTGCGCGAGGTGGTCGCCGATGGCGACCGCGAGGGGCTGCGCTCGGTGCTCACCCAAGCGCGCCGGGCGCGTACCAACCTGCCGTCGCGTTATGTGCGGCCCCAGGAATTGCTCGAAGTGCGGGTGCCGATCCCCGATCGCAAGGGCCAGATCGCCGCGATCACCATGCTGGCCGCCGACTGCGACGTGAACGTGGCCGACATCGAAGTCGCCCATTCGCCCGAGGGGGCGGAAGGCGTGCTGGTGCTGGTCGTGGCGCGTACCGAGGCGCAGCGCTTCCTCGCGGCCCTCGCAGGGCAGGGGTATCACCCCACGACGCGCGATCTGGCATGAGCGACGGACGGGTGATCGGGGTCATCGACCCGTTCACCAACGGCGCTGCGGGCACCGCGCTGCTGCCTGGTTCCAAGAGCATCACCAACCGGGCGGTGCTGTGTGCAGCCCTCGCCGAAGGGCGCAGCACGCTCGACGGGGTCCTGTTTGCCGACGACACCGAGGCCATGATCGACGCAGCCACTGCCATCGGTGCGGTGGTGCGCATCAATCGCGGCAAGCGCCGGCTCATCATCGACGGCATCGGCGGTCGGCGTTTCCGCGCCCGTGACGATGCCTGCAGCGCCGAAGACGAGCCGATCCTCGTGCATGCGCGCTCGTCGGGAACGACCGCCCGCTTCATCCTGCCGGTCATCGCGGCGCTCGGCGGTCGCTGGCTGCTCGACGGCGATCCTCAGCTGCGGGCGCGCCCGCAGGACGACCTGCTCGCGGCGCAGCGCTCGCTGGGCGCCAAGGTCCGCGAGCTCGGCGAGCACGGCTGCCTGCCGATCGAAGTGTCGTCGACACCCCTCGAAGATGCGAGTGCGATCCTCCGCCATATCCGAATCCGGGCCGATGCTTCCAGCCAGTACGCGAGCGGTCTGCTGCTTGCGGGCCCCGTGCGCGGCGGCATTCATGTAGAGATCGATTCCGATTTCGATGCAGTCAGCCGGCCCTACATCGACATGACCGTGGCGGTCATGGAGGCCTTCGGCGCGATCGTGACCGTCCCGAGCGCCGATCGTTTCGTGGTGACCGAAGGGCACTACCAGGCTGCCGAGTACACGATCGAGCCGGATGCCTCCGCTGCGAGCTACGTCTGGGCCGCGGCGGCGCTGTGCGGCGGCAAGGTGAGCGTCGAAGGGCTTGGCAGCCGCAGCATTCAGGGCGACGTGCGCTTCGCTGAGGTGCTCGGCGAGATGGGCGCGGACGTCACCTTCAGCGAGGATGCGATTGCGGTCGGCGCGCCGCTGAGCGGTGCACTGCACGGAGGCACCTTCGACTTGCGAGATTTCTCCGATACGGCCCAGACGCTGGCGGCGGTGGCTGCGTTCGCCGAGGGCACGACCTCCATCGGCGGCATCGGCTTCATCCGTCGCAAGGAGACTGACCGCATCGGCAACACGGCGACCGAGCTGGCCAAACGCGGTGTCGACGCCGAGGTCGAGCCCGACGGCATCACCGTGCGCGCCAATCCCTTCGGGCTCCGGGCGGGCCTGGTGGACTGCCACGGCGACCACCGCATGGCGATGGCGATGTCGCTGGTGGGTCTGCGCGTCGCCGGAATCGACATCGACGATCCGGACTGCGTCGCCAAGACATTTCCCGACTTCTATGACGTGTTGGAAACGCTCCGCAGTCCGCCCGAGCCGGTCCCCGAGCCGCAGGTGCCGGTGATCGCCATCGACGGTCCCGCCGCCTCGGGAAAGTCCAGCGTGGCACGAGCAGTGGCCGGCGAGCTCGAGATGGACTATCTCGACACCGGCGCGATGTACCGGGCGGTGGCATGGGCGGCCATGGGGGCCGGTGTCGATCTCGGCGACCTCGCGGCGGTAGCGAGCATCGCACGCAACGCAGAGATCGAGATCTCCAGCGTGAGCGACGCTCAGCAGGTGACCGTCGACGGTGCCGACGCCACCGCAGCGATCCGCAGCGCAGAAGTGGATCGCAGTGTCAGCGTGGTGGCAGCCAACCCGCAGGTGCGTTGGGTGCTGACCCGACGCCAGCGTGACTGGGCGAACCGTGTGGGCGGGGGAGTGATGGAGGGCCGCGACATCGGCAGCGTGGTGTTCCCCGACGCGCTCGTGAAAGTGTTCCTCACCGCAGCACCTGCCGAGCGCGCCCGCCGCCGCCTCGCCCAGCAGGCCGACTCGATGGGCGAGGCAGGCGGCGCGAGCAACGACGACGGTGCCGTGACAGCGCTCGCTGCGGAGCTGAGCGAGCGTGACCGGCTCGATTCGGGGCGGGCAGACTCGCCGCTGCGTGTGGCGTCGCGAGCGGTCATCGTCGACACCAGCGAGCTGACCCAGGACGAGGTTGTCGAGACCATTGCTGCGCTGTACCGCCGTGCGGTCGGGCTCCGCGATGCCAACGTTCCGAGCCCGTTCGAGGGCCGATGAGCAGAGAGGACGGACCCGAGACCGATCTGCGCGACGGTCCGCTCAACTTGGCCGTCTACAGGCTCATGAAGTATGCGATCTGGGGCGTCTTCCGGGCGTGGAACCGCATCTCGGTCGACGGTCTGGCGAACCTGCCCGACGGCCCGTGCGTGTGGGTGCCCAACCATCGCAGCTACATCGACACGCCGATCCACGCCGCGATCCCTGCGCGGATGCGGGTGATGGGCAAGGACTCGATGTGGAAGTACCGCTTCGCGGGCTGGCTGTTCACAACGATCGGCTGCTTCCCGGTGAATCGTGACGCACCTGATCGGGCTGCGCTGCGGACCGCGCTGGATGCCCTGACCCACGGCGACGGCCCGGTGGTGATGTTCGGCGAGGGCGAGCGCAAGGACGGCCCGCGTGTGCTGCCGCTGATGGACGGCCCGGTGTACCTCGCAGCGCGGGCGCAGGTCCCGATCGTGCCCGTCGGCATCGGCGGGACCGCGGCAGCCATGCCCCGCGGCGCCAAGTTCATGTACCCCCGGCGAATCAAGTTCATCATCGGCGAGCCGATGGACCCTCCGCCGCTCGGCCCGAGCGGCCGCGTGTCACGGCGGGCGATACGTGAGCTCACCGAGGAACTCCGCGAGCGCATTCAGGAGCTGTTCGATCAGGCCCAAGCCGAGGTCGGCACCCCCAACGTCTCGTGAGCCGGCGCGGCTGAGCGACGAGTTCAGGCAGCGGTGCCGGCAAGTGCGGCCAGCACGTCGCTGGCGGCCGTGGTGCGGTCGGCTGCGCTGACCTGCGCGCTCGGGGGCACGGAGAGGCTGGCATGGACCGCTGCCTCCATGGCGCTGAGCAGGTCTCGCAGTTCGCGCGGTGGCGGGAAGTACTCGTCCTCATCGGTGATGGTGACCTGGGTGGTGCCCCGAGCCGGCGTCAGCCGCCCGATCACGGCATCCACGAGTTCCTCGGGTGCTGACGCCCCGGCGGTGACCCCGATGGTGCCCTCCAAGTCGTCCGGCAGCTCAGCGGCAGAGTTCACCCGCAGCACGCGCTCGCAGCCTGACTCGACTGCCACCTTGGCGAGCGCCATGGTGTTGGACGAGTTGGCTGACCCGATGACCACCACAGCGTCGCAGTCGGGCGCGATCCGCTCCAGGGCACTCTGGCGGTTGGTGGTGGCAAAGCAGAGGTCAGAGCGCCCCGCCATCCATACGTCACCGAAGCGTGCCTTGGCGGCGTCGGCCACATCGATCCAGTCTCGATGGCTGAGCGTGGTCTGTGCCAGCACCGCCACTGGCGCGCCGGCGTCGTCGAGCGTGTCGAGGTCGGCTGGCTCCGACACCAGCGAGATGGCGTCGGGGGCCACCGCCATCGTCCCGACGGCTTCGTCGTGGCCTTCGTGCCCCACGTAGACCACCTGGTAGCCCTTGGCGGAGCGCACACGGACTTCGTGGTGCACCTTGGTGACCAGCGGGCAGACCGCATCCACCACGTAGCCGCCGCGCCGGCGAGCCTCGGCTACGACCTCGGGCGCCGAGCCGTGCGCAGACAGCATGAGCGGCCGGCCGACCGGCACATCGGCGACATCGTCGACGAACACCACGCCGAGCCGCTCGAAGCGGTCTACTACCAGGCGGTTGTGGACGATCTCGTGGTAGCAGTACACCGGCGGCGGGAACGATCTGACGAGCCACGCCAGGGCCTTGATGGCCATCTCGACGCCGGCGCAGAAGCCGCGAGGCGCTGCCAGAAGCACCTGGTCTACAGCCACGGCAGTGACGCTACCGACGGCGTGAGAGGTTCCTATCCTGAACCATGAGGCTGAGCCGAACGTCGAAGCCGTGGCCCGAGCGGCCCGCGGGCGCAGCGAACAAGAACGGGAAATGATGGCCGAGCAACGAGGACGTGGGCCAGCCCGCGCGGCCTCCAACCACCGGCCGGTTGTGATGGCGGTAGAGCCCGGATCGGCGGCTGAGATCGCCGGGCTGTCGGCGGGTGACGAGGTGATGTCGATCTCCGGCGTCACCCCGACCGACGTGATTGCGTGGCAGCTGCTGCTGGACGAGGCAGATCCAACCTTGGCGGTGCTGCGTGACGGGCACGAGATCGTCATCGACGTGCCCAAGGACGCCGGCGTCCCGCTCGGGGCCGAAGTGAACGCAGCAATCTTCGACCGTGTGCAGACCTGCGACAACCACTGCGAGTTCTGCTTCATCTACCAGTTGCCGCCGGGGCTGCGCCGGAGCCTCTATCTCAAGGACGACGACTACCGGCTGTCGTTCCTGTATGGGAACTTCACGACCCTCACGCGCTTCACCGAATTGGATCTCGAGCGGGTGCTGGACGAGCGTCTGTCGCCGCTGTACGTGTCGATCCATGCCACCGATCCGCAGGTGCGGGCGCGGATGCTGCGCAACCCGCGTGGGGCGACGAGCCTGCGCTGGCTGAGCGCCCTGCTCGAGGGGGGCATCGATGTGCACGGGCAGGTGGTGGTGTGTCCCGGCGTGAACGACGGTGCCGTGCTGGCTGACACGCTGGCAGGCGTGCTCGATCGATTCGCTTCGCTGTCGACGCTGGCAGTGGTGCCGCTCGGTGTGAGCTCGCACCAGCGGGAGCCCGCCATGCGCCCGCACACCGCGGCGGAAGCTGCGGCGGTCGTGGACCTGTGCGAGGAGTGGCAGGAGCGTTTCCTGGATGTGCTCGGTCGGCGCCTGGTGTTTGCCGCGGACGAGTACTACCTGCTCGCAGGCCGGTCCTTTCCCGCTGCTGACACCTACGGCGACTTCCCGATGCACGAGGACGGCATCGGCATGGCGCGCGCGTTCTGCCAGGAATTCTGGGCGTCCGGCGAGGGGTCGCCCGGCGGCGGTACCGGGCTCGGCGGCGGTGACGCCGGTGCCGACGCGGGCACCAGGCAGCGTGCGCCGGCGGCGGGCTTCTTCTCATGGGTCGACGGGGCACCAGCGCAGGGCTACCGCGCTGTACGGGCACCTGGACATGGCGCAAACCGCAGTGGCGAGATCGATCTCGACGGGCTGCCGCTCAGTCTCGGGCCGACGCCGGTGGCCGTGACGCTGCCGGGGCCACCTCTTCAGAGCCGGTCCCGAACGATCGGCGCGGCCGACGGCGAGCCCGCCAGCCGGCCCATCGGGATCCTGACGGGCACCTATGGAGCGGCCGTGCTGGCGCCGCTGGTGAGCCAGTGGCACGCCGGTGCCACGTCTGAACCGAACGGGGGCGCGCCGCAGGCGCGGGTCATCGATGTGCCCAACCGGTTCTTCGGGGGCAACATCGGCGTGACCGGCCTGCTCGCGGGTGTCGACGTCGCCGCTGCGCTGGCCTCCGAGCCGGTCACGCATCGCTACCTGTTGCCCGATGTCTGCTTGTCGGGCGGGAGGTTCCTCGACGGCATGACTCCCGCCGAGCTGCCCCGTCCGGTCGAGATCGTGCCGACCAACGGCAGCGCCCTGCGGGAACTGCTCGACGCAGCCGCCGCAGCGCACGCCGCTGCGGCTCCGCCGAGCGGCACCCCATCGCACCCGACTGGCGACCACCGATGAGTGCCGGTCTGCCCGTGGTCGGCATCGTGGGTCGACCAAACGTCGGAAAGTCCACGTTGTTCAACCGGCTCGTCGGACGACGTGAGGCCGTCGTGGCGCCCGAGCCCGGTGTGACGCGCGACCGCAAAGCAGCCGAGGCCGCCTGGCGCGGGCACCACTTCGTGGTGGTGGACACCGGCGGGTGGTCGCCGGACGGCGACACGCTCGACGGCAAGGTGTCCTCCCAGAGCGAGCGCGCGATGGACGATGCCGACGTGCTGCTGCTGGTGGTCGACGTGACCGTCGGCATCACCGAGCCCGACGCTCGCATCGCCGCCATGCTGCGGCGCAGCGGCCGGCCGACGCTGGTGGTCGCCAACAAGGCCGACAGCGGCACCCGGGATGACGGTCGGTGGGAGTTCAACCGCCTGGGCCTCGGCGAGGCCTGGACCGTGTCGGCCCTGCATGGCCGCAACGTCGGCGATGTGCTCGATCGGGTGCTGGATCTGCTCGAGATCGACCCGGACCACCACGGCGGCCTTCCCGAGCGGTCAGCGAACGCCGACGGGGGCGCCACGGGCCCTGACGAGCCCACGAGCGGCAGCGAGGCTCACGTCGACGACGAGGAGGCGGAGACCGTGCCCGCAGTGGCCATCGTCGGGCGACCCAACGTTGGCAAGTCGACACTGTTCAACAGGCTCATCGGCGACGAGCGGTCCGTGGTGCACGACCGGCCCGGCACGACCCGCGACGCCATCGACACCCTGGTGGAGACCGAGGCGGGCCCGGTGCGCTTCATCGACACCGCAGGCATGCGCCGCAAGGCCCGAGTCGACGCGGACACCGAGTACTACGCCAACCTGCGTGCCCTGCGTGCCATCGATGCGTGTGACGTGGCGTTGCTGATCATCGATGCCACAGTGGGTGTCACGGCGCAGGACCAGCGTCTCGCTGAGCGCATCGACGGCGCAGGGTGCCCGATCGTCGTGCTGCTCAACAAGTGGGAGACGCTCGACGCTGAGCACCGCGAAGTTGTGCTGGGCGATCTCGCGCGTCGTTTGCACTTCGTGGGCGAAGCGCCGGTGCTGCGCATCAGCGCCCTGACCGGTCGGGGAGTCCATCGGCTGATACCGGCGATCGAGGCCGCAATGGAGGCCTACCAGTCGAGAGCGCCGACAGCCAAGGTGAACGAGATCGTCCAGCTCGCACAGTCCGCGCAGCCGGCGCCCGGCGGAGCGCGGGTGCTGTACGCAACACAGGCCGCAACGCAGCCGCCGACGTTCACGCTGTTTGCCAACCGTGAACTTCCGGCCACCTACTTGCGATACCTCGAGCGCCGATTGCGCGAGGAGCTGGGTCTGGCCAAGACCCCAGTCAAACTGCGGGTGCGCCGACGATGAGACGGAGGATCGGCAGTGCCGAGCCTCGGCGCAACCGCCGACCGCGGACCGCTGGGACTGACCCCCGAGCGCGAGGTCCTCGCAACCCCGCCAGCCAGCCGGCTCAGCAGCGGCGCAGCACAGCACCGTGGCATTTCTGGCTGGTGGTGGTCATGGCGACGGTGTATCTCGGCTGGCGTGCGGTCGAGGGCGTCGTGTGGCTGGTTCAGTGGTTCGCCGGCGTGGTCGGCTGAGGCATTCGCTTGAGAGTCCCACGCCGCCGCGATGGCGATCAGCCGGTATCGTGCTTGGCTGAACGGGCTGTGGCGCAGTCTGGTTAGCGCACTGGTCTGGGGGACCAGGGGTCGGAGGTTCAAATCCTCTCAGCCCGACCACAGCGGCGTTGATCAGGGCGCCCGACGTGCTCTCGTTGCGGTGCCAAGATGTTGCTGACAGCAGCGCGCTGTCGGCGAAAGGAAGCGCTGATGAGCGAGACGGCGACAGAACCTCGCAAGCCCGAGATTGCCATCGTGCCAGAGCCCGGGCGGGTCACCGTCCGGGTGGACGGCGTGGTCGTGGCAGATTCGACTGCGGCGCTGGTGCTGACCGAGGGCCGGCTGCCGCCGCGCCACTACCTGCCCATCTCCGACGTGAAGATGGATCTGCTGCACCCGACCGTCTTGTCCACTCATTGACCGTGGAAGGGCGATGCCAGCTACTGGTCAGTAGCAGTCAACGGTCGGAGCTATGGCGACATCGTGTGGTCGTATCCCGATCCGATCCCCGAGATGGCTGAGATCGCCGGCCTGATGAGCTTCTATGCCGAGCGTGACGAGGTGGATCAGACCGTCACCTGAGCACGGCGTTCAGCCCGGGCCGCGCTCGGGCGCGCCTCAATTCAAAGCAGCCGCCAGCTCCAGCGCCTCGTCCCACGAAGGGTGTGACGCCAGGAGACGGCGGAATCGCACGAACGGCCTGATCGCGTCGAGTGCCATGACTGCGCTCAGGCGGCCGCTGCGCCGGTAACCGGCCAGGAACGACCTGCCTGAATCCGGGGCATCGGCATCCGTGCCGCCTTCCGCCGATCCGACCAGCACCTCCACATGGTCGCCGGGGTCGGGATGCCCGGCGATCTGGATGCGAGCGTCATATTGGTCCGACCAGACAAATGGCACCGAGTTGTAGGGCTGAGCCTCTGCGGGTGCCACCAGGTTGCGGCCCACCGCCATGCCGTGCTCGACTGCTGCAGTCCAGTGCTCTACCCGAATCGGCTCAGGCATCCCTAGCGGTCCCAGCCAGCCATTGGGGGCACGCGCGACATCGCCGACGGCATAGATGCCCGGGGGCCCGCAGCACAGCGTCTCATCGCAGACCACGCCGTTGTCGATCTGCAGTCCCGAGCCTTCCAGCCATGCTGTGTTCGGCACGACCCCGATGCCCACCACCACCAAGTCGGCGGGGACCCGGCTGCCGTCTGCCATGGCAATCGCTTCGGCCCGGTCGGTTCCCAGTACGCCGTCCACGCCCACGCCGAGTCGCAGCTCAACGCCGTGCTCGCCGTGCAGCGCGCCGACGCGGGCGCCCATCTCTGCGCCCAGCCCGCGCACCAGCGGAGCGCTGGCGGCCTCGATCACGGTGACCTCACAGCCCCGGGCCTTGGCTGAGGCCGCTACTTCGGAGCCGATGAAGCCGCCGCCGACTACGGCCACTCGTGCGCCCGCGACGAGGCCTTTTCGGATGGCCGCCGCGTCGTCGAGCGTTCGCAGCGTGTGGACGCCCCTGACACCCTCAGTGCCACCCAGCGATCGGGCCGCAGCGCCGGTCGCGATGACCAGGCCGTCGAATGGCACAGTCTCGGCATTCCCGCCCGCCGCCGGGGCTACGGCGACGGTGCGTGCCGCCGGGTCGAGTCCCACGGCATGGGTGCTGAGCATGACCTCCACGTCGAGCTCGTCGTAGGCGCCATCTGGGTCGAGGGCCAGCGAGCTGGGGTCGTTGTCGCCGGTCAGGAATTCCTTCGACAGCGGGGGCCGGTCGTAGGGGAGATGCGGCTCGGCGCCGATGAGCGTCAGCGGCCCGTCGTGGCCCGCGGCGCGCACGCTGTGCGCAGCACGTGCACCCGCCAGCGAGGCACCGACGATGACTATGCGATTGGGGGAATTCGACACTCGTGCAGTGTGTCATCTCCGCGGGGAAACAAGACCGGCGGTGCAGCACGGGCGCGGGCAGACCGCGCGGTGCCGCGCCGGCAGAGGTCTCCTATCCGCCTAGTTGACACGGGATCGAACCAAGGCGCGCCGCATCGATCCGGGCGCGCTATAACTGTTCCTCACACCTGTGTAACTACAACAGTGTGATTCACGCAGCGGCCGTGGCCCCCAGCACTCGACACGGCGCTGCATCCGGCGGGATGAGAGGGACGGAGACCGGCATGATCATCACACGTCGCACAGCGCATCTCGGTGCCTGTCCATTCCAGGGCACAGGCAGATGAGCGTCACCGAGGCATCTGCTGCCGACGTTGCGCATCACGCTGACGGAGCCGACACCCCCGGCATGCGCGTGCAGAAGCGTGACGGCTCCATGCAGGCCGTCGATGTCAACAAGATCGTGCGCGCCGTCGAGCGCTGCGCGACCGAGCTGGCCGGCGTCGACCCCATGCGGGTCGCGACGCGCACCATCTCAGGCCTCCATGACGGCGCCACCACCACCGAGCTCGACGAGCTGTCGATTCGCACCGCCGCGGCGCTCATCTCCGAGGAGCCCAATTACTCGAAGCTGGCCGCCCGCTTGCTGGCCACCTACATCGACAAGGAAGTCCAGAACCAGAACATCTACTCGTTCAGCCAGTCCATCTCCGAAGGCGGCGAGTGCGGGCTCATCCATGCCGATGTGGTGGCGTTCGTCACTGCGAATGCCCGCAAGCTCAACGATGCCGTCATGGCGGAGCGCAACGGCGACTTCGAGTTCTTCGGGCTCCGCACGGTGTATGACCGCTACCTGCTGTGCCATCCCCAGCGTCGGACGGTCATCGAGAACCCGCAGTACTTTCTGATGCGGGTCGCCTGCGGTCTGTCGCAGACCGCTGAAGAGGCCATTTCGTTCTACGAGCTCATCTCCAGCCTGCGCTACCTGCCGTCGTCGCCCACGCTGTTCAACTCGGGCACGGCGCATCCGCAGATGTCGTCGTGCTACCTGCTCGACAGCCCGACCGATTCGCTCGAAGGCATCTACGACCGCTATTCCGACATCGCCAAGCTGTCGAAGTTCGCCGGCGGCATCGGCGTGGGCTGGCACCGGGTGCGGTCGCGCGGCTCGCTGATCAGCGGCACCAACGGACTGTCGAACGGCATCGTGCCGTGGCTCAAGACGCTCGACTCGTCGGTTGCGGCGGTGAACCAGGGCGGCCGGCGCAAGGGTGCCGCGTGCGTGTATCTCGAGTCGTGGCACGCCGATATCGAGGAGTTCCTGGAGCTGAAGGACTCCACCGGCGACCATGCCCGGCGCACCCACAACCTGAACCTGGCGAACTGGGTGCCCGACGAGTTCATGCGCCGGGTCGAGAACGACTGGCAGTGGTCGCTGTTCGACCCCAAGGCCGTGCCGCATCTCACCGACCTGTACGGCGACGAGTTCACCGATGCGTACCGCGAGGCCGAAGCTGGGGGCCTGTACGAGCGGCAGGTGTCGGCCCGAGAGCTGTACAGCCGCATGATGCGAACGCTGGCCCAGACCGGCAACGGCTGGATGACCTTCAAGGACGCATCGAATGCCAAGTCCAACCAGACCGGCGAGCCGGGCAACGTCATCCACCTGTCGAACCTGTGCACGGAGATCCTCGAGGTCACCAGCAACGCCGAGACGGCGGTCTGCAATCTCGGCTCGGTGAATCTCGCCAAGTTCGTGCGTGATGGCGCCGTCGATTACGAGGCGCTCGGGGAGGTGGTGCGCCGGGCGGTGCCCTATCTGGACCGCGTCATCGACATCAACTTCTACCCGACGCCCGAGGCCGCTCGATCGAACGAGCGCTGGCGTCCTGTCGGGCTCGGCGTCATGGGCCTGCAGGACGTGTTCTTCCAGCTCAATCTGGCGTTCGACTCACCGGAGGCTGTCGATATCGCTGCCCGGATCGCCGAGGAGATCTACTACTGGGCGGTCTGGTCGAGCTGCGAGCTGGCTCGTCAGCACGGGCCGCACGGGGCGTTCAGCGAGACGCGTGCCGCCGCGGGAGAGCTGCAGTTCGACCTGTGGGACGTCGAGCCCGCCGATCCGGCACGCTGGGCCGAACTGCGGGAGCGGATCGGCCAGCACGGACTGCGCAACTCGCTGCTGGTGGCCGTAGCGCCCACCGCCACGATTGCGTCCATCGCGGGCTGCTACGAGTGCATCGAGCCGCAAGTCTCCAACCTGTTCAAGCGAGAGACGCTTTCGGGCGAGTTCATGCAGATCAACCGCTACCTGGTGCGAGAGCTGCAGCAGCGCGGACTGTGGAACGAGGCGATGGCCAACAAGATCAAGATGGCCGAGGGTTCGGTGCAGGCCATCGCGGAGATCCCCGACGACCTCCGCTCGGTGTACCGCACGGCGTGGGAGCTGCCCCAGCGGGCACTCATCGACATGGCCGCAGCACGCGGCGCCTTCATCGACCAGAGCCAATCGCTGAACCTGTTCATGGAGAGTCCCAACATCGGGAAGCTCTCCTCGATGTACATGCACGCGTGGAAATCAGGTCTCAAGACCACCTACTACCTGCGTTCCCGTCCGGCCACCCGCATCAACCAAACCACGACCGACTCGGCGCCCGCTTCGGCCCAGCCGCAGCGCGAGGCGACGGTTGCGGCCATGGCGGACGCAGCGGCTGCCGACGCGGTCGCGTGCTCGCTCGAGAACCCCGAGACCTGCGAAGCCTGCGACTGAGCCTTCGCCGAACACCAAGAGGCCCACGAACGACAGAGGATCCTCATGGCACTCGTCCAGCCAGAACCTGAATTCACCCCCCTCCTCAGTGACCCGGTCCCCGATGGGGCACCACCAGCCGACCCCATCGGGGACGGAGCGACCAAGCGCGGCAACATCCTGGATCCGGGTTTCGAGCTGACATTGCGCCCGATGCGGTACCCGCAGTTCTTCGACATGTACCGCGATGCCATCCGCAACACGTGGACGGTCGAGGAGATCGACTTCTCCGACGACATCGTCGATCTCAATCGCAAGCTGGCGCCCGCCGAGCGGCACCTCATCAACCGGCTCGTGGCGTTCTTCGCCACCGGCGACTCGATCGTCGCCAACAACCTGGTGCTGAACCTCTACCAGCACATCAACAGCCCCGAGGCTCGCATGTACCTGAGCCGGCAGCTGTACGAGGAAGCGCTGCACGTGCAGTTCTACCTGACGCTGCTGGACCACTACATCCCCGACCTCGACGAACGGGCGGCGGCATTCTCGGCCATCGAGAACATTCCTTCCATTGCGGCCAAGGCTGATTTCTGCTTCCGCTGGATGGACAGCGTGTGGGCGCTGGATCAGCTCTCCACCACCGAGCACCGCAAGGCGTTCCTGCTGAATCTCATCTGCTTCGCAGCGTGCATCGAGGGGCTGTTCTTCTTCGCTGCGTTCGCCTACGTGTACTTCCTGCGGTCGAAGGGGTTGCTGAACGGCCTCGCGGCTGGCACGAACTGGGTCTTCCGTGACGAGTCGGCGCACATGAACTTCGCGTTCGAGGTGGTGCGCACGATCCGTGCTGAAGAGCCTGACCTCTTCGATCAGGACCTCGCCGACCGGATCAGCGAGATGATCGTAGAAGCGGTCGACGTCGAGACGCAGTTCGCGCGCGACGTGCTGTCGGGCGGCGTGGCGGGCATGTCCGTTGCCGACACCCGGTCCTACTTGGAGTTCGTGGCCGACCAGCGGTTGGCTCAGCTCGGGCTGCCGAAGAACTTCGGCTCCAAAAACCCCTTCTCGTTCATGGAACTGCAGGACGTGCAGGAGCTCACGAACTTCTTCGAGCGCACCGTCGCCAGCTACCAAGTGGGCATCGAAGGCGAGGTCGCCTTCGACGAGGAGTTCTAGGCGAGGTCGCCTTCGACGAGGAGTTCTGAGCTAGGCGTCCGTCGAGGCGTCGAAGGCTGCCATCAGGCGGTCGACTGCAGCCGTTGGCGTCAGCCGGTCGGATCGCACCTCTATTTCGAGCTCGGCGAGCAGGTCTCGGGCGCGCGTTGCCAGACGTGAGCGCATGCGCTCAGTGAGCATCGCGCGCATCCAGCGCACCCGCTGGTCCGCCCGGCGGGCCGCCAGCTCGCCCGATGCCGTCATGAGCCGGCGGTGCTCGGTGACGTGGCCCCACAGGGCGTCGAGGCCGTCGGCGGTCAGGCCCGAGCAGGTGATCACCGGGGGAGTCCACGTCGGCGAGGCCGGCTGGGTCATGTGCAACGCGAGCTGGTAGTCGCGAGCCGCATTGCCGGCCCGCTCGACGTTGTCACCGTCGGCCTTGTTGACCGCGATCAGATCGGCGATCTCGAGGATGCCCTTCTTGATGCCCTGCAGGTCGTCGCCGGCGCCCGCCAGCATCAGCACCACGAAGAAATCCACCATGTCGGCTACGGCAGTCTCAGACTGGCCGACGCCCACGGTTTCCACCAGCACAACGTCGAACCCGGCGGCTTCCAGCACCAGGATCGTCTCGCGGGTGACTCGCGTCACCCCGCCGAGCTGTCCAGCGGCCGGCGACGGGCGCACGAAGGCCGCGGCGTCGTTGGCCAGCGCGGTCATCCGGGTCTTGTCGCCCAGGATGGAGCCGCCGTGAAGCGCTGAGGTGGGATCGACGGCGAGCACGGCGACCCGGTGGCCCTGCCCGGTGAGCATCGTGCCGAGCGTCTCGATGAGGGTGCTCTTGCCCACTCCGGGAACGCCGGTGATGCCGACTCGGTGCGCGCCGCCGGTGTCGGCCAGCAACGCCGCGAGCAATTGCTGGGCCGGTTCGGCATCATCAGCCAGCCGGGACTCGACCAGCGTGATCGCCCGGCCGATGGCAGCGCGGTCACACGCTCGCACCCCGGCGGCAAGTTCAGCGACATCTACCTGGGCCACGCTCAGCAAGGTACCGGGCGCCGTGGCGACGGCCTGTCTGGGAGGACCGGCACTTCGGGCACAATGTGCGGGTGGGTTTGCTGAGACGGATGCGCACAGGGGACCGCTCCCACCCCGCGGAGCAGTTCTTGAACCAGGGCGACCACCTGCACGCGCTCGTGCCCGCGCAGGGAGGGATGCACCCGTTCACCCTGCTCGTCATCGGCGTCTGCGCGTTGGCGGGCATCGTGCTCACGGTCAACCTCCCGTGGCTGCAGATCAGCCTGATCTCCACGACGGTGTTCGCGATCGTCGCGGTGCTCAGCTTGTCCCGTTACCGGCTGCTGGCGTTCACCGATTCCGACATCGTGGTGATGCGCACCAGGGCACTGCGGCCGGCCAAGCCCGTCGAACGGCTGGACCGCGTCGAGCGCCGCGAGCCCTTCAATGTGCAGGGTTCGGCATGGGGTCAGATCGAGGTCGGCAGCGAGCGGCTGTGGGTGCATCGCCGCTACCACCGCCATCTCGATGACGCCGACGGGCGGCTCGCCGCGGCTCCACGCGGCATGCGGGCAGCCTCAAGTGCCGCCTACCGGGGCGCACGCGCCAAGAAGAAGATCCGAAACGTCGGCGGCCGCCACCGCTGACCCGGCCGGCCGAGTCGTCCGGCCGGGGTGATCAGCCGGCTTCGAGCAGGTCCAGCATCTCGGCGGCGGCTTCGGCGATGACCGTGCCGGGCGGGTAGATCGCGGCGGCACCTGCAGCTCGCAACCCGTCGAAATCCTGCGGCGGGATGACGCCGCCGACGACGATCAGGATGTCGGGCCGACCCAGTTCGGTGAGCGCTTCACGCAGTTCCGGCACGAGCGTGAGGTGCCCTGCCGCCAGCGATGATGCACCCACCACGTGGACGTCGTTCTCGACGGCTTGACGAGCCGTCTCGGCGGGCGTGCTGAACAGCGGGCCGATGTCGACATCGAAACCGAGATCCGCATAGGCCGTGGCAACCACTTTCTGGCCCCGGTCATGGCCGTCCTGGCCCATCTTCGCGATGAGGATGCGTGGGCGCCGCCCGGTCTGTTCACCGAAAGCAGCGACCCGGCTGCGCACCGCATCAACGGTGGCCGCCACCGCACTGGTGCTGCCGTCGCCTGCGGCGGCGTTGTGGTCTTGGGAACTGTCGCTTGCCATCTCGCTCCCGTACACGCCGCTGATGGTGCGTATCTGGGCGGTATGCCGCCCGAAGGCGTCCTCCATCGCCGCGCTGATCTCTCCCACGGTGGCATGGCAGCGCGCCGCGTCGACGGATGCGGCCAGCAGGTTGCCCTCACCGCTGCGGGCCACCTCACGCAGCGCGTCCAGCGAGCGGCGGACTGCATCGGCGTCGCGCTCGCTGCGCAGGCGGTCCAGCTTGGCCAGCTGGGCGGCGCGCACCTCGGCGTTGTCGACGCGCAGGATGTCGACCTCAGTGTCCAGCTCAGACCGGTAGCGGTTGACCCCGACAACCGTGCGTTGCCCGGTCTCGATGCGGGCCTGGGTACGGGCAGCGGCTTCCTCGATGCGCATCTTGGGAATGCCGGCCTCGATGGCGCGGGCCATGCCGCCGAGCTTCTCGACCTCGTCGATGTGGGCGGAGGCCCGTTTCGCCAGTTCAGCGGTGAGCCGCTCCACGTAGTAGCTGCCGCCCCAGGGGTCGATCACCCGGGTGGCGCCCGCTTCGTGCTGCAGGAACAGCTGGGTGTTTCGGGCGATGCGGGCGCTGAATTCGCTCGGCAAGGCCAGCGCCTCGTCGAAGGCATTGGTGTGCAGGCTCTGGGTGTGGCCGTCGACGGCGGCCATGGCCTCGATGCAGGTGCGCACCACGTTGTTGTACGGGTCCTGGGCAGTGAGCGACCAGCCCGAGGTCTGGCAGTGCGTGCGCAGCGACAGCGACCGTGGATTCTCGGGTTCGAAGGAAGCAACCAGCTGGGACCACAACAGCCGGGCGGCCCGCAGCTTGGCGACCTCCATGAAGAAGTCCATCCCGATGCCCCAGAAGAAGCTCAGACGCGGCGCGAAGTCGTCGATGCCCATGCCGGCGCCGATGCCGCAGCGCAGGTACTCCAGGCCGTCAGCGAGCGTGTAGCCCAGCTCCAGGTCGGCAGTCGCACCGGCTTCCTGCATGTGATACCCGGATATGGAGATCGAGTTGAAGCGCGGCATCTCTTTCGAGGTGAACTCGAAGATGTCGCTGATGATCCGCATGGAGGGCTGGGGCGGGTAGATGTAGGTGTTGCGGACCATGAACTCCTTGAGGATGTCGTTCTGGATGGTCCCGGTCAGCTGGGCCGGAGCGACGCCCTGCTCCTCGGCCGCGACGACGTAGAGCGCCAAGATGGGCAGCACCGCCCCGTTCATGGTCATCGACACGCTCATGCGGTCGAGCGGGATGCCGTCGAACAGCGTGCGCATGTCCAGGATCGAGTCGATGGCGACGCCTGCCATGCCGACGTCCGAGCTCACCCTGGGATGGTCCGAGTCGTAGCCCCGGTGGGTTGCGAGATCAAAGGCAACCGACAGGCCGCGCTGTCCCGCTGCCAGGTTGCGCCGGTAGAACGCGT
The DNA here is from genome assembly GCA_022822525.1 of Acidimicrobiia bacterium. GTDB lineage: Bacteria > Actinomycetota > Acidimicrobiia > Acidimicrobiales > Poriferisodalaceae > Poriferisodalis. The sequence goes on along the minus strand of JAJEBN010000024.1, from coordinate 65,626 downwards.
TGGAATCCTCGGCGGTGGAGAAGCCGGCGTACTGGCGGATGGTCCACGGCTGGTTCGTGTACATGGTGGGGTACGGACCCCGCAGGTACGGGGCGAAACCGGGGTAGCCGTCGAGATACGTGCGCCCTCCGGAGCCATTCCCGCTGGTGCTTGGCCCGCCGTCGTACAGGTCGGCGACGTCGGCGGCGGTGTAGAGCGGCGCGATGTCGATGCCTTCGGGAGTGGTGCTGGGCGAGGGAGAACGCCCGGTTTCGGAGGCGAACCGCTCTGCCCACTCCGCTCGTGCCGACGATTCAGATGGTGCCGATGATCCAGGGCTGTTCGCGCCGTTCGGGCTCCCGTGCACAGGCCCGGTGTCGTCAAGCTGGACGTTTGAGAAGTTACCGATGACGCTCATGACCCTGCCGCTCCCGTCACGGCTTCGCCCGCCGGCTCAGCCTCATACGGCGCTGCCCAGCGGTGCACGCCTAGTCCGACCGCAGGCGTGCCGGCCGGCTCGCCAGCGGCGGCGCTCGCCCCCGAGGCCTGCGCAGCCTGCGAGTCCACGAAGTCGGTGACTCCGACGAGCACGTGCTCGCCCGCCGCGATCTGCTCCTTACGCTGCGCTCGTTCGGTGGCGATCGATGCCTCTAGCTCGCCGCCGGCAATCGCAGCGCAGATGCCACCGGTGGCTTCGATCTCGCGAAAGCGGTCCCAGGCCGTCTGCGCCAGCTTGCGCGTGAGGTCTTCGAGGTACCAGCTTCCCCCGGCGGGATCAATGACCGATCCGATGCGGCTCTCGTGGCGAAGGATCAGCTGCGTGTTGGCAGCGACGCGCCATCCCAGGCCGCTCGATGCCTGACCGGCGCTGACGGTGTCAAAGGGTCGGACGGTGATGGCGTCGACGCCTCCGTTCGCGGCACCGAACGACGCCGTGGTGGCGCGCAGTATGTTCACCCACGGGTCGACAGCGCTCAGCATGGCCGTCGTGGTGACTGCGTGGATCCGCATCGACGGCCCCTCGCCGCCGGCTCCGTCGACCCCGCAGGCGCCCAGCACACGGGTCCAGCACATTCGCAGCGCCCGGCATTTGGCGGTGACCATGAAGGCGTCGGGCCCGGCGGACAACGTGAAGCCCAGCAGGCGAGCCGCCGCATCCGGGTCGAGTCCTGGTCCGTCGGCGTTGTCGCAGATCGCCCGCAGCCACGCCACCCCGGTCGCGAGCATCGCAGCCAGCTCGGTGGCGTCGCTGGCGCCGGCATCGGCGAAGACCGACCCGTCAGCCTCCAGCGGCACGGCAGCAGGCGAGCGCTGTGCGATCTCGGCGGCGCTGCGCGCTGTGGCGCACATCGAGGAGACGAGCGTGGAGCAGCTGCTCAAGTCGGCCCAGTGCCAACCGCTGGCGGCCGCCGCGATCGGGTCGAGACCGAGCCAGGAGTTCAGGCCAGCGAGGTCCACACCGTGGCGGTCGAAGACATCCAGCAGTGCCGCGGCGTGCGCAGGCGATGCGCCGGACTGCAGGTGGATCGTCACGCCGGCACCGGCGGCATCGCCGATGCCTGCGGCGAGTGCGGCGGCATCACCGTCGGCGTCCCAGCCCCGGGCGACAGTGACGGCATCCACGCCCGACGTCGTGTCCACGGCGACGGCGTCTGGGGTGCTCACAAGTCGCGCGTCGTGGATCTGGCGCACTTGCCAGCCCTGTGCGCCGCTCGCGGCGGTGGCGCCGCGGGTGAATGGTGCACTGCCGGGCAAACCCGACGGGTTAGCCTCGGTGCCGTGGCGATGCGCGGTGTATAGTGGGGCGATCTCGACGCCGTCGAGCAGCGTCGTGTGGAGCGACGACAGCGGCTCGCCCCGCAGCGCGCCCTCGGCCGCGGCCTCCCAGTCCTCGCCGCTGACAGTCTCGAAGGTGCACTTGTCTAGCGCTATTCTAGCACTACACTGCCTGACGCCATTTGAGGAGCAAATTGCCATCAAATGGAATGTTAGCAGCGAGGATTCTTCATCGATTCGGGAAGGTTGGAATGTCAATTCACGAACGACGTGGGGTTGCACTGCTCGTGTGGGCACTTATGGCGGTGCTTCTATGGCACGATCCGGCGGGTGCTGAGCCTGCGCTGGCGAAGGACGAAATAGGTTCGAATGCGCCTTCTTCTGATGGCACAGAAGGTTCGTTGGAGCCTGAGGACTCGGAAATTGACATTAGTAAGCCAGACCAAGATGGCGTTCCCGGTACCGATGGTCTTCCTGAGACTGAGGAAGGTCGCGGTGCGCTCGCGGGAAATGCGGCGCAGGAACAGGATGTAACTCAAACGACGGCATCGGACTATGTTGACGACGCCATCGATCAACTCATTCGAGCACAACCTAACTTGAAGCCACTTGTGGTCTCGTCACTGGTTGACCACACAGATCTGGTGACACAATTCGAGAATGGTAGCAGCCTAGCCGGTTTCACTTCAGCATCTGGAGCGATGATCGAAGCGCCGTCACATAGCTCTCAACAGGTTTCCATGACTGCACCCGGCGGCCTGAATGTTCGAGTCGGCCTGCCGGGGACTGAACGTGCCGCCACCTTGTCTCCGTCAGGTCGTGCAGTGTATTCCGCTGTGCGGCCCGCGACTCATGTTGCAGTTGATATTCTCAACGATGCGACAGCACGTGTGCTCGCCGTGATCGAAAACTCAAATGGTGCCAAGCAGTTGCGTTATAGCCTTGAAGCGAACGTAAGGTTCTCTCTAGTTGAGCGCACGGACGGTGGAATCGATATTCGCGATGACAGTGGCATAGTTTTTGCGCAGATTGATCCTCCGTGGGCCTATGACGCACAAGGTTCCGAAGTGCCTGTGAAGTACTCGGTAGACGGCAATACGCTGCTACTTGAAATAGCCCACGGGTCTCACTTTGAGTACCCCGTGGTCGCTGATCCTCGGTTTAAGTGGGGGCGCATCACCGGTACGGTCTATTTCTCTAGTCACGAAACCAGCGCCATCGCTGCTGGGACCATTTCTACATCCATAGTCCTTGCCAGCATTCCTACGGGGATAAGCCAGCTGATTGCTGCGTATTCTGGCTACCTTGGAATTTGGGCTGCATCTGCCGAATCATACGGCCAGTGCCTGAAGATTAAGGTCGGCTTTACTTGGACTTTCAGAGGTATTGTCCCCGGTGTTGACCCTGGCCATTACACCCGGGAGGCGGGGGTCACCTGTCAATAGCGGGCATTGGCCAGTTTGGGCGTCGCGGCAGCAGATTTGGGAGACCTTGAGTGTGCTAGTCCTTGACCCGACAGATCCTGCTGCAAAGGTAGGCCGCGCAGTCGCACTTCTTTACGCGGTTGCTAGTGCAGCTACAATCGTAGCGGAGAATGCAGGGACCGCTGAGTCGGTTGTGCCCGTGGTCGGAATGGTTCTCGGAAGCCTACTGGCGGGAGCGTTCGCAGAACATCTATGTCGATTTGATTCGGCAGGAATTTCTCTTCGCCCGACCATATCAGGAATTCTGTTTCCGATTAAGAGTGTGTCATGCGCGAGGCGTGGCAGGCAAAGATTTCAAGATGGAAGTCCATAGCCTTGGCGAGATATCTCACAGTTTTTTGCGCCATGGGCATAGTCATGTTCAGACCTGTTTGCATGCTGAATCTAATGTTGCAACTTGATGCGCGTGATAGGGGCATTTGGCTCAGTCCGATGCCTGCTTGCTGATGAATGCGCCAGAAATACGGTCTTGCTCTTCGGAGCATGTTGCAATCCCACATGCTGGCGTGATGGCAACTGGAACCTCTGACCAAGCCGGTATCCCGCTCTACCGCTACAACGCCGAGATGGCGAACGAAATCGAGCTGCGCTGGCAGGAGCGGTGGCGGGCCGACGGCACGTACCGCACGCCGCTGAATCCACTGGCTTCGGCCCCACGAGGGCCGCAGCTCAGCGGGTCGCCGGTTCAGCAGAAAAAGCTCTTCATCATGGACATGTTCCCGTACCCGTCGGGTTCGGGGCTGCACGTGGGGCACCCTCTGGGCTACATCGGCACCGACGTGTATGCACGTTTCAAGCGCATGTGCGGCTACGTGGTGCTGCACCCGATGGGCTATGACGCATTCGGCCTGCCTGCCGAGGAGCATGCCCGCCAGACCGGTGAGCACCCCCGCGTCAACACCGAGCGGAACATCGCCAACATGTCGCGCCAGCTGGCCCGGCTCGGGCTCGGGCACGACGACCAGCGATCGCTGGCGACCACCGACGTCGAGTACTACCGCTGGACGCAGTGGATCTTCCTGCAGATCTTCAATTCCTGGTACGACGCCGACGCGCAGCGGGCCCGTCCCATCGCAGAGTTGATCGAGCTGTTCGAGACCGGGCAGAAGTCGACCTCCAGCGGCGCCGCCTGGGCCGAGATGACCGACGTGGAGCGGCGTATCGAGCTGGACGAGCACCGCTTGGCCTACTTGGGCGAGGCGCCGGTCAACTGGTGCCCGGCGCTGGGAACGGTGCTGGCCAACGAGGAGGTCACCAACGAGGGGCGGTCTGACCGGGGCAACCATCCGGTCTTCCGCCGCCCGATGAAGCAGTGGATGATGCGCATCACGTCCTACGCGGACCGGCTGCTGGCCGATCTCGACCGGGTGGACTGGTTCGAGAGCGTCAAGATCATGCAGCGCAACTGGATCGGCCGAAGCGAGGGCGCCTACATCAGCTTCGCGACCGGGGCCGAGCCGGGCGAATCCGGCGAGCCCGGCGAGTCCGGCCCAGCCATCGAGGTGTTCACCACCCGTCCCGACACGATCTACGGCACCACGGCCATGCTGCTGGCACCCGAGCACCCGCTCGTCGACGGGCTGGTCGCCGACGAGTGGCCGGCCGGTACCGATCCGCGCTGGACCGGGGGCGCCGCCACGCCTCGCGAGGCTCTCGACGAGTACCGGGCGCAGGCTGCAGCGATGACCGACTTGCAGCGCCAGACCGAGCGTGACAAGACCGGCGTGTGGCTCGGCGTGAACTGCCGTGTGCCCACCACCGGCGAGCCGGTGCCCGTGTTCGTCGCCGACTACGTGCTGATCGACTATGGCACGGGAGCGGTCATGTCGGTGCCGGGGGAGGACCAGCGTGACTGGGACTTCTCCGTCCGGTTCGGGCTGCCGATCATGCGCACGGTGCAGCCGCCGCCAGACTTCGACGGCGAGGCCTACGACGGTCCCGGGCCGGCCATCAACAGCGATTTCCTGAACGGCTTGGAAAAGGCCGAGGCCATCGACGCCATCTGCGGCTGGCTGGAGGAGCGGGGCTGCGGTCGCCGCACGGTCACCTACAAGCTGCGGGACTGGCTGTTCAGCCGGCAGCGCTACTGGGGCGAGCCGTTCCCGATCGTGTTCGACGAGACGGGATTGCCCCTGGCCGTGCCCGAGGCCGAATTGCCCGTGGAGCTGCCCGAGCTGATCGACTGGGCGCCCCGTGCGCTGGACGAGTCGTCGGAGCCTGAGCCGCCGCTCGGCCGCGCCACCGAGTGGGCCACTGCCACCTACGACCTGGGCGACGGCGAGCGCGCCTACCGCCGCGAGCTGAGCACGATGCCCCAGTGGGCCGGATCGTGCTGGTACTACCTGCGCTACCTCGACCCGACCAACGACGACGCCCTGGTGGATCCCGAGGTGGAACGGTTCTGGATGGCTGACCCCGACGGCGGGGTCGGGGGCGTCGACCTGTACGTCGGCGGCGTGGAGCATGCCGTGCTGCACCTGCTGTATGCGCGCTTCTGGCACAAGGTGCTGTACGACCTCGGTCACGTCAGCGGGCCCGAGCCGTTCGGCCGGCTGTACAACCAGGGCTACATCCAGGCGGCCGCGTACCAGGACAGCCGAGGCGTGTACGTCGAGGCATCCGAGGTGGTCGAGCGCGACGGCAGGTTCTTCTGGGGCGACGACGAGGTCTCCCGTCACTTCGGCAAGATGGGCAAGTCGCTGCGCAACGCGGTCACACCCGACGACATCTACAGCGCGTACGGGGCCGACACGCTGCGGACCTATGAGATGTTCATGGGGCCGCTCGACCAGGGTCGCCCATGGGAGACCCACTCGGTGATCGGCTCGCACCGGCTGCTGCAGCGGGTGTGGCGGAGCCTGGTCGACGAGCAGACCGGCGAGCTCACGGTCGTTGACGTCGAGCCCGATACCGACCTCGAGCGGATGGTGCACCGGACGATCGCGGCAGTCGCCGACGCCATGTCCGATTTGCGGTTCAACTCGGCGATCGCCCGCATCACCGAGCTGAACAACGAGCTGACGCGCCGGGGCGGTCCGACGCCCCGTTCTGTCGCTGATGTGCTGGTACGCCTGCTGGCGCCGCTCGTGCCGCACTTGGCGGAGGAGTTGTGGTCGAAGCTGGGGAACTCGACCACCGTGGTCTACGCGCCGTTCCCACAGGCAGATCCGGCACTGCTGGCGGCCGAGGTGATCGAGGTGCCGGTGCAGGTGAATGGCAAGGTCCGCAGCCGAATCACGGTCGATGCCGGCATCTCGCTGGCCGATCTCGAGGCCGCCGCCAAGGCCGACGAGCGCATCGCCCAGCTCACCGCCGGCGCAGACATCCAGCGCGTGGTGACCGTACCGGGCAAGCTGGTGAACATCGTGCTGGCGTAAGCCAGCAGCATCGAACACGTGCTGGCGTAGGCCAGCAGCATCGAACACGTGCTGGCGTAAGGGGAGAACGACATGAGCGGCAAGCAACGGCGAGCGCTGGGCGTGACAGAAACCGAGACCCACGGCGGCAAGCTCGCCGCGAAGGCGCTGAAGGCCGCGGGAGTCGAGTGCGTGTTCACCCTGTCGGGCGGGCACGTCATGGGCATCTACGACGGCTGCCTGGACGAGGGCATCGAGGTGGTCGACGTCCGTCACGAGCAAGCTGCGACGCACGCCGCCGACGCATGGGCCCGCTTGCACCCCGGCAAGGTGGGTGTGGCCATCCTCACCGCCGGTCCCGGCGTGACCGATGGCGTCACCGGCGTCGCGAATGCCTGGCGAGCCAACTCGCCGATCCTGGTCTTCGGCGGCCAGGGGCCGTTCAAGCACGCCGGCCGCGGCTCGCTGCAGGAGATGGATCACGTGTCGCTGATGCGTCCGGTGACGAAATGGTCGGGTGCGTGCGGGGAGACCCGCCGCATTGCCGAGTACATCGAGCTGGCCGTGCGCACGGCGCTCAGCGGCGTGCCCGGGCCGTCCTTCCTCGAGATCCCGATGGACGTGCTGCACGGCGAGGTGGACCTCGACGCGGTCCAGATGCCCCAGTTCCGCGACTACCGGGTCGCGTCGGCTGCAGCTCCCGATGTGCTCGCGAAGGCGGCAGAGATCATCGCCGGCGCCAGCACGCCGGTGGTGATGGCCGGAACGTCGCTGAAGTGGAGCGAAGGCGGCGGCTCGCTGGCGGCCTTCCTCGACGCCACGGCCATCCCGTGTTACGTGAACGGCATGGCACGCGGGGAGATCAACTGGGATCACCCCTCCTTCCTGTCGTTGACCCGGGCCGAGGCGCTCGCGGCAGCCGATGTGGTGATCCTGGCCGGCACGCCGCTGGATTTCCGCATGAAATTCGGCCGTGCCATCCCGGCCGACGCCCGCATCGTGCAGCTCGACCTCGACGAGACGCTCATCGGCCAGAACCGGGCACCCGAGGTGAGCCTCGTGGGCAATCTGGGCAGGAACTTCGATGGCTTGCTGGAGATGTTCAAGTCGAACGGTGTCACGGTGGACGCATCGGCGCATCTCGCAGCGCTCGCGGCGCGCGAGACCGAATTGGACGAGGCCCGCAGCGCCGAGCTGAACAGCGACGAGGTGCCGATCGACCCGCTGCGGCTGTGCCGTGAGATCGCGGACGCCGTCACCGACGACATGATCGTGATCGGCGACGGCGGCGACATCGTGGCCCAGGCATCCAAGGTGATCCGGGTGCCCAGGCGCGGCACCTGGATGGACCCAGGACCGCTGGGGACGCTCGGCGTGGGCATGCCGTTCGCCCTCGCGGCGCAGAAGGCACACCCGGACAAGCGGGTCCTGATCGTCTACGGCGACGGCTCGTTCGGGCTGAACGGCTTCGAGTACGACACCGCGGTGCGTTTCGGGCTGCCCATCGTGGGCGTCGTGGGCAACGATGCGGCGTGGGGCCAGATGCTGCGTCCCCAGGCCAGTCTCTACGGCCAGGACCGCGTGGTTGCCACCGAGCTCAACTACACCCGCTACGACAAGGTGGTCGAGGCCGTGGGCGGCCACGGCGAGCACGTGACCGAGCCCGACCAGATCGCACCGGCGCTGGCGCGGGCGTTCGACTCGGGCCTGCCGGCGCTGGTCAACGTCGAGATCCGCCAGGACCGCGGGGCAATGAAGGGCTCCACGTACGTATAGCGGGCCGGCGGCGTACGGCGAGGCAGCTCACACATGTGCGGGCGGTTCGTTTCGGCGGCCGATCTCGACGCGGTGGCTGCGTATTTCGACACGCCATTGCCTGGGTTCGACGCTCCCCGCAGCTACAACGTGGCCCCCACGACCGACATCGTGGCGGTAGTGGGCAGCGACGATGCCCGCCGGATCGAGACCTTCCGGTGGGGCCTGGTGCCGCCGTGGTCGAAGGATCCCGCCAAGGGTCCGACGCTGTTCAACGCACGGTCCGAGACAGCTGCCACGAAGAACTCATTCCGTGGCGCGTTCAAGCGGCGCCGCTGCATCGTTCCTGCCGACGGGTTCTACGAATGGCCCCGGGCGCCGAAAGGCACGCCCCGGGGAGACCGGCCCCTGCCGCACTACATCACCCGGGCCGATGGCGCCATGCTGGCGATGGCCGGCGTGTGGGAACGTTGGTCGCCGCCGGACGATCCTGCCGATGACGCTCCGAGGAACGCGCTGCACTCCGCTGCGGTGCTGACGACGGCTGCCAACGGGTTCATGGCGCCGATCCACGACCGCATGCCCGTGCTGCTGGAGCGCTCGTCGTGGGATGCCTGGCTCGACCCGTCCAATGACGATGCCGATGAGCTCGCCGCCGTGTGCCGGCCCGCTGCGGACGGGATCCTGCGTTCGCACCGAGTGGGCCGCGAGGTGGGCAACGTGCGAAACCGCGACGCGAGCCTCATCGATCCGGTCGCGTCGGACCAGCTCTTCTAGGCGAGGTCCGGCCGGTCAGCTCGTCTCGGTCAGCTCGGCGAGAATCGCTGCGGCCGGCCCGGCCAAGTCGTCGGCGGAGGCCATCGGCAGCGGCCGGGCGAAGTTCATGTCGGCCATCGAGTTCACCGGGCACACATGAACGTGGCAGTGGGGCACCTCGAAGCCGGCGACCACGAGCCCGATGCGTTCGGGCTTCAGCGCGCGCATCTGTGCCTCGCCGATGCGTCTGGACACATCGAACAGGTGCGCCTGCAGATCGGCCGGCACGTCCAGCCAGTGGTCGATCTCGGCGATCGGCACCACGAGTGTGTGGCCCGGTGACAGCGGGTTGATGGACAGAAACGCAACGCAACGGTCGTCGCGCCACACGAACGTGCCGGGCAGTTCGCCCTCGATGATCCTGGTGAAGACTGTGGCCACGGGCGAATCCTAAGAGCGAGAGCGGGGAGGTGTGGGCCGGCGTCGGTACTGTGACCCTGGTGAGTGAACACCCCGACGCATCGGAGCCTCCCGAGGTCGGGTGGCGGCCGTTCACGGTGCCGAATCTGATCAGCTTGGGCCGGCTGTGCTGCCTGCCGTGGTTCGTCTGGCTGGTGTTCGGTGCGCAGGACCGGTGGGGTGCGGCGCTGCTGCTCGGTGTGCTCGGCGCCACGGACTGGGTGGACGGCTTCATCGCTCGCCGCTTCGACCAGGTGTCCGAGCTCGGCAAGATTCTCGATCCGACAGCGGATCGACTGCTGCTGCTCGTGGCGCTCGTGACGCTGATCGTCGACGGTTCGCTGCCACTGTGGATCGCCGTGCTGGCCCTGGTGCGAGAAGGCGGCGTGGCGGTGGCCGCGCTGGTGCTGGCGGCGGCAGGAGCCCGCAAGATCGAGGTCACGTGGTGGGGCAAGACCGGGACGTTCCTGATGATGTTTGCCGTTCCGAGCTTCCTGGCGGGCGCCAGCGACATCGCCGCAGCCGGTGTGTTCGGCGTGCTCGCTTGGATATTCGTGGTCACGGGATTGCCGATTCACTACTGGTCGGCGTTCGGCTACGTGCCGCAGGCGATTCTCGCTGTTCGCGAGGGACGCTCCCGCCGGGCTTCGTGACACCCATCCGGTAGCTTCGCGACCATGGAGATTCCTGCTGAGCTGCGCTACTCGGCCGACCACGAATGGGTGCGCCCGAGCAATGCCGGCATGCAGATCGGCATCACCGATTTTGCCCAAGATGCACTCGGCGATGTCGTGTACGTGGAGCTGCCAGAAGTCGGGGCACACGTCACCGCCGATGAGGCCATGTGCGAGATCGAGTCCACAAAATCCGTCTCGGACATCTTCGCCCCGCTGTCGGGTGTGATTGCAGAGGTCAACGTGGCGCTCGAGGACGAACCCCAGCTCGTCAACGAATCGCCGTACGGCGACGGATGGATCTGCGTCATCACGCCGACTGAGGACACCGCGCTGGCTGATGCCGAGATGGCTGCCCTGCTCGATGCCGACGGCTACGCCGCGCTGATCGCCGAGGACGTCTGATCGCCGTGGCCGTCGTCTGCGGAAGGTGCGGTTACTCGAACGCCGACGATGCACGTTTCTGTTCCGGCTGCGGAGCGCGCCTGGATCCTGCTGCTGACGCGCCGACTGAGGTTCTCTCACCGGTTGGCGCGACCGAAGCGCCGCCCTACAGCGGTGTGGCCGAGCTGGTCGTGACCTCGGGGCACCGGTCGGGCACACGCTTCGAGTTGGCGGGCGATCGGGCCACGGTCGGACGCCATCCCGACAGCGACGTCTTCCTCGATGACATCACCGTCTCGCGCCGCCATGTCGTGCTCGAGCTCGGCCCTGGCGGGCACACCCTGCGCGATGTGGGCTCGCTCAACGGCACCTATGTCAATGGCATCCGCACTGACGGCGAGATCTCGCTCCGGGGCGGCGACGAGCTGCAGGTCGGCAAGTTCAAGCTGCTGTACCTGGTGTCGTCGGTCGGGCTGTGAGTGCCGGCTCCGAGCCTGATCCCGCCTCGCCCCCAGATCCGCGTGCCTCGGTCGGACGGCTGTCGATCGGGGAAGTCGTGGCCTTGCTGCGCCCGGAATTCAGCGACCTGACCGATTCCAAGATCCGCTTTCTCGAGGATCGCAAGCTCATCTCGCCGGCGCGCACGCCGGGGGGATACCGCAGCTTCGGGCCCCACGACATCGAGGTGCTGCGCTGGATTCTGATCCGCCAGCGCGATCAGTACCTCCCGCTCAGCATCATCGGCGAGCGCATTGAGCGGGGCGAGCACCTCGCTGACATCTGGGGCATCGGCGTGGGCGGGGGCGGTCCGTCGCTCGGGGGAGCGGGCGCCGCAGATCCCCAGCGGGCCGGCAACCGCGGCGGTCCCGAACGTCCCGCCCCCGAGAACGCCACCGGCGGTGAAGCCGCCCCCGACGATGCCGCCCCTGGCGATGCCGCGGCTCGCGAAGCCGAGAGATCTCCGGATCCCGAGCCGCTCCCGGCCCCAGCGCAGCCGCCGTGGGCAGCGCCCGAAGGCGCTCAGACTTACAGCGCTGCGGAGCTGAGCGCCGAGAGCGGGCTCAGCCTGGCCGAGGTTGCTGAGCTGAGCGAGTACGGCCTGCTGGTTCCGCTCACCGATGCCGGCGCACCGCCGCCCGACGGCGACCCTCAGGCATCGCTCGAGTTCGCACCCCCCGAGCCCCGCTACAGCAGCGGTGCGCTGCTCATCGCCCGAATCTCGCGCGAGTTCGCCACCTACGGCCTGCAGGCCCGCCATCTGCGAGTCATCCGCAATGCCGCAGCGCGCGACGCCACCATGTTCGAGCAGGGGATCCAACCGGTCATCCATGCGGCCGGCCCGGCCGCCACCGAAGATGCGCGCCGCTCGTTGGGACGCCTGGTGGCGCTGTGCGAGCGGCTGCGTGCGCAGGTGATGGGCGACACGCTCCGCCGCTACTGGGACTGACGCCGCCGCCGGCTCAGGGCTCGCAAGGGCCGAAGTAGTGTGCATTCCATGGTCGAGATGGAACTTCTTGGCGTGCAGGTGGAGATGCCCTCGCAGAGCCCGCTGCTGCTGCTGCGAGAGACGAGCGGCGCCCAGAGGGTGCTGCCGGTCGTGATCGACACCCCTGAGGCGCAGGCGATCTATCGCGGCATCGAGCAGATCCGCGTGCCGAGGCCCCTCACGCACGACCTCATGGCAGCCATCTTGGACGCCCTCGGCGCGACGCTCACCAAGGTCACCGTCACCGACCTTCGTGACCGCACGTTCTTTGCCGAGATGGAGGTGACCATCGGGTCGTCCACCCACACCATCTCTGCCCGCCCGAGCGATGCCGTTGCGCTGGCTGTGCGCGCCGACACGCCGATCTTCGCCAGCGAGGCCGTGCTGGACGAGGCGGGACAGATCATCGAGCTGCCGCCGGACGACCCTGCCGATGTCGACCCCGACGAGCTCCTCGACGAGTTCAAGCAGTTCCTCGACGACGTGCAGCCCGACGACTTCGGACCGACGGCGGAGGCCGGCGACCCCGAGTGACGCCGGGCGACCCGCCGCCGCACGCGCCCTCGAATTGGCCCCTTGCGCCGCGGCGATTCATCCCCGTACGCTCTGTGGCACGGCAGATCACACTCCAGTAGTTCACGATGTGTGATTCGCGGCCTGATTCGCCGTCCGAAGGAGCGTCCGATGGCCAACGAGCAGCTTGCGTACTCGCCCGTTCCCGACGCCCCTGTGACCGGCGAGCCCGAACCGACTCCCGCTTCGGCGTCTGCTCGCACGCTGCCGGATCCCGATGGCTCCGCTTCGCCGACAGACGGATTCTCCGGTCCGCAGACGGCGGAACTCGTCGGTATCACGTATCGCCAGCTTGACCATTGGACGACGAAAGGCGTAGTGCAGTCGTCGTTGGCGGACGCTGCTGGGAGCGGCACACGACGTCGCTATTCCTACAACGATCTCGTCGAGCTGAAAATCGCCAAGAAGATGCGCGATGCCGGCAATGACCTGAAGTCCATCGCCCGGGCTTTCGGTTACGTGAGAGAGCAGCTCGGCGGCGAGGTGGGCTCGGCCAACATCGTCATCAGCGGCAGCGACGTGCTCCACGTCGACGACGACGAGGTCCTGAGCCTGATGCGTGAGGGGCAGGCGGCGATGATGACCGTGGTGGCAGTGGCGGGCGTGCGACGCGAGCTCGATGCGGACGTCGTGAAGCTGTTCCCTGACGAGCCGATCGCCACCCAGCTCAGCCTCGACTTGGACTGACTCGGGCTGACGGCCGAGCGAGCCGGCGCTGGGCCGGCCTCAGACCGACACGTCCTCAGTCGTCCTCAGCGGGCGCGAATTGCAGCGACGCCGAATTCATGCAGAACCGGTCGCCGGTCGGGCGGGGACCGTCCGGGAAGACGTGGCCAAGGTGAGCTCCGCAGGCCTTGCACATCACCTCGGTGCGGATCATGCCGTAGGAGCGGTCGACCTCGGTGTCCACTGCCTCGTCGGAGACCGGCTGGGTAAAGCTGGGCCAGCCGGAGCCGCTCTCGAACTTCGTCTCTGAGTCGAACAGCTCGGCGCCGCACACGACGCAGTGGTACGCGCCGTCGTCGTGGTTGTCCCAGGTTTCGCCGGTGAACGGGCGCTCGGTCCCTGCCTCTTGAGTGACGTGGTACTGCATCGGCGTGAGTCGCTCCCGCAGTTCCGATTCGGAGAACGTGACAACGCGTCCAGTGTCAGGTTGCCCAGTCATGGGCACCACGGTAGTGACATGACCGACCCCGAACACGTCGCTTGCTGCTGGGGTGGACCGAGCAGCTAGGACGGCTCGTCGACGGTTTCGGCGTTGACAGAGCGGACGATGTCGATCATCGCTGCCAGTGTGTCCAACCGGGCTGCGGCGGTGGGCCCTTCGGGCTGCAGGCGCAGGACGTCCACGCCGGCATCTCGGTAGGCCCGCACCTGGTTCGTGACCTGTTCGTGGGTGCCCAAGAAGTTGGTCTCGGTGACGAGACGGTCCGGCACCGCGGCCGCTGCGCCGGCGCGGTCGCCGTCGAGCCACAGGCGCTGAACGTGGCGGCATTCTTCGGTGAAGCCCGCCCGGCGGTAGGCGTCGTTGTAGAAGTTGGTGGTGGCCGATCCCATGGCGCCCAGCGTGAACGCCAAGCCCGATCGCCGCGGCTCGATCAGAGCGTCGAGATCATCCCCGAACTCGACGGCACCGCCGGCCTGGCAAGCCACCGCTCCAGCGGGACGTCCGGCGGCATCGGCGCCTTCAAGCACCTGGCCCCAGGTGACGTCAGGGCGGCTCGGCACGAAGCAGGTGCCCACCCAGCCGTCAGCAGCCTCGCCGGTGTAGCGCAGCGAGCGGGGGCCGAGGGTCGCGAGCCAGATCTCGATGGCATCGTTCGCGGGCTGAGCCAACCGCAGCGACTTGCCTTGCCCATCGGGCAGGGGGAGCACATGGTGACGCCCCTCGTAGCTGATCTTCTCGCCGGCGAAGGCTTGGCGGCAGATGTCGACGGTCTCGCGCAGCCGCCCCAGCGGATCGCCGAAGCGCACGCCGTGCAGCCCCTCGACTACTTGAGGGCCGCTCACGCCGAGCCCCAGGATGAACCGGTCGCCGGTCATGGCGGCCATCGAGAGCGCAGTCATTGCGGTCATCACCGGTGCGCGTGCGGAAATCTGCAGGATTCCCGTGCCGAGCTGGACGCGCTCGGTAACAGCAGCGACATAGGCCAGCGTGCTGACGCCGTCCATTCCCCAGGCTTCTGCTGACCAGACGATGTCCACTCCGAGGCGTTCCGCCTCCCGCAAGAAGTCGACTTGGGAATCCCAGTCACGCCGCTTGCCTGATGCGGGTCCCCCGAACTGAATCGCCGTGCGCACGCCCGAAACCCTAGATTGCAACAGCCGCTCAGGCTGGGTGCAGGGTGACCAGCCCGCCGAGCTGGGCGAGGTCTTGCAAGGCCTGGTCGTAGAAGAAGCGCGCAGAGCACGCGTCACGCGCCCACACCTCCTCCTCCGATGTCGGGGAGCGCCCGACGGCACCGACGCTCAGCTCGCCGGTAGAGGCGGAGCTGATCGTCGTGCGATTGCCCACGAGCAGTTCCTCGAGCGCGTCGCTGCGGTCGCCGGGCTCGTCGAACACGAAGAGCCGCCCGCCGTCGGTCACGAACGGCGTGACGTAGTAGGTCTGCTCACCGGCGGGAGTCTCGGTGTCGAGCCGCAGCATGAGCACCCCGTCGAACGGCCCAAAGGGCGCGAACTGCTCCTCACCCGCTTGTTCGGTCTCGGCAGCCACGGCCGGCAGCGTACCGAAGCGCCGAGAGTTCACTAGTTTCAGCATGCGACCCGCTGCGGCGGCGGGCCCGCCTGCACAGGGGGAATGAGCGATGTCAAGCGAGCGAGCACGGCCGAGCGAGCAAGCCGGCTACTTGGACACCGAGTACTTCGGATTCGAGCAGGCGTTGGGGTCGAACGGCGTGCTGACCGTGACCTTCAACCGGCCCGAGTCGATGAACGCTTCGAACCACTCGATGAAGCGGGACCTGATCGAGCTGATCACACAGGTGCAGATGGACGACGCCGTGCGCGTCGTGGTGTTCACCGGGCAGGGGCGTGCGTTCTGGGCCGGAGACAACCTGGGCGGCTACGAGGCGGAGCATCCCTCGGCGATGCCCGAGATCTTCGGCGGGCACCACAACGCCGCCGGCACCTACAACAGCCTGCGGACAATCTCCCAGGCCGTCAACACCGCTGTGCGCCGGCTCGACAAGCTGACGGTCGCCGCTGTCAACGGATTCGCCATCCAGACCGGCTTCAGCTTCGCTCTGGCGTGCGATTTCCGCATCGCGGCACGCTCGGCCCGGATGGGCTCTGCAACGCTGCGCTTCGGGCTGCTGCCCGACGAGGGCGGCCAGTGGCTGCTGGTGCAGCACCTCGGCGTTGCCAAGGCAACCGATTTCATGATGCGCAAGCGGATCGTGGATGCCGACGCTGCGCACGAGCTAGGGCTTGTGCACGAGGTGGTCGACGACGACGAGCTGCCCTCAGCCGCCGCGGAGCTCGCAGCCGAGCTGGCCGAGGGCCCGCAGGTATCGATGCGCATGCTCAAGCGGTCGATCCTGCTTGCCGCAGAAATGACCTGGGAGCAATCGCTCGATGAGATTGCGTCCAAGACTGCAATCACCGACCATCTGCCCGACGCGGCCGAAGGCGTCTCGGCGTTCCTGGCCAAGCGTCAGCCCGCCTTCAACGACTGGCTTCGCTGAGCCGCATCGCCCAAACGCGCGGCGATGGCATACTTCCACCGTGGACCATGCCGAGCAGGTCAGCCACATCAAGACCCTGCTCGCGCGACTCGACTCCGGCGCCAACGTGGATGCCGGCGGCGTGCGCTACAACCCCACGTCCTCCTATACCGACTGCGAGCTCGCCCGCATCGAGCGGCGGGAGTTCTTCGACACCCACCCCCAGATGGTGGGGTTGTCAGGCGACCTGCCCGAAGCCGGCTCGTTCATGACTCAGGACGACCTCGGCACGCCGATGCTGCTGGTGCGGTCGCCCAGCGGTCGGTTCCGGGCGTTCGTGAATGCCTGCCGTCACCGCGGTGTGGTCATCGAGACCGAGCCGCGCGGGCGCAAGCGCCGGTTTGCGTGCCCGTTCCACAACTGGACCTACGACGCCGACGGCGCGCTGGTCGGCCTGCCCAAGTCTGATCACTTCGGCGAGCTCGACCGCGACGACCTCGGGCTGGTGGAGCTGCCGGCGGTCGAGCGTCACGGCCTGCTGTGGGTTCACCCGCAGCCCGGCGGCACGCTCGATCCCGATGCGCTGCTGGGCGATGAGCTCACCGCAGACATCGCCGGGTGGGACTTCGGCAGCCTGGATTGGCTGGGCTGCGACGCCTACGAGGTCGATTGCAACTGGAAGCTCGCCATGGATACGTTCGGCGAGACCTACCACTTCCCGGTGCTGCACTCGGGGACGCTGTCGAACGACTTCTACGGCAACGTGCAGTGCTACGACGAGTTCGGGCGGCATCACCGGCTGATCCTGTGCCGTCGTGTCATCGAGGACGCACGCGAGCGACCGCCGTCGGAGTGGGACATCACCCGCTACGGGCTGCCCGTGTACTGGCTGTTCCCCAATGTGCAGCTGATCCCGTCGAGCGAGGTGCTGTTCTTGGTGCGGGCGTATCCCCACCCGACCGAGCCGGGCCGTCACACCAGCCAGATCTCCTTCTACCTGCGGCCGGGCATCGCGCGCGACGACGCCGAGTTCGACTTCATGGCCGAGGCGTCGCGGGCATTCGGCAACGTCATCCGTGACGAGGACTACGTGATGAGCGCCAGCCAGCAGCGTTCAGCCAACAGCGGGGCGCTCGAACACGTCGTGTTCGGCCGCAATGAGCCGGCGCTGCATCACTTCCACAACACGTACCGGGCCGCTCTGGGCCACGAACTGCTGCCGCTGCACGCGACACCCTGACGCAATCTCACGCGGGCCGGTGCTGCCGGTCTGTGCCACCGGCAGCCGATGACCCCTCGAATGGGGGTGCGCTAGGGGCGATGCCCAGCCGGGCGCAGCAGCGTGATGAGGCTCGAGGTGTCCCAGCGGCCGCCGCCGCCTTCCTGGACGCGCTTGTAGAACTGGTCGACGAGCGCAGTGACCGGCAGCGGTGCGCCGTTGCGCTCTGCTTCGGACAGCACGATGCCGAGATCCTTGCGCATCCAATCGACGGCGAAGCCGAAGTCGAACTCGCCGGCGTTCATCGTCGAGCCGCGGTTGGCCATCTGCCACGAGCCGGCGGCACCTTGAGAGATCGTGTCGAGCACGGCGTCGAGATCCAGGCCGGCACGGCGGCCGAACTCGAGGCCTTCCGACAGCGCCTGCACCAGCCCGGCGATGCAGATCTGGTTCACCATCTTGGAGAGCTGACCCGATCCGGCGTCGCCGATGAGCGTGACTGCCCGCGCGTAGGCATTCATGATCGGGCGGGCCCGCTCGAAGTGGTCAGCTTCACCCCCGCACATGACCGTCAGCACGCCGTTCTGCGCTCCTGCCTCGCCGCCGGACACGGGTGCGTCCACAAAGCCGATCCCACGCTCGGCGCACGCTGCGGACAGCTCCCTCGCGAGATCAGCCGAGGCGGTGGTGTGATCGACGAGGACTGAGCCCTCACCCATCTCGGCGAGCACCCCTTCATCGCCGTAGACGACCGCGCGCACGTCGTCATCGGCCCCGACGCACATCAGCACGATGGCGGCGCCGCCAGCGGCGTCCGCCGGCGTGGCGGCGACCCGGCCCCGGTGCTCACCGCACCACCGCTGCGCCACGCTTGCCGTCCGATTGAAGACAGCCACGCGGTGACCCGCCGCGGCGAGGTGGCCCGCCATCGGGAAGCCCATCACGCCGAGCCCGATGAAGGCGACGCTCAACGGTCCGCCGGCCGGCCCGGCGGCTGCCTCAGCGGATCGGCTCGCAGGGTCGTGGCTCATCGTTCGGTCCTCCGATCGTCGGGTGCAGCCGAGCGCCGCTGCGTCAGCATTGCCTTCACTTCGTGCTTGCGCACCTTCCCCAAGGCGGTGCGCGGCAAGCCGTCGAGCCAGACGACAGCCTTGGGGTGCTTGAAGCGTGCGACGCGCCCGTCGAACAGCCGGAGCAGGTCGGCGGCGGTGCCCTCGTCGGCTCGGGGTTCAGCACTGCGGGCGCTTGCTGACCCGCGCACGGCCACGATCACGGGCACCTCGCCCCACCGCTCGTCGGGCACCCCCACCACGGTCGCTTCTGCGACGAGGTCGGTACCCGAGAGCACCTCCTCGAGCTCCGCGGGATAGATGTTCTCTCCCCCGGAGATGATCATGTCGGTGCTTCGATCGTCGATGAAGACCCAGCCGTCGGCATCGGCGTGCCCGATGTCCCCGGTGCGGAACCATCCGTCGGTGATGGCATCGGCTGTGGCTTGCGGGTCGTTCCAGTACTCCCGAAGCACGCTGGGGCCGCGCACCCAGAGTTCACCGCGCTCGCCCGCAGCGACATCTCGCCCCTCGTCGCTGACAATGCGCACCTCGCACATGGTCGAGGGCTTGCCGCACGAACCGGGATGATCGGCTGCTTCGTCACAGCGCAGATGCACCGCTATCGGGGCGGTCTCGGTGGAGCCGTAGATCTGTCCCACCGGAAGACCTCGTTCGAAGTACGGGCGCGTCACGGCCGCCGGCACCGGTGAGGAACCCGTCATGATGCCGCGCAGCGAGCTGAGGTCTGCACTGGAGAATCGCGGGTGGGACGACACGGCCGCGAGCGCGGCCGGCACCAGCACCGTCCACGTCGGCCGCCATTCCTCTACGTCTTCCAGGAATCGACCCGCGTCAAAGGCCCGCTGCAGCCGCACCGCGGCCCCTCCCAGCACCGCGGGGAGGGTCTGAATGTTGAGCCCGCCCACGTGGAACAGCGGGATCGTCGTCAGCACCCGATCCTTGCTGGTGAGGTCGTGGGCATGCGTCGAATTGACGGCGTTCGCCGACATCGCCGCCTGATCCAGCAGCGCGCCCTTGGGATGGCCGGTGGTGCCCGACGTATAGGCGAGCAGCACCGGGTGGGCCGGCGTGCCCCGGCGCGGCGGGGGCGGGTCCGGTGCCATGAGCCAGCCGGGCTCGTCCGGAACGATGTGGCGCTCGCACTTCGCGCCGACCGATGCGGCGTGCTCGGCAAACGCCGAGTCGACCGCCAGCAGGCTCGGCTCGGCGTGGTCGAGGATCCAGCGGTGTTCGGGCGGTGCGAGGCGCGAGTTCAGCGGCAGGTAGATGGCGCCCAGCCACGAGCATCCGAGCAACAGCCGCAATGCCGCCGGCCGGTTCGGTCCGAGCCACGCCACGCGGTCGCCCTCGCCGACGCCGGCCGCCGCCAGCCAGCCCGCCGTTGCTGCAACCTGGCCGGCAAACGCTCGGTAGCTGTGCTCGACGTCTTCGAATGCCACAGCGACCGCGTCCGGGCGATGGTCGGCCCAGCGCTCGATGCGCGCCGCAAGGTCGGCACCGGCTGACAGCGGCCCAGGATCACTCACGATGCGTGCCTGCAGCCGGTCGGATGCGGATCTGCAGTCAAGGAGTCACCGGGTGGGCTCAGACCAGGTCGCCTTGCAGCTGGCCGTCGATCACGACCGCCTCGCCGTCGAGAAACACGCTGTGATTGCGCATCGGCAGGTCGAAGTGACCCAGCGTGTGCCGACCGGCGTGCTCATTCGCGCCGGTGGAGTACAGGAAGTTCCCGGCAAACGCCCGCTGCTCGGTGCCATTTGTCTGGCTGCGGTCGTACATCGACAGGGTGTCCCAGCGAGCGCCCGGGTTCATGCCCCAGCCCACATGGCTGGTGGCATAGGCCTCGCGGTCGCCCCAGGCATCGGTGTAGCTGCGGAACAGTGCGGCGTCGGTGCCGGCACCCTCGACGTTGACGACGTAGTCGTTGTCGATGTGCAGCGTGACCGGCGACTCGATGTACCGCTTGAACGTGAGGTTCATATCGCCTCGGTCCATCACGATGGTGCCGTTGACCGTCCCGGCCTTCGGGAATGCGAGGCACAGCCCGCCAGGCCAGTGGCTGATCGTGCCCGGCCGTGAGGTGTAGCCCCAGCCGCCGCCGCACGGCGCCTCGCTGACGTCGACGACAAGATCGGTGCCTGCGGTCGAGCGGACGGTCATCTCCGATGCTCCGATGAGCTTGCGGATGCCGGTCTTGACTTTCGGCTCGAGGTCGGGCTCGGGCAGCAGCCGCTCCAGGGCCTCGGGATGCTCGTTGGAGACCATGAGGATTCGGGTGCCCTCTCCCAGGATCGACGGCAGCTCGGACGCGTGCAGCAGCCCTTCCACCGTGCAGTCCACCACGAAGTCCACCGCACCCAGGGCGGCCATCACCGCGGTCGAGCCGGCGATGGCATCGGACGCGCCGGTAGAACGCACTGGCACGGGTGCGGACTGTCGTGGCGTCGGCACGACAACATGGATCGGCGGGAGGCCGAGGCGATCCAGCGCCAGTTCGGCCAGGTTCACGTTGACGGCTCGGCTCTGGCTCTCCGACAGGATGGCGGCGGTCTGGCTGTCATCGACGCCGCACAGCTCGAAGACCGACGCGAACGCGTCGATCCACTTCGCTTCGATTCGCTCAACCAGCATCCGGTCCTCCCCACATGTTCATGGGCCCAGTGTCCGACACCCCAATGTCCGACACCCCAGTGTCCGACAGCCCAGCGCCGGACAACACAGGCAATGCCAACTTAGAGCGTTGCGGCGGTTGGCGATGCTGCCCCGTCGCACGCAGCAGCTCAGGCTGCCTCGACCGCAGCGAGATGCGCGGCGTCGTTGAATCGCCGAACCTGCCACAGGCGCCGCCCCTCGAAAGCAAGCAGCTCCAGTTCGGTGATCGACGTCACTGCCGTGACTACGCCGACACCCCGGTGGCTGGGCGCGATACCGAAGGCCATCGCCATTGCGGCGGAGGTGATGCCTCCGTGGCATCCCAGGAACACGGTCTTGGCCGGGTGCGCCGCAGCGATGTCGTTCAGTGCTTTTGCGACGCGGTGGCGGAAGCCCGCACGGCTCTCGCCGCCCGGGATCACCTCGGCGTACGGCTCGTTCATCGGCTGCACGAACCCGAAGTGCTCTCGTGCGGCGTCCCAGGTCATGCCGTCGGCGGGGGTGAGGCGCATTTCCTCGAGGTCGTCGTGGATATGCACGTCGAGCTTGCCGCGCTCGGCGCCGCTGCCCAGCGCCGGCAGAACGATCTCGGTGGTCTCGCGTGCCCTCGGCAGCGGAGAGGAGTACACGACCTCCACGGCCGGCTCACGGCCCGCGGCGAACCTGTCCCGCAACGCGGCGGCCTGCGCGCGGCCTCGCTCGGTGAGACCGCGGCATCCGTTGGGTCCGCCGACGATGCCTTCGGCCATCGCCACCGACTCGCCATGGCGGACGATCACCAAGCGCGAGAGCAGTTCCTGTTCAGCCATCTCGCCTGCCGCTGACATCCACACCGCAGAACTCTAGGTGCGACCTCGCACGGCACGTTGTTGCCCCGAGGTCGCTGGGCCTCTAGGTGAGCGAGATCGCCGCGCTGTGATGCCGTGCACGCCTGGCTCGCCGAGCGGGCCGCGTTGGTGCCGTGCTGGTTGTCTCAGCCCCTGCGGTCTCGTCGCACAGGCTCAAGGAGTCCAGCGTTCGGGGGTCGAAAGCCGCCGCCGCACCGGTGCGGAATTCACGAGCGATGCTGACACCCTCGATCTGTTCGGCATCTGACGCGACCGCCTCGACGGCATCGGCGAGCCGATCCGCTGCCCTGACGAACACGAGGGCTTGGATGCCGCCGCTGACCGCAGCAGCGGGGTGCGTGTACCCAGCGCGATCGAGCTGCTCCGCGACGGAGGACACGGAGAGTTCGGCGCCGTCGACAAATAAACAGAATTCATGCGTGGTCTTCACAGGCGCTTCACCTTTCGCTGCATCGCTTGATCCCGGAAGCCCTGGGTCGCATTGCCGAGCGTCCGGAGGGTCTGCGGCACTCTAGTTGCGGTTGCTTACCTGCTGTCAAGAGCTTTATTCTCAATCTATTTACATCGGTTTTGTGTAGTTTGGAAATCTGCCTCTGGCTGTGAGTTCGTGTGCCGCTGCGGGACTGAATGCTGCGGCGGGCATGTGTTCCACTGCGGGCCAGTCTGGCGCGGCGCGCCGATGCATCTGGCAGGTGCGTGCGGCGTAGCCTGCGACGGCGCGCAGCACGCCGGATTGGAGACCGTGATGGGATCGATCAAGCCAGACATCGAGCCAGACGTCGAGCCGGCTGAGGTGGGCTTCGACGTCCAGCGGCTGGAGCGCATTGCAGCCCATCTCGATCGCTACGTCGACGACGGGCGCCTGCCGGGCGTTTCGGTGCTGGTGAGCCGCGGCGGCCGCATCGCGTACACCCACCGCTACGGCGAGCGTGATTGCGAGCGATCGCTGCCGGTCACCTCCGACACCATTTTCCGCATCTACTCGATGACCAAGCCCATCGTGTCGATCGCCGCCATGCAGCTGTACGAGCAGGGCTGCTTCCAGCTCAAGGACCCGATCTCGCGCTGGATTCCGGACTTCGCGCGTGCCCGGGTCTTTGCGGGGGGCAATGTGATGCAGTATCAGACCCGCGAGCCGGCCAGCGAGGTGACCGTCCACAGCCTGCTGACCCACACCTCGGGCCTGACCTACGACTTCCACTTCGCGAACGAGGTGGATGCCCTCTACCGGGCGAACGGCTTCAACTGGGGCGCGCCCGGCAACCTCGAGGAGACCTGCGAGGCGCTCGCCTCGCTGCCGCTGCTGTTCGATCCGGGCACCGAGTGGAACTACAGCTACTCCACCGATGTCCTGGGCCGCGTCGTCGAGCTGGTCTCGGGCCAGCCGCTCGACGAGTACCTCATCGAGCACGTGACCGGGCCGCTCGGCATGACCGACACAGGCTTCCAAGTGCCAGAAGCCGACATCGAGCGCTTTGCGGCCAACTACACCACGGCAGCGCTGGCGGCACGCGAGGCGGCTGGCAACACCGGGCCGACGATGCCGGCGTACCGGCCCGACGACCCGGGCTTGGCGCGCACGCTGATGGATGACCCACACAAGTCGGCCTACCTGGGACCGCCCAAGATCCTCTCCGGCGGCGGCGGTCTTGTCTCGACCATGGGGGACTACCACCGCTTCACGCAGATGCTGCGCAACGGCGGCGAGCTGGACGGTGCTCGCGTCATCGGACGGCGAACCCTCGAGTTCATGGCCAGCAATCACCTGCCGGGCGGGACCGATCTCACCGAGTGCGGCCGGGCACTGTTCTCTGAGGCAGCTTTCGACGGTGTCGGCTTCGGCTTGGGCTTCTCGGTGGTGCTCGATCCCGCCAAGGCAAAGGTGGTCTCCAGCAAGGGCGAGTTCGCCTGGGGAGGGGCTGCGTCGACGGCGTTCTGGGTGGATCCCGTCGAGGACATCACCGTCGTCTTCCTGACGCAGCTGCTGCCCTCGAGCGTCCACCCGATCCGCCCTGAGCTGAAGGCGCTCGTGTACCAAGCGCTGGTGTGAGGCCGGTCGCTGCTCTTGGCGAGAAGCGCTGATTGACTGCGCACATGGCAGATTTCGACTTGGTCATCGTCGGCACCGGCTCGGCCAATTCCATTCCCGGTCCCGAGTTCGACGACTGGTCGATTGCGATCGTCGAACGCGGCACGTTCGGCGGTACCTGCCTGAATGTGGGCTGCATCCCTTCCAAGATGTTCGTGTACGCAGCCGATGTTGCCGACACCATTGCGACGGCGGACGACTACGGCATCGCCGCCAGTTTCGACAGCGCCGACTGGCCTGCCATCCGGGATCGCGTCTTCGGCCGCATTGACCCCATCGCCAGAGGCGGGCGCGATTACCGCTCCGGTGCCGAGTGCCCCAATGTCACCGTGTTCGAGGGCGACGCTCGCTTTGTGAGCGACCGGCGCCTGGCCGTACGGATGGGCGACGGCAGCACCGAGTCGGTGTCGGGGCGGCATGTGGTGCTCGGCGCTGGCGCCCGGGCCTTTCTGCCGCCGTACCGCGGCCTCGGCACGGTGCCGTTCCACACCTCCGACACCGTGATGCGGCTGGACTCACTGCCGTCCTCGATGATCGTGCTCGGCGGCGGGTACATCGCCTGCGAGCTGGGCTATGTGTTCTCGGCGCTGGGAACCGAGGTCACGGTGGTCAACCGCAGCGGGCGACTGCTGCGGGCCGAGGATGACGATGTGTCTGCGGCGTTCACCACGGCGGCCCAGCGCCACTTCGACCTGCGCCTCGACGCAACGGTGACCTCAGTGCGCGGCGCAGCCGCGGATTTTGTGTACGCCAACGATGGCTCGCCGAGCGGCCGCGGCAACAGCTACACGGTCGAGTTCACCCGCGGGGGCCGAGCCGAGTCGGTGAGTGCCGATGTGCTGCTGGTCGCCACTGGGCGAGTGCCCAACGGCGACCAGCTCGCCCTCGACCTTGCAGGAGTGGATGACGCCGACGGCCGTGTGCTGACCGACGAATTCTTCCGTACCTCGGCACCCGGCGTGTGGGCCTTCGGCGACCTGTCGAGCGAGATCCAGCTCAAGCACCTCGCCAATGCGCAGGTGCGTGCCTTGCGTCACAACCTGCTGGTGGCCGAGGGCGAGGTCGACGGTCCTATGCGCACCGTCCGGGAGGACCTGGTTCCCCATGCCGTGTTCTCGCACCCTCAGGTCGCGTCGGTCGGCCTCACCGAGCGAGACGCCAGGGCGCAGGGCCTGCCGATCTCGGTGGCGAACAAGCCCTTCGGCCACACGGCATACGGCTGGGCGATGGAGGACACCGCCAGCTTCGCGAAGCTCATCGCGCATGCAGAGACCCGCCAGTTGCTCGGCGCACACATCATCGGGCCGCAGGCATCCACCCTGATCCAGCAGCTGATCCAAGGCATGGCGTTCGGCCAGACGGTCGACCAGATGGCCCACGAGCAGTTCTACATCCACCCGGCGCTGACCGAGGTCGTCGAGAACGCCCTGCTCGAGCTCTAGCCAGCCGATCTGCGGTCGGCTCAGTCGCGTTCGGCCGTGTTCAGTCGACGCGGCGGGCGTCAGGGATGAGATTGATCTCCCAGATCACCTCTTCGAGCCGGTCCTCGGCCGAGACGGCCTCGTAACGGCAGGGCCGTTCGGCGCTGACGGTGGAGGGCGCCGGTACCAGGATGGTGGACGGGCGAGGGTGGCAGAACTGGACCACGCTGAGCCGGCTGGTGTGCTGGTCCGGGTCGGCCTTGACGCGGTGCCAGCCGGCACCGATCAGGCCATTGGTGACGTGCTCCAGCATGATGCCCGAGTTGATGATGACGTGATCCTCGGGCGGGGCGGCATCGGTCCATTCGCCGTCGATGCGCACCTGCAGCCCGCGGTCGGTGGCCCGGGGCAGGGCGGTGATGAGGTTGATGTCGGCGTGCTCGTCGGCCCAGACGTGGCCTTCGCTGCCGCCGCTGGGGGCATGCGACATCGGCGGGTAGTGGATGGCCCGGCTGAGGTGCGTGCCGTAGGTGGTCATCCTGTCGAAGTAGGTCTCGTGAGCGCCGATGCCCTCGGCGATGACGCGCAGAAAACGTCGCTGCAGCTCAACGAGCCGCCGGTGGAATTCGGTGAGGATTGAACCGGCGCCGTCGATGTCGCCATCGGGAAAGATCGAGGGCCGGTACCAGCGGCTGTGCTTGACTGTGAGCGGGTGGCCTGCTGGGGGGAGATCGCTCCAGTTGAACATCTCCTTCCAGTCGGGCAGGTCCGAGATGGCGGCCGTTTCGGTGAGGGCACCGGTGTAGCCCCGGGCGCCGAACGACTCCACGTCGACGCAGCGCATCTTGGCGTCGGGTTCGAGCGCAAAGAAGCGGCCCAGCACCTCGTATGCGTCATCCAGCAGGCCACCCGGCAGGTCGTGAGCGGTATAGACGAAGCCCGTTCGCAGGCTGGACATGACCCCATCGGTGACTGCCCTGCGCTGGGTCGGCGAACCGCTTTCGAAAGCCATCAGGTCGACGTCGAGGATTTCGTCCATAGTGCTCTTCAGTCTTCCCGCTGGCGCGCCAGCCACGCCTCATAGCGCGCCGGATCGGTCCACGCGCCGGTCTGCGCGTCGAAGCGGGCCGCCTCGGGTGCCATCAGTGCCGGGTCGGTGGTGCGAGCCTGGGTGCTCGACACCGTGCCCACCCAGTCGGGCAGGTCGAGCACCATCTCGGCGGGGCAGTCGTGCGGCGGGCGGGCCGCGATGGCGACGGTCGGCAGTGCGGCGATGGAAGCGTCGCGGCGTGCCGGGTCGTTGCCGTAGAAGATGGGATCGTGGATCTGCTGCCACTTGTCCGCGCCCATGACGATGACATCGAAACCGGCAGCGATGTCCGACAGCAACTGCGCGTCGGTGACGTCGATCTCGAGCCACTCGATCGGCGCAGCAACCTCCTCGAGCACGGCGATCCGGTCGTTGAGCCGCGGGCGCTGCACGTCCTCCTTGGCGAGCGCTACCCGGCTGACCGACCACACGAGCAGGTCGAGGCTGCGCTGGGCCAACACGGCTTCGCTGATGGCGAGATGGGCCGTCGTCGGCGGATTGAACGAGCCGGGAAACACCCCCCGCCGCAGCGCTCGTGCTGGTGAGGAAGGTGATTCCGCTGCGGCGGTCACAGCGGCTCGAAGATCGCAGGTCGTGCTGGCTGACGCGACCACGGCGAACCTCAGTCTGACGAGGGTCCGGCGTCTCCGGCGACGGCACCGGCGATGGTGATTGTGCCGGAATGTCCGTCGGCGAGCTCGCCGATCACTGCGGCGCAATGGCCGTTGTCGCGCAGCTCACGGACAGCGTCATCGGCGCGTGCGGGATCGCAGCTGAACAGCAGACCGCCCGAGGTCTGCGGGTCTCCGAGTACGGTGCGAGTGAGTTCGTCGCCGCCGTCGATGCGCTCGGCGAGATGATCCAGGTTGCGCCCGGTGCCTCCGGGCACGAAGCCGCCAGTTGCGAGCCCGGTGACGTCGGGCAGCAGTGGCACAGCGCCTGCATCCACCTCGGCACTCGCCCCGCTGGCCGCAGCGAGTTCTGCGAGGTGGCCCAGCAGGCCGAAGCCGGTCACATCGGTGGCCGCTGTGGCACCTGCCTCGACGGCAGCGGCGGCGGCCGCGTCGTTGAGCCGGCACATCTCGGCTACGCCGGCCTCGTAGGCCGCATGCAGTTTGCCGTCGGGCCCAGTGGCATCGGGTTCGGAACGCTTCAGCGCAGTCGCGAGCAGGCCGGTGCCGAGCGGCTTGGTGAGCACGAGGGCCTGGCCCGGCTGCCCCCCGGCATTGGTCAGCAGGCCCAATCCTCCGGCAGCAGCTGCGATGGTGCCGGTCACCGACATTCCGTAGAGCGGCTCGGGTGCGTCAATGGTGTGACCGCCGGCTACCACCCAGCCGCCGTCGGCCGCGGCATCAGCGCCGCCGGCGAGCACCTCGCCCAGCAAGTCCAGCGGGAGCACATCGCGGGGCCAGGCCGCCAGGTTGAGGGCGAACAGCGGGCTGGCGCCCATGGCGTAGATGTCGCTCGCGGCGTTGGCGGCCGCAATGCGCCCCCACGTGCGGGCATCGTCCACGATCGGCGCGAAGAAATCAGTCGACGCCACCAGCAGCCGGTCGCCGTCGAGGCGCCACACGGCAGCATCGTCGCTGGTGTCGGTGCCCACCAGCAGATCCGGATGCGACGGGGGAGTCAGATGGCGCAGAACCTGCGCCAGCTCGGAAGGTCCGAGCTTGCACGCTCAGCCCGCACCGTGGCTGTACTGGCTCAGCCGGAACGCCGGGCTGTTCGCGGTGCTGTCGGTCGGCACAGCGGCAACGGTATCGACGTGGCCGCCCCGAGCGCCTGAGTCGATCGGCGAGGAGGTGCCGCCTCGCCGCCGCCCGAGATGTGCCTTCCGATTGGGTACTCGTTGGCGACAGGTGCGGGTTCGGCAACCGGGCGGCCTCAGTCGCGACTGCAAACGGCGTCGATAATGAGTTCGAGCGCCGCCGCGGCGTTGAGGCTGTAGGCGACTTCGCAGTTGGGCATGGTGCCGGCGCCGGGCCGCTCGTCGGCGACGGTCATGCCGCGGGTGAGTTCGCCGATTGTCTCCACGGCGACCTGTCGGGCGCCGAAGGTGAACAGCTCGGGGTGGGTTACGGCAAGCACTGCGCAGGGGTCGTGCATGGGCGCGGCATCCAGCCCGGCGCGCTCTCGGTAACCGGCGAGGTAGAAGTCGAACAGGTCCGCCACGAAGCCGGCGACGTTCCCTCCGCTGGCGCGCAGGGTTGCGCTCTCGTTGGGCCCGACGCAGAGCTGGTGGGTGAGGTTGAGCCCGGCCATGCGCACCAGCGGCGCGCCGGCGCCGAACACGATCTGGGCCGCATGAGGATCTGCCCAGATGTTGAACTCGGCGGTCGGCGTGACATTGCCCGGCCCGACAGAGCCGCCCATGAGCGAGATGCCGGCCACCCGCTCGACTATGTCGGGCGCTTGGCGGATGGCCAGCGCGATGTTGGTAAGCGGCCCGACCGGCACCAGCCACACGTCGTCGTGGGCTCGCGCTGTCTCGATGATGCAGCCGACAGCGTCGTTGCTCGCCGGTTCGAGGTGCACATCGGGTCGCGGCGGTCCGTCGAGCCCGGTCGCCCCGTGGGCACGAGGGGCGTGCGCAGCGGGTACGAGCAGCGGTCGGTCCGCGCCCGCATGCACCGGAATGTCCAGCCCGGCGAGCTGGCACATCAGCAGCGCGTTCGCCGTGGTCATCGCGAGCGGGGCGTTCCCCGAGACCGTCGTGATCGCCAGCACCTCGCACTGGCGGGCGGCCAGCAGGATCGCCACCGCGTCGTCGTGGCCTGGGTCGCAGTCGAGAATGATCTTCGGTTTCGCCATGTCGAGTGACCTGGGGTCTGCGCGGTCTACAGCTTCGTGATGCTGGGCGCGGGCGCGTCGGTCTCGCCCCAGTAGTGGGGGAGGCGCAGGTAGCCGAAGCGCGTCAGCTCCACGGCCGACGGCAGCCCCTGGATCTCCTTGATCCGCTGGATGGAGCGGATGTGGGAAGCCATTTCGTAGAACAGCATCCAGATCGCGCACTCGAGCGTGTTCACGATCAGCCGCTCGTCGTCGGGATCATGCCAAGCACCCCGGGGCAGCACGGTGATGGCGTCATCCCAGAAATGCGTGCTGTGACGAGACTCGACCATCTCGCGGAACGTCTCGACCGGATGAGAGGCGACCACGTAGCGCATCCAGCTCAGGCCCAGATCGAGCTTGTCGAGCAGGTCGGGCACGTGCCAGAACAGCTCAGGATCCAGCCGCAGCTCGTGCTTGTTGTTGGGTCCCTGGTGATGCTCGGACCACACGATGGGTTCGGGAACGTTGCCGTCGGGCCACAGCAGTGTGCCGCAGCGGCGCTTCGCGAAAATGAGCGACACCCAGGCGATGTGGCTGACCTGCCGACGGATCGACCACCACATCAGCTCCCGCTCGGGAGATTGGTCGTCGAGGTCGAGCTGCTCGTCGCTCAGCCCGTCGATCTCGGCGCGCAGCCACCCCTCGATGTGGGAGAAGTACGGCATCGTGCCGGCCGCGGCATCGTCCGGCATCTCCAGCACTGAAGGATCGACTCGCGCCATGCCCGAACGCTAGGCGCGCCGAGGTCAGTCAGTCTCGAAGGCGCGTGGGTCGGGGCAGGCGCACATGAGGTTGCGGTCGCCGTAGGCACCGTCGATGCGGCTGACCGGTGGCCAGTACTTGTCGGCCACCAGCGTCGCCACGCTGGTGCCCGCCGGGTAGGCGGCCTCGGTGCGCGAGTAGGGGTGATCCCATTCGTCGGCCAGCACGTCGATCGCGGTGTGGGGTGCGTTGGCGAGCGGGTTGTCGCCGACCGGCCACTCGCCGCCGGCAACCTTGTCGATCTCGGATCGGATCGTCGCCATCGCATCGCAGAACCGGTCGATCTCCGCCAGCGACTCGCTCTCGGTGGGCTCGATCATCAGCGTCCCCGCGACCGGGAACGACATCGTCGGAGCATGGAAGCCGAAGTCGATGAGGCGCTTGGCCACGTCGTCCACGCTGGCCCACTCCGAGAACGGCCGCAGGTCCACGATGCACTCGTGCGCAACCAGCCCGTAGCGGCCCTGGTACAGGATCGGGAAGTGCTCGCCGAGCCGCGAGGCCAGGTAGTTGGCCGACAGGATCGCCGTCTGGGTTGCTTGGGTGAGCCCCTCCACACCCATCATGGCGATGTACATCCACGGGATCGGCAGGATGCCCGCAGAGCCCCAGGGCGCCGATGAGATCGCCCCCGGACCGGTCTCGGGGCCGGCACTGGGCGCCAGCGGGTGGTTGGGCAGGTACTTGGCCAGGTGCAGGCGGCACGCCACCGGCCCGATGCCCGGTCCGCCGCCGCCGTGGGGGATGCAGAACGTCTTGTGCAGGTTGAGGTGGCTGATGTCGGCACCGAACGTGCCCGGCGCGGCGAGGCCGACGAGGGCGTTGAGATTGGCGCCGTCCACGTAGACCTGCCCGCCCGCTTCGTGCACCTTGAGACAGACCTGCCGGATGCCGTCCTCATAGACACCATGTGTCGAGGGATAGGTGGCCATGAACGCCGCGAGCTGATCGCCGTGCTCGGCGATCTTGGCGTCGAGGTCGTCGAGGTCGACGTCGCCGTCGTCGGTGCAGCCCACCACCACGACCCGCATGCCGGCCATCACAGCGGACGCCGCGTTGGTGCCGTGCGCAGAGGAGGGGATGAGGCACACCGTGCGGTGGGCGTCACCACGGTCGTCGTGGTAGCGGCGGATGGCGAGCAGTCCGGCCAGCTCGCCCTGGGAACCGGCATTGGGCTGCAGCGACACGGCGTCGTAGCCGGTCACCGCCGCCAGCCACCGTTCGAGGTCGGCGATGATCTGCCGGTAGCCCTCCCACTGCCCGGGCGGCGCGAACGGGTGGATGTCGGCGAACTGCGGCCAGGTCACCGGCGTCATCTCTGCCGCAGCGTTGAGCTTCATCGTGCAGCTGCCCAGCGGGATCATCGAGCGGTCCAGCGCCACGTCGGCTGAGGCCAGGCGGCGCAGGTAGCGCATCATCTCGGTCTCGGAGCGGTAGGAACCGAACGTGGGGTGCGTGAGGTACTCGCTGGTGCGCCGCAGCTCGCCTGCGATGCCTGACGGTGCTGCGGCTGCCAGCGCTCCAACCGAGATGGCGTCGTGGGCTTCGCTGCCCCCCGGCGTCCCGAACGCATTCAGGACCGAGGCGACCGTCGCCTCATCGCAGGTCTCGTCGAGCGAGACGCCCACGCTGTCGCCGTCGATCCGGCGCAGGTTGATCCCCGCGCTCTGCGCGGCGGCCAGCACCTCGTCGGCGCGGCCGGGAATCTCCACGCTCACTGTGTCGAAGAACGTCTCGTTGCGGACACGCAGGCCGAGGCTGGCGACGCCCGCAGCGAGTCCGGCCGTCAGCCCGTGCACGCGCTCAGCGATGCCGGCCAAGCCGTCGGGGCCGTGCCAGACCGCATACATCGAGGCCACGACGGCGAGCAGCACCTGCGCGGTGCAGATGTTGCTGGTGGCCCTCTCGCGCCGGATGTGCTGCTCACGGGTCTGCAGTGCCAACCGGTACGCGGGCCTGCCGGCGGCGTCGACCGAGACACCCACGAGCCGTCCGGGCATCGATCGCCGGTGCTTCTCGCTGGTTGCCAGGAATGCCGCGTGCGGACCGCCGAAGCCGAGCGGCACACCGAAGCGCTGCGAGCTGCCCACCACGATGTCGGCGCCCTGCTCGCCGGGCGGCTGCAGCACGCAGCACGCCAGCAGGTCTGCGGTGACCGATGCGATCGCGCCGGTGCCGTGCAGCGCCTCGATCACCGGACGAAGGTCGCGGACAGCGCCGCTGCTGCCGGGATATGCCAGCAACGCGCCGTACACCTCCGCCGGTGCCAGGTCGGTCGCCGGGTCGCCGACCGCGATGTCGATGCCGAGTGGCCTGGCGCGCGTAGCCACCACATCGATGACCTGTGGATGGCAGTCGGCGTCGACGAAGAAGCAGTCCGGCCCGCTGCGCGTGATGCGACGCGCCATGGCCATCGCCTCAGCAGCGGCGGTGCCTTCGCACAGCAGCGATGAGTTGGCGATCTCCATGCCTACCAGATCGCACACCATCGTCTGGTAGTTGAGCAGCGCTTCGAGGCGCCCTTGGGAGATCTCGGGCTGGTACGGCGTATATGCCGTGTACCACGACGGGTCTTCCAGCACACCGCGCCGGATGACTGCAGGTGTGAGCGTGCCGTAGTAGCCCAGCCCGATCAACGAGTGCACCGCCGTGTTGGCATCGGCCAGCCAGCGCATCGCTGCAGTCGCTTCCGTCTCGGTCAGGGGCCGGTCGACGCCGTCGAGCACGATCGGCTCGTCGATGCGGATTTCGGCGGGCACGGCGGCGTCGACGAGGTCTCCGAGCGAGCTGAACCCGAGGCGCTTGAGCATGACGGCAACGTCGTCGGGCCGCAGACCGATGTGGCGTGCTGCGAATGTCCCTTGTGCGCTTGTTTCGGGGGGCGTTTCACTCATGCGCCATGTCTCCGTGCAAGAGGCTTTCGTGCGGTCTCGTTCATCGTCATGGCAACTGCGGGCTGCGCTCTGTCATGGAAATCAGTCATGACGGCCGCCAGTAGCGGTGCTCGACGAAGGGCAGCGGCACGACCCGGCAGGGCTCTGCGCCCTTGCGTCCGTGGGCGAACAGCTCGGTGCCGTCGGATGCGAACTCGGCCTCGACGTAGGCCATGGCGATCGGTGCATCCACGGTGGGCCCGTAGCCACCGCTGGTGACCATGCCGAGGCGTGTGCCGCCGGCATCGGCCAGCTCCGCACCGTCGCGAATTGGCCGCCGGCCATCTGCGGCGATGCCCACCCGCCGGCGTGGGGGTCCACCGGAGAGCTGGGCCGTGATGACGTCCGCGCCAGGGAACCCGCCCTCCGCGCGTCGTCGCCTCGGTATCGACCAGCCCAGGCCGGCCTCGGCCGGGGTCGTCGCCTCGGTGAGTTCGTGGCCGACGAGCGGCAGGCCTGCCTCGAGACGCAGCGTGTCGCGGGCGCCGAGGCCCGCCGGAGACACCTCGTCGCTTTCCAACAGCAGCCGCGCGACGTGTACGGCGTGCTCCGCGGGTACCGCGATCTCGAACCCGTCCTCGCCCGTGTACCCGCAACGTGAGACCTCGCACTCGACGCCGTCGATCGGCATCGGGGCCGTCGTCATGAACGCCAGCTCTGCGGCCTCCGGCGCCCAGCGAGCCAGTGCGCCGGATGCGGCGGGCCCCTGCAGGGCAACCAGCGCCAGATCGGTTCGCACCTCGATGCGCACGTCGCCGTCGTCACCGCCGTTGACATCCCGAAGCATCGACAGGTCGGCCTCGGTGCGCACGGCGTTGACCACCATGCGCAGCCGATCCGGTTGACACGACACGATCAGGTCGTCCAGAACGCCGCCCGCAGCCGTCGTGAACAGGGTGTATCTCATGCGTCCCGGTACGAGGCTGGCAACGGCGCCCGGCACGCGGCCCTCCAGCCACGTCGCCACATCGTCGACTTCGTCTCCGGATGCCGGGTGGAGCTCGACGATGCCCATGTGGCTCACGTCGAAGAGTCCGGCCGCCGTGCGGGTGGCGCGGTGCTCCGCCACGGTGCCGTCGTCGTAGCGCATGGGCAGCGCGTGACCGCCGAAGTTGACCATTCGACCACCGAGCTCGGCGTGCAGCTGATGAAGGGGTGTGCGAATACCGCCGGTCTGCGGGTCTGCCCCAGCGCCTGCAGCGTGAGGTTCGCTCGTGTCTCGCATCAACCGGTGCGTCTCAGCCCGCCAGCAGCTCGGCGATGCGACCCTTCGGACGTCCGATGATGGCCCGGTCTCCGCGCACCACGACCGGGCGCTGCATGAGCGCCTTGCGCCGGCTCAGCAGCTCCACCACTGCGTCGGGATTGTCGACGTAGTCGTCGGCGTTCAGGTCCAGCTTCTTGAACTGCGAATCCTTGCGGACCAAGTCCTCGACGGGGTCCTCGAGAATCGACACGAGATGCTCGAGCGTCTCGCGGTCGGGCGGCGTCTTCATGTACAGGACGACGTCGGCCTCCACACCTGCTTCCTCGGCGACCGCCAAGGCATTCCGGGAGGAATTTCAGTGGGGGTTGTGGTAGATCGTCACCTCTGCCATGAGCGCGCTCCTGTCGTCGTGTGTGGCGGGCAGGGTGTGGCGTTCTGCGCCGTGCTGCTGCGGATCGGCGAGATTGCGCCCGCAGCAGTCGGGCTCGGCCGGGCCCTGCACCAGACCCGAAGTTACCTGCGCGAGGCGCCCGAGTCTGGACAGGCGCGCCGGTTCGTCAGGGCAGCAGCGTCGAGAGGGGCCGCTCGGCATTCAGCGGCGTCGTCGAGGCATCGGCGGCTTCGACCTCTTCGCGCGTGACGCCCAGCATGAACAGGATCGCGTCCAGATACGGCACGTTCACGGTGGCGTCCGCCGCATCGACGAGCACCGGTTTGGCGTTGAACGCGATGCCGAGCCCGGCCGCGGTCAGCATGGGCAGGTCGTTGGCGCCGTCACCCACCGCGACGATCTGCTCCAGCGGCACGCCCTCGATGTACGCGAGCTGCCGCAGCAGCCGCGCCTTGGCCTCGGCATCGATCACCTCGCCGACCAGCTCGCCGGTCAGCCTGCCGTCGCGGATCTCGAGTTCGTTCGCGTACGCGTGATCAAACTTGAAGCGCTCCGCCAGATGATCGGTGAAGTGCGTGAAGCCGCCGGAGATGATCGCGATCTTGTACCCCAGCCGCTTCAGGGTGCGCGCGAAGGTGCGGGCTCCCCGGGTGAGCGACATGTGCACGATCGCCGAGTCGATGATCGAGGCGGGCTGACCCGTCAGCAGCCTCACCCGCTTGCGCAAGGAAGTCTCAAAGTCGATTTCGCCGGCCATGGCCGCAGCGGTCAGCTCAGCCGAACGGGCCTCGTGCCCGGCCTCGGCGGCCAGCAGATCGATGACCTCGTTGCGGATGAGGGTGGAGTCGACATCCATCACGATCATGCGGGTCGAGCGCCGTGACAAGCCGTGGGGCTGCACGGCGATGTCGATGCGGCGATCAGCGGCCACCTCGATGAGGTCGGTGCGCAGCTTGTCGCTCTCGGCGCCCTCGACAAGAAACTCGTAGCTCCACACCGGAAAGCGCGACAGCCGGTGAATGCGGTCGATGTTCCCCCCACTGGTGGCGATCGCTCCCGTCACCACCGACAAGTCCGCAGGCTTCAGCTCGGGCGCCAAGGCAGTGACCACGAGACGCTCCGCGTGCCGGGTCGGCGTGGCGTCCACGACCTCGAAGTTCATCTCCAGGCCCCGCTCATAGCCGAACAGCAGCACTTCCTTGACAAGATCTCGGCCTGCCGGAACCGTGATTGCGAGCCCGAGCGTGAGCTGGCGGCGGACGACAACCTGCTCCATGTCCTGCACGTCCGCGCCGGCACTCGAGAGCAGGGCCAGCAGATCAGTCGTGATGCCCGGTCCGTCGGGGCCGGTTACCCGTATGAGGATCGTGTCAGTCCCGACGGCAGAGGCGTCGAGGTTCATCAGGTCGGCGAGGTTACTGCGCCACGGGAATGGGGCTCAAAATCCTGTCATGAGGGCAGATCATGGAAATCGTAGCCGAGTTGGAGAGGCAGGTTCGAGCCAAGAGACGGGGCGTTCGGGCCGTAGGCTGGACCCATGCCGAGCTACCGATCCGTCACCTCCACAGCAGGCCGAAATCAGGCCGGGGCTCGAGCCTTGTGGCGAGCGACCGGCATGACCGATGAGGACTTCGGCAAGCCGATCATCGCTATCTCCAACTCGTTCACCCAGTTCGTGCCCGGCCACGTGCATCTCAAGGATCTCGGCCAGCTCGTCGCCCGCGAGATCGAGGCCGCCGGCGGCGTAGCCAAGGAGTTCAACACCATCGCCGTGGACGACGGCATCGCCATGGGGCATGACGGGATGCTCTACAGCCTCCCGTCGCGTGACCTCATCGCAGACTCGGTTGAGTACATGGTCAATGCTCACTGTGCCGATGCGCTGGTGTGCATCTCCAATTGCGACAAGATCACCCCCGGCATGCTCAATGCGACGATGCGCCTGAACATCCCGACGGTGTTCGTCTCGGGCGGCCCCATGGAAGCCGGCAAGACGAAGCTGGCTAGCCAGAAGGTCGACCTCATCAACGTGATGGTGGTGGCTGCCGACGACTCGGTCAGCGACGAGGACGTGGCCGAGATGGAGCGGTCGGGCTGTCCCACCTGCGGTTCGTGCTCGGGCATGTTCACGGCCAACTCCATGAACTGCCTGACCGAGGCGCTGGGCCTGTCGCTGCCCGGAAACGGAACGGTGGTGGCCACCCACGCGGACCGCCGCGAGCTGTTCTTGGAGGCCGGCCGCCTGGTGGTCGACCTGTGCCGCCGCTACTACCAGGAAGACGACGCGTCGGTGCTGCCGCGCTCGATCGGCAGCTTCGAGGCGTTCGAGAACGCCATGACGCTCGATATCGCCATGGGCGGGTCCACCAACACGATCCTGCACCTGCTGGCCGCGGCCCAAGAGGCAGAGCTCGACTTCACGATGGCCGACATCGACCGGCTGTCGCGCAAGGTGCCGAACATCTGCAAAGTGGCGCCGGCGTCGGAGTTCTTCCACGTCGAGGACGTTCACCGTGCCGGGGGCGTCATGGGGATCCTGGCCGAGCTGAACCGGGCGGGCCTCATCGCCAACCAGGTGCCGACGGTGCACTCGCCGACCATGTTCGAGGCCATCTCTCGCTGGGACGTGGCCACCAATGACGATGCGTCGCTGGCCGAGTTCTACCGGGCCGGGCCGGCCGGCATCCCGACGCAGGTGGCGTTCAGCCAGTCCGAGCGCTACCGCACGCTGGACCTCGACCGCGAGCGGGGCTGCATCCGCTCGGTCGACTGTGCGTACTCCGCCGATGGCGGGCTGGCGGTCCTGTACGGCAACCTCGCGCCCGACGGGTGCGTGGTCAAGACCGCCGGGGTGGACGAGTCCAACTGGGTGTTCTCCGGTCCGGCCCATGTGGTCGAGAGCCAGGACGAAGCGGTCGAGCACATCCTCGAAGGCGAGGTCGTGGCAGGGGACGTGGTGGTCGTCCGCTATGAGGGACCGCGGGGCGGCCCCGGCATGCAAGAGATGCTGTACCCGACCTCGTACCTGAAGTCCAAGGGCCTCGGCAAGGCGTGCGCGCTCGTCACTGACGGCCGCTTCTCGGGCGGCACCTCGGGCCTGTCGATCGGCCATGTCTCGCCGGAGGCTGCCTCAGGCGGGCTCATCGGACTCGTGCGCAACGGCGACATCATCGAGATCGACATCCCGAACCGCACGATCAACCTCGCCGTCGACGACGCCGAGCTGGAGCGTCGCCGCGCCTTCCAGGACGCGGCGGGCTGGCAGCCAGCCGAGCCGCGCCCACGCCAGGTCAGCACCGCGTTGCGGGCCTACGCGGCAATGGCCACCAGCGCAGACCGGGGTGCGGTGCGCGACCTGTCGATGCTGGGCTGAGCGGCTGACGCTGAGAGCCGCTTCACGAGCCCCGATCCACGGCTGCGCCGTAGTCTCGCGCCGGTGACCACCGTGGACGCAGCCGAGGATTCCCCAGTCCACTTCGACTCGGCACGCGGCTGGGTGACCGCGTGCGGTGCCGCGATCGTGGTCATGGCCGGTTTCGGCACGATCTACAGCTTCACGGCCTTTGCCGGCGACATGGCCGAAGAGTTCGACACCGGCCTCGGCCCGATCTCGATCGTGTTCGGGATCACGGTGTTCCTGTACTTCGGCAGCGCGCTGCTGTCGGGCCGTCTCTACGACCGCTTCGGCATCGTGCCGTTGCTCGTCATCGGCGGCGCGCTGTTCGTCGGCGGGCTGGTGGCGACGTCCTATGTGTCGGTGTTGTGGCACGGCTACGTCCTGTACGGCGTCGGGCTCGGGTTCGGCGGCGGCTTGTTCAATGCTCCGCTGTTTGCACTGGTCGCGCTGTGGTTCGTCAAGCACCGAGCGATGGCACAGGGCATCGTGGCGACCGGTTCGGGACTCGGCACGATGATCTATGTCCCGTTCGCCCAGCGACTCCTGGCCGAGTTCGGCTGGCGTGTCGGCATGCGCTGGCTGGCACTGATCGCGATCGTGATCCTCGTGTTCGGGCTCCTGGTGATCCGCCAGCCTCCGAGGCCGCCGATGGGGGATTCCCGGCGCCACATCTCGCTGCTCGTGCGGACGTCGACGTTCTGGCAGATGGGTGTGTCGATGATCTTGTTCACGATCACCGTCATTGGCACCATCGGGCTCATCATCCCCTTCGCCCAAGACGACGGGGTGTCCGAGCTGGCTGCTGGCTGGTTGGTGTTCGCAGTCGGTCTCTCGAGCATCGTGGGCCGGCTCGCTTTGACGAGTCTGGCGAGACCGTTGGGGTCGATCCGTCTGCTGAAGATCGCGTTCACCGGACTGCCGGTCGCCTTCACTGTGTGGTTCATCACGACTCGGGTGGGCTCGCCGGACGCCAAGTACGTCTTGCTGGTGGTGTTCGCCTCCATCCTCGGTGTTTCCTACGGCGGCTTTGTGGCCTTGATCGGCGACGTGACCGCTCACTTGTTCGGCCTTGCAGCCATCGGCGCCGTCGTCGGGATCTTCTTTTTCTTCTCGGGCTTGGGTGCCCTCACGGGACCACCGCTGCTGGGTTTCACCTATGACGCGAGCGGCGGGGTTGCCATTCCGATCATCGTGGTGGCCGTCATCGCTCTGGCTGGCGCGATCGTGATGATGCCGCTGACGCGCCACCCGCTGGCGCTGCCGACCTAT
Source organism: Acidimicrobiia bacterium (assembly GCA_022822525.1). GTDB lineage: Bacteria > Actinomycetota > Acidimicrobiia > Acidimicrobiales > Poriferisodalaceae > Poriferisodalis. Next base: position 26,096 of record JAJEBN010000024.1, on the reverse strand, counting down.
GTCGGGCCCGGCGGACTGCCGTCCCCACCGGCCGCCCCGGCTGCTGCGCCGCAGCCGCTCGCGCCGGTGAGGTTGCCGGGCACGGCACCCGCCCCGGTTGCGGCCATGACCGCGCAGCGACTGCCGGCGACGGCGAGCCCGACAGCACCATCGCAGGCTCCCTCGCCGATCTCGCCGATCTCGCCGACCCCACCGATCCCGACAGTTCCGCCGATCCCGACAGTTCCGACAGTCCCGAGAGTGCAGCCGCTGCACGACGAGCTCGTGGCTGCCATGTCACAGCCTCGTTCTGCTGCCTTGCAAGATGCGCCGCCATCGGTGTTCTGGCCGCTTCCCGATGCGGCTGTCTCTGCGAACGGACAGCCATGAGCGTTGAATCTCTGAGCCCACAGCCGACTGACGCAGTGCTGCGTTCGCCGGTCGACGTGCTGAGCGGGACGGTGCAGCAGGGGTGGATCGATTACAACGGTCACCTCAACGCCGGCTACTACCTGGTGGCCTTCGATGACGCCATCGCGCCGTGGATGGACTTCATCGGACTCGGCACCGCCCACCGTGAGGTGCGTGACATCACGACGTTCTCCGCGGAGAACCACATCACCTATGTGCGCGAGATCGGGCCGGACGAGCCGTACGTGATCTCGATCCAGATGTTGGGCTTCGACCGCAAGCGAATTCACGCATTCCAGGTGATGACTCAGACCCGGGACAACTACCTCGTCGCCACCTGCGAGGTCATGTCATTGCACATCGACGGCCCGACCCGCCGCGTGGGTCTGATGGCCGACGAGCCCTACCGGCGTCTCGGCGAGATCTGGGAGGCACATCAGCACCTGCCGTTGCCGCCGCAGGTCGGCCATGTGATCAGCATCCGGCCCTCCGAGGAGGCCTCGCTGCATCCCGACCTTGCCTAAGGTTCGGGCATAGCCCGGCCGTCGCTGTCGCGAATCGTCTGCGGGCGTATGTGCAGAAGCGTCGCCCAGCCATCCGGCAGCCCGGTCGAAGCTTCGGCCTGCTGACTAACTTGCGGCCGTGGAGATCTTCGGCGTGGTCAACGCCTCTCCTGACTCGAAGGCCGACTTTTCTGTCGTGCAGGGCTGCGCTGAAGCTGCCGCCCGGGGGGCCGAGCTGCTGGCCGAAGGCGCCGACCACTTCGACCTCGGCGGCGAAGGTTCCACGCCCGGCAGCGACGAGGTGAGCGCCGACGGCGAGTGGCAGCGGGTCGAAGGGCCGCTGCGCGGGTTGCTGTCGCTGGGCGCGGAGGTGGCGATCGACACCCGCAAGCCCGAAGTAGCGCGCCGAGCCCTCGACGCCGGCGCAACGGTGCTGAATGCAGGCGACGCATTGCAGTCACCCGAGATGATCGAGCTCGCCGCCGAGCGTGAGGTCACTGTCGTGCTGCCGTTCATGCTGGGGCGGGACTTCCGCAGCGTCCGCGACGTGCGAGGCGACCCCGTGACGGTCATGGTCGAGTGGTTCGCCTCACGGATCGAACGGCTGCGCCACGCCGGCGTCACCCAGCACCTGCTGCTGGACTGCGGCGTGGGCTTCGGTCCGCACGACATGGACTGGCCCGAACGGGCTGCCTACCAGCGAGCCATCTACTGCGGACTGGGCGAGCTGCGCCGCTTCGACCTGCCCCTGTACGTGCCGGTGCCCTGGCTGCAGACGCCCGACCGTCTCGAACTGCTCGACCTGGCGCTCTCCCAGCAACCCGACTACGTACGAGCCCACCGCCCCGCTCAAGTCCGCGAGCGCCACGCAGCGCTCACCGCAGGCAGCTAAGCCGCGCCCCAAGGTGTCCTTCCCGAGTCGAGGCCGGGTCGAACACCGCAGCGCTGTGCTCGTCGGTTTGCGTTCTTTCCAGGTTCGGATCTGGCCAATTGCCGGAGCTCTGTGGTTGGCGGTGTGCTTACTTTCGGTGCTCGGGCCGGGTCGATCACCGCAGCGCTGCGCTTGACGGCGAGTTGAGAGCCTTCCCCATGAGTTCATTCGCGAGGGCGCTCTGGGCCCGCTGCGACTGTCGGTATGGCCTGTCAGTCTGTCCGCCGACCGGGTTGTCGATCAGCGAGTCGGATGACCTGTGTGCTGGACGCGTGCCGAGTGTCGTGCTGGCAGCACACTGCCCCGCGGCACTCAGCGTGGGGGTGCTCGAGGTGCGCGCTCCCCGTTCGGGCGTGCGGTGCGCCTCCCTGTGGGCTCGCCTGTCGGCTGCCTTCGGGTCGGGTTGGCCGCTCGGTATTCGGCTTTGCCGGTGGGCTGGTCAGATGGTTGGCCGTTCGGTGGTGTGGTGGGTGGTTGGAGGCCGAAGCGGACGTCGTTGGGGTTCCAGGCGACAGTGAAGCCTTGTTGGTGGATTTTGTGGTGGTGGCAGTCGGCGCAGACGGTGACGAGGTTCCAGTAGTCGGTAGGTCCTTCGTGCTGCCAGAACTCGATGTGGTGGTGCTGGCAGCGCTCAGGTGGTATGCCGCACCCAACGCAGCCCTTGTCGCGCAGCGCCAACGCAGCGCGTTGCATGTCGGTGGCGGTGCGGGTGGCGCGTCCCATGCGCAGGTCTCCGGTGGCGGCCTCGAAGATGGTGGGCAGCAGCTGGGCGTCGACGGCGATCTTGGCGATCTCCCCGATAGGGATCGGGGTGCCGTCAGCCAGCCGTCCGTTGACGAGCTCGCGGTTCACCATGTCGTAGTCGGCGACCACGATCAGCGACGCACCCCCAGGACGCTTCGCATCGGGGTTCAATATGAGCTCGGTGATGGCGTCTGCGGTGCGCTGTGGGGGAGTGCGCCGCTCGGCGCGGTCCTCGTTGCGGAACAGCCGACGCTCCGCAGCGGCGATGGCGGTGCCGAGGCGTGCGCCGGTGAGGGGGTCGACTTCGAGGTGCACGACCGTCATGCCGTCGCAGTGACGAGTCCGGATCGTGCCGGTGCGTGCTTGGCGCTGACGCTCGAGCACCGACGCGCCGTCATCGGCGCTGACATCGGCGACGTGGCGGGCAACGGTGCGGCGGAACTCGTCATAGCCCTCCCGCTGCGCCCGCGCGGCCAAGAACACTTCATCGACCGGAGCGTCGCCCGCCGCGCGGGCGATCAGCTGCGCGTGACCCACCGGCACCGTTCCCGCAGCGAGCCCGGCCCGTGTCGCGTCCAGCTCGCCCAGCCGCACCGCGTCGCGGACTTCGCCGCGCGCCTTGCGGCCCGACACTGCCATCTCGTTCACCGCGGCGTGCGTGGCGGCGCCGTCGCCGCTGCGGCGGGCGATCTCGCCGAGGGTGTCGGCTTTCATCGCCGCCAGTCGTGACTCGGCCCGGGCGATCTCACCCAACCGCGCACGCAAACCCGACCCGCACAACCCGGCCACATCCACCGCATCCACACGCACCCCACCTGACGCACCTTCAGCCCCGGTACCCGCTCCGGCCTCACCAGAAGCGGCACCGGCGGGGGGTGTGGCTCCGACCGGTTCGCTCTTGCGCCCAGGGCCGGACTCGGCGCTGTCGGTCACGGCGTCGGCGGGGGGTGTGGCTCCGACCGGTGCGCTCCCGCGCTCCGGGTCGGCCCCGACGCTGCCTGCCAGATCGGCAGTTCGCACAGCCGCCCCGACGAGAGCGATGCTCTTATGCAGGCTGGTTCCGGAGCCGTCCTTCAACATGGAACAACCGTACGAAGGGGGTGTGACAGCCATGATCTTGGGGCTGGTGGTCCGGGCCTGGGTCTGACTCGGGGTGTGACGGGCCGGTGTGCCTTGTTCGTGATCTGTCGGCTTGGTGACCCGGGCTGCTCGCGCGCACCGACAGGCCGGGCGGACGTGACCACATAGGAGCCTTGGATGAACATCTTGACTGTCGTGTCCGCCGTCCCGGCCGGCGGTGCCTAGCTCGTCATCGAGGAGAAAGGCAGGTGTTCATCACGGCTAATGGCCGGTTGGCGTCTATGGCGGTGTCGACACTCACAAAGATGTTCATGTCGCTGCGGCGGTGGACCAGGCGGGGCGGCTGTTGGGCACGGCGTCGTTCGGGGCGGACCCGGCGGGCTATCGGGCGCTGGGGGAGTGGCTGAGCGGCTTGGGGCCGCTGGTGCGAGTCGGGGTCGAGGGCACTGGCTCTTATGGGGCGGGGTTGTGCCGGCATCTGGGCAGTGTCGGGGTCGAGGTGGCCGAGGTGGTGCGGCCGAACCGTCAGATGCGCCGCCGCCGCGGCAAGTCCGACACCGTCGATGCGGAGGCCGCGGCGCGTGCGGCTTTGGGCGCTGATGGGACCGCAGTGCCCAAGGGCGGCGAGGGTGTCTTTGTGGGTGTCGATCCCCACCACAGTCATCAGATTCCTCCTTGGCTCGGGCTGTGACAAGCTGGCCTCGGCGGTGCGCACACATGCGTCGGGCCACCACTCCGGGGGTGTTCACGCTCCTGTCAAGCGACAACGCCACCGCAGCGAATCGGCGGGGAGACACTCAACTGGAAAGCCACCGCCACGGTCACCCAGACCGCGGCTGGGCATGTAATGGTGAGTCATCCCCGCCGGCGCTGCCACACCCCGAACAGTGACACGCATGTAGGGCCCAACTCGTCGGTCGAGTTCGTCGAGTGGCTGTGATGGCCCTCGCAAAGAAGCGGCGGTGGGTCAGCCGGCGACGGGTTCTAGGGCTACCCGGACGTGCTTGTGGTGCGGGGTGAGTGAGAGCCAGTCGCGGTCTTCGATGTCGGTGAGCTCGTTGACGGCCACGCCGTGGATCTTGTGCTCGCCGTCTTCGTCGGGATACTCGGTGCCGAACCCGTGGGGGAGTGTCACGTGGCCGGCCATGACCGTATCGGTGACCTCCGCCGGTGCTTCTGCCTCACCGCGCTTGGACACGATCCGTACGCGGTCGCCGTCCACGACGCCGAGCGTGGTGGCGTCGTCAGGATTGATGCGCAGCGAGCCGGCCTTGTCCTTCTTGCGCCATTCGGGATCACGGATCACGTCGTTGGCGTTGGACGACCGGCGCTCGCCCGCGGAGAGCACGAACGGGAAGCGATCCTGCCCGATGGCCGGTTCCTCATCCGCCAGCGACCGGAATTCGTCGGTGAGCTCCTCGATGTACAGGTGGATCTTGCCGTCGGGGTGCGCGATCCGGTCCCATGTCTGGGAGTACTCGCTGACGCTGTAGATCATCCCCGACGGCGAGTCGACGAGCTTGTCGAACAGGTTGCTGGCCAGCTCCAGCCCCTCGCCTTCGAGGCCCGCGGCCCGCACCTCGTCGGGGTACCGCATGGAGGCCTGCATTGAAGCACCGAACATGATCGCTGCGGGCGCCATGTTGCCCAGCGTCGGTCCCAGCGCGTCGTACAAGACGACCGGCAGCTTGGCCCCCACATCGGGGTCGGAACTCGACGCCTGGCCCAGCGCCTCGATGAAGGCCCCACGGCCCTGCTGCGCCGCATCGGCCAGCCCATCGGTGCCGCTGGGACGCCCGCCCATGGCAGCCACCAGCCGGCTGTGGATCTCGGCCTCGGGCAGCGACTCGCCCAGCGGCTCGAGGATCGGGTGGCGCACCTGGAAGTAGTTCGCGGGCATCTCGCCGGCAAAGAAGGTCGCCTCGGGCTTCTCGTACTGCGAGCATGCCGGCAGCACGTAGTCGGCAGCGCGAGCCGTCTCGGTCATGGCGACGTCGATCACCACCAGGCACTCCAGCTTGGCGAACGCCTCGCGGAACCGCTTCGAGTCAGGCAACGTGTGCAGGGGATTGGCCGACTCCACGATCATCCCCCGGAAGCGGTTCGGGTGATCGGTGTCGATGCAGTCGGGGATGGCAGCGCAGGCAACGAGGCCCGACAGCATGGCGTTGCCGGTCACGGGGTCGGTCTCGCCCTCGCCCGAGTGGCCGCAGATCGGAGCGAGGCGCAGCGGCAGATTCATGCCGCCCGGCTTGGCGAAGTTGCCGGTCACCAGGTACAGCAGCCGTTGCAACCAGCTGTTCAGCGTGGAGTGGGGCGCCATCTCGATGCCGAGGTCCTCCTCGGTGGACAGCGACTTCGCCGTGCCCATCGTGCGCGCCGCGGCGCGCAGCTCAGCCTCGTCGATGCCGCACTTGCGAGCGCAGTCGGCGATATCGGCGCCCGCGATCAGGTCGCGCAGCTCATCCCAGCCGGTGCACTGCTCCGCGAGGAAGTGCTCGTCGGTCAGTCCCTCCTCGACCATGATCGCCAGCAGCGCCGCCAGGGCCCACGCATCGGTGCCGGGCCGCACCCTCAGGTGATGGTCGGCCATCGCTGCGGTCTCGGACACCCGCGGATCCATCACCACGAGCTTGCGCCCGTCGTCGTTGCGGATCTTGTTGAGCTCGTTGCGCGACTCGGGGAAGCCGTGGCTCTGCCAGGGGTTCTTGCCGATGAACACAGCGCAGTCGGTGTGCTCGAAGTCGCCGATGGCGCCGAGGTTTTGCCTGCCGAACATCTTGCCCTGCGCCCAGAACATGCCGGTCTTCTCTTGGGCCAGCGCATTCGAGCGGTACTTGACGCCCAGCGTCTGCAGCACGCCACGCGCGTACGCGCCAGGAAAATGATTGCCCTGACCTCCGCCGCCGTAGTACAGGATCTTGTCGCCTCCGACTGAATCTCGGATGCCCCCCAGGCGCTCGGCGACCTCGGCGATTGCAACGTCCCACGAGACCTCTTCGAAGGTGCCGTCGTCCCTGCGGCGCAGGGGCGTGGTGAGGCGGTCGCGACCGTTCTGGTAGTAGTCGATCCGCAGGGCCTTCTCACACGTGTAGCCCTTCGACGCGGGATGCGCCTTGTCGCCGCGCACGCGGGTGATCTTGCGGCCGTCGAGCCGCACCTCGATGCCGCAGTTGTTCGAGCACAGCACGCAGGCGGTCTTGTGCCAGACCTTGGTGGGGTCTTCCTCGGTGCCGTTGGACTTTGCGTCCGGGGCGCTGCTGCCGGCGCGCTTGGCGCGGAGTGTTTCGAGTCGGGCTTTGGCGTCGGACATGGCATCCCCTGAGCGGTGTGCGGGCGCAGACACCGCAAGGCTATGGCCCAGCCAGGCGCGCTACCGGAACCAGAGGCGGAGCCGTGGCCCGAGCGGCCCGTGAGCGGAGCGCACAAGAGCGGGAGGCGAGGGGCGGAGCCGTGGCCCGAGCGGCCCGTGAGCGGAGCGCACAAGAGCGGGAGGCGAGGGGCGGAGCCGTGGCCCGAGCGGCCGGCGCGGCGCACATCTGCGCTAGCTTCGGGCCATCCGGGGACGACGCCGAGCCCCGGCGACCGAAGGCCCCAGCGGCCTGCAGGAAGGAATGCACGTGCGGATCAGTGTCGATGCTGACAAGTGCCAGGGCCACAACCGCTGCTACTCGCTGGCGCCGGAACTCTTCGATGTGGACGACTACGGCTACGCCACTGCGGCCGGCGACGGCGAGGTGCCCGCAGGCATGGAAGACAAGGCACGCCTGGCCGCGGCGAACTGCCCCGAGTACGCGGTGCTGATCGAGGAATAGCCCCTCGACCGCATCAGAAGCACATCGGCGCGTGCTTCAGCCCCGGTCGGCGAGCCGTTCACGCAGCTCGGCCAGGCCGCGGCCAGCACCCCAGTCGTTGGCCTCCAGCGCCAGCAGCATGTCGACAAGGTTCCGGTCCCGCGCTGCGCAGAGTTCCGCCACTGACTGGCCGCCTGACTGTTCGTCGGACTGGGCGATCAGCGTGGCGATGAACTCTGGGGTCAGTTCCGGCACGTCGGTGAGCTTGGTCCAGGGCAGGTCGAGTGTCGGGGCGAAGTGCTCGACGAAGTGCCGGAAACCGCCCTCGCCGCCGGCTGTGGCGTAGGTCTGGAAGACGCCCATCTGCGCCCAGCGCAGCCCGAAGCCGAGGCGCATGGCGTCGTCGATCTCTGCGACCGTGGCGACGCCGTCGTGCACCAGCCACAGTGCCTCCCGCCACAGGGCCTCCATGAGACGGTCAGCCACGAACCCGTCGATCTCGCTGCGTACCCGCATCGGCGACATGCCCGCCGCCGCGAGCCAGCCCATGGACCGCTGGACTGCATGCTCGGAGGTGTCGCTGCCGGCCACGACCTCGACCAGCGGCAGCAGGTAGACGGGATTGAACGGGTGCGCCACCACGAGACGCTCGGGGTGAGCCATCCCCGCTTGCAGCTCGCTGGGGCGGATGCCCGACGTGGACGATGCGATCACTGCATCGGGCGCGGCAGCCTCCTCGATCTCGGCCAAGACCGCCTGCTTGATCTCTGGACGCTCAGGTACGCACTCGTGGATCAGTTCGGCTCCGGCCACTGCGCGCGAACACCTCGTATCCGGGTCGGCAATCACGACCGTGCCCCACGGGTCGCCGCTCCTGCCGTCGGACCCCTCGGCGCCCGGCTCACTCGCGGCGACAGCAATGCCGTCGTCGCGGCATACGGCGGGCTGTCCGTCACTGAGCAGCCTCAGCCGTCGCCACGCGGCGCACGCAGCTTCGACGGTTCGCTCGATGCCGGCGCGGGTGCTCGGCGACGGGTCGGCGACGTTGACATCGACCCCGCACAGCGCCCAGCGCGCTGCCCATGCCGCGCCGATCACCCCAGCACCGACCACGCACACGCGGGCCGGCAGTCCGCTGCCGGCCGCGCCCGACTGGCTCATGAAGGGTGGATCAGTCAATGCCGCTTCAGCTCGAGCTTGTCGCGGACTTCTTCGGGGCCGATCACGCTGTAGTTCATGGCTTCGAGGATCTGTTTGGCACGTGCGGTCAGGTCGGCGTTGGTGGCCAGCCGGCCGCGCTCGAGATACAGGTTGTCCTCGAGCCCGACTCGGGCGTTGCCGCCGGCGACCGCCGCGAGGGCCACGTACGGCAGCTGGTCGCGACCCAGTGCGAACGCCGAGAACGTCCAGTCATCGGGCACGTTGTTGACCATCGCCATGAAGGTGTTCAGGTCCGGCGGGGCACCCCAGCGGATGCCCATGCAGAGCTGCACCATCACCGGCGCTTCGATGACCCCAGCCTCCACCAACGACCTGGCTTCCCACAGCTGGCCGGTGTCGAAAGCTTCGATCTCGGGCCGCACGCCCAGCGCCTGGATCTGGCGGGCCATCTCCATGAGCGTGTCGTGCGTGTTGGTGGCGACGTAGTTGCCCTCGCCGAAGTTCATCGTGCCGCAGTCGAGCGTGCAGATCTCGGGCCGCAGCTCGCGCACGTGCGCCAGCCGCTCGGTCGCGCCGGCCATGTCGGATCGCACAGGGTCGGGAGGCAGCGGCTGCTCCACCGAGCCGATCACGAAGTCGCCGCCCATGCCGGCGGTGAGGTTGAGCACCACGTCTGTGCTCGAGGCCCGCACCCGCTCCACGACTTCGCGGTAACAGTCGACGTCCCGGCCTGCGTCGCCTGTGATCGGGTCGCGTACGTGTACGTGACAGATCGCAGCTCCCGCCTCGGCGGCGTCGATCACGTTCTGGGCGATGTCTGCGGGCGTGTAGGGCACCTTGTCGGACTTGTCGACGGTGTCGCCCGCACCGGTGACAGCACAAGTGATGAAGACCTCAGGCATCAGCAGGAACCTCCCTTGCAGCGCGGCGCAGCAGCACGCGCAGCCGCGAATAGAACTCGTCAGTGTCCATGTAGGCGCCGATGAGCCGTCGGCGCGTGCCTGCATGGGGTTCGAAGCCGTCCCGCCCGTGGAGAACCCGCCGGTTGTCGAATACGACGATGTCGCCGGGGCGGAACGGGTAGCGCATCTGAAACTGATCGGACCCAGCGGTGGCGCTGAGGATGCGCATCGCCGCATAGGCCCGGTCCATGTCGTCGATGGCCATGGCCCCGAACGCCCGCACCGGGTGGAACGCCCGGTAGGTGTACGGAATCCGGCCGTCGCCGGTGTCGATGACGGGGCCCTGCCAGCGGTGGTCGTGGTCGGGCGATCGGTTGAAGAACACCCACTCCAGCGTGGTGAGCGCCTCGAAGGCGTCGGGCTCGTGCGCTCGCAGGTGCTCGGCGATGGCCAGGCCGTCGGCCATGGTCGACCATCCGCCCTCCACGCTGTTCTCCACGCAGTGCAGCAGCTGCAAGCCCGGGGGGACTTCCCGGGTCGGCAGATCGGTGTGTGGTGCGAGCCGCTGCCCGGTGTTCGCGAGCGAGGTCGGTGTGACGTCGACGTCGACGTGCCACGTCAAACCGAAGTTGGAGTCGCGTATCGCACCGATGCGGCATGCCGCCTTCGCAACGGTGCCGGGGTCGGTGCCGCAGCCGGCGAGGCGCACGAGGCCGTGACGGGCGAGATCGCAGAGCACGCCGGCCAGCGCATTGTCGTCGTCCAGGGCGGCGGGACCGTCGTGCGTTGCCGGTTCGCTGCGGTCTGCGGCCGTCCACGCCACCGGTTCGGGAATGTCCGCGAATGGCGCATGGCGCTGCTCGGCGACGTGGCGCAGCCAACCGGGGTGATAGGAGGCTTCGCGCTGCTCGGGCTCGAACGTCACCTCGAGCGCACCGCCGACCACATCCAATCGGCTGATCGACAGGTTCCCGACCAGGTGAGCCGGGTCGAGCTCGCATTCACGGGTGACCGGGTCGATGCCTCCGGGACCGGGCGCGTTCTCTCGCAGCCACACGGGGTGGCATTCGAGCGTCGTCCCGTCGGGCCAGTTGAGCTGGGCACTGCCGTGCGCGGTGAGCGACGCCGAAGCGAGCGCCGACCACGGGTAGCTGTAGTAGTCGGGTGTCGGGAACTCGCGAGCGAGCGGGTCGGCTCGGCCCTGCTCGGTCACTGACCCCTCGGTCACCGGCCAAATTGTCTCACAGCCTGCGCTGACGCTGGTCCATCGCGGGCGCACCACACATGCATGTACGGCTGTGCTTCGCCGAACGGCCCGCGGGACCCGGGGAATGTGCCTGCGGCGCGGGCGCCGTGAGCAGTGAGGCTGAGTCGCGCTGCTTCCGCCTGCGACTGGCGACACGGGATCATTACGCTGCCGCCGTGACTGGCGCCGACGTGTACACCCATGGACACCACGCAACGGTGGTCAATCAGCATGCGCAGCGCACCGCCGAGGACTGTGCCGCGTTTGCGCGCCATGTCATCGAGCCCGATGCCCGCATCCTCGACGTCGGCTGCGGCCCGGCCTCGATCACCGTCGGGCTGGCACGCTGGGCGTCACGCGGCCACGTCACCGGCATCGAGGTGGGCGACGACATCCTGGCTACCGCGGAGGCCACCGTCGCCGAGGCCGAGGTCGGCAACGTGACGCTCGCTAAGGAGTCGGTGTACGAGCTGCCCTACGACGACGGCAGCTTCGATGTGGCCTACGCCCACCAGGTGCTGCAGCACCTGTCGGATCCCGTTGCGGCGATACGCGAGATGGCGCGTGTCGTGGGAGCCGGCGGCTGGGTGGCGGTGCGCGACTCCGACTACTCGACCATGCGCGGCTTTCCCGCCAGCGAGGGCATCACGCGCTGGCGCGAGGTGTACCGCCAGGTCTGCCGGCACAACGGCGCCGAGCCCGATGCCGGCCGGCATCTCTTCTCGTGGTTCCGTCGCGCCGGGCTGGCCCAGGTGCAGATGTCGGCCTCGGTGTGGCAGTTCTTCACGCCAACATCACGGCGCAACTGGGGCTACTCGTGGGCTGAGCGCAGTCTCAAGAGCAGCTTCGCCCTGCAAGCCGTGGAGTACGGCTACGCCACCTCCGCCGAGATGGACGACATCGCGGCGGCATGGCGGGCGTGGGCCGACACCGAAGACGGCTACTTCCACTTCATTCACACCGAAGCGCTGGCGCAGGTCGCCTAAGCCAGATCTCCACGCTCACTGCAGTTCTGCGGTGTGCCGGGCGCGACATCGATGCCGCAGTCTGGCTGGCCCACCGTGAGGGTGCGATGCCGAGCGGCAAGACTGTCCGCCGTGACCAGCGCAATACCTGACAACTATCCCGCGCTCGTGGAGCGCGCGGCAGCGGAATTCGGCGATGCCGAGGCGATTCGCGACGGCGACATGTCGATGACGTTCGCAGAGCTGGCGGCGCGCACCGAGACGTGCGCGGCAGCGCTGGTGGCGAATGGCCTCCGATCCGGCGATGCCGTCGGGTTGTGGGCGCCCAACGCCTGGGAGTGGGTGGTCGCGGCCATGGGCACGCTGCGAGCCGGCGGTGTCATCGTGCCGGTCAACACCCGATTCCGGGGCCGCGAGGCCGCGTACGTGCTGTCGCGGGCGAGGGTCAAGCTGCTCTTCACCGTGGTCGGGTTCCTCGGTTACGACTACGTCGCTGATCTTGAGGCCGCTGCATCAGACGGTCACAGCGTCGATTCGCTCGAACGCACGGTGATCCTGCGGGGCGACACACCACCGGGGACGACCTCGTTCGATGAGTTTGTGGCCACAGCAACGCCCGACGGCTTCGCGGAGGCCGCCGAGCGTGCAGCAGCAGCCACCGGCGACGATCTGGGGCTGGTCATGTTCACCTCGGGCACGACGGGGCTGCCCAAGGGGGTCATGATCCGGCCGGCGTCGATCATCCGCAGCTTCAGCCAGTACGCCGACGAGCTGGGCATGCGCTCGGGTGATCGGATGCTGGTGATCAACCCGTTCTTTCATGCGTTCGGATTCTGCGGCTCGATCACGCCGTGCATCACCAAGGGGGCCACGATCCTGCCTCACCCCGTATTCGAGGTGGAGGCCGTCCTCGAACGGATCCAGTCCGAACGGGTCACCGTGCTGCCGGGCCCGCCGGCGATCTTCCAGTCGATGATCAACTTCGCAGGACTCGACCGCTACGACACGTCCAGCTTGCGCTCAGCGATCACCGGTGCCGCAGCGATCCCCGTGGAGACTGTCGTGGCGATGCGCGAACGGCTCGGCTTCGAGACGGTCATCACTGCATTCGGCATGACCGAGACGCACGGGCTGGCCACGATCTGCTCCGCAGGCGACCCACCCGAGCTGGTGGCCTCCACGAGCGGCAAGGCGCTGGCTGGCATCGAGCTGCGCGTGACCGATGACGACGGCCGGGACGTGCCGGCCGGCGAGCCGGGGGAGCTGCTGGTGCGCGGCTACTGCGTCACGACGGGCTACCTCGACGATCCCGAGCAGACCGCCAAGACCATCGATGCCGACGGCTGGCTGCACACCGGCGACATCTGCGTGATGAACGAGCTCGGCTACATCGACATCACCGACCGCAAGAAGGACATGTACATCAACGGCGGCTTCAACGTGTATCCCGCCGAGGTGGAGAACGTCATGTCCGAGCATCCGCTGATCGGACAGGTGGCGGTGATCGGTGTGTCCGATGCGCGGCTCGGCGAGGCGGGCGCCGCGTTCGTGGTGCCGTCGCCGGCCGGCGCTCCAGATCCCGACGAGCTGCGGGCATGGTGCCGGGAGCAGATGGCCAACTACAAGGTGCCCCGCTACTTCTGGAACGTCGAGGCGCTGCCGCTGAACCCGTCGAACAAGGTGCTCAAGACCGAGCTGCGCGAGCTGGCCGCCGAGCGGATCGACGGCTAGCCGCCGCCGTCCCCGAGCGGGGGCGCGACGGCGCCCCGGCGAGCGCTCCTGAGCCGAAGAGCGCTGCCGGGGCGTCGCCCGGACCGGACCGCCCGAGCTGGTGTGCCCGCGCGGCCCCGCTCGGCCTACTGCAGCCGCTGAGCCGACGCGATCAGCCGTGCGAGCTCGGCGACGTCGGAGTCGCCTCGGAAGTCCCGAGCCACGGCTTCGGCTTCGGTGCGGAGCCGGCGCATCGACGGGTCGTCGACGAACCAGCTCTCGCGCAGCACCTCCGCGAACTCCGCCGCCACCGCTGCCAAGCGGAAGTGCCGGTCGGCGTCGTCGAAGCTGCGGTGGGTGTCGCTAGGCCTGATCGTGGCCGACAGCTCGGTGATGCGCTCGCTGGCGGGACGCTCGTAGCGCAGCGTCACCTTGGCCAGCGTCTCGTTGCTGCGACGGCTGCGGCTGTCGGGGTCCACCAGCATCAGCTCGTACAGAGCTGTTGCGCTCTGGCCGATGGCGACTTCGCCGGCGTCGACAGCGTCATTGCGGAAGTCCCGGTCGGCCACGTCGCGATTCTCGAAGCCGATCAGGCGGTACGCGGCCACGGTGTCGGGGTTGAAGATCACCTGCACTTTGGCGTCGCGGGCGGCCACCGAGACGAACGAGGTGATGTCGCCGCCGAGCAGGCGCCACGCCTCGTCGTGGTTGTCGATGTAGTGGTAGGAGCCGTCGGCCCGGTTGGCGAGCTGTTCCATCAGCTCGTCGTTGAACGGGCCCAGCCCGACGCCGATCGTGGACAGCCCGATGTCGTCCCGCTCGCCGAGCTGGCGCAGGATCCGATCGGTCTGGGTCGCGCCCACGTTGGCGACGCCGTCGGAGAAGAGCAGCACGAGCACATGGCGACCACGGGAGGCCTCGCTCTCGGCCATGCGGTAGCCCGTCACGAGACCGTCGGCGACGTTGGTGCTGCCGTCGGGTCGCACGTCTCGGCGGATGCGACGGACCAGGTCGTCATGGTCGCGGCCGACTGCGGCCGGCCTGGCAACGGTCCGGGCTCGGTTCGCGTAGGCCACGACGCCTACCCGGGTCTCGGGTTCGAGACCTTCGAGCAGCAGGTCGACGGCGTCGTAGACCAGCTCGATGCGTCGGGACCGGTCGTCGGGAGTGCCGATCTGCTCGTTCATCGAGCCTGAGCTGTCGAGCACCAGGATGATGCTGTCGGGCTGTATGGCGTCGGACACGATGTGCGGCGCCTGCACGCCCACTCGCAGCAACAGGTCGCCGTCTTCTGCGAACGGCGACGGAGCGGCGTCCACGCTGATCGTGAACTCGTCGATCTCGTCGGGATAGCCGCCGTCGAAGTAGTTGACGAACTCCTCGACTCGCACGGCTTCGAACGGCGGGAGCTGGCCGCCTTCGACGAAGTTGCGGGCGACTGTGTACGACGCGGTGTCCACGTCGAGCGCGAACGTCGAGAAGGGATCGTCGGCGGTGTCGACGAACGGGTTCACGCCGTAGTCGACGAAGTTGTCGGGCTCGGCGAGACGGCGCCGTTGCGATGGCTCGTAGGGCTCGGGTTCTGGTTCAGCCGGGTGCGAGAGCGCGCCGCTCTGTGAGCTGCCGCCCACGGACTCGAGACGGACGCCGCCGCCGCTGTCGGACATCTCCTCGTCGGCCATCTCCTCGGATTCGCCGGAGACGGCCGCCACGATGTCTTCTTCGGCTGCGGCGCCTCCGAGCGCCCCCGTCGAGCCCTCGTCGGAGTCGTCGTCAGCCATGTCGTCGGTGTAGTCATCGGCAGTCGGCCGCTCCCGGCTCCCCGACGCCGCAGCGGTCGTGGCGGTTTCCGCTTCGCCATCCGGGGTTGGCGCGCTGGCGTCGGCATCGGCGCCAGTCGACGTGCAGGCCGCCGCCGCGAAGCACAGCGCCAGCAGCGCGACTGCGATCCGCCAGAGGCTTCCCCCGTTTCGTCCCATTCGATGTGGTCTGCGTCGGTGCAACATCTCGGTCCCCTTGTGTTTGTTGCGTTCGGCCGCGAGTGCGATGAAGCACGGCTGCATCACCTCTCGACTTGGCCCCTCGACGCCGGAACGTAGAACTGCGTTCCGCCGATTTCGGCAGTGACATCGACCTGTCATGTGGGCGCAATCGAGGATTCCCGGGCAGCCCTGGGGCACGCTCGGCGTCACCCCGTGCCATGGCGCAATCGGGGGTCGGGTCCCTCGGGAGGATGTTGCGGCGACTGTCATCGCAGTGTCATCGGGCGGCGCGGCGGGGGTGCAGGCGTCTGCATGAGACCCCCCGGCTGTCAGGCGTTCGCGCGCTCGCTCCCGGGTCGGTGACGCGACCGCAACACGTCTGTCATCGCAGGCGAGTCAGGCCGCAGGCCCGCCTCGCTTCAGCATTCGGTCAGCGTCCGTCGGTGACGCGGGAGTGGTGCCTGGGCGCCTGTCATCGAAACGGAATGATCGCACCAAGCCCCGTGCAGGCCGTCGCGCGCGGACTGGCAGGCAGCGATCGCAGGACTGCTCGGCTCTCGACAACCTCGCCGGCGAGCGAACCGCGTCTGGGGCCTCAGTCCTGCTTGGACTTGCCGGCGGCTTTCTGGTTCTTCTTCCAGAGTCGGACTTCGGCGAGCGCGTCAGGGCCGTCGATGTCGGCCACCGATCGCGGCTGGCGGTCGGCGAAGGGGCCGGCAACGGCTTTCCAGCCCCGGGGCGCCACGCCGAAGCGTTTGGCCAGGATCGCCACGAAGATCTTGGCCTTCTCGTCGCCATAGCCGGGCAGGGCACGCAGCCGGTCATACAGCGCCTTGCCGCTGCGCACGTCGGCCCAGATGGCGCCGGCATCGCCGTCGTAGTGCTCGACGATGTGGCGCGACAGCTCGCCGCAGCGCTTCGCCATCGATCCGGGGAAGCGATGCAGCGCCGGCTTGGTCTTGAAGGCAGTCTCGAGCTCGTCGGGATCCATCTCGGCGATGGCGGTTGGCGAGAAGCGGTCACCCAGCCGTTCGGCCAGCCGGACCGGTCCCTTGAAGGCCCATTCCATCGGGATCTGCTGGTCCAGCATCATCCCCAGCAGCAGCGCAAACGGATCGTCCCGCACAAGCTGATCGGCCTCCGGATCGCCCGTGACCGCCAGCGTCCCCCCGTCCTCACCCGTACTGCTCGCCATGAAGCCGCACGCTACCTTCGAGCACGCTCAGAGGCTGTCGGAGCGGAGCAATGGTCTCGATCATTCTCCAGGAGACTGCTCGGCTGAGCGATGAAGTCGATGTGCATTAGAGTAATGTAAGTTGCAGTACAGGAGTTCGTTATGATGCAAGTCACCGCCAGAGTGCCCGACAGCGTCATCGAGACGCTGGATGCGGCGGCGGCCGAGCTCAAGCGCAGCCGTGCCGATGTCATCCGGCAGGCGCTTGAGCGCTACGTGGAGGACTATCTCGACGTCGGCATCGCGCTAGAACGCCTGCGCGACCCGACCGACCCTGTGCTCGATTGGGACGACGTCAAGCGTGAACTACTCGCTGCGGATTAAGGCGAGCGCGTCGAAGGAGCTGTCGCGCGTCGAACGCGCCGACCGTGAGCGCATCATCGACGCAATCGATCAGCTCCGTGAACATCCGCTGGTGGGAGTGCCACTGAAGGGCGGCATGCGAGGCCTGCGCAGAATTCGAGTAGGCGACTACCGGGTGCTGTACGAGGTGCAGCGCGACGTTCTCGTCATCCTCGTCGTACGCGTCGCGCACCGGCGGGACGCGTACCGCCGCAGCTGACGAACACAGCCCTGACTCGCAGCGGGTCAGCACTCCGGTTGACCGAGCGCGCTCGTGAAGATGCTCGCTTCTAGAGTCGTTGCCGATGGGTGAAGCAGTTCCGTTTCCGACCACCCAGCCGCGGGGGTACGAGTGGCTGGAGGGCGAGCCGGCGTTCGATGCCGAGCGGCATCTGCGGCTCGAGGTACCGGCCGAGGTGCTGATGCTGGCCGACCTCGGCTACGACGCTGCCGAGATCGCCACGAAGGCCACGCCGGTGGCGCTGTCGTCGCCGTTCCGGATGCTGAGCGACGAGGGCTCGGCGATCATGCTGGAGACCGCCCGACGGCTGCGCTGCTTCACCCGCCCGGCGGGGGAGCGCATCGAGCGAACCGTGCGCGGCGGCTGCTACCGCTCACGCTGGCTGCGTGACCTCTGCCTCAGCCCAGAAGTGACAGCGCACCTCGAAGCGATCTACGGCATCGAGATCGCCCCGCACCCGATGCCAGTGCACTTGGGCCACATCAACTACGAGCCGTCGCAGATCGATGTGGGCATCGACAAGTGGCACCACGACACGCTGCCGCTCGACTACGTGCTGGCGGTGACCGACCCCGCCCACGTTGCCGGCGGGCGTTTCGAGTGGTTCGGGGGCACCAAGCAAGAGGCCGCCGCGCTGGCCGATGCCGGCGAGCAGGTCCCGGCTGAGCGGACGGTCGCTCCCGAGTTCCCCGGACCCGGTTATGCCGTCGCGCTGCACGGCGACATGGTGGTGCACCGCGCCGGCCCGCTCGACGAGATGTGCGAGCGCATCTCGATGGTGAACGGCTATGTGGCGACCGGCGCTGCGGTCGACGAGCAGAGCCGCACGTCTGACCTGATCGGCATCGACGACCCTGAGGTGCTGTGGACCGAGTGGGCCAAGTTCGCGGCATGGCGCAGCAAGGATCGCCTGGCGCACCTGATCGACGAGCTGGAGTTCACCTCCGACCGCCACGCCGTCATCACCCAGCTCGAAAGCGCGATCGACGATGCGCAGCGTGCGATCGCCGAGATGCGCGCCGGCGAGCAGGGCCTGCTGCATTACGGCGACTGAGCGGCCGGATTCGCGGCAGCAACCGAATTCACTCCAGCAGCGTGGGCTGTTGCTGCACCGCGAGCGACCCAGCGGCAACCCCGCGGAAATTCCGGTGCGTGAATGGTCGCAGCGTCGAGACCCGGTTGCGATGGCGCGCAGCGGCCTGTCGATTTGCGATGCTGGCGCGATGCAAACGCAGATGCTCATTGGAGGCGATTGGCGAGGCGCCGCTGGCGGCGGGCTGATCGACGTGCTCGACCCGGCGACCGGCGACGTTGCCGCCGGTGTCGCAGCAGGAACCCCGGCCGATGCGGTGGCCGCGTGCGATGCGGCTGCCGCGGCGCAGCCCGGGTGGGCAGCCACGGCGCCGCGTGTCCGCTCGGAGATCCTGCGTGACTCCCATCGCATCCTGATCGAGAACGCCGACGAGCTGGCCGACCTCATCACCCTCGAGAACGGCAAGCCCCGCGCCGACGCCATCGCCGAAGTGGCCTACGCCGCAGAGTTCTTCCGCTGGAACGCCGAGGAAGCCGTGCGCATCCACGGCTCGATCAGCGTGGCCCCCTCAGGCGCCAACCGCATCATCACCCGTCACCCGCCCGTCGGCGTCGTGGCCATGATCACGCCGTGGAACTTCCCGGCCGCGATGATCACCCGCAAGCTCGCCCCGGCCCTGGCCGCCGGCAACACGGTGGTCATCAAGCCTCCCCGGGAAGCCCCGCTCACCTCGCTGCGGGTCGCTGAGCTGCTGGGCGAAGCCGGCGTGCCGCCCGGCGTCGTCAACCTCGTGCCCACGGCCAACTCCGGCGCCTGGCTCGACGCCGTCGTGGACCATCGTGCCGTGCGGATGCTGTCGTTCACTGGCTCCACCGAAATCGGCCGGGTGCTGCTGAAGCGCTGCGCCGACCGGGTGCTCAAGGTGGTGATGGAGCTGGGCGGCAACGCACCGTTCGTCGTGTTCGCCGACGCCGACCTCGAAGCCGCCACGGCCGGCGCCATGGTCGCCAAGATGCGCCACTCGGCCGAGACGTGCACGGCCGCCAACCGCTTCTTCGTGGAGGCGCCGGTTCACGACGAGTTCGTCGAACGGCTGGCAACCGAGATGGGCGCAGTGAAGGTCGGCAACGGCAGCGACCCCGACGTCACCTGCGGCCCGATGATCAACGCCGCCTCGGTGGACAACATCGACCGGCTGGTGCGCTCGGCGGTCGACGGGGGAGCGACGGCCGTCACCGGCGGCAGCGCCATCGACGGCCCGGGCTTCTTCTACGAGCCGACGGTGCTCGGCGGCGTGGCGCCCGGCGCGCCGATCACCCGTGAGGAGATCTTCGGCCCCGTCGCACCCGTCTCCAGCTTCACCGACACCGATGCCATGATCGCCGCCGCCAACGACACCGAGATGGGCCTCATCGGCTACGTGTACACCCAGGACCTGGCCAAGGGACTGGCAGTCAGCGAACGCATCGAGGCCGGCATGATCGGCCTGAACCGCGGCGCCGTGTCGGACCCCGCAGCGCCCTTCGGCGGCATGAAGCAGTCCGGCCTGGGCCGCGAAGGCGCCAGCGAAGGCATCTACGAGTTCTGCGAGACCCAGTACATCGCGGCGGAGTGGTAGCCCGGCACATCCGCACAGCTCGGCTCAACCTCGCAGGAGGCCAGCGCCCTTAGTCTTGGCGGCACGTGCTGCTAGCTGCTTCGGCACCGCCGCTGCTGACCCAACTGGCGATCCTGCTGGTTGCAGGGACACTGATCGCATTCGTGTCGTCGCGTTTCGGCGTCGTGCCGATCGTCGGCTTCCTCGTCGCGGGCGCCGTCATCGGTCCCAGCGGGATCGGCTTCATCAGCGACATCGATGTGGTCAACCAATCGGCTGACATCGGGGTGATGCTGCTGCTGTTCACCCTCGGCATCGAGTTCAGCCTCGAACGGGTGCGCCAGCTCGCCACGCTGGTCGTGATCGGGGGCGCCAGCCAGGTCGCGCTGACGACGGGCATCGTCGCTGCGGTCGTGGTGGCGTTCGGTGTCGAATGGCAGACCGCGGTGTTCACCGGCCTGCTCGTGTCACTCAGCAGCACCGCGATCGTGCTCAAAGTGCTTGCGGGCCGCCGGGCGACGACATCGCAGACCGGCAACGTCTCGATTGCCCTCCTCATCTTCCAGGATCTGGCAATCGTCGCCATGGTGCTGGCGGTGCCGTTGCTCGGCGGCGAGACCGGCGGTCCCGTCGACATCCTGTTCGCGCTCGGCAAGGCGGCGGGCATTGTCGTGGCAGTGGTCGTCGCGGCACGGACGCTGATGCCCGCGCTGCTCCGGCACGTCTCGCGTTTCCAGTCCTCAGAGGTGTTCTTGCTGGCCATCCTGGCCATCTGCTTCGGCACCGCGTATGTGACGAGCCTGCTCGACGTGTCGATCTCGCTCGGCGCATTCCTCGCCGGGCTGATGGTGAGCGAGAGCCGCGTCGCAGCTCGTGCGCTCGGCGAGGTGATGCCGCTGCAGATCCTGTTCTCGGCGACGTTCTTCGTGTCGATCGGCATGCTGCTCGACGTCGGCTACCTCGCTCGCAACCTGCCGCTGGTGGTCGGCCTCGCCGCCAGCGTCGTCGTCATCAAGCTGTTCACGACCGCATCGGCTGCGCTGCTGCTGCGACAGCCTCGGGCAGTGGCCATTTCGGGAGCGGTGGTGCTCGCACAGGTCGGCGAGTTCTCCTTCGTTCTCGAACGGGCGGGCGAAGAGGTCGGGCTGGTTCCCGCGGGCCTCGCCAACGGCACCGATGCCTTCATCGCAGTCACCGTCCTGTTGATGGCGTTCAGCCCATTCGGCGTGCGCTGGGGCGACTCGCTCGCTGCGCGGCTCGAGGCCGGCGCCGGCGACCGACCTCGCATCGATGCCGACGACATGCCGGATCCCGCGGACTACGAGCCGCTGGCTGATCACGCGGTCGTGAACGGCTTCGGTCCCCGGGCGCGCCGCATCGTCAGCGCTCTCGAGCTGGCAAACATTCCCTACACCATCGTGTCGCTCGATCCCGAGGCGCAGCGCTGGGCGGCTTCGACGGGCAGACGGGTGCTCATCGGCGACGTCTCGCGGCACCTGATTGCCGACCGGGCGGGTCTGCGCGACGCACGGATCGTGCTCTCGGTGGACAGCCCGCCCTCAGCCGTGGAACAGTTCGCCCGTATCGCCCGCGAGCACAACCCCGATGTGGTCGTGCTCGCCTGGGCGGCAGACCCTGCCGACGCCGCCGATCTCGAACGCGAGGGCCTCGTCGACCACGTCGTCGCCGAACGGCAGGCCGCCCACGATGCACTCATCGCCCATGCACTCGGCCATTTCGAGCTGCCTGAGCCGGAGACCGAAGCAGTCACCCACGCGGTGCTGCACTCCGAGCTCAAGCCTCCCGACGAGGACGACCTCTAGCCAACGCGCACGCCAGCCAGCGAGTCGGGCAGCTCAGTCGAGGAAGCTGGGGTCGCGCTCGAGCACCTTGTCGTAGATCGGCTGGTAGCTGAACCAGCCGGCCAGCGGGCTGCCCGTCTGCGATGCCGTGAGCTTGGCCGATTCGTGGCGGATCGGGATCGGCGTGCCGGCGGCCTCAGCCAGCAGCTGGCTCTGGCAGGTGCGCTCCATGGTGATGAACCACCACGCGGCCTCGTCGACGGTCTGGCCGACGGTGAGCAGCCCGTGGTTCTGCAGGATCACCGCCTTGCAGCTGCCGAGCGCCTGGCCGATGCGCTTGCCTTCGGACGTGTCGAGCACCACACCGGTGAAGTCGTCGAACAGGGCGTGGTCTTCGTAGAAGGCGCAGGCGTCCTGGGTGAGCGGGTCGAGCAGGCGGCCCAGGCTCGACCACGTCTTCCCGTACAGCGAGTGGGTGTGCGCCGCGGCAATCACGTCAGGCCGGGCCTTGTGCACCTCGCTGTGAATGGCGAATGCTGCCTGGTTCAGCGGGTAGCGCCCCTCCACGATGTTGCCGTCATGATCAACCAGCAGCAGGTCGGACACCTTGATCTGGCCGAAACCCACGCCGAACGGGTTGACCCAGAAATGGTCCGTCAACTCGGGGTCGCGGGCGGTAACGTGGCCGGCCACCCCCTCCTCGAAGCCGAACAGCGAGAACGCCCGATACACCGACGCGAGGCGTTCCTTGCGGTGCTGGCGCTCGGCCTCGATCGTGTCGAACGTCGGCGCCTGCGGTATCGGGATCTCGGTGAAGGGATCGGCGGTGGAGTCGGTGGTCGTCGTCACGGGGCCATCGTACGACGCGCAGCCCTTGCGAGTCCGAGAAACAGCGCGTCGATGTGCACCGACACACCCGTCACCCGCTGTGTCCTGCCCGCGCAAGGCGCGCTGTGCATCGCCGTCGTGTCCTCGTCCGCTGACCCGGTTTCTGCGACCGGGCCCGCGTAGTGTCCACCCCGTGAGCAGGGACGACGCTGTTGCAGCGAGCGGCGCGCATGTTCGGTGCCTCGCCGGCGTGCGGGTCGTCGAACTGACCACGGGCATCGCCGGGCCGTATGCGGCGCGCTTCCTGGCCGACCAGGGCGCCGATGTGGTGAAGGTGGAGCCGCCTGGCGGTGACCCGTACCGCGCCGACCCGGGCTTCCAGGCCGTGAGCCGCAACAAGCGCTCGGTGGTATCCGAGGGCGTCGAATGGGAACGGGCCCCACTGCCTGCGGATGTCGACGGGCCGCCAGCGTCGCTGCCCGGCATCCTGCGGCCGACGGCGGCGTCGATGACCGCGCCGCTGCTGGCCGAGCTGCTTGCCGGTGCCGACGTCGCATTCGTGCCCGACGGCCCGACCGCTGCAGCCGTGCGGCAACATGCCCCCAGCGCCGTCGTCATCTCGTGCCCGACATGGGGCGACGAGGGACCGTTCGCAACCCGCGCAGGCACCCCGTCGCAGGTGGCCGCCGTGACCGGCATCGGCTGGAACCAGATCAGCTACTCCGAGGGCCCCGTTGAGCTGGTGGTGCCGCTGGCTTCCTACGGGGCCGGGATGCTCGCAGCGAATGCAGCAGCGGCAGGCTTGTACGCACGGCGAGCCCGGGGGTCGGCGCCGACGTTCACCGTCTCGGAGGTGTCGGGCTCAGGTGCCATGCAGATCGGTGACTTCGAGCTGCCCGAGATGGCCGATCTCGACCGCGACGGCTCCTGCCCGCTCGGCTCGGCCGGCCGGCTGCCCGTCTACCGGCTGTTTCGGGCCGCCGACGACCGCTGGATGTTCGTGGCTTGCGGCACCTCTCCCTTCTACGTCGCGATGCTGAGCGCTATCGGCCGCGAAGATCTGCTCGGCGACGAGCGGTTTCCGGACCCGCCATGGGGCCTGCTCGACCTCGAGCCGCTGGCGGAGATCACGCCGATTCTGGAAGATGCCTTCGCAGCCCGCCCGCTCGACGACTGGCTCGAGATCTTCGGCGCTCATGACGTGCCCTGCCAGCCGACCCAGACCCGCGAGGAGTTCATGGGCTCGTCGCTGGCGCAGGCCAACGGGCTCCTCACCGCCGTCGAGCACCCCGAACTGGGCACGGTGCGCACCCCGCCCCAGCCGATGTGGATCGACGGCAGCGACGAGGTCGCGCTGCGGCCGGCCCCGCTCCTCGGCGAGCACACCGCCGAGGTCGACGCCGAGCTGCACGCAGGCGCATGGCCGGCGCAGGCGGCATCGGAGCCATGGGTGCCGGGCACCGCGCCGCTGCAGGGCGTCAACGCTGTCGACCTCAGCTCGTTCATCGCTGGCCCGGTCATCACCCGCCACCTGGCGATGCTCGGCGCCGAGGTCATCAAGATCGAGCAGCCCGGCGGTGATCCGTTCCGCGTGCTCGGTCCCTATTTCAACGGCTGGAACCAATCGAAACGCTCGATCTGCCTGAATCTCAAGGACGCTGACGACCACGCAGTCATGGCCGAGCTCGTATCGGAGGCTGACGTGATCGTGGAGAACTTCCGCCCCGGCGTCGCAGCACGCCTCGGCGTGGCCGATGAGGATCTGCGGCGCATCCGCCCCGAAGCGGTACTGGTGAAGAGCCCCGGCTACGGCCGTGACTCCTCGATGGCGGAAGTGCCGGCGTTCGATCCGCTCCTGCAAGCCCTCGGCGGGATCATGGCCGCGCAGGGCGGCGACGACGAGCCGGTGTTCCTGACGGTGCCGGTGCACGACGCCGCCACGCCGATGATTGCCGCCTTCGGAGTGCTGTGCTCGCTGTACCGGCGCCTCGACGACGGCGAGGGACGGACAGTGCGGACGTCGCTCACCCAGACGGTCATGGCGGCACAGGCGGCCGAGTTCGTGGACTACGAGGGGCGCCCAGCCGCCGAGCAGGGCGGCATGGACTATCGGGGCGCCGGCCCCGACCGCACCTACCTCGAAGTGCCCGATGCGGACGGCCCCGAGTGGGTGTGGCACGAGACGACGCCGGAGGGCACCAGCGACCTGCCGGTCGAACGGCGCGGCTTCGTCGGATCCGAAGTCGCCGTCCAGAACGGTCACGTCGTCGACCTGCCCGAGACCGAGTGGGGCCCGATGATCCAGCTCGGCTCGCTCATCGGCGGAATTGACGTGGCAATGCGCCGAGCCCCGTACCTCGACGAGCACCGAGCAGAGATCGCCGCCGAGCTCGCCGCATCGCCGGGCACTCGCGCGCAGCCGGCGGCGACCGACTGAGGCTCCTGTCTCGGCCGTCCGTTCTGCCGCCTAGTCGGCGGTCTCGATGGTGCACACCGCGTACTCGTAGGGCGGCTGTGCAACATTGCCGACCCGCACGCCGTCGATGCGCACGGTGAAGCAGTGGTCGGCACCGGTGGGCCTGCGCGCCTGGACCTCCGCCGCGGCGATATCCACGTCCCACACGAGCGAGTGCTCCCGGTACCAGTCGTCTTCGCCAATCACGCTGACCGACAGTTGTCCGACGTGATCGGCAACGGTCACTATGGCGCGTGAGTAGTCGGCGTTCGCCAGCGAGAACGACCACTTGCGGGGGACAAGATCGTCTGCCACGAAACCTGCGGGCGGCCACGCCACGAAGCCACGCACCTCGCGAACCTGCGGACGAGCCGCCTTCCACGCGTCGCCGTAGTCCGTGGAGAGCCTGAATGAGTGCCGGTACTGAACACCCGGGTCGCTGGCGTGGCCGACGCCGACGTGCTCTACCGTGCTGGTCCCCGAACACTACATTTGTTGTGCAACAAATACTACATTTGTGTGTCCAGGAATACTACATATGGAACTGTTCAAATGCTACACTCCAGGCATGGCGGAGGCAGCCGATTCCTCGACGCTCACCCGCCGTGGTCACCGTGCGCGTCTCGCGGGTGGCACGTTGGACACGGCGCTCGCCGCAGCGCCAATGGTGCTCATCGAAGGCGCGAAGGGTTGCGGCAAGACATGGCTCGGTCTGAGCCGTGCCCGCAGCTCATCGATGCTCGCGGAGGATCCGAACGCGCTCGAGACGGCGCGCCTGTTGCCGCGTGAACTCTTGTCAGCAGGGTCGCATCCGAGGCTGATCGACGAGTGGCAGCGCGCTCCCGCGGTGTGGGACACGGCCCGTGGGCTGTCCGACGAAGACGGCGCGACAGGGAAGTTCATCTTCACCGGCTCCTACCTCCGCGGCGATGCGATTACTCGCCACTCGGGGGCCGGTCGCATGATCCGTGTTCGGCTGAGGCCGATGTCGCTGGCGGAGACTGGCGTTGCCTCCGGCGAGGTGTCACTGGCTGCGCTGATGGCCGGCGAGCATGTGTCTGCGGTCGCCCCGGTGCTGAGTTCAACGGACGTCGCCGAGCTCATCTGCCGAGGCGGCTGGCCCCGTCACCTGCAACTCGACGCATCAGCTTCACAA
>JAJEBN010000040.1 GCA_022822525.1 Acidimicrobiia bacterium | reverse complement strand
TGAGTCCCTGGTAGTGGTGTATGGAGGGGGGCACCCCGAGCGCAGCCGTACCCTTTGTGCGGGTTCGCTGCGTCGGGGCGAGCCGCCAGAACGGGGGTTGCATGAGCTGGGAGCCCGAGATCGCAGAGCTGCGTCGGCGCGAGGCATTTGCCGAGGCGCTGGGCGGGCCCGACAAGGTCGAGCGCCAGCACTTCTTCGGCAAGATGACCGTCCGCGAGCGCATCGATGCCATGGCCGACAAGGGCTCGTTCCACGAGATCGGCAAAACCGCCGGCGTCGCCGAATACGACGATCACGGCAATCTCGTCCACCTGACGCCGTCCAACTTCATCTTCGGCCTCGCCCGCATCGACGATCGGCCGGTTGTCCTGTCGGGCGACGACTTCACGGTGCGCGGCGGCTCCTCGGACGCCACCATCCCCGAGAAGCGCAACGCCGCCGAGTCCATGGCCTATGAGATGCGACTGCCGCACATCCGACTGGTGGACGGCATGGGCGGCGGCGGCTTGGTCAAGTCCATCGAGATGGCAGGCCGCACGTACATCCCCGAACTGGCGGGCTGGGACGTCATCGTGAACCACCTCTCGGTGGCACCGTCGGTGTCGCTGGCGCTGGGCTCGGTCGCGGGCATCGGCGCCGCCCGTGTGGCCACCGCTCACTACTCGGTCATCGTGCGCGACACCGCGCAGATGATGATCGCCGGGCCGGCCCTGGTCGAGCAGGCGTCGCTGGGCGATCACGGCAAGGAAGAACTCGGCCACGCCGACATCCACACGGCCAATGGCGCCATCGACGATGTGGTCGACGGCGAGGACGAGGCGTTCGAGCGCGCCCGCCGATTCCTGTCATACCTGCCCGCCAACGTGGACGAGCTGCCCGAGCGGGTGCTGAGCGGCGACAGCCCGCAGCGGCGAGACGACGAGCTGATCTCGATCGTGCCCCGCGAGCCGCGGCGTGTCTACAAAATGCGCTCGATCATCGAATCGGTCTGTGACCAGGGCAGCTTCTTCGAGATCGGCAGTCGCTGGGGGCGTTCGATCATCACCGGGCTGGCTCGCCTCGACGGATGGCCGGTGGCGATCTTCGGCGAGGACCCCTACGTCTATGGCGGCGGCTGGACGGCGGACAGCTGCCGCAAGCTCATCCGCCTGCTCGACACCGCCTCCACGTTCCACCTGCCGGTGGTGCATCTTGCGGACTGCCCGGGCTTCCTGATCGGCAAGGAATCTGAGGAGAGCGGGACGATCCGGTTCGGATCGGCGGCACTGGCCGCACTGGGCCAGCTCACCGCGCCGTTCGCCTGTGTGGTCATCCGCAAGGCATTCGGCGTCGCGGGTGCAGCCAACAACCAGCCGGGCGCCCGCAGCTTCCGGGTGGCATGGCCGTCGGGCGACTGGGGCTCGCTGCCCATCGAGGGCGGCCTCGAGGTGGCCTACAAGCAGGACCTGGCCGACAGCGACACTCCCGACGAGTTGCTCGAGGAGATCCGTGAGCGGCTCAACAGCGTTCGCTCGCCGCACCGCTCGGCCGAGTTCTTCGAGATCGAGGAGATCATCGACCCGCGTGACACCCGTCCGGTGCTGTGCGAGTGGGTGGACCTCGCCCGCCGCACCCTCCGGCCCGGGCCGTCTACCTTCGGCTACCGGCCATAGGCCGGGGCCGAAGCGACCAGCACAGTGGCTACCGGCCCTGAGCCAACCACCCTGTCGCGTGGCAGACTCAGCGGCGAGCTGAGCTGAATCTCAAGCAGGGGAGCGCACACCATGGATCCCACCTACACCGACGAGGCCGAGGACTACCGCGAGAAGATCCAGGCCTTCCTGGCAGAGCACCTGCCCTCGAACTGGTCCGGCATGGGCGCCCTCGACGACGAGGCTGCAGACCGCTTCAGCGAGGAGTGGCGGGCGTTGCTGTCGGAGAATCAGTTGCTGGCCGTCTCGTGGCCGCTTGAGTATGGCGGCGCGGGGCTCAGCGAGGTCGAGCGGATCGTGCTGGCCGAGGAATTCGCGAAGGCCGGCGTGCCCACCGGTGGCGACAACGACGGATTCAGCATCACGATGGTCGGCAACGCCATCATCGAGTGCGGCACCGAAGAGCAGAAGCGCCACTTCCTGCCCAAGATCATCTCGGGCGAGCACCGCTGGTGCCAGGGCTACAGCGAACCCGACAGCGGCTCGGACCTCGCCAACTTGGGCACCCGCGCCGTGCTCGACGGTGACGAGTGGGTGATCAACGGCCAGAAGATCTGGACCTCCAGCGGCCACACCGCCAACTGGATCTTCGTGCTGTGCCGCACCAACCCCACCGAGGCCAAGCACCGGGGCATCTCCTTCCTGCTGGTGCCGGTGGATCAGCCCGGCGTCGAGATGCGCCCGATCATCAACATCAACAACCGGCACGACTTCAACGAGGTGTTCTTCACCGACGCCAAGACGGCGAAAGAGAACGTCGTCGGCGACGTGAACGACGGCTGGCGGGTGGCGAACGTGCTGCTGGGCTTCGAGCGCGGCCATGGTGCCACCACCGACGCGCTGCGCTTCCGCGATGAGCTCGACCGCATTACGGCGGTGGCCGTCGCGCGTGGTGCCACTGACGATCCGCTCGTGCGCCAAGACCTCGCCCAGGCGCACGCAAAGGTCGAGATCATGAAGTGGATGGGCCAGCGCAACGTCACCAACGTGCTGGCCGGCAACGCCCCTGGGCCCGAGTCGTCGCTGCACAAGCTCCTGTGGAGCGAGTATCACCACTGGATCACCGAGTTCTCGATGGATCTGCTCGGTATGGAGGCAACGGCTCCCAGTGGACATCCGGCGGCGAACGGCATCAATACCGATGCCGTGGGAGCAGAGTTCTCGTCGCTGTCGTGGGTCCAGACGTTCATGGGCGCCCGTCCGGGCACGATCTACGCGGGCACGTCGGAGGTGCAGCGCAACATCGTCGGCGACCGGGTGCTCGGCCTGCCGCGTGAACCGCGTGCCGACGGAGGCCCGTGGAATCAGATCGGCAAGAACTGATCCGGGCAGAACGAGACCTGTACGACCGAGGCGCGCACGCGCACACCCACGACTGAAGGGGACTGATCATGGAATTGCGACTTGACGGCAAGACCGCGCTGGTGACCGGCGGCTCGGCCGGCATCGGCAAGGGCATTGCGAAGTCGTTCGCCGATGCGGGTGCGAACGTGATGATCACGAGCCGCAAGGCCGACAAGTGCGAGGCCGCGGTGGCCGACATCGGCGGCGAATGCGATTTCATCGCTGCACACATCGGCCATCTCGACCAGGCCGAGCGGGTGCTGGGCGCGACCATCGAACGCTACGGCTCGCTGGACATCCTGGTGAACAATGCAGCGACCAACCCGTGGGCCGGCCCGATGATCGACTGCGACGTGCCGCGGCTCGACAAGACCTACGAGGTGAACCTGCGGGCGCCGCTGCAGTGGACCCAGACGGCATGGCAGATGTGGATGTCTGAGCACGGCGGCTCCGTCATCAACATCGCCTCAGTGGGCGGCCATCACACCTCTGAGGCGCTGGGCGTGTACTGCATGTTCAAGGACGCGCTGATGCACATGACTCGCCAGCTCGCTGCCGAGCTGGGGCCGAAGGTGCGTGTGAACTGCATCGCTCCGGGGCTCATCCGCACCGATTTCGCGCGGGTGCTCTGGGACGGGCCGCGCGGCAAGATGATTGCCGACCAGCTGCCGATGAAGCGGCTGGGCGAGCCGTCGGACATCGG
>JAJEBN010000034.1 GCA_022822525.1 Acidimicrobiia bacterium | reverse complement strand
CCCGCGACCCCCAACTGCTCGCAGCACAACGCCGAGAACGAGCCCGAGTCAGATCCGAAAAAGGCCGGCAATGGGGACGACCCGCCACCCCCAAAGCCGCATGACCCAACCCCCCGAACGTTTGCGGACACCCCACTAGTCCTCAATACGGCAGAGTCATTGCCGAGACGAATCTCGGCGTTTGGGTCTCGCTGCTAGGCCGCGGCGGTCGTACACGGCCAGGCCAAGCAGTCAGCTACGAGACGCAGTTGTGGCGACCCGCGTTGAGGCACGGGTTCGTGAAACCCGCCATCGCGTCAGAGAAGGGAGCGCGTCAGCCTTCGCGTCGTGATGTGCACCGGCGCGCACGAGTGCTACAGCGATTGCGAAACCGCGTCGCGCATCATGAGCCGATCTTCAACGGTGTGCCAATCCCAGGCGGGCAAGAACGAGTTGCTCTCGCACGGGTGTGGTTTGACACGGTCGAGTTGCTGGAGTGGATGTGTCCCAGCTTGGCGGCGATCCACCGACGCGAACGTCGCGTGCCGCTCATGCTCGATGGCCATACGCCGGCGCTGAAGTGAGTACCAATCAGCAGCAGTCATCGAGCCGTCGGCTTGGCCGACGCTGACCGCGTCCGCACCGACAGCCGCTGACATAGGGCGGCCGGTGCCGGCCGCTCACGCAGGGCTGGCTGGCGGCTACGGTCTCGAATCTATGACCCCCCCCCCACTTCGGATTCGTTGTTTGCGCCAGCAACGCCGGAGTGGCGGGACAACGTCACTGATTGGTGCTTGGGGCGGTTCCGGGACCGCTATGGAGCACACATCTCGAAAGATGACATCTGGGAGTATCTCTACGGCGTGATGCATGCGCCTGACTGGCGTGAGCGCTTTCGGCACGATCTCCAGCGCAGCCTTCCCCGCCTGCCCCTCGCCCCCGATTTCGAGGCATTTCGGGCGGCAGGTCGAGACCTCATGGACCTGCACGTCGGCTACGAATCCTGTCCTGAACTGGCGCTCGCCTGCCTCGTTGATGGCGAGGTGAGCAACGGCCAGCACGCAGCGGACGCCTACCGGATCCACACCCGGATGCAGTGGGGACGTTCCGAGGGCAGCAAGAAGCGCGACGACCGGTCTGTTCTCCACGTGAACGAGCGCTGTCGTCTGGTCGATATCCCGCCCGAGTGCCACGGGTACACGGTGTCGGGCCGCTCACCGCTCGAGTGGGCGGTCACGACGCTGGCCGTCAAGCACGACAAGCCATCCGGCATCGTCGACGATCCGAACCGCTGGCACGGGTGGGCGGACGAGCCGTTCAACCTGATCCGGCATCTGCGCCGGCTCGCCCAGGTCGGAGCGCAGTCGGCACAGATCATCGGCGCGCTGCCCCCGTCGCTCGAAACCGACGACACGATCACTGACGAAAAGGAGCTCGGACCATGACGCTCTTCGAGGCCGAGGCGGCAGTGCAGGGACACCTCTTCGAGCCCGAGGTGTTTCGCCAGATCCGCGAACGTGCGCTCAGTTCTTCCGAGAAGGGGCACCTGTTCGAAAAGGTCATGCGGGCCGCGTTCGAGGTCAACCCCGAGTTCGACTTCGAGCACGTCTGGCTCTGGAACGACTGGCCCGACCGAACCCAGCGCGGCTATGGGGTCGATATCGGCGTTGATCTGGTCGCACAGCGCACCAACGGCGGCCTCGTTGCCGTTCAGTGCAAGTTCTACGGAGACTCCAAGGCCGCCACTCAGAAGATCAACGATTTCCTCGCAGTAGCGCTGAACCCCGACTTCGGCGGATCCAGCTTGGGCGGGTCGATCCTGGTGACAACCGGCCGGGTTCCGAAGCACGCCGCCACAAAGCTCATCAAGGGCGCTACGAAGCTCATCGACCTCGCACACCTTGAGTCGTGGCCAGTCGACTGGCTCGCTGGCCTCGAGGACCCCGAAACCGTGACGTGGAACAGCGAGCCGAAACAGTCGTTCCCGCATCAGCGCCAAGCGCTCAACGACATCAGCAAGGGCTTCCAGCAGAACCGCCGCGGCACGGTCGTCATGCCCTGCGGCACGGGCAAGTCGCTCGTGGCCATGTGGGCCGCTGAGGAGCACGCCGGTCGGGGCGGATCGGTGCTGTACGCGGTGCCGTCGATCGCGCTTATGGGCCAGACGATGCGCGAGTGGGCGCAGAACCGTTCGCTCGCCCACGACTATCTCGGCGTCTGCTCCGATCCGAGCACCGGCCGGCTGCCCAAGGGTGCCGCAGACGAGTTGGCTGGTGTGCAGATTCCCGTCAGCACCGATCGTGCAGAGGTCGCTGATCGCTTGGCCGGACCGGTGCCTGCCGACGTGATGCGTGTGGTGCTCACGACGTATCAGTCGCTGCCGGTGGTGGCAGACGCCATCGAGCAGGCCAATCAGGCCATGTGCCGCGGCGGGCACGGCTTCGAGCCGTTCGATCTGTTTGTACTCGATGAGGCGCACCGCACGACGGGGATCGAGGACGCCGCAGCGAAGACCGGCCATGTCTCGGGCTTCAGGCTGGCTCACGACGACAACCGGCTGCCAGCGCTGCGGCGTCTCTACATGACAGCCACACCGCGGGTGTTCACGCCTCGGCTGAAGGCCAAGGCAGCGAAGATGAGCGAGGAAGCCGGGCGGGACCTCGATTCGTACTCCATGGATGACGAAGCGGTCTACGGCCCGAGGTTTTTCCAGATGGCGTTCAGCGATGCCATCGACCAGGGTCTGTTGACCGACTACCGGGTGCTGGTGGTTGGCAAGCGGGCAGGCAGCCACGACCTCGACGACGCCTACGTGGAAGTGCTGCGCACTGAGGACGCCCGCAGGAAGTCATCGGCGCGGGGCGGCCTGGTGGCAGAGGGGTACGCCACGAAGTTGCTCGGCGTGCTCGATGCCCTCGCTGCCCCGAAGACTGTTCGCGGCGATCCGCGGAGGATGTCGGGGCAGATCGAACCAGACACGGGCGCTCCGCTGCGCTCGGCGATCCTGTTCGCCAGCACGGTGGCGAAGTCGAAGCTCGTAGGCGCCGCAGGCGAGTTTGCTGAGCTGCTGGGCAGCGACCACAGCCTGCTGAGTGCTATCTCTGACGACTTGCGCGCCAAGAGCCGGAGCGAAGGCGAAGCGCGGTCGATTCTGCGAATCGAGACCGACCACATGGACGGAACCACCCGAGCCGATGTGCGGGCACGTCAACTGTCCTGGCTGCGTGCCGCCAGCGACGCACAAGCCTCACTTCAAGTCACGGACCCTGACAGCGAAGCTGACCGGCGGGGTGCCACCTGCCGAGTGCTTGCCAACGCCAAGGTGCTCTCGGAAGGCGTCGATGTGCCCGCCCTCGACGCCGTGGTGTTCATGGACCCGCGCAAGTCGACCATCGACATCACCCAGGCCGTGGGCCGCGCCATACGCCGGGTCGAAGGCAAGGAGCTGGGCTACATCGTGATCCCGGTCGTCGTGCCCGAAGGCAGCGAGATGACGAGCGAAGAAGTGCTGGCCGGCTCGGATTTCTCCACTGTGTGGGAGGTGGTGCGGGCGCTGCGCTCCCACGACGACCGGGTGGATCACTGGCTGAACGGCGTCAGCACGAAACCCCCGATCGACGTCATCGCCCCCGATGATGTCGGCGACGGCGCAGATGCCGACGATACCGACCCGACCGTGGAGCAGTTGACGCTCGACCTGCAGATCAAACAGCGCCTCGAACGCGAGGTGTTCTCCAAGATGGTGGATCTCTGCGGGGACCGGCAGATGTGGCCCACGTGGGGCAAGAACGCTGCCAAGGTCTGCGACCAAGTTCGCCATCGTCTCTCCGGCGAGCTGCTGGCACCGGTCGAGGCAAAGCAGGAGTTCGAGACGTTTCTGACGGCGATCCGAGAGACTGCAGGCGAACGGATCACCTACCAGGACGCGCAGGAGATGGTCGCCCAGCATGTGGTGACCATCCCGATTTTCGATGCGCTGTTCGCCGACTCGGGCTTCGCCAAAGAGAATCCGATGAGCAAGGCCATGGATCGCCTGCTCGCAGCGCTCGCACAGCACAGCGGCCACATCGGTGCCGACGATGCCGCTGATCTGGCCGGATTCGACCTGGCTGAGCAGGTGTTCGGCGCCGAGCTGGCGCCGCTCACGCGGGCCTACCGCACGATGCGCTCAATGCTCTCCGACGACATCACACCGGCGCAAAAGGTGGACCTGATGCGCCAGATCTACGACGGCTTCTTCGCCCACGCGATGGAAGACGTCACCAAGCGGCTCGGGATCGTCTACACCCCCGTCGAGATTGTGAATTTCATGGTGCGCGCTGCCGACACGATCTGCCGCAAGCACTTCGGCAAGGGCCTCACCGCAGAGGGCGTACACATCTTGGACCCGTTCGTGGGCACCGGCACCTTCGTCCATCAAATTCTGACGATCGCCGATGCTGAAGGTCATCCGATCATCCGACAGGAGGACTTGGCGCGCAAGTACCGCCACGAGCTGCACGCCACCGAACTGGTGCTGCTCGCCTACTACGTCGCGGCGCTCAAGATCGAAGCCGGCATGGAGAGCCGCGAGGGCTTCGAGGATGGTCAGTTCCAGCAGTTCGAGAACATCGTGTACGGCGACACGTTCCTCCAGAACGATGCGCTCAGCAGCGGTCGCCTCGAAGGCACCGACGACAACTCCTTGATCGCGCAGATGCAAAGCCAACTGCCAATCCGCGTCATCATCAGCAATCCCCCGTGGTCCGCTGGCCAGAAGAGGGCGAACGACGACAACCCGAACATCGGCTACCCGGAGATCGAACAGCGAGTCCGCGACACCTACGGCAAGCGGCACCGCGAAGTCACTGGACAAGGCAGCGGCAAGTCCGGCGGCAACCTCTACGTCGAAGCCATCCGTTGGGCGTCCGACCGGGTGGGCGATCCTCTGCCAACTGCACCGAGGCTCAGCCCTGAGACGCCAGGCGTGATTGCCTTCGTACATCCGAATTCCCTCGCCACCGGTACGTCCCTGGCAGGCATGCGCGCCGCCCTGCGTGACGAGTTCAGCGACATCTACGTCGTCAACCTGCGAGGCGATGCCTACAAGCAGGGTGAGGAGTTCGCGCGCGAGGGCGACAAATTGTTCGGCGGCGGCTCACGCAACGGCGTACAGATCACCTTCCTGGTGAGCAACCCCGACGCGCCGAGACCGGACGGTCTGGCCGGGCTCCGCTACGCAGAAGTCCCCGAGTACCAGAACCGAGCCGCCAAGTTCGAATGGATCGAGTCCCTCGCACCCGGCACCGACACGTTCTGGGACTGCTTCGAGGACGTACCGGTCAACCCATCCCACGACTGGGTCGATCTCACCGACAACGCCTTCGAAGAACTGCCGATCCCCCTCTGCGCCCTCTCACGCGACGACCGCGACGAGGTAGCCGTCAGCCATCACGCTCTCGGCCTCACCACCAACTGCGACACCTACGTCTACTCATTCAGCCGCGACGATCTAGCGGACCGTATGCGAGCGTTCATCGCCGCCTACGAACGTGCACGCCGGGCCATCCATGAGCGGAAGGTGCCTCTTGATACCGCCATCGCGAAAGAAGCGGCCGAGGACATCAAGTGGCACGCTCGTCTTCGCCAAGCTGTCAAGACGAACAAACGGATCGAGTTCGACCAGGATCGAATCCGACCGGTCCTCTACCGACCGTTCCAGCAGCTCTGGCTCTACGAAGACGATCGCATCCTCTCGAGCGTCAAGACCATCGCGGCCATGTTCCCGCGCGACAGCAATGACCCCCCCCCCCCCCACATCTTGGTCAGCAGAACAAGCCAGCTTCCCTTCGGGACAATGGCAGGGAAGTACCTATCCGATCTATGCGTCACCGGCCGACAGACCCACTCCATCGCCCGACGGAAGCCATCCTGATCACGGGCACATCCAACATGACGTTCCAATCGCTCGCGGCAAATTTGATGCCGGACCTCGCAGCGATCAAGGGATCACAACAGACACGAGCTCTGCGCCGTTCGCTCTGACCCCCCCAATCAGCATCTCGGTCTCGACGCCCTCCAACCGGGCCATCTTCAGCTGTCTCGCCAACGACATTCCGGGCGACCTCAACGCCGTCAGCACGAACCAGCCAACGCGAGTCCTCACGCGCATATCAAGATCCTGACGAGCAGCCCGTCAACGAGGACGCGTTTCGGAACCCTCGCGACGCAAGTCCTGCCAGATCTCAACATCCTCGACGGCGGGGCGAGAACACTGCCGAAGCGCTGCTGATCGCCGCGACAAGCAATCGAACCGTCTTCGACGTCGTGGCCTCTGGCTTCGTACCGGACCTCCACGCCGTTGACCCTGCCTGCCGGGCAGTGCCTCGCTCCCACCTGCGCTGACCGAGACGCCAGCCGCCGTCAGAGCCCCGGGTGCGGGGCGAGTCCGCTGCCAATGATTCCCTCGTGGCGTACGGAAGCGCGGATCCTTGCGTGACGACGGGATTCACATCTCTAACTGTTAGATGTGTCAGAAGGCAAGTACCCGCTCAGAGGCGGTGCCTCGTCCCCTCCGCTGGGACTTGGCTGGCAGCTACGGCAGCGGGTCAATCCTGCCTACCGCCTGCTTGCGCACGGCTCGGTTCCATGCCGCCCGGAGGTCAGCTTGGTGGAGCGATGCCCATTCCACGACCAGTCCTCTCGCCCGAGGCGGCAGCTCACCCTTCAGGATGGCCAGGCTGTCGATGCTCACGAGCGCTTCTTGTCCGCCGTACAGCGCGTGGAAGTGGGGTGGCGTATGGTCGCCGAAGTGCATGCGGATGATGATGCCGTAGAAGCGGCTGAGCTCAGGCACTCGCCTTGACCGTGCGAAGCCCGGGCAGGTAGTGCTCGGGCGCTATGCCGGTGATGCGCAGGTACAGCGCATCGGCGCACAGATCGACGGTGTCGCCCCAGCAAACTGCGCGCGCCTCGTCGATGCGGACCGATTCGAAGAACGCCAGGTCCTGCCATGCAGCGAACACACCCTGCCCAGCGAACTCGGACAAGTCAACCTCGCCCTCCACCCCGTCGGAGAATCGCAGCCAGAGGCGAAATTGGTCCCGTGCCTCGACTTCGACAGGGCGCACCAAATCGGCCGTCGCTTCCATAGACCGCAAAGCTAACTGGTGGAAGCGCCACGCATGGGTGGCCCATGCGGAACCCTCGTCCCGCTTGGTCAGACGGTCCGCAGCCCTTCCACACATGCGTCAACCGCTTTGCGGACGTCGGACCATGGGACGGACGGGGTGAGGCGATTGAGCGCGCGTGTCCCGACCGATTTCTGCGAGCCGAACTCCTGATCGAGCATGTCTGTCGTGACAACCCAAAATACCCAGTGGTTGGGATCGGCGACGTTCGCGTTCGTGGCCGGCACGGGCTCGTGCAGGCAGAACACGTACAGATCGGCGAAGCGCACCGGCCGACCGTGCTGCTTCCACTGATCGGTCTCTGCTGTCCAGGAACTCGACTTCTGTTCGATACCGAATCGCGCCTGCGACAACCGGTCGGGATGCCAGCTCTGACTGCGTCCCGACGCCTTGACTTCGACCTTCGTCTCGCGGTACATCAAGTCGTAGGCATCCCACTCGCGCCGAGGCAACGACGCATCGATCACGCCGAGCGCCTCGCCGACGAGCCATTCGGCGAACAGGCCCCGGTTCCGGTTGTCAACCAGGTCGCCGAGCACCCAACGACGAAACCTGTCGATGTCCAGCCCCCTATCCGACACGAATGCCGACGGTATCGAGACTTCGTCCAGCCGCAGCGCTAGGCGCGGCGGGCTATTGGCAGCGCTGGCTGCCAGGTTCTCTCGGGCCCGATGCGGGGCCTCGCCGGCGGGCCAAAGCGCTCTGCGAGCGCTTGGCTGGCTGCTGGGTCGTTGAGCCCCAGCACGCCTGACACGGCCTTTGCGCTCACCGCTGTGTCGATCATTCGCTGAGCTGCGCCGCCCTCGGGCAGGTGCGAGGTCAGTACGTAGTACGGAGTGTCGTCACCGATGGATCGCAGCAGGAAGCCAGTCAGCAACGCCTTCTTGACCGTGTCCGTGCGGCGCATGCCTGGTCGCTGCCCCTTGAACGAGCCCTTGTACTCGAAGTACACCAGCTCGCCATTCGGTGCTTCGGCCACGTCATCGACCTCGCAGCCGATGTCGGTGAACTTCTGTCTGCCGTGAAGCTCGAACCCAAGCGCGCCCAAGTACGCCTTGGCCTGCTGTTCGAACGCAGTGCCCTGCCGAACTGCGTCAGCCTGGAAGTCGTCGCCGACTTCGCGGAGCATCCCCAAAGCCTCGCGCGACCTGCGCAAATGCGCCAATTTCACTCAGTGTTGAGGTCGAGAACGGCTGGAACGCCCTGTGCCGTGAGGGCCTTGCGGCGAGCTCAGTCCAGGTCGCCGGCGTCGGCGATGAGGAACATCATTGAGGCTTCGCAGGCGGTTTGGCCTTCGACGCTGGCGGTGCCTGAGGCTCTGCCGGCTCGGGCGGAGAGGCGGTCGATCGTGGCTTCGAGGCGCAGGGTGTCGCCTGGGGTGACCTGGCGGCGGAAGCGGGCCTTGTCGATGCCGCCGAAGAGCGCCAGCTTGCCCTCCAGCGAAGAGGCCGCGGCGGCCGCGAGCCCCGCTGTCTGGGCGATGGCTTCGACCATCAGCACGCCTGGCAGCGTCGGACGGCCTGGGAAGTGACCTGCGAAGAAGTCCTCGTCGCCGGTCAGGTGCCAGTGCGCCACACAGCGTTCGCCGGGCTCTAGCTCGACGATCTCGTCCACCAGCAAGAACGGTGCCCGGTGCGGCAGCAGCTCGTCGGGGCTCGGGAAATCAGACTCGCTCACTGGGCCACTCACCGCGGCGACGCTACCGCTCGTCCGCGCCGAGAGGCTGACTGCATCGGGAGCGAATCGAGGGGCGATGGAAGTAAGCGAACGGAGGCTCACCCTTCGCCGAAGGTGCTCCGCTGGTAGGCCACCACGGCGGCGATCTCGGCGTCAGTGAGAATCCCGCTGAACGGGGGCATCGATCCTCGACCGGTCCACACCACCGCCAGATGGTTGCGGACGGTCAGGCGTTCGTCGACGCCGCCGAGCGCTGCGCCCACGCCGCCGCTGCCGTCGCTGCCGTGGCACACCGAGCAGCTGTCGCTGAAGACTTCGCTCCCGAGCGTCACATCGGCGTTCTCGAACGCCAGCTCGAGCCGCTCCAAGTCGGCTTCCGTGGCATCGCTGCCGCCACAACCCGCCAGTGCGAGAGCGACGACGAGCGCCAGCGCGACCAGCCCCCTCATCGGGTCTCCCGCTGTGTGCCGACGCCGGTGTAGCGGCTGGGGGGCTCGTTCCAGCGGCGGGACATCCAGTCGGCGTCGCGGTAGTGGGCATGGAAATGGTCGGGGATCTGGCGCATCACCTGGTCAACCCTCCCACCTTCGGGCCCGAATCTGAGTTCACCCGCTTCGACCAGCCGGGCCAGCATTGCTTCCAACTCCGCCGCGGGCGGCTCGGTTCCGTGCTGCTTCCAGACCACCATCGGAGTGGCGCACACCTCGCAGTCGGCCACCCAGCACAGCTCATCCTCGTAGTACCAGTGGGTGAAGCGAGCGGCCTCGCACAGTTCGCAGTCGTCGTCGTATGCCACGGCACCTGTCGAGGACGATTCGGCGGGTTCCGGATCGGCGGTGCTCACCGGTCAGCCGTGGTCCAGCGCCGTCCGGTAGGAAGCCACGAGCTCACCCACAGCCTCGGGGCCGTCGGACATCAGGGTGCGGACGACGGCGGAGCCGATGATGACGCCGTCGGACACCTCGCACGCCTCAATGGCCTGGGATGGCGAGCCGATGCCGACACCGGTGAGCACGGGCCGATCGGTGACGGCCAGGCAGCGGGCGGCGATCTCGGTGGCCGTGCGGGCCAGGGCTGTCCGCTCGCCGGTCACCCCGAGCAGACCCACCGCGTAGACGAACCCGCGCGACGCCCCGCACAGATCAGCGAGCCGGTGCTCGGGCGTGGTGGGCGCCGCCAGCAGGATCGCTTCGAGGCCCGCCTCGGCTGCTGCCTCCAGCCACGGCCCCGCCTCGACGTACGGCAGGTCGGGCAGAATCGCCGCGCAGACACCCGCTTCGAGCAACGCCGAGGCAAAGCGCTCGTGCCCCTGGTGGTGGCAGAGGTTGTAGTAGGTCATCACGGCGTGCGGCACGCCGGTATCGAGCTCGCGTGCCTCCTCCAGCACCGACGCCGGAGTCGCCCCCTCGGCCAGAGCGGCAGTCGAGGCCTGCTGGATCACCGGCCCGTCCATCACCGGGTCGGAGAAGGGAACGCCGATCTCGATGGCATCGGCGCCAGCCGCCGCTGCCGCCTCCACCGCGCGTTGCCAGCCCTGGTAGCCGCCCGTGACGTACGGCACCAGCAGCTTCGCGCCGCTCTCACGCCGAGCCCGCAGATGCGTCTCGAGCGCACCGAACGAATCACGCTGCGTGCTGGCTTCGGCGCCGTTCACGAGGCCGCGTCCATGCTCGCGGCCCGCGCCGATCGAGCGACGGTGCTCGCAATGGTGCGCCGACAACCGGTCACGAGACGAGCCCACCCATCCCGAGCACGTCCATCATCTGGTCGACGTCCTTGTCGCCGCGGCCCGAGAGATTCATCAACACCGTCTGACCCTGGATCTCGGGCGCTGCCCGGACGATCCATGCCAGGGCGTGAGCGCATTCCAGCGCCGGGATGATGCCCTCGGCACGGCTCATGAGCGTGAACGCCTCGACCACCTCGTCGTCGGTCACGCTCGGGTACTCGGCACGGCCGATGGCCGCCAGATAGGCGTGTTCGGGCCCGACGCCCGGATAGTCGAGCCCGGCCGAGATCGACTCGGCCTCCATCACCTGGCCCACCTCGTCCTGCATGAGGTAGCTCGTCATGCCGTGCACCACGCCGGGCACGCCGCGCCCGACTGCCGCACCACCGGCGGGTTCGACGCCCACGAGCCGGGCGTCACCGTCGGCGAAACCCGAGAAGATCCCGGCCGCATTGCTTCCCCCGCCGACGCACGCCACCACCACGTCCGGGTCGCCACCGGTGAGGTCCTTGCACTGCGCAGCGGCCTCGTCGCCGAGGATGTGGTGGAACGTGCGCACCATCCACGGGTAGGGATGGGGACCCATCACCGAGCCGAGGCAGTAGTGCGTGTTCTCGACGGTGGCCACCCAGTCCCGCAGCGCCTCGTTCACGGCGTCCTTGAGCGTGCGGCTGCCGGACTGCACCGACTCAACTTCGGACCCC
Source organism: Acidimicrobiia bacterium (assembly GCA_022822525.1). Lineage (GTDB taxonomy): Bacteria > Actinomycetota > Acidimicrobiia > Acidimicrobiales > Poriferisodalaceae > Poriferisodalis. The sequence goes on along the minus strand of JAJEBN010000034.1, from coordinate 11,154 downwards.
AGCAGCCGCATGCGGAACACGTTGAGGGACTGACGGTCGACGTCGACGGCCCCCATGTAGACCTTGCACTGCATCCCCAGCAGCGCTGCAGCGGTCGCGGTGGCGACGCCGTGCTGGCCGGCACCCGTCTCGGCCACCAGCCGTGTCTTGCCCATGCGCTGGGCCAGCAATGCCTGGCCGATGACGTTGTTGATCTTGTGCGAACCGGTGTGATTGAGGTCTTCGCGTTTGACCAGCAGGCGAACGCCGAGCTGGCGGGACAGGTTGTGACACTCAGTCAGCGGAGAGGGTCGTCCCCCGTAATCGCGCAGCGTGGTCTCGAACTCGTCCACGAACGCAGGATCGGCCCATGCCTCACGGAAGGCCGCTTCGAGCTCCTCGCACGCTGCCACCAGCGTCTCAGGCACAAATCGGCCACCGAATTCCCCGAAGCGCCCATCGGTCGTGGGCTCGCCCATGACCGACCTCGAATGCGTCGTCGTCCCGTCCGTCTCTGCTGCCATGCCAACCCTGCTCAGTCGTCGCGCCAGTCGTAGGGCGCATCCGCGTCGGGCGACTCGGCCTCAGCAGTCTCTGAGATGAGCGCTCCCGCCTCCTTGGCCGCCGTCACGAACTCGCGCATCGCCAGCACATCCTTGCGGCCCGGCTCGGACTCGACGCCTGAGGCAACGTCGACGCCCCACGGGCGCACGATCTGGATGGCCTGAGCGACGTTCGACGGGCGCAGCCCCCCTGCCAGCAGCAGCCTCATGCCGCGTTGGCCGCCTTCGAGCTGACTCCAGTCGAAGACGTTGCCGCTGCCGGGTTCAGGACCGTCGAGCATCACCACCGAGGCGCCGTAGTCGCGCACCCGCTCCACATTGGGGTCGCCCGCAACGAACGCCTTGATGAGACCGGGCACGCGCTCGGCAATCCAGCGGCTGTCGGCCGTCGTCTCGTTGCCGTGCAGCTGCGCCAGCCGCAGACCGGCGCCGTCCATGATCTGCACCACCCGCTCGGGCAGCTCGTTGCGAAAGACACCGACCGTGACGATCCCGCCCGGCAGCCGGCGGATGATGTCTCGTGCCAGCCGCGGAGAGATCTGCCGTGGCGACCCGGACACGAAGTTGAAGCCGATTGCGTCGGCGCCCATGCCGACGGCGACCAGCGCATCCTCTTCGTTCGTGACGCCACAGATCTTTACGAACATGTCACTACCGGCATGTCAGGCGACCCCTGGCCTCTCGGGCGCAGGGTCGCGGCGCCAGATCGGCGCCAGATTCAGAATTCGAGTCCCTTGGCCACGGCCGGGTCCAGGAAGATGAGCTCGGGGCGGGCCGCCATGAACTCACGCGTCGCCTGACCGAAGACCTTCATCTGCTCCGAGCCGCCGTGGGCTGCGAGCGCATCCTGATCGCTGTACAGCTCGTAGAACCACACCACGTCGGCGTCGTTCTGGTCCTTGTGGGCGGCGTACACCTCGGTGCCCGGCTCGCCCGCGACGTTGCTCATGCCGATGTCGGCGATCACTGCGAGCAACTCGTCACGCATGCCTTCTTTGGCGGTCAGCTTGGCCAGCAGTGCCGTCTTTGCCATGTCGTTGCTCCCTGCGATCCGTTGGACTCGACAACAGCCTGCGAGGGTACCGGTGAGTGCCCGGCGGCGGGCTCAGCGGCCTCGGCCGGTCGTACTTGCCTCAGAAGACGCCTGCGAGCTTCACCTGATCACCCGAGGCGGTGTAGGCCGTCTCACCGGCATCGTTGCGGGAGCGTGCGAATCCCACAGTCGAGTCGTGCAGTGCCGCTGCGCTCAGCACCGTGGCCACCGCTGCACCGCTGCCGTCTCGCAACTCGTCGCCTGCAGCGAGCGGCGCAGAGCAGCGGATCCGGCACACCGTCCGGCGCCCGCCCGTGCGCGAGTCGATTCGCTCCACCAGCTCCTGGCCCCGGTAACAGCCCTTGGTGAACGAGGCGGCTCGTTCGACGAGTCCGGTCTCGTTGGGGATGTCGCCCGGTTGGATCTCCGTGCCCATGGCCGGCAGCCCGTAGGCCATGCGAAGCACCTCGAACCCGTCGATTGAGACGGCCTCGCCGCCGTCGCCGGATTGATGCACGTCGCTGCCGGGGCTCGCGAGCAGGTCGTGACCGCCCGACAGCGGCCAGTGCGCCGGCCGCACCACGTGCTGTGGGGCGTCGGCCGGTCCGGTGCTCGATGCGCGGATGACCGGCTCGCCTGCCGCCTGGGGCCCGCGCACTGCATGGGCCTGCCATTGGCCCAGCGCGAAGTCCGCGCGGGTGCGCAGCTTGAACCGCTCGAGCGACGCGGCCATGGCCTCGCCGGAGCCCGCCTCAGTGTCGGCGACGAAGGTGTCGGGACCGGTGCGGCTGATGACGAAGAACGCCTCGATGCGCCCGCGCGGCTCCAGCAGGAACGACAGCGAGCTGTCGCCGATCTCCATCGAGGTGACATCGGCGGAGATCTGGCCGTGGAGGTACACGGCGGCCTCGGGCCCGCACACGACGAGAACGTCGCGGGGGACGGTTGCGCTGACCAGCCGATCCAGCGCCGGCGGGATGGTCATCCGCCCCTCCAACCGGGCACCAGCCGGTCCACGGCGTTTCGAATGAGGGCCAGCCCGACGCCGTCGTCGAGCGACATGATCGACTCGGGGTGGAACTGCACGGCCGCAACCGGCAGCTCGCGGTGCTCCACGGCCATCACGATGTCGTCGTCGAGGCTGACGGCGGAGACTTCCAGCTCGTCGGGCACCTCGGAGCGGCGGGCGAACAGCGAGTGATAGCGGCCTGCCCGGAACTCCTTGGGCAGCCCGTCGAGCAACTGACCGCCGACGACGCGGATGGCCGATGGCTTGCCGTGCATCGGCGTTGCCAGTTGCCCCAGTTCGCCGCCGAAGTACTCCACGATGCCCTGCAGCCCCAGGCACACCCCGAACAGCGGCAGGCCGGCATCAAGCGTGGCGCGCACCACCGGCCCGATGCCGAAGTCGTCGGGCCGTCCCGGGCCTGGCGACAGCACGATGAGGTCGAACTCGTCTGCGTCGATCTCGGCGGTGGGGAACCCGGCCCGTCGGGTCACCACCGTGGCACCGGTCTGGCGCAGGTAGTTCGCCAGCGTGTGCACGAACGAGTCGAGATGGTCGACGAGCAGCACCCGTCGCTGGCTGGGTGCCGAGGCAATGGCGCCCGCCGAGGGCGCCGAGCGCGGCCGCCGGAGCGCGTCGAGGAATGCCGACGCCTTGAGTTCGGTCTCCGATTCCTCCTCGTCGGGATCGGAGTCCCACAACAGCGTGGCACCAACACGCACCTCTGCGTGCCCGTCGGCGACACGGATCGTGCGAAGCGTGAGCCCCGTGTTCAGGCTGCCGTCGAAGCCCACCTTGCCGACTGCGCCCCCGTACCACGCCCGCGCGGTGCGTTCGTGCTGCTCGAGGAACATCATCGCCGCCGTCTTGGGCGCACCGGTCACCGTCACCGCCCAGGTGTGCGACAAGAACGCATCCAGCGCGTCGAACCCCGAGCGCAGACGTCCCTCGACGTGATCGACGGTGTGGATGAGGCGGGAGTACATCTCGATCTGGCGGCGGCCGATCACCCTCACCGAGCCGGGCACGCAGATGCGGCTCTTGTCGTTGCGGTCGACGTCGGTGCACATCGTCAGCTCGGACTCGTCCTTCGCCGAGTTGAGCAGCGCCAGGATCTGCGAAGCGTCGTCGATGGGATCCTGGCCCCGGGCAATCGTTCCCGAGATCGGGCACGTCTCGACCCGCTCGCCCTCGACCCGCACGTACATCTCGGGCGAGGCGCCGATCAGCCACTCGCCGCTCTGCCCCGCAGCCCTGTGTTCGATGCGCCCGGCTGACGCCGGGCTGTGTCCATCGCGCCCGGCTGACGCCGGGCCGAGGTTGATCAAGAACCCGTACGGCGCCGGGTTCTGCTCTTTGAGCCGCCGGAAGAGCTCGGCGGGAGACTCGATGCAGGGCTCGGAGAACATCTGGCTGGTGACCACCTCGAAGAGGTCGCCCCGGGCGAAGTACTCGTGGGCGGCTCGCACACCCGCCGCGTAGCCGCCGGGCTCGTGGTCGCAGCTCGCTTCCAGCTCGAAGTCGGGTTCGTACGGCACGCGTGCGCCGCCGCCTGCCAGCCCGGCGGTGCTGCGACCGTTGACGGCGAACTCGTACCGCAAGCGCTGCGCGATGCCGCCCTCATGGTCCACGATGAGCAGGTCGTCAGGCACATACAGCACCAGGTCGCGCTGCTGGGGCGGGCGCGGCAGCGTCAGCTCGATGGGCTCGAACTGGAACGCGAGGTCGTAGCCGAACGCCCCATACAGGCCCAGGTGCGGGTCGTCGCACGAGAACAGGTTGACCAGGGAGCGCACGACCGTGAACGTGGAGGGCTGCCGGCTGCGCTCTTCCTCCTCGAAGCGCCGATCGGCCCGCTCCACCCGGCAGGCCACTGCGCCGAACCCATCACTGTCGTCCTGGCGCAGATCCACGATGCCGGCCGCGGAACCCAGTGCCGCCAGTGCGTCGCGGACAGGCTCGAGCAGCACCGTGCCCCGCTCGTTCAGGGCCTCCACCTGCACATCCTGCGCCCGGCTGGTGATGGCCAGCGGCGGGTCGGCGAAGCCCATGTCCCAGCGGGTGTAGCGGCCGGGATACTCGTAGCTCGACGACAGCAGCACGCCGCGGGCCTCGTCCAGACGGTCGACGAGATCTTCGATCTCGGCGTTGCCGTCCACCATGGAAGCCGTCAGCGAGATGGTGATGCCGCCGGCGGTCTGGAACTGCGTCTCGACCGTATCCGTCTGTTGAGGGCTCATGGTTCCAGGGTCACTGCGCAGGCCCGGGAGGCGAGCCAGTCACAGATACAGACCAGTGCTGCCCGGCTCGATGCGGGGGGCGGCGATTGCGTGAACGTCTCGCTCGCGCAGGATCAGGAAATCGTCGCCGTGCACCTCGACCTCGTGACGATCCTCGGGGCTGAACAGCACCCGATCGCCCTCCTGGGCGGTGCGCACGTTGGGTCCCGCTCCCACTACCTCGCCCCACACGAGGCGCTTGTTCTGCTGGGCCGTGGCGGGGATGAGGATGCCGCCGCTGGTGCGCCGCTCGGACCCGTCGTTGGGAAGCCGCACGAGCAGGCGGTCGTGCAGCATCTTGATCGGCCGCCGCTCGTCGTCGTGGTCGGCCGCCGCGGGCGCCTTGCGGGCACCCGTCTTGGAGCCCTTGCCCGAACGAGTCGACTTCGTCGCCGATCCGGTGCCCTGCCCGTTGTCTGACTCAGGAGCGCTCACCGCCCGCACGGTACCGTTCACCGGCGTGAATGACGCAGAGAATTCGCATCGGCCGCCTGCGCCTGGGCCGCCGTTCACGGTCGAGGCCTTTGCCGTCGAGGCAGTGTCCTGCGATGGCATCGAGCTCGAGGCCGAAGCTGCCTGGCCCGGCTCGTCCCAGCTTGCAGGAACGGGAGGCGGCGGCGCCGCGGCGGTGGCCGTGCTGTCGCATCCGCACCCGCTCTACGGCGGCGACATGTGGAACCCGCTCGTCGATCACCTCTTCAGGGCGCTGCCCGCGAGCGGCATCGCGACGCTTCGCTACAACTTCCGAGGCACCGGCCGCTCGGGCGGCAGCCACGACGACGGGAAGGCCGAGCAGCTCGACGCAGCAGCGGCGTTCGACGCGGCGGTACGTCTCGCAGCAGACCGATCGCCCTCCGCTGAGGCGCCGCCGGTCGTCTCGGCCGGCTGGTCGTTCGGCGGCGATGTCTCGCTTGCGGCCGGCCACGACGGCTTGGCAGCCTGGATCGGGATTGCGGCGCCCCTGCGAATCGTCGACCCGGCGTCGATGGGCGCCGCATCCGATGCTCGGCCCAAGCTGCTCCTGGTGCCCGAGCACGACCAGTTCCGCTCCCCCGCTGAAGCGTCCGAGATCACCGGGGGCTGGACCAATACGCAGCTCGACGTGATCTCTGGCGGTGATCACTTCCTGATGGGCCACGCACGGGTCGTCGGCGAGATGATCGCCTCGTTCGTGGCTGGGCTCTAGCCGCAGGGCACCGGAGCGCTCACACGATGCGTGAGCTGCGGTCGCCCCAGTACTCGTCTCGCAGGATGCGCTTGTAGAGCTTGCCGGTGGGATGGCGGGGCAGCTCGTCGCGGAAGTCGACTGAGCGGGGCACCTTGTAGTTCGCGAGATGCTCCCGGCAGTACCCCAGCAGTTCGGTCGCCAACGCGTCGCCGGCCTGTACGCCTGCCATGGGCTGCACGACCGCTTTCACCTCCTCGCCGAAGTCCTCGTTGGGCACACCGAACACGGCCGCGTCGGCCACCTTGGGGTGCAGCACCAAGCAGTCTTCGATCTCTTGGGGATAGATGTTCACCCCGCCCGAGATGATCATGAACGCCTTGCGGTCGGTCAGGTACAGGTAGCCGTCGTCGTCGACACGCCCCATGTCGCCCAGCGTTGACCACAGCTCGTGCTCGTCGTGCCGGGAGTCGGCGGTCTTCGCGGGGTCGTTGTGGTACTCGAACGCCGGGATCTCACGCTCGAAGTAGATCGTGCCGGCCTCGCCGACCGGCAGCTCGTTGCCGTCGTCGTCGCAGATGTGGATGACCCCGATGAGCGGTTTGCCCACCGTGCCAGGCCGCTCGAGCCATTCGTCCGACTTCACATAGCAGAAGCCGTTGAGCTCGGTGCCGGCGTAATACTCGTGCAGGATCGGGCCCCACCACGAGATCATCTGGTGTTTCACCTCGACAGGGCACGGCGCCGCCGCATGCACGGCGACCTGGTGACTGGAGAGGTCGTGCTGCGTCCGGGCCTCCTCGGGCAGCTTCAGCATCCTGCTGAACATCGTGGGCACCCATTGGCTGTGCGTGATGCGGTACCGCTCGATGTACGAGAGCGCCTCGGCAGCGTCGAATCGGTCCATGACCACCGACGTGCCCCCCATCGATTGCGTCCCAGTGGTGAACGCCAGCGGCGCCGAGTGATACAGCGGGGCGGGCGAGAGGTACATGCTGCCCTCGCCGATGCCGAAGATGCCTGCGATCATGCCGACGCCGGCAAGGTCGGGATCGGTGATCGAGGTGCCGTCGAGCGGTCGCTTGATGCCCTTCGGGCGCCCGGTCGTGCCCGAGCTGTAGAGCATGGGCTGTCCCCGGGGCTGCTCGTCGAGCGGCTCCGCGGGGCAGGCCGCAATGGCGTCTTCGAACGAATCGAACCCGTCGGCCGCGTCGCCCAGCATGAGCCGCACGTCGCACTGGCCGATGAGCGGCAGCATCTCGCACGCCGCCTCGGCGACCGCCGATGAGGCGATCAGCACCCGTGCGCCGCAGTCGTTCACGATGTACGCGGCCTCGTCGGCGGTCAGATAACGGTTGACCGTCGTGAAGTAGAGGCCGCTGCGCATAGCGGCCCAGTAGGCATCGAAGTAGCCGATGCTGTTGTCGGCGAAGATCGCCACGTGGTCGCCCGGCCGCAGTCCGGCCGCCCACATGAGCTGAGCGAACTGGCAGCTGCGGGCCTCGAGTTCGCCGAAGGTCCGGATTTGGCCGTCTCGGGCCATGATCACCGCTGGACGGTCGGGGTCGGTCGCCGCGTACGTGCCGGGATAGCTCATGGCGGGGAAGCTACTTCGGCGCGATCAGGCTGCGGGCGGGCGAACGGCGACGCCTGCGTCCATCAGCGCGTGCTTGGCGTCGGCGATGGTGTGCTCGCCGAAGTGGAAGATCGAGGCTGCGAGCACGGCATCGGCGTTGGCAATGACAGCGCCGTCGACGAGGTGCTGCAGCGTGCCCACTCCCCCGCTCGCGACCACGGGAATACTCACCGCGTCCACGACGGCTCGTGTGAGTTCGAGGTCGAAGCCGGCCCTGGCGCCGTCCGCGTCCATCGAGGTCAGCAGGATCTCGCCGGCGCCCAGTTCGCAGAGGCGGGCCGACCATTCGACCGCGTCGAGCCCCGTGGGCCGGCGCCCGCCGTGGGTGAAGACCTCGAAGCGGCCCGGCGACACGCGCTTGCCGTCGACCGCGACCACGATGCACTGGCTGCCGAACTTCTCGGCCGCCTCGCGCACGAAGTCCGGGTTGGCGACCGCGGCGGTGTTGATCGAGACCTTGTCGGCGCCGGCCAGCAGCAGCCGGCGGATGTCCTCGCTGGTGCGCACCCCGCCGCCCACCGTCAGCGGCATGAAGCAGGCCTCGGCGGTCTGCTTCACGACGTCGAGCAGGATGTCCCGCCGCTCGTGGCTCGCCGTGATGTCGAGGAAGCAGAGCTCGTCCGCCCCGGCCGCGTCGTAGAGCCGGGCCTGTTCGACCGGGTCGCCCGCGTCGCGCAGGTCGACGAAGTTGACGCCCTTGACCACCCGGCCGTCCTTGACGTCGAGACAGGGGATGATGCGCGCCTTCAGCATTGCCCCGCGGCCTTCCCGCCCGCGCCCGGAGCCCCGGCGACCAGCGCCAGCGCGCTCCCGGGATCGATCCGGCCGTCGTAGAGCGCCCGGCCGCAGATCGCGCCGACCACGCCCCGCTCCTCGACCGCGAGCAGGGCGGCCAGGTCGTCCAGGGACGCCACGCCGCCCGAGGCGATCACCGGCAGGCCGACGGCGTCGGCGAGGCGCGCCGTGGCCTCGACGTTGACCCCCTGGAGCGCGCCGTCCCGCTCGATATCGGTGTGGATCACGGCCGCCACGCCGGCGTCCTCGAAGCGCCGGGCCAGGGCCTCGGCCTCCAGGTCGCTGGCCTCGGCCCAGCCCTCGACCGCGACCCGGCCGTCGCGGGCGTCGATGCCGACTGCGACCCGGCCGGGAAAGCGCCGGCAGGCCTCGCGCACCAGGGCGGGGTCCTTGACCGCGGCGGTGCCGAGGATGACCCGGCTGACGCCGGCGGCCAGCCAGCCCTCGACCGTCGCCATGTCGCGGATGCCGCCGCCGAGCTGCACCGGAATGTCGACCGCGGCGAGGATCGCCTCGACCGCCGCGCGGTTGACCGGCCGGGCCGCGAAGGCGCCGTCGAGGTCGACCAGGTGGAGCCAGGAGAAGCCGGCGTCGGCGAAGGCCGCCGCCTGGGCCGCCGGGTCCGGGTTGAACACCGTGGCGCTCGCCATCTCGCCGCGCAGCAGACGGACCGCCGCGCCCTCCTTCAGGTCGATCGCCGGGTAGAGAATCATGCCGAGGCGGCGCCCGGTTCCAGGTCCTTGGTGTAGAACAGGCCGGTCACCCAGCGCCCGTCGACCCAGGCGTAGTGCTCGTGGGTGCCCCAGCGCTTGTAGCCGAGACCCTCGTAGATCTGGATCGCCCGTTCCTGGGTCTCGCGCACATCGAGGTTGATCACCCGGAACCCGGTCTCCCGCGCGGTCGCCTCGACCGCCTCGACCAGGCGCTGGGCCAGGCCGTGGCCGCGCGCCCCGGGCGCCAGGAAGAAGGTGGTGAGCTGGCCGATGCGCGACTGCGCCTCGTTGTTCTTGGGCGGGCGCAGCAGCTGGGCCGAGCCGGCGATGGTGCCGTCGAGCCGGGCGACGTGGAGCTCGCGCTCGGGCACCAGCAGGACGCCCTTCCAGTAGGTCTCCATGACGTGGCGCGGCGGCGGGGTCAGCCAGCCGAAGCCGCCGCCGTCGAGGATCGCCGCGTCGGCCGCGTCGCAGAGGTCGTGCAGGTCGCCGGCGTCGAAGGCGGTGATCCGCTCGACCAGTGTGTCGGGCGCGGCTTGGCCGGTGGCGGACATCACGGCCTCCAGGCCAGGAAGTTGGCGAGCAGGCGGAGGCCGGTGGCCTGGCTCTTCTCCGGGTGGAACTGGGTGCCGACCAGGTTGTCCCGGCCGACCGCCGCGGTCACCGCGCCGCCGTAGTCGGTATGGGCCAGGAGGTCGCCGGCCTCGGCCGTCGCGAAGTGGTAGCTGTGCACGAAGTAGGCGTGGTCGCCCTCCGAGAGGCCGGCCAGAACCGGGTGTCCGGGCCGGTCGAAGGCGAGCTCGTTCCAGCCCATGTGGGGCACCTTGTAGGTGCCGCCGTCGGTCCCGTCTGCGGGCTCGAGCGCGACCACCTCGCCCGGGATCCAGCCGAATCCGTCGTGCTCCCCGTGCTCGAGGCCGCGGCTCGCCATGAGCTGCATGCCGACGCAGATGCCGAGAAAGGGCCGGCCCCTGTGCCGCGCGCTCTCCTCCAGGGCCTCGACCATGCCGCTGAGCGCGCCCAGGCCCCGGCGGCAGTCGGCGAAGGCGCCGACCCCGGGCAGCACGACATGGTCGGCGCGGGCCACGGTGTCCGGCTCGGCGGTCACCGCGACCTCCCGGTCCATGCCGGACTCGGCGGCGGCCCGCTCCAGGGCCTTGGCGGCCGAGCGCAGGTTGCCGGAGCCGTAATCGACCACCGCGACGGTCACAGCGACCCCTTGGTCGAGGGCACGGTGCCGGCCTGGCGCGGGTCGGGCTCGATCGCCCGGCGCAGGGCGCGGGCCAGGCCCTTGTAGCAGGACTCGGCGATGTGGTGGTTGTTGGTGCCGTAGAGGTTCTCGACGTGGAGCGTCAGCCCGGCGTGCTGGGCGAAGGCCTGGAACCACTCCTTGAACAGCTCGGTGTCCATCTCGCCCAGCTTGTCGCGGCTGAAGTCGACCTTCCAGATCAGGTAGGGCCGGTTCGAGGCGTCGAGCGCGACCCTCGTCAGCGTCTCGTCCATGGGGATCAGGGCGTCGCCGTAGCGGGCGATCCCCTTGCGCTCGCCCAGCGCCTTGGACACCGCCTGGCCGAGCGCGATGCCCGTGTCCTCTGTGGTGTGGTGGAAGTCGATGTGGGTGTCGCCCTCGGCCCGGAGGGTGATGTCGATCAGGCTGTGGCGCGAGAGCTGCTCGAGCATGTGGTCGAGGAAGCCGATCCCTGTGGCCACGTCGTAGGCCCCGCTGCCCTCGAGGCGGACCGTCGCCGTGATCCGGGTCTCCTTGGTGTTCCGCTCGACCGTCGCTTCGCGCATGCTCTTGTCCCGCTTGGCCCCGCCGCCACCCTGGCGCGAGGCGGCACGTTTTAGCAGGAAGGACCCGGGCTCGCCAGGGTCTAAGGGGCCGGATTAACGCGGCCTAAAGTAGGAAATGATTGAAATGGCTGGTTCCGAAACTCATGGCAGGGCAGCCAACGGTGAACATCAAGGAACCGACCCTTCGGCTG
>JAJEBN010000100.1 GCA_022822525.1 Acidimicrobiia bacterium | reverse complement strand
GGCGGCATCTTGCTGCTGGCGTGGGCTCCCAACGCGTTCGTGGTGGTGCTGTTCGTGATCTTCCACGGGCTCGCATGGGGAGCGCGTGGCCCGCTCATGCAAGCCTTGCGAGCCGACTACTTCGGCTCGTCGGCGTTCGCTGCGATCATGGGCGTGAGCTCGCTCATCGTCATGATCGGCCCGATCGTCGGCCCGCTCGCCGCCGGGTGGCTGGCTGACACCACCGGCAGCTACGTCACCGGATTTGTTGCGCTGGCTGTCATCACCGCCGCCGGGATGCTGTTCTTCGTGATCACCAAGCCACCGTCGCCGCCGGAGCGAGGTGGCAGCGCTGCCCGCAGGCCCGCAACCGACCACAACAGCAGCGATGTCGATCCGCCTGGTGTCGCCGATGGGTCGCCCAACAGCGCCGATGTGGGTTCGGGTGGGCGTCAGGTGACAGGCTGAGCGTCGTGAGCACGGCCCGTGTCGCCGGCGGATCGAACAGCACTGCGCCAGACCCGGCGCCGCTGTTCGATCCGCGCACCTACCTCGACGGCGTGCCGCACGATCTGATCGCCGACCTGCGCGCACATGCAGCAGTCCACTGGGTGCCCGAGCCGGAGCTCATGGGGTGGGAAGCAGGACCTGGCTTCTGGGCGGTGCTCACCCACGAGCTGATGAACCGGGTGCTGCGCGATCCGGGAACGTTCTCGTCCCACCTGGGCGGCACGCAGATCCGCGATCCGGGGACCGCTGCGATGCTCGAGTTCGTCCAGCGGATGATGCTCAACCAGGACCCGCCCCAGCACACCCGGCTGCGGCGCCTGCTGATGCGCTCGTTCACACCGAGCGCAGTGGCAGAGCTGGAGGCCACCATCTCTGCTCGGGCCGAGCGGCTCGTGAGCGCAGTAGTGCATCGGGGGCACGCCGACTTCGCCAAGGAGGTCTCGGCCGAGCTGCCGCTGCTCACACTCGCCGACATCATGGGTGTGCCGTCGCAGGATCGGATGCTGCTGTTCGACTGGTCCAACCGCGTCATCGGCTACCAGGACGCCGAGTACGCGGCGTCCGACGCATTCGATCCCGCGACGGGAACCGAGATGGCCCAGCGCGCCTGCGAGGTGCGAGCCCGGATCCGTCCCGGCCCAGACGGTCGCATGCCCGACCCTCGCTCGCGCGAGGGCCTCGCAGACATGTACGCATACGCGCACGACCTGGCGACCTACAAGCGGGCCAACCCGGGCTCCGACGTGGTGTCAATCCTGCTGGCTGCCGACGACGCCGAGGGCGGCATCACCAACGAAGAGTTCGAGACCATGTTCTTCCTGTTTGCCGTGGCGGGCAACGAGACGTTGCGAAACGGCATGCCCGGCGGGCTCTGGGCGTTGCTCGCGCACCCAGAACAGCTCGACAAACTGCTCGCCGACCCCGAGCTGCTGCCGGGTGCCATCGAGGAGATGCTGCGGTTCATGCCGCCGGTGGTGCACTTCCGGCGCACGGCCTCGCGCGATGTCGAGCTCGGCGGCTCTTCCATTCGTGCGGGCGACAAGGTGGTGGTCTTCCACGTGGCCGCCAATCGTGACCCGGCCGTGTTCGTCGAGCCCGATCGGTTCGACATCGAGCGCAGCCCGAACGACCACCTGACGTTCGGAGCAGGGCCGCATTTCTGCCTGGGCGCTCACCTGGCTCGCCGCCAGATGTCAGCGATGTTCACCGAGTCGCTGTGGCGGATGCCCAACCTGCGCCTGGACCCGGCCCGCATGCCTGAGCGCCTGCTGTCGAACTTCCAGCACGGTTTCAAGCACCTGCCGCTGCTCTGGGACGTGGCTGCCGGTGGCGAGGCGGCTTCGCCGTGACCGGTCATCCTGTTGCGCCGCCCGTCCGGGTCGGCGTCACGCCCGACATCAAGCTCTGGTCACGACCGTGGGCCGAGCGTCGCAGCATGCTCGAGCTCGTCGCCGATGCAGGCATCGACCACGTGTTCTTTGCCGACCACGTCAGCTTCCGGATCGGGCACGGCAACGACGGCATGGTCACTGCGGCGGCGCTGGCCAACCTCCATCCCACCCTGGGCGTCTATCTGGGCGTATACCTGCTGCCGCTGCGCCACCCGATTCCCGTCGCCCGCCAGCTCGCGAACCTGGCCGAGATGGCACCGGGCCGGATCAGCTTCGGTGTGGGCATCGGCGGCGACGACCGCCACGAGGTCGAGGTGTGCGGCGTCGATCCACGCACCCGCGGGCGCCGGACCGACGAATCGCTCGGCATCGTGCTGCGGCTGCTTGCCGGCGAGACCGTCGATCACGCAGGCGAGTTCTTCTCATTCGAAGGGGCCCGCATCGTGCCGGTGCCGGACCCGCCCATCCCGACCTATGTCGGCGGCCGGTCGGATGCCGCCATCCGCAGGGCCGGTCGCTTCGCAGACGGCTGGCTGGGCATCTGGTGCACCATCGAGCACTACCAAGCAGCGATGCGCCTCTATGCCGAGACGGCCGCCACGGAGCGAGCAATCGACGCCCCTGCCCCCGCAGCGCCCGATCACGGTATCCAGCTGTGGATCGGCCTGGGCGACAGCCGCGAAGAAGCAGCGGGCTGGGTGGGACCCGAGCTGGAACGCTTCTACCGGGTGCCGTTCAAAGCGTTCGAGAAGTACACCCCATGCGGCACGGTGGACGACATCGTCGAGTTCTTCATGCCGTACCTCGATGCCGGCTGCCGCCACATCAACATGACGCTGTGTGGAGGCGACCCCGATGAGGCGATACTGGCTGCGGGGGAAGTGGCACGACGGCTGAGACAGGCTGATCCGCTGGCAGTCTCGGCCGCCGCTGGATCAGCGCAGCAGGGGAGCGACTCGACATGACCACCACGGCAGCACCGCGGCCGCAAACGACAGCCGATGTGCTGGACATCCGGCCGATTTCAGGAGCGCTGGGCGCCGAGATCTGGGCGGCTGGCGGCGGCACGCTCGACGTCAACGCACTCGACGCTGCCGGCGCGGCGGCGATCCGGGCGGCCCTGTGCGAGTACCACGTGGTGGTGATCCGCGACCAGCAGATGGATGCCGCCGATGTTGCGCGCTTCGGCCGCCGATTCGGCGAGCTCGAGCGTCACCCGTACCTCGGCGGTACCTCCGAGGAGCCCGAGGTCGTCCCCGTCGTCAAGGAGCCCCACGAGACGGTCAACTTCGGCGGCGGCTGGCATTCGGAGATGTCGTTTCTGCAATGCCCGCCGATGGCGACCGCGCTGTATGCGGTGGAGGTGCCGCGCTTCGGCGGCGACACGCTGTTCGCCAACCAGCAGGCGGCCTATGTCGGGCTGTCCGACACCATGAAGCGGTTCGCGGAGAGCCTGGACGCAGTGCACTCAGCGGCGCGCCAGTACGGGCGCGGCGGCGACTCGGATCGGTACGCCGGCAGGCGCAGCTCGATGCAGGTGAACGTGTCCGACGATGCCCACTCGCGGCTGACCCACCCCGTCGTGCGCACCCACCCCGAGACCGGCGCCAAGGCGCTCTACGTCAACCGGGCCTTCACCGAGGCGATCTCGGGCATGCGCCGGCACGAGTCGAAGGCGCTGCTCGAGATGCTGTGGGCCCACGCGGTCGACGAGCAGTTCACCTGCCGGGTCCGCTGGGAGCCCGGAACGGTGACCATGTGGGACAACCGCAGCGTCCAGCACTACGCGCTGAACGATTACCACGGGCAGCGCCGGCACATGCTCCGCGTGACGATTGCCGGCGACCAGCCCCGCTGAGCCACCTCGCAGGCGACAGGAGCGAACTTCGATGAGACCGCTGGCAGGCGTCCGCGTCGTCGACATGAGCCGCGTGCTCTCAGGCCCGTTCGCCGGCCGGATTCTCAGCGACCTCGGCGCCGATGTCGTGAAGGTGGAGCCGCCCGAGGGTGACATCTCGCGGCTGTGGGGTGTCAACCGGGCGGGGCTCGCCGGCTTCTACACCCAGCAGAACGTCGGCAAGCGCAACGTGTGCATCGATCTGCGGGCCGAGGGCGGGCCCGAGATGGTGAAACGGCTGGTATCGGCAGCCCACGTGCTCATCGAGAACTTCCGGCCCGGCGTCATGGCCCGTCACGGACTGTCATTTGCCGAGCTGTGCGAGATCAACCCTGCCTTGGTCATGCTGTCCATCAGCGGCTTCGGCCAGGACGGTCCCGATGCGCAGCGAGCGGCGTACGCAGCGGTGCTGCACGGCGAATCGGGTTGGATGGCCCGGGCGGCTGCAATACACCAGCAGCCCCTCCAAGAGCCCTACCTCGCGGCGGCCGACACGTACGCGTCGCTGCACGGGGCGATCGGGATCCTGGCGGCGCTGCGGGTCGCCGAATCGACGGGCAACGGCCAGCACATCGACATCGCCATGCTCGAGAGCTTCCTGGCGACCGACGAGGGCAGCCAGGCCGGGCTCGACGGTGTGCACTACCAGTCCCAGGGCGGGCTGGTGTGGGACGGCGTGGACGGGCCGGTCCTCACCGCAGGCGACTTCCGCTGGATCTGGCGCCAGCTGAGCGAGACCCACGGCCTCGCCGACCCGTCGCCGCCCGAGGCCGACATCCCGACCAAGCGAGCGCACCGGACCGACGCGATCAACGCATTCCTCAGCTCGTTCGAGACTCGTGCGGACATGCTGGCTGCGCTGGATGCCGCGAATCTGGCCTGGGGCGACATTCGAACCACCGCCGAGGCTCATGCGTCTCCGACCGCGGTGCATCGTGGCTCGTCGGTCGAGATCGACGCACGCGACGGCGGCACCCGCCGAGTGACGCAGACGCCGTACCGGTTTGCCGGTGCGAGTGCGGACTCCGCGGCGGTCTCGGGGGTGACCTCGGAGTCGCTGGCGTCGCACCGCGGCGAGCACAACGGCGAGGTGCTGGCTGAGTGGCTCGGGTCCGGCGGCGCGGAAGTCGACGCGCTGCGCCACGCGGGCGTGCTCATCGAAGACCAGTTCGCTGCCGAAGGGCGCGCACACAGGCATTCATGATCTTCATGGAACCGAATCAGCCCGGCAGGGGTCTCATGGGGCAGTTGATCTTCGCGGGGGCTTCGAATGGCTGGCGCGCCCAGTGCAGCAGTACATTCCGCGCCGACTGGCGCCGTTGTGCCGTTCATCGCTGCGCGGCTGCATTCGGCCGTGATGGGTTCGGGGCTCTTGGGCTCGGGATCCGCGGGCTCGGAGCTGATGGGTTCGGGCACGATCCGTTTCGGGTTGACGGTGAGCACTGCTGAGGGAGCGGCCCACGCTCCCTCCGGCCCGATCGACGCCGTGGCGTTGCGGTTCGAGGACTTCTACGCGGCCCACCGCGACGAGATGGCTCGCGCGCTCGGGCTGTCGTTGCGTGACGCGTCGCTGGGCGCCGAAGCCGCCGACGAGGCGTTCGCGCGGGCCTGCCAGCGCTGGGGACAGGTCAGCGCCTATGCGAACCCGCAGGGATGGGTGTTCCGGGTCGGGCTGAACTGGGCACGCTCGTGGCTGCGGCGGGTGCGGCGCGAGCGCGAGCGTCAGCCGCTGGTGGCGCAGCCCCATGCCACCGAGGACCGGGCCCGCGATCTGGACTTGGAAGCGGCGCTCTCGACGCTCAACGACGCGCATCGTGCGGTGATCGTGGCTCGCTTCTACCTGGATTGGTCGGTGGCTGAGACCGCCGAGGCGCTGGGCGTCGCGCCTGGAACCGTCAAGAGCCGCCTCAGCCGGGGATTGGAGCAGCTGCGCGACGTGCTGGAAGCGGCACCTGAGGACGGGGAGGGGTAGTGACCGCCGAGGACCGCCTTCGCAGCCGGCTGCACAGCACGGCATCGTCCTTGCCGGTGGGCTCGGGCTCGGTGGCAGGAGTCCAGGCGCGGGCTGCCCAGCTGCAGCGCCGGCGCAACGCTGTGCGCGGCAGTGCGGGTGCCTTCGCACTCGTTGCGGTCGCGCTCGTCGGCATCGTGTCGCTGCGCGACGGCGAGCGCGGTGGGTTGAGCGAATCCGGGGTGGCAACCGAACAGCAGGATGCAACAGACGCCATGCCGGTGGCGGTCACGGCGGCTGCACCGGGAGACGTTGTCGAGGAGATGGCCGCCGACGAGATGGCCGAGATGGCCGACGATGCCGACGAGATGGTCACCTTGACCGCAGCTGCGGATGACGGTCTCGAGCGGGACGAGCCGGAGGCGGGCGACGCTGCCGAGACTGCCGTCACGGTGCCGGTCGACGGCGAGACGGTCGAGCCGGAGGCGGGCGAGTCTGAGAACTGGAACTCCGCACAGCCCGAGGCCAGCAGTGCGAAGGCCGCCGTGTTCGCCGCCTCCGTGTCGATCGTGAAGCCACCCGATGAGGCCGAGGGACGCAGCATGCGCTACTCGTTCAGCGGCGGACATGCGGTCGCTCAGGCGTCCGACGGCTGGTACGCCTACGACGGCACCGTCTGGCAGTCGCTTGGCGTGCCCGCCAGCCTGGAGGTGGTCGCGGTGGACCTGTCGGCAGCCGAGCGGCTCGCGATCCTGGGCGTGGTGCGGCCGCTTGACTGCGCGGTCGAGCACGTCGTGGGCGTGCAGACCTCCGAAGGGTGGAGCTTCGCGCGCATCGACGACGGAACCCCGCCGATCGTGCACTCGGTGCTGGTCGACGCACGCGTGCGTGTCACCGACAGCGCGATCGAGGTGGAGCGAACCGAACTCCTGTCGCTCTGGGCCGAGTGCGCGGTGGGATCCGAGCAGCCGGCGTGGTCAGCCGACGTCGCCGGCCTGATCGAGGACCTCGAGCTGGTCGGCGAGTTGACGCGGCAGAGCTGGCTATCGGTGCCGCTGGAGCCTGACTTTGCGGGACATTGGCTGCGCATCGCCCACGGCGACGCGCACGCCGCCGCGCTCGGGCAATCGGAACTCGAGTGGACCCATGCGGTGGCGCCGAGGCTCACGATGCCAGCCGTTGCACTCGACGACCCGCTTGAGCGGCGGGACGACGCCGCAGCCTTCTCGCTGCACGAGACCACCATTCTGGACGTGGCGACCAAGGTCGAGGTCGCCGACGGCACAGCGTGGCTGCACCACGGCGATCAGTCCTGGGAGGTATGCCCGATCCCCGATGCGGACGCGGCGCATGGCGAGATCGGCTGGGCGGGCGAGCATCTCGCGGTGATCGTCGGCACACCAGAGCAGCGGCTGTACCTCCTCGAGCGCACCGAGTAGCTGCCATCGTCGCAGGGCCGGTCCTAATGTGACCGGATGCCGCAGGACACGAGCGTCACACAGGAATTTCCCGAGCTGGGCTTCTACATGCTGGCCGGCGATGCGCTCGACTCAGCGGATGCCGTGAGGGAGATTCGGGCGGCCGAAGCGATGGGGATGGGCAGGGCCTTCCTCGGGGAACGACCCAACCGCAAGGAAGCAGGTGCCATCTGCGGTGCTGCCGCGGCAGTGACGGACTCCATCGGCATCACGCTGGGGCTCACCAACATCAACACTCGCCACCCGACGCTCACGGCGGGCCTCGCACTGACCGTGCAGAGCCTGTCGGAGGGACGCTTCACGATGGGATTCGGCCGCGGTGTCGCCGTGGCGCAGGAGATCATGGGCCTCAAGCCGGCCACCACGGCTCAGCTGGAAGAGTTCGCGCTGGTGATGCGCCGGCTGTTCCGGGGCGAGATCATCGGCGATTTCGACGGCCCGACCGGTCGCGTCCCGATCCTGCTGCTCGATCCGACGCTCGACGAGCATCTGCCGCTGGCGCTGGGGGCGATGGGGCCGAACACGCTGGCCCTGGGCGGGCGCTGCTTCGACGACGTCATCTTGCACCCGTTCTATTCCGACGAGACCGTGGTGCGCTCGGTAGGTGCGGTCAAGACAGCGGCCGAGCAGGCCGGGCGCGATCCGGCCGAGGTGAACGTGTGGTCGTGCTTCGTGGTGGTCAGCGACGAGGTGCCGGCGGAGCTGCGGCTGCGCAAGACGGTCGGACGGCTGGCCACCTACCTGCAGTACTACGGCGATGTGCTGGTGCGAGTGAACCGCTGGGACCCACAAGTGCTGGCACGGTTCCGTGCGGACGAGGTCGTGGCCAAGTTCCTCGCCCCGATCGACGGCACCGCCACGGTTGCAGAGCTCGAGCACATCGGCACGGTCTTGCCCGATGAATGGCTGGCCCCGATGGCGGCGGGCACGCCCGCGCAATGCGCTGCGGCGGTGAGGCACCAGATCGATCTTGGCTGCGATGCTGTGCTCATGCACGGCGCGACGCCTGCTGAGCTGGCATCGGTGATCGACGCCTACCGTCAGCTCGCCGTGTGAGCGTCGAGGCAGTCCCCGCCACCTCGGCGCCCGACGCGGAACCTGATTGCGGCGTCAGAACTAACGTCGGCGCAGTGCCGGTGCTGGAGCGGCGGCTGGGATTCGGGGGGCGAGATGGCGAGCGACGATCCGGGACTGTGGAGCGCGAGCGAGCAGGCGGCGGCGATTTCGGCGGGAGAGCTGTCGAGCCGTGAGCTGACCGGCCACGTCATCGACCGCATCGAGCGGCTCGACGGCGATGTCAATGCGGTGGTCACCCGAGATTTTGAAGCCGCGCTGGAGCGCGCTGGCGCGGCTGACGCGGCGCAGGCCGCCGGCGAGGCGCTCGGGCCGCTGCACGGCGTTCCGTTCACCGCGAAGGACGCCCTGATGACGGCCGGGATCCGCTCGACCGGCGGGGCGCGGGAGCTGACAGGCAACGTTCCTGACACCGATGCTGCGGTTGTGGCTGCCTGCCGCGATGCAGGAGCGATCGTGATCGGCAAGACGAACCTGCCGCGCTGGTCCGCTGACAACCAGTCGTTCAATGACCTGTTCGGCACCACGAGCAACCCGTGGGACCTGTCGAAGGTTCCGGGCGGTTCCTCGGGCGGGGCTGCCGCAGCGACCGCCATGGGATTCACCGGCTTCGAGATCGGCACCGACATCGGCGGCTCGATCCGGTTCCCGGCCTCGTTCAACGGCATCTGGGGTCACAAGCCGAGCTTCGGGCTGATCCCGACGACCGGCTACCTGGATCATGTGCGCGGCGGCACCACCGAGCCGGACATCAACGTGTTCGGCCCGCTGACGCGCAGCTGCGACGACCTGGAATTGCTGTTCGACGTGCTGCTGCGCACCGAGGCACCGTGGGTGCCCCAGGTTGCGCCCGCACCGGACGATGTCGGCGGCCTGCGTGTCGCGGCATGGCTCGACGACGAGTACTGCCCTGTCGACGGCGACGTGCTGGAGGTGATGAACTCGGCGGTCGCGGCCCTCGAAGCCAGCGGCGTGAGCGTCGACCATGCAGCGCGGCCCGATATCGACCCGCTGCCCGCGTGGGAGACCGGCCTGTGGCTGGTGCGAGCTGCCATGACCCTGGCCGGCCGCGGCGAGGGACCCGGACATCGCGAGTGGCTCGAGCGTCATATGGCGCGCGAGGAGTGCCGCCGCAAGTGGGCCGACTTCTTCTCGAGGTACGACGCGATCCTCATGCCGGTGAGCTTCCACCCGCCCTTCGACCACATGCAGGAGGGCACCTTCGCCGAGCGCCGCATTCCCGCGAATGGCGTCGAGCGGCCGTACATCGAGATGACCCGCTGGACGATCCTGACCGGCATGTCGTACCTGCCTGCAACCGTCCCGCCGCTGGGCCTCACCGCCGGGGGCCTGCCTGTCGGGTTTCAAGTCGTCGGCCCTTACGGCGGCGACCGCACCACCATGGCCCTCGCCCGTCGCATCGGCGAGCTCACCGGCGGCTACCAGCCCCCACCCCGCGCGCAGTAGCGCTCCCAGGGGCTCCGCCTGTCGCATCGGCGACCGGTTGACGCGGGTTCAGCTGTTCGGGGGATCGCGGTTGCTATGGGGGCGAGAGCATGTCGAGTGCGAGTGCGGGCACGGTGTCAATGGCCCTGCGCAGCGGCTCGCCTTCGAGCACGTCGGGCACCGCACGCGATCCGTCGGCGCGCAGGTACAGCAGCACCACCCGGCAGACGCGGCGTCCCGTGGAGCGTTCGACGCACCATGCGTAGGTCGCGACCTGGGTGCGGTATGCCTCTGCTCGTTCGGGGTCGGCGCCATCGGAGTCCGGCATCACGCCCAGCGCGTCAGTCTTGAAGTCGACCACGACGAGGTCGCCGGTGGCACTGTCCTCGTAGAGCAGGTCGATGAACCCCTCGATCAACGTGCCCGGCGTGTCGGCGCCCGACGCGCCATCGCTCGCTGTGTCGGGCGAGGCCACGCCGACAGACGCTGGCTCGCCGGCGGAGTCAGCCGGCAGCGGCGCTGCGGCATACAGCTCTCGCCACATGGGGCCATTCAGCGCCCGGCCGACTTCATCGCTGGCCAGGGCGGACCGCACGAACGAGTCAATGTCGGCGTGCTGCGACCGAGGCACGTTCGCAGCGTTGGCTTGTGCTGCCACCTGACGCTCGAGGTCTGCACCGGCGCGCAGATCGATGGCTTGCAGCACACCGTGTACCGCGGTGCCGACAGCAGTCGCGCCCCGGCCATGGCGCTGCGGTCGTTGCCGGCTGCTGAAGTAGTCGTCGTCGGGATCCTTGGCCGGCAGCCAGCGATCCTCCCTGCCGCGGCTGTTGTTGCTGCCGCTGTCGCCGTTGTTGGCGACGCTGTTGCTCGTGCGGCGGCGGGCGATCTGGCTTGCGCTGATCGACGAGCGCACCTGAGACGCGGATGCGGCGCTATCGCGGCGCTCAAGCCACGCCGAGCGATCAGGCCGCGTGCCTTTGGGCAGCGGCTCGGCTGCGTCGGCGCTCGGGCCGGAATCGCCGCGGACGGTGAGTTCTTCCCGGTACTCCCACATCTCGCCGGTGCTGCCCGACGCCGCGGGGAGCACATCAGCGATGAGCTGCGCGCTGGTGCGGAGCTGCTCAGCACCGGCCGCCAGGGACGCTGCGGAGGGTTGCGGTCGGTGCAGCGACACCACCAGGTGGTCTCGTGCGCGGGTGCAGCCGACATAGAGCAACCGGATCCGCTCGTAGTGCTCGGCGCGCCGCTCTCGCTCCCGCCACGCTTCGTACCCGCCGGTCTCGACGCCGTTGCGCAACCGGACCGCCGCCGCTCCCGACCAGCGTGCTGCGGCGTCGCGGTCGCCGCCGGTCGTCTGCTGATCCCATGCGTCATCGCCGAAGCCGACGTGCACAGAGTCGGACCGAGCACGATTGCCGCCGCTCAGCCCGGCCAGCACCACGATGGGGAACTCGAGGCCTTTCGCCGCGTGGATGGTCAGCACTCTCACCGAGTCGTCGTCGTACTCGGGCAGGATCGCCTCGGTCACCTTCGCCCGGTCTGAAGCTTGGGTCTCGGCCCAGCGCAGGAAGCCGCGCAGCCCGCCGCGCTGGCTCTCCGACCAGGCGCGCGCCTGATCGATCACGTAGCGCACGTGACGCCACACTTCACGCGACCTCGGTCCCGCAGCGGCCTGTTCGAGCAGTCGGCGGTCACGCACCAGGCGGTCGAGCAGGGTTGCGGGAGACACCTCGGTGTGCTGCCCGTACAGCTCACGCAGGTGCGCCAAGCCCTGTGCGACGGGGTGAGCGTCGCCTTCGGCCAGACGCGAGAGGTCTGTGGCGAAACAGCTCCAGGACCCGACAGCCCGGTGGTATCGGTACAGGTCGTCGTCGCCGCAGCCGTAGATCGGCGTGCGCAGCGCGCTGACCACGGCCAGTTCGTCGTCGGGGTCGGCGACGGCACGCAGGCACATCATGAGATCGCGCACCGTGCGACTGCGCCAGACGAACTCCGAGGCCTCGAGCCGGTAGGGGATCCGAGCGTCGGTCAACCCCTGCTCGAGCTGGGGCAGCCCCGTGCGGGTCGGCACCAGGATGGCGATGTCCGCCAGCGTGGCGGGCCGCAGTGCTTCGGTGTGGCGGTCCTCCACGAGCCAGCCGACGTCGACGACTTCGTCGATCACCGCCGCAATGTCGGCCGCCTCGGCCTCGCGGATCGCCTCCGCCGTGTGCCCGCCGCCCTGTTGGGTGGTGGTGTATGGGTGCAGACCGAGCGTCACTACCGCCGGCGCCGTTCCGACCGCCGACCGCCAGCTCATCAACGGCGTGTACTCGGGCTGCAGCCGCACGCTCGCGCCTGAGTCGTCGCCAGTGACCAGTTCGGCGAACACGGCGTTCACCCAGTCGATGATCGGCTCGGCGGAGCGGAAGTTGACCTGCAGCCTCGTCAGCGTGCCGAGCTGGGCGCCGAAGCGATCGCGTGCGCGCAGGTACAGGCCGATGTCGGCCCGGCGGAAGCGGTAGATGGACTGCTTCGGATCGCCCACGAAGAACAGCCGGCCCGGCGCGACATGCACATCGGACCACGAGCCGAGCGCGGCGCGCTCGCCGTCGGGCTCGCCCCAGCGGTCGTCATCGTCGCGGTCGCGGTCGCCGAAGCCGCCGGCGATCAGCGTCGCGATCTCGATCTGGATCGGGTCGGTGTCCTGGGACTCGTCGAGCAGGATCTGCCGGTAGCGCCGATGCAGCGACGATCGAGCGGGCTGCGAATGCCGCAGCAGGTTGCGTGCTCGAACCAGCAGGTCATGAAATTCCAGCCGGCCTGCGGCGTGGCGCTGATCGGCCGCAGCCAGCGTGAAGCGGGCGATGCGATCGCAGATCAGCGCGATGGCGTCTCTGAGTGCCGTCCCTGCTGTCTCCGAGCACAGCTCGCGCAGCTCGACGAAGCCCGCCCGGATGCCGGGAAGGTCGTACCAGCTCTTGCTGCTGCCGACGTTGCCGATCTTGGGGACGCCGACGGCGGAATCCTCAGCGTCGGTCAAGGCCGCGATCCGCTGCGCGTCGTCGCGTGCCGCGGCGAGCCGCCTGACGAACTCGTCGAGCTGGCCGAAGCGCGCCAGCGCCTTGTCGTCGTCGTTGCTGCACTCGCGCCGTCGATCCGACAGCGACTCTCCCTTCGCCACCACATCCACAACATCGACGGTGCCCGCCTTTGGAACCTCTGCGCTGCAGCGAATGCGATCCCAGTTGGCATTGAAGGCGACGCCGACCTCGTTGAGCTGGGAGAGGTCGACGCCGGCTGCGTCGAGCATCTCGATGGCCCAGCGCGCAGCCGGGTCGTCGAACAGCTCGTCGGTGAACCGCGCCCAGCGTTCGGTGAAGTCGACTTCGCTGGCGATCTGGTCGAGCGACTCGAACCTCGGCGGCAGGCCCGCTTCGATGGAGTGCTCGGCGAGGATGCGCCGGGCGAAGCCGTGCAGGGTGGAGATGGCTGCCGCGTCGAGCCCGTCGAGCGCCGTGCGCAGCAGGTTCGCCCTCGTGCTGTCGGGATTGTCGGCAAGCTGTTTCCCGAGCCCTGCCCGGATGCGGTTGCGCAGTTCTGCTGCTGCCTTGTCGGTGAAGGTGATCGCCGCCAGATCATCGATGGGCATCGGATCCGTGCCGCTCACCAGCTCGATGACGCGCTCGACGAGCGCGCGGGTCTTGCCGGTGCCCGCTCCTGCCTCGACGAACATCGTGGAGCGGGCTTCGGCCGAGACACGCGCCCGTTCGGCGGCGTCCGCAGGTTCGCGCGCCGAGCCGGCCGAGACCGAACCGGCCGAGCACGCCGATATCGAATCGGCCGAGGTCGCATCGGCCTGCGAGCCGCCGCCGTCGCCGAGGGCCTGGCTCACGTCCTGGCTCGTGGAATCGCTCATGTCCCGGCTCATGTCGCTGCCTCGGGTTCGACGAGGGCGGCGAAATGGGCGACAGATCTGTCGTTGCGCTTGTGCTGCCATGCCCGACGGACATCGGCGGTACCGAGCCCGTCGGGATCGCAGTACGGGCAGACCGTGTGGGACGTGCGGTCGTCGCCGGGCTCGGCATGGCCGGGGAACTCCCCGCTGCGTATGCCCGACACGATCATGTTCACCACTTGGTCGAACCGGTCCATGAGCCGCGGGCCGACGCCGAGCCCCAGCCACGACCACCGCCCTGGCTCGGCAGTAACGAACCAGTAGGCGGCGTGGTCGACAGCCGCGGTCGCGCCGCTGGCCCCGAAGTGCGCCCCCGCTGCGAGCGCGTAGACCGGCAGCTGCAGCTTCGTGCCGGCGAGCGTGGGGTCGTCGCCGTTGAGGTTCCTGTAGCTGCGCGTGCCGCCCGACTTGTAGTCCACGACGATCACCGATCCGTCGGCCCGTCGCTCGACCCGGTCCACCACGCCACGAAAGCGCACGGTGGTCCCATCACGGAGGTCGTAGGCGACCGCGCCCGCGCCGCCGTCGAGCCCGAACCGGAACTCCGAGCTGAGAATCTGCCCGCGTGTCTCGCCGTCTCGCGCCGCGTCGCGATCCAGCAGTTCGGCAAGGTCGGCAAGCAGTGCCTCGCGGTCGCGTTCCCACAGCAGGGTGCGCCCGGTCAGCCCGTGCCGTTCGGCGCGCTCGGCCAGGCGCCGGCCGATCGCGACCAGACGGGCGCGGTCGTCATCGTCTGCCGCCCGCTGCGGTCCCGGCGGCAGGTGCGGCCGCCCGGCGTGCGGGTCGTCGTCAGGGCTGGTCGCGGGCGATTCCCCGGCAGAACCAGCAGGCCGAGCACCGGCGTCGCCGCGCAGCGCACCGAACGAACGGAAGAACTCGTCGATGGCTTCGTGCATGAGCCTGCCGCGCTCGGCGGGCGACAGCCGCAGCAACTCCTCAGGCTCCTCGACCACCCGCACACCGAGCAGATGCTCGAACAGAAACCGCCGCGGGCACGCCGCCCACGCTTCGAGACGCGAGGCCGACATGACCTCGGCGAACGTTGCATCGCCGTCGATGACCCCTGCGAGGTTGCCGTCGAAGCGGGTGAATCGATCGCCGTGACGCGCGGCGGTCATCTCGACGCCGGCGCTGAAGGCCGGATCGCCGAACAGCGGATGATCTCCCGCGCCCCGAGCGGCCGGCGTCATCGACCACACGGCGGCCGAGTCGTATTCCTGCACGGTGGCCGGAAACGACGCCGACAGCAGGCCGGTGACATGCGACGGCGACTCGCCGACACCCCTCACCGCGCCGTCACGTGCTGCGGCTCGCAGACGTTCCTCGCTGACGTATCCATCCCTGAACAGGCCCGACTCGGCCGCAAGCGCCTTCATGGTCGGCGCGAGCCACCGGGACGGCACGTACTCGGCGCTCTGGCGCAGGTTGCCCCGCGGCACCGTCAGGGTGCAGCGCCCGTTCGCACTGGCCAGAGCAGCGAGCAGGGCGCGGTGCTCGTCGGCTGACACATCGGCGCTCGATGCCATGGCATCACCCAAGGCCCGGCGCTCGTCGTCGCCGATGAGGCTGTCGGGTGCATGCCGCCGGGGCAGGATGCCCTCGACGAGCCCGACGACGTACACGCTGCGGGGCGCCATGTCGACAGCGCGGCTCAGCGGCCCGACGTACACGCCGGTGCCGGCAGCGCCGCTGTGCCCGTGCGGGTCGGACAGCTCATCGGACAGGGCCCGGGTCATGGTGGCCAGATCGACGCGTGACTCCACAGCGCCCAGTTCCGACAGCCGGTCGAGCGCCTCGACGACCCGCTCGGCGGCCTTGGTCTGCCACTCGGGCCAATCCATCGTCCACGGCGCACGCCCGGCCTGGCCCACGTACCGGTGCAGCGCGGCGCGCAGCCAGTTGCACAGGCCCGGCCAGGTTCGGCGCGAGCGGCCCGTCGTGAGCTGGTCTCGCAGCTCGCCGACGAACTCGGCGAGGCGGCGGCACTCGGCTGCCTCGCCGCGCAGCCACTCGATGCGGCGCACGCTGGGGTCGTCGCCGGAGCGCTCGTGCTCGGCGCGCGCCTCCAGTTCGTCTGCGTAGGCAGCAAGCCGGACCCCCCAGTCGCCGCCGCCGGTGACGCGGGCAGCACGCGCCAGGTGCTCCCACTTCGAGTCGGGAATGAAGAAGCTCTCGCCGCCACGGCGTTCGCCCGCCCCGCTGCGAGGCACCTGCGCGCCCCCCAGCAGGTCGAAGACGTCTCGGCGGGCCAGGCGAGGGTCGGCCAGCCCGGCGTCGGCCAATGCGATGAACCGCAGTGCGAACTGCCCGTAGGTCGATTCGGCGAGCGTGCGCGCCGTGCTGCCGTAGGTGCTGATGCCCGCTGCTTCGAATTGTTCCTCGAACGTGCGGCCGTAGGGCGAATCGGGGCCGTAGAACACGGCGATGTCCGACGCCGCGAGCCCGGCGTCGAGGTCGGCCATGACCGACCGCAGCACCGTACGGGCCTCCTCGTCAGGATCGGTCACGCTGATCACCCGCTGCGCCGTCGCTACCTCCGGCGCAGCCGGCCCTGGCGAAGCAGGCCCCAGCGTCGGCAGCGTGGTGCCGAGACAGGCGCACACCGCACGGGCAGCGCTGTTGGCCGAATCGTCGCCGGTGACCCCGATGAGCAAAGGCAGGTCTGGCTCCGCAGCGCAGCGGCGGGCGAGTGCGCCCACCAGCCGGGCCTCGCTCGCCGACAGGCGCCGGGGCAGGTACAGCACGAGCCGCCCTAAGTCGCCGAGCACCTGCGCCCCGGCGTCGGTGCCCACGGCGGCGGCAGCAGCGTCGAGCAGCTCGGCTGTGTCGAACCACTCTGAGCGCAACGCAGCATGGACCCGCTGGCACAACTCCACCACCGTCGCAGCGCGACCGGACTGCGTGCCCAGGCGTCGCTGCTCATCGGCGTCCAGCTCACGCACCTCACCGAACGCTCGGGCAAGCGCAGCAACGGTCTGCGGATGCTCGGCCACCGGCTCGAACAGCCCCGGCGCCTCCCGCAGCTCGTTGCGAAACGCTGCCTCGATGATCAGGTCGCCCGCTCGCCTGCGCGGTTCTGCGACCAACCGCTCGGCCAGCGACGCCAGAGTGAGTGTTTCGAGCGCGGCCACGCCACGCACGCCATGCACGCCATGCACGCCATTGTCCGGCTGCAGCGATGCGCTGCGCGCCACCGCCCGCCGCACTTCCACACGCGCCGGATTCGACGAGACGATCACCGTCACCGGCGCCAGCGGATCGGACGCCTTGGCCTCGGACACGAGCTCGACGAGCGCCTGCCGGGCGGGCTCGCCGAACTCCACCGGCACCACCTGCAGCCCGCTGCCGTCGTGCCAGGCCCGAGCCCCGCCGCCGTCTGCAGCTCCACGCACGGCCGCAGCCGTCAGATCGCTCACGAGGGCGACACTACGCAGGCGGTGTGACAGTCATGATCTCGGGGTCAGCCGCTCGGGCCGGGTTGCGACCCGGGACGGTGCGCTCATTGTCGAGCAGCCCTCGTGTCCGGAGACGATCGCTGCGTCACCGGCCTCTCAGCGCCCTCCGGCTGCGGCCTCGAGCATCCACTCATGGGCAGCACACGCCCGCACATTGCCCCGCACGCCGCGGGGCGCATCGTCGGGCAGTCCCGCCCGGTTCATCGTCAGCAGCGTGGCCGAGGCACCCCGATGCACATCACAGGCGGATGCAAGCGCTCGCAGCTCGCGCTCCGCAGTCGAGGGATCAGACGCATCGGCGCACGCTTGGATCAGTTCGCTGGTGCCGTCGGCGTGCCGGGCCAGGAAGTCCACCTCGTAGCCCTCAGGCGTCCGCACATAGGTGACCTCGCTGCCGCGCCGCTCGAGCTCCACGAGCACCGCCGTCTCGAGTGCGTGACCGGAATTGGCACGCCCGCTGCGGTCGAAGACGCCGATGAGACCGGCATCGATCGGGTACGACTTGCGGGGGTTCGTCATGCGCTGACGCTCCGAGCCGGATTCCATCCACACCGTCCGCACCAAGAAGCAGTCCTCGAGGTGCGCTAGGTGCTGATGCACGGTGTCGCGGGCGATGGCGATGCCCTGTGACCGCAGTGCCCGGTGGAACCGCTCGACGCTGAACATCGCTCCCGCGTTGGCGAGCAGGTGCCGCGACAGCCAGCGCAGCCCGGCCACATTGGTGACGCCGTGCCGGTCGATCACGTCACGCAGCAAGACCACATCGACGTAGTCGGTGAGCAGGCGCCTGCGGCTGGCCGCATCGAGGCCTTCGGCTTCGGGAAAGCCGCCTTCGGTCAGCCAGCGGGCGAATGCCGCGTCGATGCGCGCCCGGTCGGCCCGGTTCATCGCGTGCGGCTGGACCGGCCAGAGTGCGCCGCTGTGCCTGAGCGCCTCGTCGAATCCGAAGGGATGAACGAGCACCTGCCACGCCCGGCCGCGCAGCGCCGTGGCGATCTCTCGCGACAGGAGCGCCGCCGACGAGCCCGATACGAACACCTCGATGCCTGTCGTGTCGATCAGGCGGCGCACCAGCCGTTCCCAGCCCGGCACTGTCTGGATCTCGTCGAGGAACCACGTCAGCGGCAGCGCCTCGATGCCCGCCGCCGACTCGCTCAGCAGGTGATCGGTGTATTCGTCGATCAGGGCGCCGAGCGCGACAGCGTCGAGCCCGGTCAGGCGTTCGTCTTCGAGCGTCACGAAGGGCAGCTGCTCAGGTGGCACGCCGTCGGCGATGCGCTCGCTGCGAATCTGGTGCAGGAACGTCGTCTTGCCCGCCCGACGCATGCCGATCACTGCCGTCGCTTTCCCCGGGAACTCGACGCGGCCGGTGATCCGCCGTGGTGTGAGGCGCTCCGGCGCACCCAGTTCGGCAAGCTGGTCGAAGAACCCGAATCGCCAGTGCGCACGCGCCCCGCCGACACCCTCGCCACTGCGAGGGTCACCGACATCAGACGAGCCCTGTGATGCAGCCATGCCCTAACTCACTTTCTCAGAAGGAGAATTTAGCTGCAAACTCTCCTTTACAACAGAAGACTAATGGCTGTAGCTCTCCTGTTCAAAGGGAGAATCATCCCCATGCTGTGCCGAACATGAGACCAAATCCCGCATCTGAGGCTGTCCGCTCGGCCACTGCTGCGCGCCAAGGGAAACCGTAATGGCAGTGCCTCGAATGACCCGAAGCGATCTTCTCAGTGGCGTGGGTCAGTGGGCAGCGAGTGCCTTGAGTCGTACGGCAGCCAGGCGCTTGAGCTGCTGGTTGCGCGGGTCGACCTCGATTCCTGCTGACTCCAGCGCGGTGAGGCCCAGCAGCGGCTCGACGTCGTCGTCGACGTCATTGGCTCATTGTCGCAGTGCCGCTGCGCCAGCCGCGACACGCCGGGTGACAGCGCTCAGGTGCCGGCGAGCCGGGCCACCACCGGCGCCATTGCATCGACCTCGGGGTCGTGGATGATGATGTAGCTGGCGCCGTAGGTCTCGCGGTGGTGGTGCAACTGCTCGCAGATGTCGTCGACTGTGCCGGCCAGCACCAAGGGCACCTCGCGGGCTTCTTCCAGCGTCAGCCCGAAGCCGGGCGCGAACTGCTCAATGATGCTGTCGGCGTCGTCGGTCACCAGCGCCATGAACGTGTTGAGCTGGATCTCGATGTCCGCGAACCGCTCGCCTGCGGCGTCGGCGATCCACTGGCGGCGCTCGACGAACTTGTCCGCTACCGAGCTGCGTGCGGCATCGGGGCCAACGGTGCCAGACCGCAGATTGGGATTCAGGCTGATGATGTCGGCGAGGCGGGCAGCCTCGCTCAGCACCCGCTTGCCGCCGCCGCCGATGATGACCGGCGGCCCGCCGGGCGCGTAGGGCAGCGGGTGGCCGACCATGCCGGAGATCTGGTAGTGCTCGCCGTCGTAGTCAAAGGGCTCGCCGGTCCACAGCCCCTTGATGACCTCCAACGCCTCGATCATGCGGTCGATGCGCACTCCCGGGCGGTCCAACTCGATGCCCGACTGCTCGTAGTCCTCGGTCAGCCAGCCGGCGCCGATGCCGAACTCGGTGCGGCCCTCCGCGAGCAGGTCGAGGGTGGCGAAGTCCTTCGCCAGCACTGCGGGATGGCGATAGTCGGCAGCGAACACCAGCGTCCCCACCCGCAGCGTCGTGGTGATCTCCGCAGCCACGGCGGGATGCACGATGGGGGACCAGCTGTCCCAGAAATGGTCGTGGCAGAACAGCGACGAGTAGCCCAGGTCCTCGACCTTGCGTGCCATCTCGCGGAACGCCGCGGGGCTCTCAGGCTTGCCGTACTGGACGCCGAATCTGAACGGATGCACAGCGGCAGGCTAGGTGGAGCCGATCCGCCCCCGACGACGGCTGCGCGTCAACTGTGCGAAGCCGCGATACCGGTTGCCGGCTGCCGGTCCGGCGTTGACCAGCAGCGCCGGACTCGGCGCTAGATCTGTGTCTGCTGGTCCAGGAAGGAACGCTCGGCGAGGCCGTGCCACTCAGAGATGCCGTCCCGGAACTCCCGCCACGGCGCCAAGATCGCAGCGAAGCGGGCGTCGTCCGCCGCCACCGCGTCCAGCACGTTCTCAGTCTCTTCCTTGAACGCCGCCATCAGCTCAGCCGGGAACTCCCGGATGCTGGCGAACTCCTTGACGCGCTGCAGGTCGGCCTGGTTGCGCACGTCGTAGTCGGCAATCGTGTTGATGTTCGCCGATGCTGCCGCAATTTCGATGGCTGCCTGGTACTCGGGCGGCAGATCGTTCCACAGCGACAGCGGGAACTGCACCTCCACCGCCGTGCCGGGCTCCCACCAGCCGGGGTGGTAGTAGAAGAGGTCGCCGTCAAACTGATCCAGGCCCAGGATGAGGTCGTCGGTCGGGCCCACGAACTCGGCGCCGTCGATCGCGCCCTGCTGGATTGCCGGCAGGATCTCGCCGCCCGCCAAGGTGACCTGCTCGCCGCCGAGGCTCTCGAGGACACGTCCCGCAAGTCCGGGGATGCGCATCTTCAGGCCCTGCAGGTCGCTGACCGAATTGAGCTCCTTGGTGAACCAGCCACCCATCTGGCAGCCCGTGCCACCGGCCGGGAAGGCGATGACGCCATGCTCCTCGGCGTAGAACTCGTTGAGCATGTCGAGGCCGCCGCCCTTGTACAGCCAGGCGTTCTGCTGGCGCTGCGTCAGCCCGAACGGGACAGCGGTGCCGAACTGTTGCACAGGGCTGAGGCCCACGTAGTAGTACGACGCCGTGTGGCCGGCCTGCACGCCCACGTCTCGCACCGTGGGCAGCACCTCGAGGCCGCCCACGATCTCGCCGGCCGGCCGGGGATTGATCTTGAACCTGCCCCCCGTGAGCCGGCTTACTTGCTCGGCGAAGAAGTTCGCCGAGCCGAACAGGGTCACCAGCGCCGCGGGCCAGCTCGTCGCCATTTCCCATTCGATCTCGGGACCGTCCTGGGTGAGCGCCACTGACGTGGCCGGCGCATCTGTGCCGGCGGGTCCTTCGGTCGTCGCGGCAGCGTCGCCGTCGCCGTCGGACGTGCAGGCGTTCAGCAGCGTTGCGGCGGCTGCGAAACCTGCTACGCCGATGCCCGCTTTGAGGAATGATCGCCGGTCGAATCCGGCATCTTCGATGGCTTCATCGAGGGCAGTCTCGGGACTGGCCTCGTCTTGCATTGTCATGTGCGGTCCCCTCCCCGCGGGCGCACGCATAGGCGCACCTATTACCGCGCGCGAAACTAGCACGCGCCCCAATGGCCCCAGAATGAACCGACTCAGCTAACTGAACAGTTCGAGTGACGTGTACACGATCCCGGGAAACACGCCGAGGATGATCAGGGCGATGGACTGCAGTCCCATGAACGGAATGGCGCCCTTGTGGATGTCGGCGGTGCGCACTTCGGGCGGCGCCACGCTCTGCAGGTAGAACAGCGAGAAGCCCACCGGCGGCGAGATGAACGCCATGTTCAGGTTGACCGCCATCATTACGGCGAACCAAATCTTCTCGTCCTGTGTGAAGCCGAGCACTTCCATGGCAGGCACGAAGATCGGCACCACGATGAAGGTGATCTCGAGGAACTCCAGATTGATGCCCAGCAGGAACACAGCGATCATCGCGATGATGACGAAGCCCAGCTTGCCGCCGCCGATGGAGGTGAGCCACTTGGAGGTCTGATCGGAGCCGCCGAGCTGGAAGAACATAGCGCTGAAGAAGGTGGAGCTGAACAGCAACGTCATCACCAGCACCACCACGCTGGCGGTCGACTTGCCCGCCTGCACGGCAGCAGCGCGGCTGAGTCGCCACTGGGGCGTGATGTGGGTGGCGCCCTCGCGCATGAGCAATCGATCGAACAGCCAGTTCAAGCCCGTGAGCGCCAGCGCTCCGAACACGCCGACGGCGCCCGACTCCGACGGCGTGGCGATCCCTTGGAAGATCGACACGAGCACGCCGAGGATGAGCACCACGATCGGCACGATCGCGATGAGCACCTCACATGCCAGCATCCGCGTGAACGCCATGATTACGAAGCTCACGACCAGCACCAGTACGGCGGCGATGGCTGCCGTGCGCAGGTCCCTGAGCAGCATCACGCAGCCGACCATGAAGCCCAGCAAGGTCGCAATCAGCAGTTTGGTCTGGATCGACGGGTTGCCGTCCAGCTTGCGTTCTTCGATTGGCATGGCCGGGCCCATGTCGGGCTTCCACCAAGACGCGACTAGCACGTAGGCCACATAGAGCCCGCTGAGCAGCAGGCCGGGCAGCAATGCACCGGCGAACAGGCCCAGAATGCCGACGCCCATCTGCTGGGCCAGCAGGATCAGCACGATGCTGGGCGGTAGCAGCTGCGCGAGCGTGCCCGAAGCTGTGATCGCCCCCGTCGAGAGCTTGTTGTCGTAGCCGAGCCGCACCATCGCCGGCAGCGACAGCAAGCCCATCACGATGACGGTGGCCGCCACCACACCCGTCGCTGCGGCCAGCAGCGTGCCTACCAGCACCACCGCGGCGGCCACACCGCCGCGCAGCGCGCCCATCAGCATCCCAACGGCGTTCAGCAGCCGCTCGGCCATGCCGGATCGCTCCAGGATCGCCCCCATCAGCACGAAAAGCGGCACTGCGAGCAACACCGGGTCGCTGATGAACACAAACCACTTCGCTGGCAGGGTGTTGAGCGTGGCGGTGTTGAACGCCCCGGTGATATCGCCGATGAACGCGAAGGCCAAGGCCGTTGCGGCGAACGAGAACGCGACGTTGTAGCCGGTGAGGATCATCCCCATGAAGACGACGAACATCGTCAGCGCCAAAAAGACACCCGTGTCCATGCCGAATATGGCCAGCAGATCGCTCATGGGGCGGCTACTCGACTCGCAGCGGCGACTCGTGCTCGATAATGTCGCCCTTCTCCTCGTCGCCGATCATCACGAAGCCGGTCTTGATCATCTCCGCAAGGATCTGCAGGCCGAACAGGATGAACGCAATGAGGATCATCACCTTGATCGGCCCCACCGGGAGGCTGCCTGCATCGACGCCCTGCTCCCAGCTCTCCCACACTCGCCAACTGCTCGGCCATTCGCCGTTGTGCCGACGGCCCAGTGAGGTGGCCGCGTAGCCCTTGAGGATCCGGATGCCCATGATGATGAACGGCAACAGCAGCGCGGAGTGGATGACGAAGTCGAGCCAGGCCTTGCGTTTGGCGCCGAAGTTGGCCCACCAGAAGTCGATGCGCGGATTCACGCCGTCGCGTACGCCGAAGTTAATGGCAATGAGGAACATGAGCGCGAACGACTGCCACGCCAAGCTGGTGGTTTCGCCGAAGAGGATGTCGGTCTCGACGAGGTCGTTGCCGTAGCGGGTGATGACGTTGAACAGTTGGAGCGCGAAGACCACCCACGCCAGGATCCATGCCACAGTCAAGCTGATTGTGGCGATGGACTCCACACCGCGGCGGAGCCGGTCCAGCCCGTCGTGCCAGAGGCCCATCGCCACCGCGCTCGCGAGCACCAGCCAGTTCCACCACACCAGGTTGCCGATCCAGTACTCGGTGTCCCAGAGCAGCCGGGCGATGATTCCGAAAACAAGCGTGGCGGCCGCAAGCCAGCCGATGGGGTGCAGCCGTGCCCACCAGCCGATGTCCTCGGCGACCGACGGCGCATCGGGGGTCGCCGTGGCAGTGTCGGTCACGTCGCCCCTTCCCCTCTGGCTCGCCTGCGTCGCTCCAACGCGGAAACAGGCGATCCAACATCCTGCCACCTAGCTTGTCGCCGTGGTGAACATGGCATCCGACCGCAACGGCGCGAATCCTGAATCCCCAGACGCAGCTGTCCCAGGGTCGATGCCCCCGGCCCTGTTCGTCTCGGAGCCCAGCGGTGTGCGCGCGACCGAGCTGACGCGCGGTCCGTGGGCGCACCAGGTGATGCACGGCGGTGCCATCGGCGGGCTGCTGGGCTGGGCGGTCGAGCGCGAGCAGCGGCAGCTCGGTATCTCGCAGGTGTGCAGCCGGCTGACGGTGGAGATCCTCTCGGGCATGCCGATGGCGACCTATGAGGTCACCGCGACCACCGTCAAGGGCGGCAAGCGGACAGCGCTCGTTGACGCCGAGGTGCGAGAGGCAAGCGGCGAGACCGGCGGGCGCTTGGTGGCGCGGGCGACCTCGCAATGGCTGAACCCCACTGCGCCGCCGGACGGCGACGCTGCCGGTGACGGGCAGTCGCTGCCGCCCATCCCAGACGAGCGCGCCGACCCTGGCGCCAATCCCGACATCGACTACCCGCGTCCCGGCTTCAACGCCGACGCGGTGGATTTTCGCTTCGTCGGCGGCTCGACGGAGGAGCCGGGCCCCGGCCGCACGTGGCTGCGGCTCGACCACCCGCTCATGGCCGGCGAGGAGACGTCGCCGCTGGTGCGGGCTGCGACCCTGGCCGATCTGGGCGCCGCCGTGGGGTGGGACTTCTCGCCGTCAGGCGGCGCCTTTATCAACACCGACGTGACGTTGCAGCTGCTGCGCGTGCCGGCGGGGGAGTGGTTCTACTTCGACGCGGCCACGGTGGTGGCGCCCCAGGGGCTTGCCGGCACCCACACGGTCATCTACGACCAGCGCGGCCTGCTCGGCTGGGTGCTGCAGAGCCAGGTCGAAGCGCCCGCTGCGATCGGCTTCCCAGGCGGCATGAATGCGGCTCGTGTCGCCGGCCGCTGAACGCGACCGGCGACGTTGCGGCCGCCTTAGAAGACGCCGGTTCCGATCAGTGCAAACATCACAAATGTCATAGGCACATTGTGACTGAGGGAAGCCGCGATGTGATCGCGGGCACGAGAGAAATCTGATCGCCGGCTGGCCGGCCCGTGCCTGATTGTCGCCGGTTACCCGGCCCGTGCCTGATTGTCGCCGGTTACCCGGCGACCTCGGCCAGCAGGTCGTCGATGACGTGGGCCATCTGGCTGTAGTCGGGCCGTTTCATCACGAAGGCGTCGGCGCCGAGGTCGTATGCCCTGGCGCGGTCCTCCGCAGCCTCCTCGGTCGTCAGCGCAACCATCATCACCTTGTCGAACTCGGTGGCGCCCCGGATCTCGGCGAGCAGGTCGAAACCGCTCACCACCGGCAGCTTCAGGTCGAACAGCACCAAGTCGACTTCGGAGGAGCCGACCGTGCGCAGGAACGAGAGGGCATTGGCGCCGTCGTGCGCCACCCGCACCTGGTTGCGCGTGCCGGCCTCTGCCAGGGCCAGGGTGAGCACGTCGACGTCGTGAGAGTTCTCCTCCGCCAGCAGCACGTGGACGGTGTCGTCTGGGGTGTGCAGCACCGGAGGCTCGAATCCGCCGGCGCGGTCGACGGTCTGCGTCTCGGCCGTGATGTGCTCCACCGGCACCCCGAAGCGACGTTGCAAGCGATGCGGCAGATCCAGATGCAGCCAGCGGCTCGCACCAGCGGGCAGCGTGCTCAGGATGATCAGATCGGGACTCAGCCGGTCGATCGCAAGGTTGACCGCCACGACGGGATGCGCCGGCCCGACCTCGCCGGTGACGCTGGCGCCGATGTCGTCGAGCGCGTCAAAGGCCTGGCTGAGCCGGCGGCGTGCACCCGCGAGCGCCCGCGCAGGATCGGGCCCGTTCGCACCGGTCGCCGGGACCACGATGTGGAAGCGGGTCTCGGGGTCGACCGCCAAGATGTGCTCGACCCGCTCGTGCAGGTGGCTTCCGACGAGGGTTTGGTTGGCCACGATCAGGACGTGTCGCATGCCGGCACCTCCTTGAGGAGCGGTCTGTGCAAGCGAACTTAGACGCGACCCTATGTCGCGTCGCGCACGGCCCCTGTGTCGATCAGCCCGCTGATGTCGTCATCGGAGAGGCCGGCGGCGGCCAGCACCTCGCGGGTGTCTGCGCCCAGCTTGGGTGAGGGGCCGCGGGGGCCGACGTCGGCGTTGGCGAATCGCATCGGGATGCCGACGCTGCGATAGGCGCCGATGTCGGGGCTGTCGAGCGTGGGAAACATGCCGAGCGCCTCGGCTTGGGGATCGTCGGCGACTTCGTGCAGGCCCAGCACCGGGCCCCAGATGATTCCCTCGGCATCGAAGATCTCGCCCCATTCGTCGCGGGTGCGGTGCGCGAGCGCCTCGTCGATGCCGGCCACGATCTCTCCCATGTGGGCGAACCGGCCGCGGATGTCGGCAAAGCGCTCGTCGTCGAGCCAGTCGAGCCGCTCGATGACCCGGCACAGCAGCGGCCAAGCGCTGTCCTGGGGCATGTTGAGCACCACCCACTTGCCGTCACCGCAGGGGTAGCGGTTTGCGGTGGGGATGATCATGTTCTGCCGGGCCCGCTGGCGCAGCGGCGCTTTGTCCATCGCAGTGATGGCGTAGTCGGACGCCTGGGTCCACACCGCTGTCTCGTAGAGCGATGTCTCCACGACTTGCGCCTCGCCGGTGCGCTCGGCCAAGCGCAGCGCCGCGAGCACGGCACCGACGAGTGCCAGGCCCGTGGTGTGGTCGCCCTGGGCGGGGCGCGCCATCGGCACTGCGCCGTCGGGTCCTTCCCGCATGGCGTCGTAGATGCCAGAACGCCCGAAGAACGCTGTCACGTCGTAGCCCGGCCTCCACGCCTCGGGACCGGTGGTGCCGTAGCCGGTCAGCGTGGCGTGCACGATGCGCGGATTGACCGCTGTGACGCTCGCGGGATCGAGCCCGAACCGCTCTTGGCGGTGGATGAGCAGGTTGCACATGAACACGTCGGCGCCGGCAATGAGTCGGTGGACGACCTGCTGGCCCTGGGGTGAACCCAGGTCGACAGCGATCGAGCGCTTGCCGCGGTTGTCGACGTCGAACTGGAAGTCGTAGTCCTTGATCTCGGGCGGCAGCTTCGCCGGACGGCTGAAACCCCGGGCCGGGTCGCCGTCGAGCGGCTCCACCTTGATGACGTCGGCGCCGAGGTCGGCCAGGATCGCCCCTGCCGAGGGGGTGGCCATCCAGCTGTCCACCTCGATCACCTTCACATCGTCCAACGGTGCCGCCATCGGACCTCCAAGCCAGCGTCGAGTCGGGGTCGCGAGATTACGCTGCCCGGCCATGGAACTTGCAGGAAGAGTCGCTGTCGTCACCGGCGGTGCGAGCGGAATCGGGGAAGCGCTCGTCGAGCGCTTCACGGCTGAAGGGGCGCGGGCGCTGGTGGTCGTCGACCGTGACGAGGCCGGAGCGCAGGCCGTGGCCGACCGGTTCGGCGGCACAGCCGTCGGGCTTGATGTCACCGACGAGGAGGCCATCAAGGCCGTGGTTGCCGACACCGTGGCGGCCCACGGCGCGCTCGATGTGTTCGTGTCCAATGCCGGCTACGTGACTCAGGGCGGCCTCGAGGCGGCGAACGACGAGATTCAGCGCATGTGGGAGGTGCACGTGATGTCCCACGTGTACGCGGCACGCGCGGCGGTCCCCGTCATGGTCGAACGCGGCGGCGGCTACCTGCTGAACACGGCGTCAGCGGCGGGCCTGCTGACCCAGCTCGGCTCAATGCAATATGCAGTCACCAAGGCCGCCGCGGTGTCGCTGGGCGAGTTCCTGTCCATCACCTACGGAGACAAGGGCATCGTGGTGTCGATGCTGTGCCCGCAGGCCGTGGAGACCAACATCCTGGCCAACAGCCCCGACCGCACCGGCAACGGCGACCAGGAGCGCGGCACGCCGGGCGCCGCCGCAGGCGACGGCATCTTGCAGCCCTCGCAGCTGGCCGACACGGTCATCGAGGCCATGGCCGAGGAGCGCTTCCTGGTGCTGCCCCACCCTGAGGTGCAGACCTACCGCGAGCGCAAAGCATCCGACATCGACCGCTGGCTGTCGGGCATGCGCCGCTTCCAGTCGCGGCTCTACGCCGACGCGGACGTCACCCCCGCGGACTGGCTGCTCAGCTAGCGCCGCCGGGCCGGGCTGCCGTCTGCCCGGTACGCAATCGGGCGCGTCTCAGCTTGGGCGTCGGGCCACGAGTCGCGCCTCGTGACGCAGGCCGAACCAGCCCTCGTCGAAGCTGATCGTGTCGAGGCCGCTGCACACCTCGGGCAGTTCGCCACGCTCGACAACGAACGGACGGCCCGGGCGGGCGTTGTGCAGCAGGTTGTCGACCGTGGCGATCAGCACAAGTGCGATGCCGCCAGGCACGAGGAAGTCGCGAAGCGCGCCAAGCGGGGGTCGGTGCAGGAAGTTGGTGCACACGACCGCGTGCCAGCCGCCATCAGAGACCGCCGAGGCTGCAAGCCGGGTCAACTGCGCCGGTGTCGGCAGGGGGTCGGCTTCGAGGTCGGCGCAGATTGTGTGCAGCGGTACGCCCCGCTCGGCTGCGGCGTTCCTGGCGATCTCCAGCGCTCGGTCGGAGACGTCGACCAGTGCAGTGTCGATGCCTCGTTCGGCGAGCCACAATGCCGTGCCGCCTGTACCGCCAGCCAGATCGACAGCGGTCGGGCAGTCGGCCAGCAGCCCGGCCTGGCCGGTGATGAAGTCCGACGCTGGACTTGGTTCCTGCCAGTCGGCGTACTTGGCATCCCAGCGCTCCGCGGCGCTCATCGGCACCTCCGCATCGCGGCTCGCAGACACCGGATCAGCCCGTCGTTCCATGCTCTGCTTCCCAGCGCTCGGCGGCGGCGGTCATGCGTCGTAGGAGCGGACGGAGCGCGCCCGGCGGCTGCGTGCGTAAGCGGCCACCAGCAGCAGCGCCGCATACAGGAAGAACTCGGACTTCAAGAATCCGATCCAGCCGCCCTGGGTGACCCAACCGGGCCGATCGACGAGCCAGACGGGCAAGAGCGCCAGAACGGTCGCCGCCGGCACCGTCATGATGAGCCGGCTGCCCCCGATCGCCGTGCTGCCGAAGGCGATCGTGAGGGCGAACAGCTTGATCGACAGCTCCTCGGGATACAGCGACTGGTCGTTGAAGTTCACCGGGATCAGCATGAGGCCACCGGCCAGGCCGGCGAGACCGCTGCTGAGGCTCACCCCGGCCAGCCGCAGCCGGTACACCGACACGCCGAACGCCGCTGCGGCCGTCGGCTCGTCCCTGGTCGCGACCAGTGCCCGTCCTATCGGACCGATCAGCAGGCCATGCAGCAGCCAGAACGCAACCGCCGCCCACGCCACCACCACCCAGAACTCCCAGATGTGCTCATCGTTCGGCGCGATGCCGGTCCAGGACGGCGGAATGAACTCGCTGTCGAGCGTGACCGGCAGCGGGCCGTCGAGCTGGCGCAGCA
Organism: Acidimicrobiia bacterium; assembly: GCA_022822525.1. Classification (GTDB taxonomy): domain Bacteria; phylum Actinomycetota; class Acidimicrobiia; order Acidimicrobiales; family Poriferisodalaceae; genus Poriferisodalis. Next base: position 65,412 of record JAJEBN010000100.1, on the reverse strand, counting down.
CGATCGGGAACGCCACGGCTGCTGACAGGGTCAGCAGCGCCAGGTATGCCTTCGGCAACCGCAGCGCCGGGATGCCGAGCAGCGCTCCGACCGCGCAGCCCGCAGCAAAGCCGGCCAGCGGCATCAGCATCGGCGGCAAGCCGAAGTCGTTCACTGCGTGCAACGCCGCGTAGGCGCCGAACCCGGTGAGCGCACCGTGCCCGACCGACAGCAGCCCCATGCGGTGCGTCAGCAGCCAGAGCCCAGCGAAGGTGAGGCAGAAGGCAGCGAGCTGGGTGACATCGGTGAGGAAGGTGGACGATGCCCGCAGCGGCATGACCACGGCGAGGGCCGCCATCACGATGCCTGCGATGACGCTGGCCAGAGCGGGCCACGGTGCCGAGCCGGCTCGTCCCGCGACGTCGGGTGCTTGATCGCGCGAGGGCGCGGACGGCGTCCCCGATTCGGCGGCGTGGGGTGTCGGCCCGGCCCGGGGGATCGGACTGCTCGCAGCGGGACTGGCGGGCGGGACAGGGGCTTCGCGCAGCGCCAGGCGGAACACCGGTGGCTCAGCACCGGGGGTCGGCGGCTCGTGCGAATCGGTCACGTCTGCAGCCCTTCGCGGGCGGCCTTGCGCGACAGCAGGCCTGATGGGCGCACCGCCAGCACCACGATGAGCACGCCGAGCGCCCACACCAGCGTGACCTGGCTGTCGATGAAGCCGACGTAGCCGGCCATGATCGTCTCGGCGAAGGCGAACAGGTAGCCGCCGGCGAGCGCCAGCGCCGGGCTGCGCAGACCGCCGAGCGTGGCCGCCGCGAGACCGAAGATCAGCAGCCGCTCCATCATGCTGGGCCGCACGTTGAGCTCCCCGGCGATGAGCCCGCCCGCCAGACCGCCCAGCGCCGCTGCCACTGCCCAACCCCCCATCACGATCTGCTCGACCCTGATGCCCACCAGAGCTGCGCTGTCGCGATTGGAGGTGATGGCGCGGAAGGCGAGCCCGATCTTGGTCGTCCGCTGGATCAGCGCAAGCACGCCGATGGCCGCCAGCATCGTGAGCGTCAGCCCGATGGTGTCGAACCACAGCCGTGCGCCCCCGATGACGAACCGGTCGGTGTGCTCCTGCGGGAAGGGCGAGTCGAAGAACCGCTGACGCCCGCCGAAGTGCTTGACCACGAAGACGCCGATGAGCAGGTAGAGCCCGAGCGTCGCTCCGATGGTCGGCACGGGGTCGCCGTGCATCGGTCGGATCACCGTGTACTCGAGCAGCGCGCCCAGCACGGCCGAGATCACGACGGCCCCGGCAATGGAGGCCCAGATCGGCCACGGCGTCGCGAACGGTGTCAGCCAGCCCGAGAACGCGACGCCGGGATCCGCGCCGGCAGCGAACACCACCGCGATGTACGCCGACAGCATGGCCATCTGCCCCTGGGCCAGGTTCAGCACGCCGGTCGAGCGAAACACCATCGAGATCGCTACAGCCAGCGCCGCGTAGGCGGAGCCGTTGGACATCGCGTCGAAGACACGCTGCAAGAACAAGGCCACGGCCGCAGATTGTGGCATGGGCCCACGCGTTGACCCGCGGCAGCCGACCGGTGCGAAGATGAGGCTGTGGCGAACTCTTCACCTGGCGCGGACGGCGCCCGATTCCTGGCCGATGTGGTCCTGACCTGTGATGAGCCGTTTGCCGTGTTCGATCAGGGCGCCGTCGACGTGGGGGCCGACGGGCGGATTGCCTGGGTGGGTGCCGCAGCGGATGCGCCCGCCACCGATGCGCCGGTGATCGACATGGGCGGCCTGCTGATGCCGGGACTCGTGAACACCCATGCACACACGCCGATGACGCTCGTGCGCGGCGCAGGCGACGGGCTGCCGCTGATGGCATGGCTCACCGAGGTGATGTGGCCGCGTGAGGGGCGCCTGCGACCGTCCGATGTGTGGTGGGGAATGACGATGGGCTCGGTCGAGATGCTGCGCTCGGGTGTGACGACCACCTGCGAGATGTACGCCTTCGAGCACGAGGTGATCGATGCGGGCCGCCAGGCCGGCATCCGGCAGGTCATGTGCCCGGGAGTGCTGTCGGTGGCGCACCTCGACCAGGGCGGCAGCGTCGCCGACCGCGTTGCTGAGATCGCCCGGGTACACGACGAGCAGAACGACCCGTCGGGCCGCGTCACCGTCGGGTTCGCGCCGCATTCGGCGTACGACCTCGGCGTGGGCCCGTGCGCGGAGATTGCCGCCGCCGCCCGCGAGCGCGACGCCCTGCTGCATATTCACGTCGCCGAGACCGCCGATGAGGGCGACGCGCTGGCCAACAAGCACGACGGCGCCAGCGTGCCGAGGCTCCTTGCTGATGCCGGAGCGCTGGAAGGCAGGGTGCTGGCTGCGCACAGCGTCTGGCTCGACGACGCCGACCTCGACATCTACGCCTCGGCGGGGGTGGCCGTGGCGCACTGCCCGGTCAGCAACATGAAGCTGGGTTCGGGCGTGGCGCGGGTGCCCGAGATGATCGAGCGGGGCATCACGGTCGCGCTGGCCACCGACGGCCCCGCCTCCAACGACGACCTCGACCTGTGGGAGGAGATCAAGATTGCCTCGCTGCTGGCGCGGGTGACAGCGCTCGATCCCACCGTGATGAGCGCGCAGCAGGTCATCTCGATGGCCACTCGCAGCGGCGGCGAGGCGCTCGGCTTGGACATCGGCGTGCTGGAAGCGGGTCGCTGGGCTGACATGATCCGCCTCGACATCGACGATGTTGCGTTCGTGCCGGTCACCTCCCCGCAGGAACTGATCGCTCATGTGGCATGGTCCGGCGGCAGCCGCCACGTCACCGATGTGTGGGTCGGAGGCGAGCGGGTCGTCGCGGACCGTGTCTGTCTCACCGTCGACGAGGCGCGCGCCCGCTATGAGGTGCAGCATCGAGCGCAACGGTTGGCGCAGGAATCTGGGACGTGAGTGAGATGAGCGAGGCGAGCGAGACCGGCGGAGCAGACCCCGGGCGTGCCCCCGTGGGGATCATCGCGGGGACGGGCTTCTACGAGCTGCCTGGCCTGAGCGGAGCCCAGCACCATGAAGTGCAGACCGACTGGGGCGAGGCTCACGCCATGACGGGCCGCTGGCATGGCCGGAGCATCGTGTTCGTGCCGCGCCACGGCGGCGACCATTCGATCCCGCCCTCAGCGATCAACTACCGGGCCAACATCGCCGCCATTGGGGACCTGGGCGCCACGGCCATCCTGGCCGTGAGCGTCGTCGGCTCGATGGTGCCCGAGCGGGGGACCGGGGCGTTCCTGCTGCTCGACGACTACCTGGAGTTCACCACGGGCCGTGACGCCACCTTCTTCGACCGGCCCGGCCAGGTGGTCCACACCGACATGACGACGCCCTATGACCCGAAGCTGCGCGCCGTGCTGGCGGTGGCCGCCGATGCCGAGCACATCGACATAGCGCAGAAGGCGACCTACGTCTGCACGAACGGGCCCAGATTCGAGACGCCGGCGGAGATCCGCATGTACGCCCAGATGGGCGGCAGCGTCGTCGGGATGACCGGCTATCCCGAGGTGGCGCTGGCCCGTGAGGCCGGCATCCCTTACGCCGGCATCGCCGTCGTAGCCAACATGGCAGCCGGGATGTTCGACGGCGAGATCTCCCACGAAGAGGTCTCCGAAGCGCTCGAAGCCACCAAGGAACCGCTGTTCAGGCTGCTCGGCCGCACGGTGTCGATGATCTGACATCGGCCCGCCGCCAATCTGCCATCCCCTACCCGCAGAGTGGCGAGAAATAGAGTCCGGCATAATGCCTGCATTGACGTAATTTGGACCGCTCAGCGGGCTGCACCGGCGATATTGGGGCGGCTCTCGCGCACTTCGGGAACGGCTGCTGAGCACCCGGTCCGGACTGCGTCGGGGACTGCGCGGCGGCGGGGCCGCCTGTGCAGTCCTCGCGTTGATCGCAGCCGTGCTGGCACCCGCGGCGTCGGCGCAGACTCGGTCCATCGGCACCGTGGTCATCGCCAACGGCTGGAGTTCTGCCGACTCAGCCGTTGCATCGGCCCTCGCAGCCCTTGAGAGCGGCAGCCAATCCGACGCAGTGGTGCTGTATGCGAACTCGAGAGAGCTCACCGCCCGTACAGCAAGCTTCATCCGAGACCGCCAGCCGTCGGCGGTGATCCTGGTCGGCGGCACGGCTGCGCTGTCAACCGCAGTGCAAGACGAGGTGGTCGCACTGGTTGGCGGTGCCGCAGTCCGGCGGATCGAGGGCGCCGACCGCTTCGACACGGCTGCGAAGGCAGTGCCGTCGAACGCCACCACATTCATTGTGGCGAACGGCTTCAGCGCCGCGGACACGGGCGTGGCGGCTGCGTTGGCGGCGACAAGGCCCAACGCAGCAGTGCTGCTGGCCAACGCCGACGACCTCACGGCGCCGACCGAACGCATCATCCGCGAGCAGCAGCCTTTGCAGGTCGAATTCGTCGGAGGCACGGTGGTGCTCGCAGCGTCGCTCGCCGATCGAGTCCGAGAGCTCGCGCCATCGGTGCAGAGCGTGCCGCGCCACAGCGGTGCGTCCCGTACCGACACCGCAGCGGCGGCGGCGCCCAACCTCTCCACCACCGTGGTGGTCGCGAACGGGTGGAGCCCAGCAGACATGGGAGTTGCCGCTGCCTACGCGGCCATCACCACCGGCGGAGCAGTGCTGTACTCCCAGACGAGTGCGCTGACCGCTCCCACCGAGCGCCGCATCGAGGAGCTGCGGCCGCGTGCGATCGTGCTGGTTGGTGGGAGCGCGGCGCTCGACACCAGCTTGCATGCCCGCCTGCGCACCCTCGCCCCGACGGCGGCTCTGCACAGGATCAGCGGATCGGACCGCATCGATACTGCGGCGCGTGCCGCGGCAGGCACGCTGACGGCCATCGGCACCGATCCGCCGAGCACGCCGACGTCGCTCGCGGCGTCTGCCCGGAACGCCGGTCTGGCAGTGTCGTGGAGGGCGCCCACCAGCGCAGTCGGTGCAGCGGTCTCCGGCTACGTGGTGGAGTACCGCGCGTGCACGGCCACGCCGAGCACCTGCACGTCCGGCGCGAGCTGGGGCGGCTGGACCGCACATGCCCACTCGGGCACGGGCACCAGCACGACCATCACCGGCCTCGCCAACGGGACCGCCTACCAAGTGCGGGTACGGGCCCGCAACATTTTCGGGCTCGGCTCATGGTCGCAGATCGTGTCGGGCATACCGGAAGTGCAGACAGGGCGGCCCTCGGTTCCGGCCAGCCTGACCGTGGAAGCCGCGAACGAGCAGTTGAAGGTGACGTGGGCGCCGTCGACGCCCCCGAGCGGCGGAACCATTGACGGCTACGACCTTCGATACCGGACGTGCGGCTCGAGCCTGACATGCGGCAGCTGGACGCCCCACAGCCATTCGGGCACCGGCACCACCACCACGATCACCAAGCTGAGCAACGGCGTCAAGCACGAGGTGCAGGTGCGATCCCGCAGCGGCGGGAGCGAGAGCGACTGGTCGCCAACTCAGTCTGCAACACCTGAGGAGCTGCCGAGCTTCGAGCGCGCCCCTGCTTTGACCGAGGGCGACCGCCAGATCCTCGTGCAATGGAACGAGCCCGGATACTCCGGGTCGGCCATCACCGACTACGACGTGCAGTACCGGGCGTGTACCGCAACCGATGGCGACACGACGGTGCTGACCTGCGAGTCCGATGACGACGACGTGACCTGGGGCAGCTGGCGGGCGCGCAGCCATTCCGGTACCGGCAAGATCGTGACGATCACTGGGCTGGTCAACGGCACCGCCTACGAGGTGCAGGTGCGGGCTCGCAACGCCAACGGCGTGGGGCCGTGGTCGACAGCCAGCAAGACGACACCGGTCTCGGTGCCGGCGAGGCCGAGCACCCCGACCGCGGAGCCAGGTAACCAGAAGCTCGTGGTGACCTGGGTTGCGCCGGCCGACAACGGTCTCGACATCACCGGCTATGACGTCGAGTACTGCACCGGCACCTGTGCCAGCACGTCAACAGACTGGCTTGATGCCTTCGACACAGGCACCGACACGAGGCACGAAATCACCGGGCTGAACAATGACACGGCCTACAAGGTGCGCGTCCGGGCCATCAACAGTCTCGGCGGCACAGACCAAGGCATTGGCCCGTGGTCGGCGAGCAGGACGGGTACGCCGAGGGCCCTGCCCGACGCCCCTGGAATGCCGACGCTCGTAGCCGGGGACCGCCAGATCGTCGCTTCGTGGACGGCGCCTACGGATAACGGCACCACGATCAACGGCTACAACGTCCAGTTCCGGGCGTGCACCGCGACGCCGAGGGATTGCAGCTCGAATCCGCGTTGGGGCGGCTGGCAGACAAGAACCCACACCGACCTCACCGACCTCCGGTTGACGATCACGAACCTTGCGAATGCCACCAAGTACCAGGTGCGAGTGCGGGCCCGCATTGCCACTGGCGTCGGGCCGTACTCGGCATCGGAAGAATCGACGCCGCTCGGCAAGCCGGCCAAGCCCGCGACTCCCACGCTGACGCCGGGCAACGAATCGCTGGTGGTGGCGTGGAAGGCGCCGGCCGACAACGGTTCGGCCATCGTTCGCTACGACGTCGCGCACTGCGTGAGCACGGCGGATTGCAGCATCGACGGCGACTGGTCATCGCCAGGCACAGTCACGGGGAGCGGCGGAGACCCGCCCGAGACCACCTACACGATCACGTCGTTGAACAACGGCACCACCTACCGGGTGCGCGTCCGAGCCGTCAACGATGTCGGCGGCGCAGGCCAGGGCTTGGGCCCGTGGTCGTCGTCCGCGACGGGCACGCCGTCACTGCGGCCCGAAGCTCCCGATGCTCCGAACATCAACCCGGGCGACCGCAAGTTCAGCCTCTCGTGGAGCGAGCCAGGCAGCAACGGGCTGGCGATCACCCAGTACATCGTGGGATACAGGGCCTGCACCGCGACCGACTCCGACACCGCGGTCAAGACCTGTGCCACGAATCCGACGTGGGGGAACTGGGCCGAGCGGACCTACGCGGCCAGCAGCACCGCTGCGACCATCACAGGGCTGACCAATGGCACCAAGTACGAGGCGCGGGTGAGAGCCCGCAACGCCAACGGCCTCGGGCCCTGGTCGCCCGTTGTCGGCACCACCCCTCTGGCGGCTCCGTCGACACCCACCGGGCTGACCTTGGAGCCAAGCCACATGCAGCTCGTGGTGTCGTGGAACGAGCCGGAGTCGCACGGATCCACCATCGACAACTACGAAGTGGAGTACCGCGACTGCACAGCGACACGGAAAGACTGCACGTCGAGTCCGCAGTGGAACCAGCAATGGATGTCGACAACTGTCGCCGCCGGCACCACGTCAACCACGATTTCCTCGCTGACAAACGACACCGCATACCAAGTGCAGGTTCGAGCCCGGAGTGGCACCGGCAACAGCGGCTGGACGCCGATCAAGTCGGCTATCCCGGCTGCGGTACCCGCTGCTCCGGTCATCGATACGCCGCAGGCGGACGACCGCCAGCTGCGCGTCGAGTGGACAGAACCAGACAATCGTGACTCGTCGATCGAGCACTACGAAGTGGCCTACCGGGCCTGCACCGCGATCGACTCCGACACCGCGGTCAAGACCTGTGCCACGAATCCGACATGGGGGAACTGGCGGGTTCACGGCGACACCGGTGCGAGCCTGTCGAGGATCATCACCGGGCTGACCAATGGCACCGCCTATCAGGTGCGAGCGCGCGCCCAGAACGAGAAGGGCTGGGGGCCGTGGTCCGAAACGCCGGCGATCGGCACGCCGGTGGGCGCGCCCTCAGCACCCACCACGCCGAGATTGACCACGGGCGACACCGTGTTGACCGTGAATTGGATCGTGCCGAGATCCAACGGTTCGACCATCAACGGCTATGACGTGCGCTACCGGGCCTGCACCGCGACCAACTCCGACACCACGGTTCTCACCTGTGCTTCAAATCCGACGTGGGCCGCCACCTGGGAGACGCACACCCATTCGGACGACAGCACTAGCACGACCATCGGGAGCCTCGTCAATGGCACCGCGTACCAAGTGCGGGTACGTGCGAAGACCAACGACAACCGTGAGAGCCCGTGGTCAGCCTCTGCCATGGGCATGCCGAGAGGCGCGCCCGATGCGCCCACGCTGACGCTGGCATCGGGCAACCGGCAGCTGATCGTGACGTGGCCCAGGCCGAATGCCCGGGGGTCGACGATCACGAGCTTCCAACTGCGGTACTGCGACGACACCGACACCACGACGGACTGCACCAGCGACTACAACGACTGGACGACCAGGACCGGGATCGGCTCGAGTTCGACGCGCTACACGATCTCCGGGATCACCAACGGCAACTCGCACCTCGTGGAGATGCGCACCATCAGCAGGAGTCATGGCGAGAGTGCCTGGACGAGTCAAGAAACTGCAACACCGGGGGCACCGAATCCGCCGTCGGCGCCTCGACTGACGGCTGGCAACACACAGATCACCGTGACGTGGACGGCACCCGCCAAGAACCACTCGGACATCACCCAGTACGAAGTGGCGTACTGCAACGACACCGACGACGACTGCTCCGCGGTCGGCACCGGCTGGGCGACGAATACGGCCGTGTCCCACTCCGACCTGACCAACTTGAGCACGGTGCTTTCGTCGCTGACAAACGGCAAGACCTACAGGGTTCGAGTCAGGGCCCAGAACGCTCAGGGATGGGGTGCGTGGTCGTCGACGCCAACGTCAAGGCCCACTTCGGCCTAACGGGCCGCGCGGGACATGCCCCGTTCATCGGCGGGCCATGGAGTGCCGGTGATCTGACACCTCGATGACGCGCCGGTCGCTGCGATCCCCGAGGCGGAACTGGCGTCGGCGCAGGTGCAGCGGGTGGCGTTCGAGCGGGCATGCATGGACGTGCTCGAAAACCAGGGTGTCGATCTGATCATCGCGCTGTTCTACTCTTCGATTATGTGCTGGGGCACTGGTTCGCGCATCTTGCAGGCTCGGGTCCCCGGTCCGCGTGTTGGCGCGTAGCAGGGCCTGGGCGCAGGGGTCGCCTGACGCTGAGCGCAGTGCTGATCTTGGCGGTGCTCGCGGCGCCCTTGGCCCCTGCCGGGGCACGGACCAGATCGCCGTCCGATCGTGCGTCCGAGCCGTCGTTCGCTGCCGGCGAGCCTGATGCGGGTGACGAGGTTCCTGCTGCCATCGGCGACCCGGCGCCGGTCGGCACCGAGCTGCGCACCGCCGGTGTGCTGCAGCCCGGCCAGTGGCTTGGCGTCGGGCAGGCGCTGACGTCGAGGAACGGTTGGTTTCAACTGACCGTGACCCACGATGGTGACGTCGTTGTGCATACGCTCGACGCGTTCGGCAGCGAGTCCGCTGTCGTGTGGCGCGCCGGCATCAGCACGAGCTCGAACGCCATGCTCATCATGCAAGCTGACGGCAATCTTGCTGTGCGGGACTTCTCACCGGCACTGCCGGAACCTCCGGCCGCACCCGTGTGGAGCACCGGCACCGACGGCTTCGATGGCGCCTTTCTGAAGCCCGACGACGACGGCAGCTTCTCGGTGCGACATGGCGACGGAGCACGCGCGCTCTGGCTCGGCGGTGTCCCAGCACCCGATGTCGGGCTCGCCGGCGAGAAGCACATCGTGTACGAGCGCGGAGCGCAGCGAGTCTGGCTGGTCGAGTCCGACGGGACGGTGCGCGACAACTACCTCGTGAGCGGGAGAGAGGACTCGCCGCTGCCCGGTCAGTGGGAGGTGTACTCGAAGTCGGAGTGGGCGATGTCGTACAACGGGCTCGTCACCATGGAGCACATGGTCCGGTTTGCCACGGGCATCGGAGGCGGCCGGCTCGGCTTCCATTCCATTCCCCGAACTTGGTGGGACACGCCGATACAGACCCACGACGAGCTCGGCCAGTTCTTGTCTTTGGGCTGCGTCCGCCAGCGTGACGACAAGGCACTCCAGCTCTATGACTGGGCACCCATCGGCACCCCGGTGGCAGTGCTTGCCTGAGGCCGGCCTCGGACGCAGTGACGGCGCGCCCCTCGGTCGATGCGCGAAGCCGCAGCGGCCCCAGGCGCAGGCGCAGCATTCGGCCCGTATGGCACTATGTGTGAATAGTTGTTGACGTACTGATACGGCTGCGCACATGACCGACCCCACGAGCGATGCCACGTTCTCTGCTTTGGCGGACCAGACGCGCCGGGCGATCTTGGGGTTGATCGGCGAGCACGGCGAGCTCACGGTGGGCGAGATCGCCTCCCGGTTCGACGGCGTCGGCCGCACGGCGGTGTCGTCGCATCTGCGCATCCTGCGACTTGCGGGACTGATCACCGAGCGTCGCGACGGCCGTTACCGGCACTACTCGCTGACCTCGACGCCCGCAGACACGGTGGTTGCCTTTCTCGCCTCCGTGTACCAGAACTCCCTCGAGCAGCTCGCGGACGCCATGAACGAAGCGGTCGCCGGCGCCGGCAGCAGACATGGCGACCCTGGTCAGCGAGACGACGAGCTGAGCGCCTAGGGGCTTGAGATGGCTGAACTCGTTCTCAGCAGCGAGGTGCGGCTAGCGGCAGACGCGAGCGAGTTGTTTGCGCTGTTCGGATCCGGCGATCCGTCGCTGGGCTGGCTGTTCGGCTCCGAGGCCGAGGCGCTGGCGCCCGGCGCGCTGGTGCGGCTCGCCCTACCCATCGGCGAGGGGTCGCGGGTTCACGGAACGGCACGGGTGCTGAGCTGCAAACCGGTTCGGCGGATCGACCTTGTGCACGAGTCGCCCTGGTTCGGGCATGTGGCATGCCACCTCGATCCGCTGCGCAGCGGCGGCACCCGGCTGCGCATCCGGGTCAGCATCGACGATCGCGAGTTCATGCGCCTCGGTGCCGACCTGGGACTCCTCGGTGGCGTCGACGCCGAGGGCTGGGAGGTTCCGCTCGGACTGCTCACGTCGCTGTCGGGCAGTGCCGGGATCCTGGGCCGCTCCACGGTCAACTGCGCGCAGCTCGCCGCCGAGGAGATCAACGCCGACGGCGGCGTGGCAGGTCGCGACGTTCGTCTGCTGGTGGCCGACGACGCCACCGATCCCGGCACCGGCGTGGTCGCGATGCGCCGTCTCTGTGGCGTATCGGGCATAGCCGCCGTGGTGGGCATGCATTCCTCGGCGACCTACTCGGCCACCTCACCGATCGCCGTTGCCCAGGGCATCCCGTACCTCTACACGCCCACCAGCGAGGTGGTTCCCACCCATCCGTTGCTGATCCACTTCGGCGAGCGGCCGCTCGACCAGTTGCACCGGGCCCTCCCGCTGCTGGCCGAGGCGACCGGCGGGAGCCGCTGGTTCCTGGCCGGCAACGACTACTCGTGGCCACGGGCGGTGGGCACGGCCGCGCGGGAGGTCATCGAGCGCATGGGCGGCACCGTCAGCGGCGAGGGCTACGTGCCGCTGGGAACCGAGGACTTCACGCCGGTGATCTCGGCCATCGGCGAACACGGCACCGACCACGTCGTGTCGAGCTTTGTCGGGCAGGACCACGTCCGCTTCGAGAGCGAGTTCTCGTTGTCGGGGCTTCGCTCGACCACTCGTACGTTCGCGCCGCTCATGGACGATGCCGTGGTGGAGCATCTCGGAGATTCGGCTGCGGGCATCTGGAATGCGCTCGGCTATTTCGTCGGCATGGATTCCGCAGAGAACCGTGAATTCCTGCGGCGCTATGCCGATCGCTTCGGCGAGTGCGCTCCTCCGGTGTCCGCAGCCGCGGAAGGTGTGTACGAGGCGGTGCACACCTGGGCGGCCGCGTGCAGGTCGGGCGGGGGCACCGATCCCTCGTCGCTGTTGAACGGCTTGCGCACCAGCAGCTACCGCGGTCCGCGCCGCTGCGGCACGGGCGGCTCGCTGGAGTCGCTGCTGCTGGGAGAGGCGACACCGGCGGGGGTCCGGGTGATCGACGAGCTTCCCGTCGCAGCGCCCGCCTGATCCGCACGCGACTGGCTGAGCCCGCCGCGCCGGCGTCAGGGTCCTTGCTCGCGCCTTACGCGCTTGACCCGGCCCCGTTGACAGGACAATATGTCAACATCTACTCACATATTGGGGGAGGTTGACGCCGTGGGGTGCACACAGAAACCACGGGCGCGGTCCCGTTGTCGAACCGCAGCAATCATGATGGCGCTGCTGCTCGGGATGGCAGCGGCGTGCGCGACGAGCGACGATGAACCCGCAGTCGCAGAACCGGCGGCGACCGAGGCCGAGGCGGCGCCGGCCCCCGTCGATGAGCCGACGGACGACGGCGATGCCGCACCAGAGCCCACCGAAGCACCTGCGACCACCGCAGCGGATGAGCCCGCCGAGCCGTCGGGGGAGCCGGTGCGCATCGGGATCCTGTTCTCCAACAGCGGTCCCGCCGGCATCTTCGGCCAGCCCACGGCCAATATCGCAGAGTTCATCGAAGAGGACATCAACGCCGCCGGCGGCATCAACGGCCGCCCGGTCGAGACGTACCTCGCCGACGACGCCACCGATCCCGCCGTCGGGCGCCAGGCCATGGAACAGCTCATCGAATCGGACGGGGTCGACGTCGTGCTCGGCACCCACTCCAGCGCGACGCGCGAAGCCGCCGAGCCGCTCGCTGAAGATGCCGGCGTGCTGTACATCTACGCGGCCCTCTACGAGGGCGGCGAGTGCTCGCCGGTGATGTTCAACACGGGCGAGGTGCCCAGCCAGCAGCTCGCGCCGGTCATCCCGTGGATGATGGACGAGACCGGCGGAAGCACGTGGTTCCTGCTCGGCAACGACTACGTGTGGCCGCGGCGAAGCTTCGAGCTCGCCCGCCAGTACATCGAGGCCGCAGGAGGCGAAGTGGTGGGTGAGGAATACGTCCCCCTCGGCACCCAGGACTTCTCCTCGGTCGCCCAGCAGATCGCGGGCTCGGGCGCAGACCTGATCTTCCCGGCGCTCGTCGGCGGCGACGCCATCGCCTTCGAGACCCAGGCGGTCGACTTCGGCATCGGCCAGAGCGCCATTCCGCGGCTGGCGAACATCTATGAGGAGAACGTGCTCGGAGTGATGGGGCCGTCGGTCACCGCCGGCATGCGGGTCACCTTGGGTTACTTCAAGGAAGTCGACAACCCTGCCAACAACGCATTCGTGGCTCGCTACTTCGAGCAATTCGGGGCTGACGCGCCGCCGCACATGACCTTCAGCTCGCACATCTACGACGCTGCATTGCTCTACGCCGCAGCGGCGAACGCAGCCGGCACTACCGACACGGCGGCTGTGGCAGCGGCTCTCGAAGGCCTGTCGCTCTCGACGCCGACGGGAGACATCTCCATCACCGGCAGCCGTCATCTCGCGCAGCCGATCTATGTGGCGGAGATCCAGTCCGACGGCTCGCAGCTCATCGTCCAGTCATTTCCGGCGGTGGAGCCCGACGAGACCTGCAGTCCCTAGCAACTCGGCTTCGTAGCTCAGTCCCTTGGATGCGCTGACGCTCGAACTGCTCAACGGTCTGAGCCTGTTCGCGACGCTTGCGATCGTCGCGCTGGGTCTCGGCATCGTGTTCGGGCTGATGGGGATCATCAACCTCGCGCACGGCGAGTTCGTGATGATCGGGGCGTACGTCGCCTACGTCACCCACGCCAACGGGCTCAGCCACTGGCTGTCGCTGCCGTTGGCCGCCGTCGTGCTGTTCGTGCTGGGTGCATGCATCGAGGTCGGGCTGATCCGTCGCATCCATCGCCGGCCGGAGGTGACGATCCTGGCCACGTTCGGTCTGTCGATCTGCCTGCGGCAGGCCGTCGAGCTGATCTTCACCAAGGACTTTCGTGGTGTTCCCAATCCGGTGCCGGGAGCGACGCGGGCACTCGGGGTGCTGTTCCCCACCTACCGCTATGTGCTCATCGGCATCGCCGTCGTAGTGGTGGTGGTGACGCTGCTCGCATTCACCCGGTCACGCTTCGGGCTGACCGTGCGGGCGATCGTCGCCGACCGGGACCTCGCCGATGCCTGCGGCGTGCGCACCGGCATCGCCAACTTCTGTGCGTTCGGCATCGGCGCTGCAACCGCCGGGATCGCAGGCGCGCTGGTCGCTCCGCTGGGAGCCATCGAACCCCAGGCCGGGCTCGCCTACCTGCCCGGAGCGTTCCTGGTGGTGATCGTCGGCGGCTTCAACCGGTTGTGGGGCGTGATCGCAGGAGCGCTGGTGGTAGCAGCCGTGCAGACCGGGGTCATCCACTTCTACGACGCGGTCTGGGCGCAGATCGCCTCGCTGGCCCTTGCGGTGCTGATGCTGCAGTTGCGCCGGGTGCCCGTCGAGGCAGCCAACCCATGAGGCGCGCACTCGCCACCGGCGCAGCCTGCGCACTTGCGGCCGTGGTGTTCAGCGGCGCGTTCGGCGGCTACCGCTCGGGACAGCTCTCGCTGTTCCTGGTGTTCGCCGCGCTCGCCGTGAGCCTCGATTTCGTGTGGGGATACTCCGGCATCCTCTCGCTGGGCCAGCTGCTGCCCTTCGGCATCGCTGCGTACACGTCGGCGAAGGTCGCCACCGCCGCGCCGTCGCTGAGCCTGCCGATGCTCGTCGGCTCCGCTGCGGTGGGCGCTGGTGTCGCCGCAGCCCTCGGCGTCGCGATACTGCGGCGCCGACCGTCCGCAGTCGTGGTGGGCCTGCTCACGCTGGTGCTGTCACTCACCTTGGAGCAGCTCGCCGAGCAGTGGCGAGACGTCACGGGAGGCTTCAACGGGCTGACCGGCGTCCCGCGACTCGGCGCCCTCGGGATCGAGCTCTCCGATGCCGCGCAGGACGTCGCAGTCAGCGTGCTGGCCATCGTTGCGATCACCGTGGTCGGCACGCTGGTCACGCGCCCGATCGGTGCGGTGCTGATCGGCATCCGTTCCAACGAGCGTCGCATGGAGGCGTTGGGCTACAAGACGGTCCAGATCAAGATCTGGGCGTTCACCGTGGGTGGCGCACTCGCCGGTTTCGCCGGTGCGCTGTACGTGCACCGCACGAGCTTCGTGTCGCCGCAGATCTTCGGGTTCTCGCTGGCCACCAGCGTGGTGCTGTGGACGCTGGTCGGCGGGCGGGGAACCATCGTGGGCCCGGTCATCGGTGCGATGGCGATCAACTTCGCTTCCGCGACGCTGGCCGACGTCTGGCTGCAGTACTGGACGCTCGCCACCGGCCTGATCTTCGTGGCCGTCGTGGTGGTGATGCCCCATGGGCTGGTCCCCAGCGCCCAGCGGTTGGCTGGTCGGCCGGCCCGCCGCCAGCAGCCGAATCTGCGGCCCGCTGCCACCGACGCTGACGCGCCGTCGGGCCCAGGTGCAGGCGCCGAGGCGCCGTCGGCTGACGCTGCGGCAGTCTTCGAAGCCCGGGATGTGCACAAGAGCTTCGGCTTCTTCCGGTTGCTCGATGGCGTCACGCTCACCATGGAGGACGCAGAGCTCCGTTGCCTCATCGGGCCGAACGGCGCCGGCAAGTCCACACTGCTCGACATCCTCTCGGGCCAGCAGGGCTGCCAGTCCGGGAGGGTGCTGGTGTTCGGCGCCGAGCACACGGGCCGTCACGCCTGGGAATTCGCCAGACACGGCGTGAGTCGCAAGTTCCAATCGCCCCAGCTCATCGACGACCTGTCCGTGGCCGCCAACGTGGCCATCGCAGCCTGGGGGACTCGTTCGTCGCCGTGGGCACTCGTCCGTCGCTCTTGGAGTACGGCGGTGCCGCGGCCGGCGCTGGAGGTGCTCGAACGGACGCAGCTCAGCGAGCGCCTCGACATGCGGGCGGGCGATCTCTCCCACGGTGACAAGCAGTGGCTGGAGATCGCGATGGCGCTGGCAGGGCGCTGCCGGCTGCTGCTGCTCGACGAACCGACCGCAGGCATGACAGTCGCCGAGAGCCTCGAAGCGGCTGCGCTGCTGCGTGAGCTTCACCGCTCCCATCGCCTTCCGATCGTGATCGTCGAGCACGACATGGCGTTCATCCGCGCCGTGGCCGAT
Source organism: Acidimicrobiia bacterium (assembly GCA_022822525.1). GTDB lineage: Bacteria > Actinomycetota > Acidimicrobiia > Acidimicrobiales > Poriferisodalaceae > Poriferisodalis. The sequence goes on along the minus strand of JAJEBN010000100.1, from coordinate 49,416 downwards.
CGCGTCACCGTGCTCGCGCGTGGTGAGGTCATTGCCGACGGCACTGTTGCCGAGGTCGAGAGCGACCCCGATGTGCAGGCGATCTACGCGGGGGTCGACAGCTGATGCGGTTCGAAGCACACGGGCTGCGCTCGGGCTACGGCAGCGTGCCGGTGCTGCACGGCGTCAGCTTCTGCGTCGCCCAAGGCGAGATCGTGGCGCTGGTCGGACGCAACGGCGCCGGCAAGACCACTCTGGTGCGGACGATGATCGGCTTGCTGAGGGCGACCGGCGGGCAGCTCAGGCTCGGCGGCGCCGACATCACGCGGGTGCCGCCCTCTCGCCGTGTTCGAGCCGGACTGCGAGCTGCCTTCCAGGAGCGGTCGCTGTTCAGCCAGTTCTCGGTCGGCGACAACTTGCGGCTGAGCGGGCATCCGCCGGCCGAGCACGGCCGCGTGCTGGGCATGTTCGGCGAGTCGTTGGCGGGTCGTGAGGCTCAGCGAGCGGGCACCCTCTCGGGCGGCGAGCAGAAGATGCTCGCGGCTGCGTCGGCGCTGGCATCGACCGCGTCCATCCTGTTGATGGACGAGCCGACTGAGGGCTTGCAGCCCTCGAATGTCGGGCTGCTCGGCGACGCCCTAGCGCTGGCGAGGCAGCAGGGCCGCGGGGTGCTGCTGGTGGAGCAGCACCTGGCGCTGGCGCTGCGGCTCGCCGACCGCTTCGTCGTGCTCGAGAAGGGCGAGATCGTCGACACAGGCACTGCCGGCGAGGCCGGTCTGGGGGACCGGCTGTCGGGACGCCTCGCCCTGTGAACCCAAACCAGCCTGACCAGCTCAAACACATCAGTCATGCGACAACAGACGACCAAGTACAAAGGACCGCAACCATGACCGAACCGACCCAGATGAGCCTCGCCGCGGCAGCGCAGGCCATCAGAGCCCGAGATCTGAGTGCGGTCGAGTTGCTCGACGCCTGCCTCGCCAGCATCGAGCGGACGGAGCCCACGGTGAGCGCATTTGCCTCGATCGGGGCTGACGCGGCTCGTGCGGTCGCCCAACAGCTCGACGGAGGAGGGATCGCCGGCCCGCTGCACGGCGTGCCCATCGCCCTCAAGGACCTCTTCTTCACCGAAGGCGTCGCGACCGAGGCGAATTGCGACGCCCTGCGGGGGTTCGTGCCCGACCACGACGCGACCGTCGTGCAGCGCCTGCGCCAGGCCGGGGCGGTGATCGTCGGCAAGACGAATACGCACGAGCTGGCGTTCGGTGTCTCGTGCCCGGCGTCGCACAACCCGTGGAACCCGCAGCGCTCGACCGGCGGTTCCTCGGGAGGCAGTGCGGCCGCCCTCGCCGCACGGCAGCTGTTCGGGGCGCTCGGCACCGATACGGGCGGGTCGGTCCGCATCCCGTCGAACTGCTGCGGCACAACGGGGATCAAGACGACACGCGGCGCGGTGCCCCGCCACGGCGTGCACCTGATCTCGTGGACCTACGACACCGTCGGCCCGATGGCGCGCACGGCCGAGGACTGCCGGATCCTGCTGGAGGTCATCGCGGGCCAGTCACCCGACGACCCGTTCTCGTCGGCGACGCCGCTGAGCGACGCCGCGGACCCGGGCGAACTCACCCTCGGGGTGCCAGGCGACAGCTTCTTCGAGGGGATCGACGTCGATCCGCACGTCGGCGCGGTGATGGACGCAGCCGTCGAGGTGCTCCGCACGATCGTGGCCGGCGTGAACCCGGTGCAGGTGCCCAACAGCGCCGAGCACACCCCGGCGGGCGTCACGATCGTGTTCGCCGAGTCGGCAGCGCTGCTCGAAGGGCTGCGCACCGACCACCCCGACTTGCTCGGCGAGGAGGTCGGCGGCATTCTCGAAGCGGGCGCTGCGGTCTCCGGGACGGAGTTCGCGTCAGCCCAGGCACAGCGGGTGGCGTTCGAGCGGGCGTGCATGGAGGTGTTCGACGATCAGGGCGTCGACCTGATCGTCGCCCCGGTCAACCCCAACCAGGTGCTGCCCCACGGTGCGGTCGAGCTCGACGGGGTGCCGCTCATTCCCGCGACGACCCAGTTCACCTTCCCGGTCAACGGGGCCGGGCTGCCGGCCATCGCGCTGCCCGGCGGTTTCGCTCCCGATGGTCTGCCGATCGGCTTCCAGCTCATCGGCCGACCGTTCGCCGAGCGGACCCTTGCTGCAGTGGGCGAGGCGTTCCAGCGCGCGACCGATCATCACACCCACGCCCCGCCGGTGTGAAGCCGACCGGCGTGGGAGCCGCCGTGGCAACGGTGCGGTCAACCCTGCACAGCGCAGGCGTAGCATTCGGATCGTTGCCCTGACCGGGAGGTGCCTATGCGCAGCTGGGACTCCATGGAGGACTTCGAGGCCTTCCTCGACGACGGCGGGCTGGTGGAGCCCGACGACGACATGCCCGACGCGTACCGCGAGGCAGTGTTCCGGTTCATCGAGCTGCACGCCAACAGCGAGTACATGGGCGGGCTGACCGAGCGTGACTGGATCGCCAAGGCGCCGGGGCTGGCGAACAAGCTGACGGCGCTGGCCAAGACCCAGGACGAGATCGGCCACGCGCACCTGCTGTACATGGTGGCGGCCGACATGGGCGTCAAGACCCGCGACGAGATGACCGCCGACCTGCTGGCGGGGCGCACCACGTTCCACAACGTGTTCCACTACCGGGCGCACTCGTGGGGCGACCAGATCGCGATCGCGTACCTGGTCGACGCGGCGGCGCTCGCCAGCCAGCAGGCCGTCTTCAAGAACTGCAGCTACGGCCCCTACAAGCGCATCCTGCGGCGGATCATCGCCGAAGAGGGCTTTCACATGCGCAACGGCGAGGAGCTGCTGCTGAAGATGGCCAAGGGCACCTCCCAGCAGCACGACCTGATGCAGGAAGGCCTCGACCGCTGGTGGTGGCCGGCAGTGCAGCTGTTCGGCCCCGACTCGTCGCCGAACGATGTGCTGCTGCGCTGGCACATCAAGTCCGAGCGCAACGAGGTGCTGCGCGACCGGTTCGTGCAGAAGATGGTGCCGCAGCTGACCGCTGCCGGCTTCACCATTCCCGACCCCGACCTGCACCAGGACCCCGACACGGGGCGCTGGGTCAGCGGTGAGATCGACTGGGATGCGCTGAAGGCGGCCATCGCCGGCCGGGGACCCGACAGCGAGCGGCGCCTGCGCGATGCCCGCAACGCGTGGGACGGCGCCGCCTGGGTGCGCGACGCGCTGGACGAAGCGGCTGCGGTGCCCGCATGAGCGCAGATGCTCCCGCTGGTCTCGTCGCGGCCATCCGCCGATCGGTATCGATGGTGTGCGACCCGGAATATCCCGAGGTCACCATCTCCGAGCTGGGCATCCTCGAACGGGTCAGCGCAGCCGGCGACGGCTCGGCGGTGCGCATCGAGCTCGTGCCGACCATGCTCGGCTGCCCCGCGCTCGACGTCATCGCTCGCGATGTCACCGACGCCGCGCGTGCAGCGTGCGCCGGTGCTGACGTCTCGATCGAGGTGGCCTTCATCGACGATCCCGTGTGGACAGCGGATCGGATCGCACCATCTGCAGTGAGCTTTCTGGCTCGCGAGTATTCCGTGGCGGTGCGAAGCCGGTCCGCGGATGCGAGCTGCCCCATCTGCGGCAGCGCCGTCCTGGAGCACCGTTCGGACTTCGGTCCGACGCCCTGCCGCAGCGTCGAGTGGTGCCCGCAGTGCCGCAATCCCGTGGAAGTCGTCGGCAGGGTCGACAGCCCGACGAGCAGGATTCCTGCATGAAGACCTACGAGGTGTTCCTCAAGCGCGCAGGCAAGGATCCCTTCACCCATGTCGGCGCACTCGAAGCTCCCGACGACGACTTGGCGCTGAGCTTCGCCCGCGACTGCTACGCACGCAGGTCCGAGGGGGAGCAGATGTGGGTCGTGGCCCGCGAGGACCTGCTGGTCGCCGATCCCACCGAACTGCAGATGGCCGATCGTGCCCACCGTCACAATGACGGCACGTTCCTGCGAGATCTGCGCCAGGCCGGCAACGCCGAGCCGGCATGAACGACATGGGCGAACCCGAACGCGTCGCCGCAATCGAACCGACCGGCGATCCTGCGGACGTCCCGGGTGCCCGCGACCTCGTGCTGGCGCTCGCCGACGACGAGCTGTGCATCGGGCAGAACCTGGGATGGTGGATCGCTGTGGGGCCGTTCCTCGAAGAGGACTTGGCGCTGACGTCGATCAGCCAGGACGAGCTGGGCCACGCCCGCGCGCTGTACGGGCTGCTGGGCGACGACATCGACGCGATGGCATACGGGCGCGAGTCGCACGAGTACCTCTGCGCTCACATCACCGAGCTGCCCTGCCACGACTGGGCCGAGACGCTGGTGCGCCACTTCTTGTATGACACCGCAGAGACGGTGCGCTGGAGCGCGTTGGCGGACTCGTCGTGGGCGTCGCTCGGAGCGGTCGCCCGTCGCGCGCTCGCCGAGGAGCGGTCGCACCTGCGCCACGCCACCGGACTGCTCGACCGGCTGCTGCGAACCGACGCAGGCATCGCTCACCTGCTGCCGCTGTTCGACCAGCTCGCGCCGATGGCCAGCGAGCTCTTCGACGCTCCGGCGGGCTGCTCGGAGGCGGGGCTCGTTGCTGCAGGCGTCATGACGTGCGAGCTCGGCGAGCAGCTCGCCCGATGGCAGAGCATCGTCGACGATGCGCTCGCGCCAGTGGCGTATCAGCCGCAGTGGCCCGTGGCCGGCCCCAAGGCGGCGCCGTCGGGCGGACGCGCCGGCCAGCGCTCACCGCACTTCGCGGCGCTGCACGCGGAGATGGTGGAGGTGCTCTCGATCGATCCCACGGCGCGCTGGTAGCGCCTCTGCCACAATCGCCGTCGGCTGAACGGCGAGGCAGGGTCTACCCATGGCACTACGAGGAACATCGGTTGTACGGCGCGAGGACGAGCCGCTGCTGCGCGGCCGGGGGCAGTTCGTCGCCAATGTCGCCGCAGACCCCGAGTGGGATGGCCTGGCGCATGCGTGCTACGTGACGTCGACCGTTGCGCACGCCGTGATAACGGGGCTCGACGTGGGCGAGGCGCGCCATGCCCCAGGAGTCATCGACGTGGTCACCGCGGCGGACCTGGACCTTGCCCCCTACCCGGCCCCCAGCCCGGCATTCGATGCCGCCATCGTGCGACCCATGCTGGCCAGCGACCGCGTTCGGTTCGTGGGCGAGCCCATCGCGGTCGTGGTGGCGGAGACCGCTGCGGCGGCGATCGATGCGGCCGAGCTCGTCGTTGTCGACTATGAGCCGCTGCCGGCCCTCACCGATCCCGAGGCTGCCCTCGAAGCCCCCGCGCTGTTCGAGGGCATGGCGGAGCCGAACGTCGTGCTGCGCATGTCGCTCGACGGCGAGCAGGTCGACTTCGATGCGTGCGAGGCGGTGGCGGAGGTGCGCACGGTGAACAACCGCATCGCCCCGTGCCCGCTGGAGCCCCGGGTGGCGGCGAGCCGCTGGGCCGATGACGGTCGCTTGCACCACATGAACGCGGGCCAGGGACCCCACCCGGTGCGCGCCGCCCTGGCCAAGATGCTCGGCCTCGAACGCGACCAGATGCGCGTGTTCTCCCGCGACGTCGGCGGCAGTTTCGGCGCGAAGGCCCGCCCCCATCCCGAGGAGACCTTGCTGGGATGGCTGTCGGACCGGCTCGGCCGACCGGTGATGTGGGTCCCCTCCCGCAGCGACGACATGGTCGGCCTGGTGCATGGGCGCGGGCAGATCCAGTACTGCCGCATCGGGGGGACCCGGGACGGCCGCATCACTGCGTTCGAGGTGCGGGTGGTCCAAGATTCCGGCGCGTACGGCAATACGGGAGCGGCGCTGCCCAGCAACATCCAGGCGATGCTGACCGGCTGCTATGACATAGCCAAGCTCGGGTTCAGCTCGGTGTCGGTGCTGACCAACACCACTCCACTCGGCCCGTTTCGGGGCGCCGGCCGGCCCGAGGCGGCTGCGGCCATCGAGCGTGCCGTCGATGTGTTCGCAGCGGAGATCGGGATGGACCCCGTCGAGGTGCGACGCAAGAACTTCCTGGCACCCGAGCAGTTCCCGTTCGAGACCCAGACCGGCATGCGTTACGACACCGGTGCCTACGAAGCCGGCATGGATGCTGCTCTCGAGGCCGCCGGCTACGCCGAGTTGCGCGCAGAGCAGGCCCGCCGGCGCGCCGACAGCGACGCCAAGCTGCTCGGCATCGGCATCGCCACCTACGTCGAGCGCACCGCAGGCCTCGGGCGGTCCGAGTACGGCGCTGTCGAGCTGGTCGAGGGCGGGCGGATCGTGGGCCGCACCGGGTCCTCGCCGTACGGGCAGGGCCATCACACGTCGTGGGCGATGCTGATCTCCGACCGCACCGGCGTGCCGATGGATCGCATCGACATCGTTCACGGCGACACCGACGAGGTCCCCCAAGGCCAGATCACCGGCGGTTCACGGTCGGTGCAGCTTGCAGGCACCTCCATCTGGGAGGCATCAGGCGGACTCGTGGACCAGGCGCGCACGGTGGCCGCCACGCTGCTCGAGGCAGACCCTGCCGATGTCACCCTCGACAGCGGTGCGGGCGCCTTTCACGTGGTCGGCACCCCGGCGGTCTCGGTGGACTGGGCTGCTGTGGCCGAGCATCTCGCGGCGACCAATGGCGCCGGGGGCTCGCGCCTGCTGCATGCCGAGGAGACGTTCGAATCAGAGTCGCCGACGTTTCCCTTCGGCACCCACATCGCCGTCGTCGAAGTCGACCGTCACACCGGCGAGGTGGAACTGCAGCGGCTGGTGGCCTGCGACGACGCCGGTGTCATCGTCAATCCACTGCTCGCGGAGGGACAGGTGCACGGCGGCCTGGCCCATGGTGCAGCCCAAGCGCTGTACGAGGAGTTCGTCTACGACGACGACGGCAACCCGCTCACCGCGAACTTCGCCGATTACCCGATTGTCTCGGCCGCTGAGATGCCCTTCTTCGAGCGGGTCATCCACGAGACGCCGACACACGTCAATCCGCTGGGAGCGAAGGGTCTCGGCGAAGCCGGCTCCGTCGGCAGCACGCCGGCCGTCCAGAACGCAGTCATCGACGCAGTCGCGCACCTCGGCATCCGCCACCTCGACATGCCGCTCACCCCGCAACGCGTCTGGCAAGCCATCAACGATGCCACCGCAGGCGTATTCTGAACCCTGATCGCGGCTAGCCCTCGCCGGGTTCCAGCTCGGGGGCGGTAACGGCACGGACGTCGAGCTCGATCGGGTTTGCACCGTCGAGTTCGTCGCTGCCGGTCACCGAGCCCAGCTCGCGGAAGCGGCGGGCGCCGGGCAGCACCATGCGCTCGAACGAGCCGATGCTGCCGTTGTAGGCATCGACCGCGCTGCGCAGGCCGCGCCCCATCTTGTCGATGTGCTCGAGGTACTTCGAGAGCCGGGAATACAGGTCGTTGCCGAGCTTGGCCACCTCTTCGGCGTTGCGGGCGATGTCGTGCCGCTGCCAGGCCAGGGCGACCGTCCGCAGGAACGCGATGAGCAGTCCGGGTGTGGCGATCAGCACCCGGTGACGCTGCCAGGCGTTCTGCCAGACCTCGCCGTCGGCGTCCATGGCCACGTCGAGCATCGGATCGGTCGGGACGTACATGAGCACGAAGTCGGGCGAGCCCGGCACCCAGCGGCCGTAGTCGCGATTGCCGAGTTCGCGCGCCCGCTCGCTGAGCGCAGCAGCGTGCTCGGCCAGCGCCTCTCGCTGCTCGGCCTCGTCACTCGAGTTCACTGCGCGGTCGTAGGCGGCAAACGGCGTCTTGGCATCGATCACCACGCTGGTGCCGCCCGGGACCTTCACCACGACATCGGGCCGTGCGCGACTTTCGCCGGCGGGGTCGGCCACGGTGGCCTGCTCGACGTAGTCGATGTGGCGGCTCATGCCGGCGGCCTCGATGACATTGCGCAGGTGCTGCTCGCCCCAGGCGCCGCGCATCTTGGAGTCGCGCAGGATCTGGCGCAGCCCGCTCGTCTCGGAGACAAGCTGCTCGACACTCTGGGACACCTTGGCGGTGTCCTCGGCCCGGGACGTGTCGGCCTTGCTGACGTGCTCGTGCAGTTCCTTCAGCCGCTCGCGCATCGGTTCGACGAGTTCGGAGACGGTCTTGCCCGCCGTCTTGGTCTGCTCTGCGGTCAGGTCGCGGAACTCCTTCATGAAGGTCTCGCGGGTGGATTGGCTGACCTGAGCGGCGATCTCGGTGAATCGCGTCTCGATCTCGGCCTGCTTCTTGGTCATCTCCTCGACCCGAGCGTCACGATCCGCAACCGCAGTCGCCAGCTTCGCCCGCAGCCCAGCGGCAAGCTCTCGCTGTTCTTGCGTCTCAGAGCGCGCCGCGTCGCGCTCAGCCATCAGCTCGGCAGTGCGCTGGCTTCGAAGCTCGGCCTCGGTACGCGCCGCGTCGCGCTCTGCGGTCAGCTCAGCAGTTACCTCGGCGTTGCGCAGAGCGTGCGAGTCTCGTTCCTGGCCGGCGCGGGCGAGCTTTCGAGACAGCAGTGCCCAAGCGGTGCCGACGCCCACGGCGAGACCCGCCAGGAGGCCGAGCACGACGGCGAGACCGGTGGACATAGGGCTGACTCCTCGATGACGATGGGCCGGGCGATTCCTCCGAACGCGCCGAGCCAGATGGTGTTGCCCATTGTCTAGCGAGAGCGTGTGACACGTCGGTGCGATACGAACGTCCGCGAGTCGTCCGCTGAGATCAAGCGGCCGGCGGTGTGGGTTACGGGCTGCGGGCGCTTTCCCGCCGCTGGCTTGACTCACTGGAAGGGTCGGCGTCGTTCGCCGCAGACGGGTTCGTCCGGGCAGGTTCAGGTGAAAGCGTGCCGCTGGCCGTAGGCGGGTCGGTGCTGTCCGGTGTGGGTGGGGCGTGGCCGCTCGGTTCGGGCGGGCCGGTGCCGGTGGGTTGGGGCGGTCGCAGGCGGGGCCGACCGTCGGGTGGGATGTCGATCTGACGTTGGCGCTTGTGCAAGCTGTTGTGGCAGGGTCTGCACAGCGACGCGAGGTTGGGTACCTCGGTGGGGCCGCCGTGTTCGTGATGGTCGATGTGGTGTGCCTCGGTGTGCTCAGGAGTGAGTTCGCAGCTGATGCAGCCCCCGTCGCGCAGGGCCAGGATGAGCCGTTGGGCGTCGTTGGCGTTGCGGGCGGTTCCGAGGGCGAGCTGTGACCAGTCGGCGGAGAACACTGCTGGCAGCACCTTGGCGGCTACGGCGTAGGTGGCGGTCTGTTGCGCAGTGTGCGGTTGGGGCGTCGCGGGGCAGTCGAGCCTGCCGTTTCGAGCGCTGCTGGGGAGGGGTTCGAGGGTGAGGTCGGCGAGGATGTTCGGGGAGATGGGGGTGCCGTCGTCGAGGCGGGGGTTGGCAAGCCGGTCGTTGGCGATGTCATAGTCCGCGACGATCACGAGCCCCGCGTTGGAGCGGCGGGAGCTTTGGGTGCCGCAGATCAGGCCGGCGAGCGCGTCTGCGGTGAGCTGCGCGGTGGTCGGCGCGGGCACCTGGTCGTCGACGTCGCCGCCCGAAGCAGGGCCGCCGCCAGCGGTGTCGCCCGCAGCAGCATCGCCGGCTGCGGGGTCGTCGGCTGTGCGGCTGCTTCGCGCTGCGGCGGCGCTGTCGGTGTTGCGGCGCGCTGCGCGCACGGCTGCTTGCAGGGTAATGCTGAGCTGGCGTCCGGTGAGGAAGTCGAAGCGGCCTCGCAGGTCCCACATGCCGTCGTCGCCGCAGCGCAGCGACGCCCGCCGCTGGTGCCGCTGCAACGCCAGCTCGGCGTCGACCGGGTCGAGATTTCCCGCAGCGGCCTCCGCAGCGAGATCGGCGTACACCTGCTGGGACTCATAGGCGAGCGTGTGCCGGGCGAGAGTGTCCGACGGATAGGCCCGGGCAAGCCCCAAGAAGCTCGCTTCGCTGCGGCGGTGCTTCTTGGGCGACTCGCGGGCGATCACCTTGGCGTGAGCCATGTGGATCTCGCCTGAGCGCATCGCGTCGAGCGTGCCCGCCAAGTCGTGCTCGCGCAGGCTGTCAGCCAACCGAGACTCCGAGCGTGCCTGGGCGCCGTTCATGCGGGTCTGGTCGCGCAGCACATAGGCCGCCGCCTGCGTGCCATGCCGAGACGTGAGTTCGCCCAACACCTCCAAGTACTCGCCCTCGACGCGGTTCCGCTCAGCCACCAGCTCGACCAAACGATCCTCGAGCGCCGAATAGCTCAACGCCCCCAGCCCGGGTTGCTCGCAGCTCGGATCGGCGCCGGGCGCAGGCGCCGAGTGTGCGCCCGCAGCGCCCTGCAGCATGCAGTTCCCGTCGGGGACCCGGTCGCCAGCATCTGCGCTGGCGGCGCTGTCGAAGTCGCCGGCCTTCCACACCGCCGCATCCGACGGCCAAGCCGACCCGCCCCCAACAGGGAAATGCGACGAGTCCGCAGCGTCGCTGTCGGTGTCTTGCTGGTCCCGGATGAGCTCAGCGAACATACGAATAGCATACAAACGTATGCCCACAAACACAACCTCAAGATCGCTAGGTTTTCTGTTAAGTATCAGACTGTCATGGCAGGACTCCTGCTGAAGAAACAATGCCAATAGCGGTCGATCCCACAAGAAGGAATTGATCAACAACTGACTCCGCACATCCAAGGTTTGAGCACGTTGCTCAACAATGGCTCAGACCGCCGCCCTCCTTCTCAAATGACGCGAGGGAGGGCGGCAAGTCGGGAGCGTCGTCAGGGAAATCAGGCTGGCGACAGGCAATCAGGGTGGTAACACAGGTATGTGCAGCTGTTTTCTGGCCGTCTACTACCTATGAACCAACCTTCCGGGCAGGCCAGTTTGCTCTCTATAGCTCACGATTCACGCCGTCCCTTACCCTTGCACGATCGTCTGCTGTTCTCGAACTCGCACCCCAAGAAATCAGACCTCATTGGCTCGTAGGTGCGAGCATCTTCGGGATCGTCGACCGTTTCTTGCTCGGTTTCGCCTTCGGTGCCGGCCTCCTGACCGTCCTCGGGATCCTGGGTTGCAGGCAGGGTTGTCGCCGGACTCGTGGTCGGAGTGGTCACCGGTGCTGTCGTATGGCTGGACTGGCTTGTCGTCGCGGCTGGTTCAGGCGGAGCGGTTGTCGTTGGCGCGGATGTCGTGGTTGCCGGCTGGGTGGGGGTCGCGGGGGAGGCCGGCTCGCAACGCGCCACGGCCAGCTGTGGAATGCCAGCGATATCGGACGGGCGCTCGGGCTGCCGGGACGACGCCAGTGTGGAGTGCGGGGCTCGGAGTCGGCTGCGACGGACGCACCACTAGCGTCGGCCTCGGTGCACAGCGTGACCACACACGGGCCCGAATGGTTCACGAGCAGCAACGTCCGCGGCTGTTGAGACCCTGGCGCACCCGTTCGGCGGCGCTCGCGACGGTCCTGCTGCTGGCGGGCGCGTGCAGCTCCATCACCGCCGAGCAGGCTGACTCGACCGACGCGTCCGACGTAGCCGGCGATCCGACCGGCACGCTCGCACAGCTGCCAGCCGCCCCCACCCAACCGCCGCCCCAGGACGCATCTGACGATCGGGTGGCAGAGGGCGCCGCGCCACAACGAGGCGGCACGCTGCGGGTGCTGCTGGCGGCAGACCCCACACCCGTCACCGGCTGGACGCCATGGGATCAGGTATGCGCGTGGTCGTGCCGCAGCGTCGTGGACCATGTGCTCGAGACGCTCACTGTCGTGCTTGCGGACGGCTCGGTCGCTCCCTGGCTGGCGGAGTCGGTGTCAGCCGACGATTCGCTCCAGCGCTGGACCGTTCGCCTGCGGCCTGACATCAGCTTCACCGACGGCGAGCCGCTGAATGCGCTGACGGTCAAGACCGGCATCGACGACTACCTCCGGTCGGGGCGCGCCAGCGGCGGCCACCTGCGCGACGCCCGCATCACGTCGGTCATCGTGCTGGACGAGCTCAGGCTGGTCATCGAGCTCAGCGAACCCAATGCGGGGCTGCCGGCCGCGCTGGCAGGACCCGTGGGACGTGTCTTCTCCATTGAGGCTGCCGCGGCAGACCCAGACGCCTTTGCCAGAGCGCCGGTGGGCACCGGGCCGTTCACCTTCGGCAGCTGGGCGCCGGGCGAGCCAGCTGTCCTCGAGGCCAATCCGGAGTACTGGCGAACCGCCGCGGACGGCTCACCGCTGCCGTGGGTGGACGAGATCCGCTTCACCGAAGTTCCGGGCGAGCGAGATCGCCTCGCAGCGCTCGTCGAAGGCCGCGGGGACGTGCTGATGTCACGGTCGGCGGAGCTCGCAACTGCCCTCAGCACCACGACGGACGGCGCCGGTCAGCCGCTCAGCGTGATCCGTCGCTTCGACGACAACGCCGGCGTCGTCCTGTTCAACCTGCTGCGCGCCCCGCTCGACGACATCCGGGTGCGGCGAGCGCTCATCGCAGCCGCCGACCAGGACGTGCTCGTCCGGGCCCTCGGACCCGACGTGGACTCGATGGCCGCAACGCAATGGTGGGCGCCAGGCAGCATCTGGTACGCCGCGGATGTGGCGCTGGCATGGCCCGGCCACGATCTCGATCGGGCCCGATCGCTGCTGCGCGACTACACCGAGGATCCCGAGCGCTCCGACGACCGGGACCCCGGCGAGCCGGTGCGGGTAAGGGTGCTGTGCACCGACGATGCTGCGCTCGCCCGGATGACGACGGTGCTCGAACGCCAGTGGGAGCTCACCGGGCTCGTCGACGTCGAAGTCGAGACGCTCGCCCGCACCGGCCTCATCAGCCGAGTCATGGGCTCGGTGGTCCAGAGTCCCTCGTTCTCGGGCGATTTCAGTGCCGCATGCTGGCGCGTCGGGGGCGAGTCGGACCCGGCGGTGCTGGCCTCGGTGGCCGTCGGGCCGGTGAGGACCACGCCGCTGAACGCCGCCAACTTCACCGGCGAGCACCTGGCCGCGCTGGCAAGCTTGATCAAGTCCACAGATGACCTCCAAGAGCGGCGCCAAGCCGTGGCTCAGTTCTCCGCGGAGCTCGCCAACGAGGCCCCCTGGGTGTACTTGGGCTACGCGTCGAGCGTCCTCGCTGCATCCCCGGCTGTCGGCGGTCTCGGCGCCCTGACGCTGCCCGACGGCGGCATCGTCGAGGGCCAGCGGCTCGGCATGAGCCGCTATGACGAGGTGTGGCTGCGACGTGAGTGACAGCGCCGCACCCCGGACACGGCCGGCGGGCTGGCTGTGGCAGCCGCAGCGAAGGTGACCGGTGATGACTGAGGGGATGCCTGCGGAGTTGCCGCCGTTGAGCTCTGCGCAGCTCGGTTGGCATCGCCGAGCCGCTGCGCCGCAGGTCCGGTCGGGTCATCGCGTGAGCCGCGTCGCGGTCGAGCATCGCGGTGCCTACGAACTCGTCGACGACACCGGCGAGGTGATCGGCGCACTCGATACGGCCATGCGCCGCGGGGCCCGCACGCCATTCGACTTTCCGACGGTCGGCGACTGGGTCGTCCGAACGCTCGAAGTGCGCCACGACCGCCGTGTGGCGATCACCAGCGTGCTGGACCGCAGTTCGCTGCTGTGCCGACGCGCGGCGGGACCGCGCGCGCGACCGCAACTGGTGGCAGCGAATGCCGACGTGCTCGCGGTGGTGACGACGCCCGCGGCTGCCAGCGATGCTGCTCCCGCGCAGGCCGACAGATCGGCGACATCGGGCGTCGGCGTCGGGCACCGGATGGAGTGGTACCTCACCGCAGCGTTCAACGGCGGCGCTCGACCAGTAATCGTGGTGAACAAGATCGACACGGTGTCTGGCTCAGAACGCGAGGCCACCGTCGACGCGCTGCGGCACCGGCTGGGCGCAGCGGCGCACGAGGTGCCCATCCTGACGACAAGCGCTGTCGACGGCCGTGGTCTCGACGATCTGGGCGCTCTGGCGGCCGACGGCGCGACGGTCGCACTCAGCGGCCCGTCCGGTGTCGGCAAGTCATCGCTGGTCAATCGGCTCGCAGGGGCCGAAGTTGTGCCGGTGGCCCCGTTGAGCCCGGACGGCCGCGGTCGGCACACGACAGTGCGTCGCCAGCTCGTCCCGGTCGGCGGGTCTCGCGAGCACCCGCTCGGCGGGACCGTCGTGGATACCCCAGGCCTCCAGGATCTGATCCCCTGGAGCGGCGACCTGGGCCTGCCCGCAGGTGCGGCCGTGCTCGATGGCCTCACGCTGACGTTCGGAGAGATAGCTGCGCTCGCTCAGCAGTGCCGCTTCGCCGACTGCACGCACACAGTCGAGCCGGATTGCGCCGTCAAGGACGCCATCGAGGCGGGAGAACTGCCCGCGGAGCGCCTCAGCACCTACCTCGAGCTCCTCGCAGACATGGCGGGGGATCGATTCGGCGACCAGAGCAGCCCGCGCTGAGGCGCGACGCCTATGCGGCGCTGAGCTCCGAAATCAGCGGCCCTTGAACTCGGGCCGACGCTTGTTCATGAACGCGTCCACGCCCTCTTGGTAGTCCTCGCTGTCGAAGCACGCCCGGATCATCGCCTCGACCTCGCCGAAATCGCGGTCAGACTCCGGCTTCTGCCATTGCGTCAATGCAGCCTTCGCCGCAGCGATGGTCAACGGGGCGTTCTGGCAGATGAGCTCGGTCCATTCGTCCACCGACGCCTCGAGGTGCGCCTTGGGCACCACCCGGTTGACGAGTCCCATCTGCAGTGCTTCCTGGGCGCCGAAGCGATCGGCCAGGAAGAAGATGCGCTTCGCCGCCGAAGGACCGACCAGGCGCATGAGCGTGCCGATCCCGGCGGCGCCATAGCCGAGGCCGAGCCGAGCAGCGGGAATCGTGAATTGGGCGTCCTCCGCGACGACCCGCAGGTCTGCGGTCAGCGCCACCGCCAGGCCCCCGCCGATGCAGTAGCCGTGAACCGCCGCGATGAGCGGCTTGGACAGTCCCAGCAACGCCGCGTGCGCACGAGAGGTGGTGTCGTCGTAGCTGCGGTTGCCGCTCGCATCCGAGCGCTGCTCGCCGAACTGGCTGATGTCGGCGCCCGCGGCGAACGCCCGCTCTCCGGCGCCGCGGATCACCACTACCCGGATCTCGTGGTCGGCTTCCAGCTCGGTGGCCGCAGCGGTGATGCCGTTCCACATTTGCGCGCTGATCGCGTTGTGCCGCTCCGGATGGTCCAAGATGATGCGACCGACGTGGCCGTCGCGTTCGAGATGCACCTGCCCGCTCACGGCGGCTGACGCTACCGTCCGTCCAGCGTCGAGGGCGAGATCAGCCCTCGGGCGGCACCCAGGCGGCGTCGCGGCGCTCGCGGAAGGCGGCGATGCCTTCGGCCGCCTCCTCGCCGCCGAACAGCCGCTGGCTGAGCTCGGCGGTCCATTTCCAGGCTTCGTCTCGGGGCATCGACGGAACCCGGGTGACCAGCTGCTTGGTGTTGGCCAGGGCGTTCGGGCCGCCGCGCACCAGGCGGCGCAGCGTCTCGGCGACCTCGTCGTCGAGCTGGTCGCGCGGCACGGCGCGGTTGATCAGCCCCGCCTGCGCGGCGCGGGGCGCAGGCACCCGCTCGCCCTCGAGAAACAGCTCGCTGGCGTCGGCGCGGCGCAGCTTCGGCAGGCAGACCACCGAGATCACCGCGGGCGCCACACCGATGCGCACCTCGGTGAAACCGATGATGGCATCGTCGGCGGCGATCGAGATGTCCATCGCAGCCGCCAGCCCCACACCGCCGGCGGTGACATGACCTGCCAACCGGCCCACCACGGGCTTGCCGCACGTCATGATCGTCTCGAGGATCTCCACGAAGTCGTGGCGCAGCGTCGGCTGGGGTACCCCGGGTTGGGCGGCGCGCAGGTCTGCGCCGGCACAGAACGTGTTGCCGGTATGGGTGAACAGCACGGCACGCACATCGGGGTCGGCAAGAGCAGCCTCGAAGTGATCGCCGATGCCGTTGACGATCTCGACGCTGAGCGCATTGCGGTAGTCGGGACGGTTCAGCGTGATCGTGGCGACCCCGCCGGCCACTTCGTACAGCACTGCGGCATCGGGGTCGTCGCCAGGTGTGCGGTCGTCGGCGCCTTCGCCGGGGAGATCTTCTGACATCGCAGCGATGCTAGGCACCTGATGGGCGGCACACAGGGCTCGGGCCGACTCCTAGGCTCCCGCAGATGACCGGACTTCTTGCGCAGGCCGAATCGGCCACCGACGCGGTCGACGCGCTCCTGGAGATCAGCAAGAGCACCGAGGTGTGCGGCACGGAACCCAGCTGGATCTGCGAGCGCATCTTTGATTGGACCGGCAGTGCGGGTTTCGCCTCGGCCTCAGTCTGGATCGTGGACAAGCCGCTCACGGTGCTGGTCATCCTGCTGCTGGCCATCATCTCCCGCCGGATCGTGCGCCGGGCTATCGACCACATGGTGGAACGCATCGGCGAAGACAAGAAGCACGAGGAAAAAGACGCGGCAGAGCGCACTGCCGAGGAGGGGCGCAACTGGGATCCCGAGCGCCTCGCGGAGAAGATGAGACAGCTGCGCGAGCGCACCGAGCGTGCCAGCCAGCGCGCGAAGACGCTCGCCACGCTGTTCAAGAGCGTTGCCTCCACCATCATCTGGGCCGTCGCACTCATGATGCTGCTGGCGGAATTCGACGTGAACCTCGGTCCGCTCATCGCAGGCGCCGGCATCATCGGTGTCGCCGTCGGCTTCGGCGCGCAGTCGCTCGTGCGGGACTTGCTGACCGGCGTGTTCATGCTGATCGAAGATCAGTACGGCGTCGGTGACGTGGTCGACCTCGGAGATGCCGTCGGAACGGTCGAGTCGGTCGGGCTGCGAACCACGCGGCTCAGGGACATCTCGGGCACGGTGTGGCATGTGCCCAACGGCGCGATCGCCCGGGTGGGCAACATGTCCCAGCTGTGGGCCCGCGTGCCGCTCGATCTCGACGTGGCCTACGACACCGACCTCGACGAAGCCATGGCGATCATCAAGCGGGTCGCGGACGACGTGTGGCACGAGCAGGGCGAGAGCACCACCGTGCTGGAAGAGCCGAGCGTCGTGGGCGTGCAGGCATTCGGCGCCGACGCGGTCACGATCCGCGTCATGGTCAAGACCGAGCCCTCCGAGCAGTGGGCCACCGCACGCCTGCTGCGCAAGCGGATCAAGGACGCCTTCGACGAGGCCGGCATCGAGATCCCGTTCCCCCAGCGCACGGTGTGGGTGCGCAACGGCGAGGTCGCAGGATCCGATGCCAAGCCGGCGGTGGGCGCCTTCCAGACCGCAGATGCGCCGACTGAGACCGACGGCGGAGACAGCGACGGGGCCGACAGCGATCTCTGAGCGAGCCAGCGGTGGCTCGCGGCCTAGGTGTCAGCAGGTGCCAGCACCACGCTGACCGCGGGATGGGCGAGCGCGTCATCGGCGACGAATGACAGGCGCTCGATGCGCCCGGCGTCGATCAGGTCGGCGCGTGTCTGCTCCAGCACGGCGATGTGTGCGTTCGACGCGTTGACCGTCACCTGCTCTGCCGGTACCCGGAGGCTGCGTCTGGCCTCGGTCTTGGCACGGCGAACCTCGCTGAGCACCGATGCCGTGAGCTCGAACGCCCCAGCCGGATGGTCGGGAACGAGCGTGTCGATCGCTGCCGCGTCGGGCCACGTCGCCCGGTGCACAGAGCCTTCCCGCCACCACGACCAGATCTCCTCGGTGACAAACGGCAGGAACGGCGCGAACAGCCGCAGCAGCACATCCAGCGCCGTCGTCAAGGTGAGATGCGCGTCCGCAGCCGCCTTGTCGCCCTGCCCGCCGTAGGCCCGACCCTTGGCCAGCTCCACGTAGTCGTCGGTGAAGCGCCAGAAGAACTGCTCGGACCGCTCGAGCGCGCGGGCGTAGTCGAAGTTCTCGAAAGCGCCGCCTGCGGCGCGCACCAGACTAGCGAGCTCCGCCAGCAGCGCTGCGTCCAATGCGTTGCGGACCGGTCCTGTGTGACCGGCTCGATCGACGAGGTGACTCCCATCGTGGGTCACTGCCGGATCGGGCGTTGCGCTGCCGGTCATCATCAGCGCGAACTTGGCTGCGTTCAGCAGCTTGATTGCCAGCCGGCGGCCGATCTTCATCTGGCCTTCGTCGAAGGCGGTGTCGGTGCCGGGCCGCCCGTTGGCTGCCCAGTAGCGCACCGCGTCGGCGCCGTAGGTGTCGAGCAGGTCCACCGGGGTCACGACGTTGCCCTTGGACTTGGACATCTTCTTGCGGTCCGGATCGAGGATCCAGCCCGAGAGCGCGCAGTGGCGCCACGGCGCGCAGTCGTGGCCGAGGTGGCTGCGGACTGCGGTCGAGAACAGCCAGGTCCGGATGATGTCGTGTCCCTGCGGGCGCATGTCCATCGGGTAGGTGCGCTCCCACAAGTCGGGGTCCTCGCTCCAGCCGCACGCGATCTGCGGTGTCAGCGACGACGTGGCCCAGGTGTCCATCACGTCGTGATCGCCGATGAAGCCGCCGGGCTGTCCCCGCTGCGACTCGTCGTAGCCGGCTGGGACATCGCTGGAAGGATCGACCGGCAGTGCGCCGTCGTCGGGCACCAGCGGCTGTTCCCAGACCGGCTCGCCGGCACCGTCGAGCGGGTACCACAGCGGGATCGGCACCCCGAAGTAGCGCTGGCGGCTGATCAGCCAGTCGCCGCTCAGGCCCTCGATCCAGTTCGTGTAGCGACCCTGCATGTAGGGCGGGTGCCAGGTCATCTGCGAGCCGCGGGCGATGAGCGCGTCCCGCAGCTCCGCGTCGCGCCCGCCGTTGCGGATGTACCACTGGCGGCTCGTCACGATCTCCAGCGGCCGGTCGCCCTTCTCGAAGAACTTCACGGCATGGGTGATCGGGCGGGGCTCGCCGATGAGATCGCCCGACTCTCGCAGCAGCTCCACAGTTGCGTTCCGCGCTCCTCCCATGGCTCGGCCTGCCAAGCGCTCGTAGGCCGCCCGCCCCGCGGGGGAGTCGATGCCGTGCGGGGGGTCGGGGGTGATGCGGCCCCGGCGGTCCACGATCGCCCGCACTGGCAGGTCCAGCTCGCGCCACCATGTCACGTCGGTGGTGTCGCCGAAGGTGCAGATCATGGCGATGCCGGTGCCCTTGTCGGGCTCGGCCAGCTTGTGGGCCACGACCGGAACTTCCACGCCGAACAACGGCGTCGTGACCGTCGTGCCGAAGAGGGGCTGGTAGCGCTCGTCGTCGGGGTGTGCCACCAGAGCCACGCAAGCCGGCAGGAGTTCAGGTCGGGTGGTCTCGATCTCGACGGTGGCGTCGCCGGGGCCGGATGCTCCGTCTCGATTGAACGAGATGCGGTGGTAGGCGCCCGGCCGCTCCCGGTCTTCGAGTTCTGCTTGCGCGACCGCCGTGCCGAAGGTGACATCCCACAGCGAGGGCGCCTCGATCTGGTACGCCTCGCCGCGTTCGAGGTTGCCCAGGAATGCGCGCTGCGCGACCCGCTGGCAGCGCTCGTCGATCGTGGCGTAGGTCATCGACCAGTCCACGCTGAGGCCGAGCTGCCTCCAGAGTTCTTCGAAGGCGCGCTCGTCTTGCGCTGTCAGGACATGGCACAGCTCGATGAAGTTCCGCCGTGAGATCGCCAGCTCGCCGCGGGCCTCCACCGCCTTGGGATCGCCGCCGTCGGCGGGCGGTTCGAAATGCTCGTCGTAGGGGAGCGTGGGGTCGCAGCGCACCCCGAAGTAGTTCTGCACGCGCCGCTCGGTGGGCAGGCCGTTGTCGTCCCAGCCCATCGGGTAGAAGACGTGGTCACCCTTCATGCGCCGGTAGCGAGCGATGTTGTCGGTGTGGGTGTAGCTGAACACGTGGCCCATGTGCAGCGAGCCGCTGACCGTCGGCGGCGGCGTGTCGATGCTGAACACCTGAGCACGTGTGGCGGTGCGGTCGAACCGGTACACGCCATCCGTTTCCCAGCGCTGGGACCACTTCGCCTCGAGCCCGTCGACGGTGGGCTTGTCGGGCACCTGGGTCATGTGCGGCAAAGCTACCGGCGCGCCTTGGGGGCGACCGAGGCTGGGCTGGCCGGTGTCATCCGATCGGTGCCGAGTGCCCGCCAGGTTGTCACAGGATTGTTACATAAGTGCAACAACATGGACTAGTGTGTGCGGTGATTGCCGACTGCGGGGGCGGAAGGCAATTTCAGCCAGTACTGCCGACCAAAGGGGGTCGATTGGCATGATGGCGACAATCCTGACGCTGATCATCCTGGGCATGGTGTTCCAGGGTGCGATGGTTGTCGTGGACAGTGTCCTTGACGCAGTCAAGGTGAATGACACGCTGAAGGCGATTCCGATCGTGGGCAGCAATCTCAATCTGATCTGGGCGTACCTGTTCGTACTTATCTCGCAAGTCAATGACGGCGGGGGCATGTTCGGTTACGCAGCCAGCTTGGAAGTGCTGTCACTGGGTCGATTCGGCATGGACGTGGCAACCGCCATCGTTCTCGTTGCATTCATCCCGGTTCGAGACGCTGCAATCAGCGCCTTGAAGCAGGGCATTGGCGGACGCGGCGACTGACCAGCGTCACGTGCGGTGCTGCTGAGGCGCCGTGCCATCGGCAAGAAGCCGACGTTGGGGCACCCCGCTTGCGGGGTGCCCTTGGCGTTTCGTCACCCCGCTCGCGGGGTGCCCCGTTCGTTGCGGCAGCCCGTCAGCGAGCGACGACGATGACGCCCTCGGCCGCCAGGCGGTCGATGTCGCTCGCGTCGTACCCCAGCTCGCTGAGGATCTCGACAGCGTGCTCGCCCAGACGCGGTGCATGGCGGCGCAGCCGTGTCGGTGTCGCGGAGTAGACCACCGGATCGGCCACATAGCGGTACGCCCCTTCGGTGGGGTGCTCCGAGATGCTCACGAGGCCCACGGCGGCGAGCTGGGGATCCGCGTCGAGGTCTGCCAAGTCCATGACTCTCGCGGCCGGGATCGAGTGGGTGTCGCAGTAGCTGATCCACTCATCGGTCGTGCGGCGCACCGAGAGCTCCCCGAACAGGGAGTACAGCTCGTCGATGTGCGCGATCCGCGCGTTGTGGTCGGCGAAGCGCGGATCGTCGGCCAACTCGGGTCGTTCGACGAACGCGAAGAAGGCGCGGTACTGCGCATCGTTGTACGGCAGCAGGCAGACCCAGCCGTCGGCCGTGGGGTAGGGACGCCGGTGCGGGGTGAGGAGCCGGTCGTAGCCGAATGGACCCTCGGGCGGCTCGAACACCGCGCCGCGGTAGTGCTCCACGAGGTTGAACGCCACCATCGTCTCGAACATGGGCACTTCGATGATCTGTGCCACACCAGTCCGTTCTCGATGGAACAGGGCCGCGAGCACAGCCTCTACGACATGCAGCCCGCTGACCTTGTCCGCGATCACAGACGGCACGAACCCCGGCTCGCCGGAGATGCGGCCGATCAGGTCCGACAGGCCCGAGGCGGCTTGGATGGCGTCGTCGTACGCCGCCTTGTCTCGGTACGGTCCGCCGCTGCCATAGCCGTTTGCCCGGCAGCAGATAAGCTGCGGGTGCTGCGCCGCCAGAGCGTCGGCATCGAGGCCGAGACGTCGGAGTGCCGCGGCCCGCATGTTGGTGACCAGCACGTCTGAGCTCGCGAGCAGTCGCTGCATGGCTGCACGTCCGGCATCGGACTTGAGGTCGAGTGCCAGTGAGCGCTTGTTGCGCTGGATGTTGAGGCTGAAGCCGGACATGCCGGCGGTCCGGGCAGGAAGGCCGTTGCGCGTGGAATCGCCGTCCAGCGATTCCACCCTGATCACATCGGCGCCGTGATCGCCCAGCATCCGGCAGGCGAGCGGGCCCATGAGCACCGTCGTGAGATCCACGACCCGTACGCCGTCGAGGGCGCCTGCCGCTTCGTTGCCAGCCGCGGCTGCGCTCAGAGTTCCTGCCATGACGTCCCCGCCTATTCGGTCGATGCGGCTGCGGCGGCCCGGCGCTCCTCGCGCTCGGCGGCCTTGATGCCGTGGCTCATGATGATGGTGGGCGCGAGCAGCATCGAGCCCACCACGAGCGCCACGGCGATCAGCGTGCTCAGCAGGGGTGTGTAGCCCCAGCGGATGCCCACCGCACCCAGCACCAGCGACATGAGATACAGGCCGTAACCGGTGCGCTGGCCGAGGCTGGTGATCCGCTTCAGCCGCGCCCGCCGGGCAAGGACATCGTCGAATCCATGATCTGTCGGCGGCGCAGTGCCCTGACTGCCGTCGGGCCCGGGGTCTCGCGTCTTCCCGGTGTCAGCCACCGCTCCATTATCTCGGGACGCGGCGCCGCTCAGGCTCCGAAGAGCTGCGGATCGTGCGTCTCGGTGGGTTCGCCTGATATGTCGCTGCCGGCATCCGCCGACTCGTAGGGCCAGGGTGCCGGGGCTGGCCAAGGCGCGGGCTCGACGCGTGACGCCCAGGCGGGCTCTCTGGGCGCAGGCTCGGCAGACGGTGCCGCTGGCGTGGCTGCGGGGGGATAGCCGGCTGGCCGCGAGGCCGCCGCCGCGCCGACCAGCGAGGGGTTCTCCAGGGTGGTGGGCTGCGCGGTCGGCCTGAGCACGACCGACTCGTCGTCGAAGTAGTCATCGCCGCCTTGGGGGACTGCCGCGAGTCGGCGAGCTGTCGCGGCAGCGGGCCACATGAGACGGAATCCGACGTTGGCCAAGCCGGCGGCGGTCACCATGTCGCCGAGGGTGATCACGTCTCGCAGAAGTGCGAGCGGAATCGCGCCTCCCAGCCACGCGGCGATCGTCGTGTCGCCTGCCCAGCGGCGGGCCGTGCCCAGCAGCACCCGGTCGAGTCCGTCGAAGTCGATGATGCCGGCAGCGACGACCGCGCTCTCGCTGACTGGCAGGTAGCCGTTGAGCAGCAGAACTGTGAGGTTGAGAGCGATCCCGATGGCGGCGATCAGCACGCCGGTGATGTGCCGGTTGAGCAGGCAGCCCGCGAGCAGCAGGGCCAGCGACACGCCGAGCGCATAACGGCCGGCGAGCATGTTGGTGTCCAGTGCGACGGCAAGTGACAGGACCGCACCGAGCACGAGCACTGACCAGTGGTTGATCTGCAGCACACGCAGTCGCACAAAGACGTCGCGTGGGGCGATGCCCCTCAGCAATGCGACGGCAAAGCCGATACCCAAACCTGCGGCAGTCACGAGCACAATGAAGAACACCGCGCACTGACAGTACCGAGCGGTCCGCGCGGGCTCGGGGATGGTCGCGACCCCTGCACGACGATGCGCGCAGCCCGATGCGGGCAGTCCGGCCCGGGCGCTGGTCCGCTGCCGCGGTTAGCTTGGCGCCCGCCATTCGCTCCCCGCAGCCGCAGGAGAAACTTCGTGTTGGACGTTCGAGCAGAGTTGACCGCAACGGTATGGAAGGTGGTCGCCGAGGTGGGATCCGCGGTGGCCGTCGGCGACGAGCTGCTCATCCTCGAGTCCATGAAGATGGAGATCCCGGTGACCGCTCCCGAGGGCGGCACCTTGGCGGAGCTGCACGTGGCTGAAGGCGACTCGGTCGCCGAAGGCGACGTGCTCGCCGTGGTGGCGACTGCTTGAGCACGCGCCGCAGATCGTCGGGGACAGGACGCGGGCGAAGCCACCCGTAGCCTTGGCACTCCGTGGGAGCTGCCGTTGCCTTCGAGGGCGTCGTGGCCCTGTTGGACCGCTTTCCCGCGCTGGCGGGCGTGGACCTCAGCGTGGAGAGCGGCGAGATGGTCTGCCTGCGAGGCCCCAACGGGGCCGGCAAGACCACGCTGCTGCGGGCGTGCGCCGGTCTTGTCCCGGTGCGCGGTTCGCGGGCCGAGGTGCTGGGCTACGACGTCGTCGCTGATCGGCGCTCGGTTCGCCGCCATATCGGGATGCTGGGGCATCGAGCGCCCCTGTACC
The DNA here is from genome assembly GCA_022822525.1 of Acidimicrobiia bacterium. Lineage (GTDB taxonomy): Bacteria > Actinomycetota > Acidimicrobiia > Acidimicrobiales > Poriferisodalaceae > Poriferisodalis. Next base: position 25,546 of record JAJEBN010000100.1, on the reverse strand, counting down.
GCGACCTGCGGGTCGACGACCAGCTGCGTCACTGCGCTGCGCTGCACCGCGCCTCAGATGCCGAAGCATCGACGGCGGCCGAACGGTTCTCCCTCGATGGCCGCCTGATGGAGGTGGCAATCCGGAGGCTCTCCGAGGGCCAGCAGCGGCGGGTGGCGCTGGCCTGCCTGACCATCGCACGCCCACAGCTCTGGCTGCTGGACGAACCTCACGCCGGACTCGACTGCGCCAGCCGGGACGCGCTCGACGATCTGCTGGGCGATGCCGTCGCGGCCGGGGCGACGGTCATGTTCGCCACCCACGAGACGGGCCGAGCCCGTGTGGCGGCTGCCCGGCAGGTGACGCTCGCCGGCGGCCGAGTCTCGGCGGACCCCGGCGTGGGCAGTTCAGACGATGTGGCGTGAGATCTGGCTGATCTGCCGCAAGGACCTGACCGTCGAGCGGCGTGCCCGAGTCACGCTGATCCAGATCGTGCCCACCGTGCTCCTCATTCTCGTGGTCTTCGCCTTCGCGTTCGACGCGAATCCGTCGCTGCTGGGCGCAGGAGCAGGCGGGCTGTTCTGGGTGGCTGTTCTCTTCGGGACAGTGCTCGGCGCCAAGCGCAGCTTTGACATCGAAGCCGAGGGAGGGAACCTGGACGCGCTCAGGCTCGGAGGACTCTCCCCGGCGGCGATCCTGTGGGGCAAGGCCGCTGCGCTGGCCATCCAGATGGCGGCGGTCGCGCTGTGTACGGCGGCGGGCCTCGTGGTGCTGTTCTCGGTCACGGTCAGCGACTGGCTCCTGCTCGTCACCGCGGCTGTGTGCGGCACGGCCGCCTTCTCGATCTGCGGGTGCCTGTACGGGGCGATGACGGTAGGGCTGCGGTCCGCCGATACCCTGCTTCCGCTGCTGCTGATTCCGGTGGCAGCACCGGTGCTCTTGGCCGGAACCCGAGCGTTCGACGTAGCGCTGGGGACCAGCGCCGACCAAGGCTGGAGCTGGACAGCGCTGCTTGCAGTGGTGCTCGTCACTTATGTCGCGGTGGGCTGGGCGGCGGCCGGCCCGCTGCTGGAAGACGCCTGAATCACCTGATGATCGAGACCCCTGAGCCCGACCTTCGCCGGCAGGCGCAGCCTCCCTCGATGACCGGCAGCGTCGCGACCAGGGTGCTCGGGTCGATCGGTCTGGCCGCCGCGGCGGTGATGGCGATCCTGGCGCTGTGGATCTCGCCTGCCGATGCGGTGCAGGGCGACGCGGTCCGGCTGATGTACGTGCACGTGCCTTCGATCTGGGTCGCCTACGGCGGTTTCGCGCTGACCGCATTCGCCAGCATGCGCGTGCTGTGGCGGACGCGCGGCGGTATTGGGGGTACTGAGGGCGTCATCGCGGACCGCCAGGCCCGACATTGGGATCGCGTGGCCGGTGCCGCGGCTGAACTCGGCGTGATGTTCACCGCGCTCACCCTGGTGACCGGCTCGCTGTGGGGCAAGGTGACCTGGGGCTCCTACTGGCAGTGGGACGCCCGGCTGACCACCACCGTCCTGCTCTTCGTGACCTATCTCGGGTATCTGGCGTTGCGGCGGCTCCCCACCGAGTCGCGAGCCCGCGCCCGACGCTCGGCGGTGATGGCGCTCATTGCAGTGGTCAACCTGCCGATCGTCCACTACTCGGTGGACTGGTGGCGCACGCTGCATCAAGAGGCCAGCTTGAGCCTCGGACCCGGCGGCGACCGCAACTACACCGGAGAGATGTACTGGACCCTCCTGTATTCGTGGGCCACCTTCACGGTCGTGGCGCTGTGGATCGGCATGCACCGCTACCGGGTGCTGCGACTCGAAGAGCTCGCCGAGGAGGCAGCGCTCGAAGAACTGCTGTCGGTGCGACGCGGCGAGCACAGCAGCGAACCATCGGAATCCGACCGATGACCTACGCAGCCAGCGTGTTCGGGGGTTACGCGTTGACCGCGCTGGCGATCGTCGCCTACGCCGCCTGGGTGATCCGCCGGGGCCGCGCGCTCGGCCGTGATGTCGGCATCGGCGCCACCGCAGCGAGCCCGAGCTCGAGCCGGTCGGATCCGGGTACCGGACAGTGAGCGACCTCAGTCCCCGGCATCCGGTCGACGCCCCCCGAGACCGGGCCGAGGCACGCCGGCTGCTCGGGCGCCGCCGCACGACCTTGATCGGCATCTTCGTCGTGCTGCTGCTGATCGCAGGCGGAGCGGCCGCCGTCGCGGGTCTGCGCAATGCCACCCTGTTCTTCCGCAATGCGGACGAGGCCATCGCCGAGCGTGCCGATCTCGGCGACCGCAGGTTCCGACTGCAGGGGCGGGTGGTGCCGGCGTCGGTGGCTGTCGACGGCGGTGTGACCACGTTCGAGGTCATTCACAACTGCGCCTCGGTGTCGGTGCGCCACAGCGTCGACCCGCCGGATCTGTTCGAATCGCCGTGGATCCCCGTCGTGCTCGAGGGGCGCTGGGCGCCCGGAGATGTCGTGACGGTCGCCGGCCGCGACACGCACTTCTTCTCGAGCGACAACATGCTCGTGAAGCACACCAACGAGTACGCCGCTGCCAACGCTGATCGCATCGGTGATCTCGACGAGCCGCCCGAGGGATTTCTCGACGACTGCCCATTCGAGGTGCCCCGGCTGTGATCGCCGTGCTGGGCACGCTCGGCGTGGCCGTCGGCCTCGTCAGCGCGCTCGGCGGTGCCGGGACGCTGATTGCAGCCAGAGCGCTGTCGCAGCCCGAGCGGTGCCGCCAGGCGCTGGCATGGATCGCTGCCATGGCCGGCGGCTGCGTACTGGCCACCGCAGCGATGGAGTTCGCCCTGCTCAGCGACGACTTCTCGCTGGCGTACGTGGCGCGCAACTCCACCATCGCCACGCCGCTCATCTACAAGGTCGCCACGCTGTGGGGCGCGCTCGAAGGATCCATCCTGCTGTGGGCGCTGGTGCTGTGCGGCTATGTGGGCGCCGCGGCATGGCGCTTCCGTGCCCGGACATCAGAACCGACGGTTGCCTGGGCGCTCGCGGTGATGCTGGGCGTGTGCATCTTCTTCTTCGCACTCCTTGCCGGCCCGGCGAACCCGTTCGGCACGCTCGCCGATCCGCCAGCGGACGGCGGCGGCTTGAATCCGCTGCTGCGCAACCATCCGCTGATGGCGATTCATCCCGTGATGCTGTACCTGGGGTACGTCGGCTTCACCGTGCCATTCGGGTTCGCGGTGGCTGCGCTCATCACGCGCCAGTTCGACAGCCGCTGGCTGGCTGACACCCGCCGCTGGACGCTGGTCGCCTGGGGCAGCCTGGGCGCGGGGATCATGCTGGGCGCCTGGTGGTCCTACGAGGTCCTGGGCTGGGGCGGGTACTGGGCGTGGGATCCCGTCGAGAACGCATCGCTGCTGCCGTGGCTGACCGCCACCGCCTTCGTGCATTCGCTGATCACCCAGCAGCGCCGCCAGATGCTTCGCGTGTGGAATCTGTCGCTGCTCATCATGACGTTCGCGTTGACCATCTTCGGCACGTTCCTCACGCGCTCGGGAGTGCTCGAATCGGTGCACGAGTTCAGCGAGTCTTCGCTGGGGCCGATCCTGTTGGCGTTCTTCGCGGTGATCGTGGTGAGCGGCGTGGTGCTGGTGGCGTGGCGCGGCGAGGCGCTGCGAAACCCGGCCAGCCTGGGATCGATCTGGTCCCGGGAAGGGTCGTTTCTCGGCAACAACCTGCTCTTCGCAGTCGCAGCATTCGTGGTGATGCTCGGCACGGTCTTCCCGCTGCTGGCTGAGGCGGTCGCGTCCGAGCGCCTGGCGGTCGGGCGGCCGTATTTCGACCGGATGCTCGCCCCGGTCGGCATCGCACTGCTCGGGCTCATGGCGCTGTCGCCGGCACTGAATTGGCGCGACACCCCGGCTGAGCTTCGCTCGAAGCGGCTCGTGTGGCCTGCAGCGGCAGGGGCACTGACCATGGTGCTGTCGGTGTGGGCGGGAGCGCACGGTTTTTGGCAGGTGCTGGCGCTGGGCTTGGGCGCCTTCGTCATGGGCAGCGCTGCGCGGCTGCTGTGGCTGGGCGTGCGGCGCAATGGCTGGCGCGGCCTGCTGGGACGCACTGGCGGCGGCATGATCGCCCACATCGGCATCGCCGTGATCGCCTTCGGGTTCATCGCGTCGAGTGCGTATGGGTCTGAAGGAGAGTTCACGCTCTCGCCGGGGGAGTCCGGCGTGGTCGCCGGCCACCAGGTCACCTACCTGGGGCTCACCGATGCGATCGAGAACGGCAACCGGGTCGTGCGGGTACGGGTGGACATCGAGGACCGGGGCATCTTTGAGCCGGCCGTGACACGCTTCGCCGAATTCGGCCAGCCCATCTCGACGCCGTCGGTGGCCACGAGCCTGATCGACGATGTGTATCTGTCGCTGGCGACCATCCCCGACGAGGGAGACAGCGAGGTAGCGCTGCGCGTGCTCATCAAACCGCTCGTTGCATGGATGTGGCTGGGCGGCGCAGTGCTCGTGCTGGGCATTGCAGCTGCCCTGGTGCCGACCCGCATCGGGGCACGCGACCGCGTTCCGCGCCGCAGCACTGCCTTAACCGCGGGTGCCGTCGGGGCGCGCGAGTCGTGACTGTGCCGTCCAATGAACCGTCGAGCGTTGAGCCGCAGGTTCCATCGGGCAACAGCAGCGACGCTGAAAGGCGACGGAGCCGCTCGTGGGTGCGGGTTGCTGCAGTGCTCGTGGGCTTGGTGGCCGCCGGGCTGATCGCGCTGCTGGCGACGAGGGATTCCGATGGCGGCAGCATTCGTGCCGCGAGCCCGCTCATCGGCGAGTTGGTCCCGCCCTTGCGAGGCGAGCTCATCTGGCCGCCCGAATCGTTCCTCGATGCGGGCGGCGCGCAGGCCTTGCCGGGGGTGCGGATCGGCCCCGACGACGTGGCGCGTTTCGACATCGACGCTGTGGGTTCGCTGTCGTCGAATCCGCGGTGGGCGCTCGTCAACTTCTTTGCGTCATGGTGTGTGCCGTGCGAGCGTGAGCATCCTGCGCTCGCGACGTGGGCGGCACGCCATTCCCGCGACGGTGTCCTGGTGGCCGTGCCGTTCGGCGACCGCACGACCGACGCGATTGCGTTCTACGAACGTCTCGGAGGCGACTGGTCGGTCGTCGACGATCCCGATTCCCGCTGGGCGGTGGAGTTTGGCGTGCTGCGGCCGCCCGAGTCGTTTCTGATCACACCTGACGGCATCGTGGCGGCACGCTGGCAGGGTCAGATCAGCGCAGACGATCCCGACGCGGTCATCGATCTGTTGCTCGGCGCCGCGAATGACGGCGCGGCGACATCATCTCCGGCTCTCGTTTCCAATCTCGTTTCCAATTCTGTATGGACAGGGGCTCACGGGCCGCCCGGGCCACCGCTTCGCCGTCCGGCTCAGCTTGAAGGCCCCTCATGAGCGACGCGGGTGCCACCTCGTCGGCGCAGCCGACGGTGCCGACCCCCGACGGTGCACGACTGCGACGCATCGGCTGGCTGGCCGTGACCGCTGTGGCCGTCGTCGCTGCAGTGCTCGCCGCGACGGCGACGCGCCCGCCGGCGACAGAGGCCGAGCGCGCATATGAGCTCAAGCAAGCGACGCTCTGTCCGGTCTGCGACGGCCAGAGCGTGCTTGAGTCGAATGCTCCAGCGGCGGCGGCCATGCGCCGGCAGATCGATATGTGGGTGGATGCCGGCCGCAGCGATACCGAGATCAGGGCCGATCTTGCCGCCGCCTACGGCGACGACGTGAACGCGCTGCCGCCGGGGGAGGGCGTGGGAACGCTGGTGTGGGCCCTGCCAGTGGCTGCTTTCGCCGCGGCAGCAGCCGGACTGTGGGCTGCAACCCGCCGCTGGAAGGCTCGCGCCGGCGCTCTTGAGAGCGACGACGATCGGCTTGACGGCGACAGCGCCGCGGCAGCAGTCGGCACGGGCGGAACCACGGCCCCCGGGGATAGATCCACCGCAGCAGCTGACCCAGACCCGCCGGGCAGGAGTGCTCGCAGAAGCGGCTGGCGCAGCGCCACGGTTGTCACCGTCAGCGCGCTGGTGCTCGTCGGGGCCCTGGCAGGTGTGCTGGTGGCGCGCTCGGCAGGGTTGCGCCTGTCGGGTGAGACCCTGACGGGCGACATCGACCGCTCGGCACGTTCATTGCTCGTCGACGCACAGCGCCAGTTCGCGGCGAATCAACTCGACGAGTCCCGCGCCACGCTGGAGGAGATCTTCCGGCTCGATCCCGACCTGCGCGGAGCGCTCGTACTGTCAGCCCGCCTGCACCTGCGTCACTGTGAATCGGTGTCATCGCAAGATCCCTCCGGTGCGGGCGAGACAGCCAATGCTCCCGCGGCCGGCTGCGATCTGCAGTCGGCCCTCGTGGATCTGGACCGCGTGTTGGCTGACGACCCCAGCGACATCGAGGCACTGGCATTGCGCGGCTGGCTGCTGGTGCGCGTCCCCGATCGCGAGCTCATCGTCGCCGGCATCGCATCGCTGGACGCCGCCGTGGCGCTCGACCCCGGCGAATTCGATCCCTGGGTCTTCCGTGGCTACACAGCCCGCTTCATCGAGCGCGACCTCGACGCCGCCATCGGCTACTACGGCGCTGCGCTGCAACGCAACCCGCCCCCCGCCATGGCCGCCGCCCTCGAAACCGCTATCGCGGAAATGCAAGCCGAACTCGAATAGCCGAGCGCAGTGCGGCCGCTAGCGCGCTCGGTCGAGGTGGTGCGGTGCGCTGCGGGCGACGATGGTTGCGGCAGTAGCGTGCTTTGAGAACAGCAGATGCGGCTGGAGTGCCGTTGCAGTCACCACGAGGCAGTCGATCGCAACCGGTCAGGGGCACCCAGTGAAGGGCAAGCGTCGAGGGTCATCCGCCAACGGCGGACCAGCCAGCGTCACCGATCAGCAGTTGGCCGCTGCGGTGGCTGAGGTGATCGATCCCGAGCTGCGCCGGCCCATCGGCCAGATGGGCATGCTGAGGGCCGCGGCCGTCGCCGGACGTGCGGCACAAGTGCTGGTCGCCTTGCCGTCGAATGACTGGCCGGCTGCTGGCCACGTCTCGCACGCCGTGAGCGAGGCGGGACGCGCCCTCGACGGCATCGACGACGTGGTCGTGGAATTCACCGTCATGGACGAAGCCGAGCAGTCGACGCTGCGGGCCCAGCTGATCGGCGACCCGGCCGCCACCGCGGGCACCCAGGCCGGGCATGGCCACGCCGAAGGCCGTGAAGTGCCGTTCGCCCACCCTGGCAACAAGACACGCGTGCTGCTGGTGGCCAGCGGCAAGGGCGGCGTCGGCAAGTCCAGCGTGACGGTCAACCTCGCGATAGCGCTCGCCCAGCGCGGCACGCGCACGGCTGTCATCGACGCCGATGTGTGGGGCTTCTCCATTCCCCGGATGCTCGGGGTCGCCCGCCCCCCTACCGTGATCGACCAGATGGTGGTGCCCACCGAGGCGCACGGCGTGCGCTGCATGTCGATGGGCTTCTTCGCACGCGAGGACCAGCCGGTGATCTGGCGCGGCCCGATGCTGCACAAGGCGCTCGAGCAGTTTCTCACCGATGTCTTCTGGGACGAACCGGATCATCTGCTCATTGATCTGCCGCCCGGCACGGGCGACATCTCGCTGTCGCTGGCGCAGTTCCTGCCCCGCTCGGAGATGCTGGTGGTGACCACGCCGCAGCCCGCCGCGCAGAAGGTGGCCCAGCGCGCCGCCCAGATGGCGGGGCGAGTCAATCTGCAGGTGCGGGCGGTGATCGAGAACATGAGCTGGTTCACCGGTGACGACGGCAAGCGCTATGAGCTCTTCGGCTCCGGAGGCGGCCAGGCGCTCGCCGACGAGCTGGAGGTTCCGCTGCTGGGCCAGGTGCCGCTGGTGCCGCAGCTGCGCGCCGGCGGCGACGAGGGCTTGCCGATCGCCGCAGTAGATCCCGACAGCGAGGCGGCCGGTGTGTTCCAGCACATGGCGCGCCTGCTCTGTGAGGAGCACCTGCCAACCCGTCGCTACAACGAGGGGTTGAAGCTGCTGTGAGCACAGCGGCGAAGCCGATGAATGACGCAGCGGCGAAGCCGATGAATGACGCAGTGGCGAAGCCGATCGCCTCGCTCGACGAGATCCGTTTCGACAACCGTTTCACCGCCGCGCTGCCGGCCGACCCCGACGCCGCCAACGCCCGCCGGCAGGTGATGGGCGCGTGCTATTCAAGGGTTGAGCCGACACCGGTGCCGGCACCGCGCCTGCTGGCGCACAGCGCGGAGACGTTCGACCTGCTGGGCTTCGACGCGGAGCTGGCGAGCGATCCGCAGTTCGCCGCCGTGTTCGGCGGCAGCACGCTGCTTGACGGCATGGATCCCCATGCCCACTGCTACGGCGGCCACCAGTTCGGCAACTGGGCCGGCCAGCTCGGCGATGGGCGTGCGATCGCGCTCGGCGAAGTGGTGGACCGCAGCGGCCAGCACCAGACCCTGCAGCTCAAGGGCGCCGGCCCCACGCCGTACTCGCGCACCGCCGACGGCTTGGCCGTGCTGCGCAGCTCGGTGCGCGAGTTCCTGTGCAGCGAGGCCATGGCGCATCTCGGCGTGCCGACGACCAGAGCGCTCAGCTTGGTGGCGACGGGCGGCATGGTGATGCGCGACATGCTCTATGACGGCAACGCCGAGCTCGAGCCCGGCGCTGTGGTCTGCCGGGTGGCGCCGTCGTTCGTGCGTTTCGGCAACTTCGAGATCTTCGCTTCGCGCGGCGACCACGACACGTTGCGCACGCTGGCCGACTTCGTCATCGACGCCGACTTCCCGCACCTCGCAGACCTGGCGGCACCCGACCGGTACGTGCGGTTCTTCGACGAGGTGGTCCAGCGCACCGCCGACATGGTCTGCGAATGGATGCGAGTCGGTTTCGTCCACGGAGTGATGAACACCGACAACATGTCGATCCTCGGGCTCACCATCGACTACGGCCCCTACGGCTGGCTCGACGACTACGACCCCGACTGGACTCCCAACACCACCGATGCCGCGCACCGGCGCTACCGCTTCGGCACCCAGCCGCACATCGCCCAGTGGAACCTGATGCAGCTCGCGAACGCGCTGTACCCGCTGATCGGCGAGGCGGAGGGACTGCAGGCGGCGCTCGACGGCTATGTGCCCTACTTCGAGCAGAAGTGGTCGGCGATGATGGCTGCCAAGCTCGGCTTGCCGCGGCTGGACGGCGATGGCGACAGCGAGCTGGCCACCGGCGCGCTGGGTGTGCTGCGGCTGGTCGAGACCGACATGGCAGTGTTCTGGCGCCGGCTGGCCTCCGTCGAGACGGCCGAGGGCATCGATCCTGCCGGGCGCATCGCCCCGCTCGCCGACGCGTACTACCGGCCCGACGAGGTCACCGACGAGCACCGCTCGGCAACCAGCGAGTTCGTCGAGCGCTACGCGGCCCGGCTGCGGAGCCTGGGCATCTCCGACGAGGCCCGAGCCGAGGCCATGAACGGCGTCAATCCGAAGTTCGTGCTGCGCAACTACCTGGCGCAGCTCGCCATTGACTCCGCCACCGGGGGCCGGCCCGAGGCCATCGGCGAGCTGCTCGACGTCATGCGCCGCCCCTACGACGAACAACCCGAACGGGAGTCCTACGCGGCACTGCGCCCCGACTGGGCCCGCACCCGGGTCGGGTGCAGCCAGCTCTCCTGCAGCTCCTAGAGCCTCACTGCCAGGCGAATCCTCGGCGTTGCACGACTGCTGCCGCCGGCTCGCGCATGCCGTGGGGCGTCGAGGGTTGGCATACGGCCCAGCCGTCGTCTACACGGTCACCACGACAATTTGATCGGAGAGTGTCGCCGTCAGTGCGTTGATCTCGTTGGGGTCGGATGTCGCGACAACGGTGCGGTGGTGATGAGAGTGCTGCGCGGCGGCGACCGCTGCCGAAGCGTCGACGACATCGTCAGTGTGCGAGCGGGCACACAGCCGACCGCTTGGCCGGCCGTCAGGCGATCGTGCGCAGCGGGATCTGCACCATGGCCTCCGAGCCCGGCGGCGGCGTGCGGCGGCGCACCTCAAAGGTGCCGCCGAGGTCTGCACCGCACAGCGCCCGCACGATCGAGGTGCCCAGCCCGCCCGAACGCTGAGTGTCGTAGCCGGGCGGGATGCCGACGCCGTCGTCGCGCACGACCATCGACAGCACGTCCGCCGAGGGCTGCGTGATCTCGACGTCGACACGGCCGATGGGGCTCTCATCGAGGCTCGGCGCGGCTGCGAGCGCTTCGTCCTCGATCTCCCACAGCCGGGGGAAGGCATGATCGACCGCGTTCTGGAGCAGCTCATTGAGCACCACCGCCAACGCCGTCGCAGTCTGGGACCGCAGCATCCCTGCCTCGCAGTTGACGGTGAACTCGATCGGCCGTTCCGGGAACGTGATGCTCTGGCGCATCGTCTCGGTCAGCGTCTCGGCAACGTCGCAGAAGTCCACGTCGTCGGTGGTCTCGCTCGAGAGCGTCTGGTGAACCAGCGCGATGGCACGGATGCGGCGGACCGCTTCTTCGAGCGCCCGGTTGGCCTCGCGTGACTCCAGCCGGCGTGCCTGGATTCGCAGCAGCGAGGAGACCGTCTGCAGGTTGTTGGTCACCCGGTGGTGGATCTCGCGGATGGTGGCGTCCTTGGAGATGAGCAGCCGATCGCGGCGACGCAGCTCGGTGACGTCGCGCAGCAGCACCAGCGCGTTGCGCACCGGGGCGTCGGTCAGCGGCAGTGCCTGCAGTTGCACCGTCACCGAACGGTGCTCGACTTCGCCGACTGCGGGGATGCCGCCGCTCATGGCGCGTCCCACCACATCGGGGCCCAGATCGAGGTCGCGCACACGCCGTCCCTGCACGTTGCCGCCGACGCCGATGCGGTGCAACGCGCTCACGGCGTTCGGCGACGCAAAGCCGATGCGTGTTGTCTCGTCGGTCAAGAACAGGCCGTCACCGACCCGGGGCGTCCCCTCGCCGGCGATGTCGACCCCGCGGTAGGGAAACGAACCCGCGGCGACCATGCGCGCCAGCCGCCCGAACGTGGCGATGTAGGTGCGCTCCAGCTCGCCCGGGTCGCGGATGTCGGTGAAGCGCGGCGTGACCTCGCTGCTCATGACAGCGATCGTCTCGCCGTCGTAGGTGACCGGCACTGCGGTGATGCGCGCTCGCCTGTCTCCGGGCACCCTCAGTCCCTCGCCGGTGACGATGACACCGCGGGCGAATGCCTCCGAGACGAGCGGGCGCTCCGACGCGGTGACGCACAGCCCGACATGGTCGTCCCGGTACAGGGTGCGGCCGGTCGTGGGCCGGATCTGGCCGATGACGGTGATCTGTGCATCGGAGCCGAGCTTGCGCGTCGGACCGGCCCTGCGGCTGTCGCCGTGCGGGGTCGGGCGCGCACGCTCATCGGAGATCTCGTCGAGCGAGTTCAGCTTCCCGGGCACGAACAGCAGCAGGTCCGAGAACGACAGGTCTGCCAGCAACGACCACCACGCCATGAGGCGGCGCAGGTGTTCGCGTGGGCTGTCGTGCACATGCGGTGCGGGCCGGGGCCGATCGGCGGGCACCCGCATCGTTGCCTCAGTCCGCGGCGAAGCCGATTCGCCGATCCCCGGCCGGACCCAGCTCGAGGAAGGCCAGCTTGTCGATGGGCACTCCGACACGGCGGCCGGTGCGGTCAGTCAGCCACAGCACTGTCGCATCGCCTCCCAGCGCGCCTTCGAGTGCGGCTGCGGCGTCATCAGCGGCTTCGTCGTCGATCTCGACGCTGAGTTCGCGACCGCCGTGCGTGATGCCGATCCGGATGTCCATGGCCCCGCAGGCTACCGGTGGGGTCTACTGCAACCGGCTCCCGCGGCTGCGGTGCCAGCAGGTCGCCTGACTCAGTCGGCTACGGCCGGAATGGCGAGCCGCAGGATGTCGGGAACCCATGTGAGCCTGAGCTTGTCGACGGGGCCGAGGTGGTCGCCGTCAATCTGGTGGTCGAATGGACGCACACCTGTCACGCTGAGTTCGCGCACGTCGTCGATGCGCTGCACCACGCTCGGGTCGACATCGCTGAGGCTGCCCTTGGCGCCGAAGACGGCTCGAATCACGTCGAGCGCGTCCGCGAAGCGCAACGACCGCAGACCGACGACGGACAGCCCGTTGCCGAGCGTCGCCGCCGGAGCGATGTGCACCGGGCGGCTGCCGAGGAACGTGTACGGGTCGGTGTTTGCCGCCACGACAACGAAGCAGCCGTCCAGCTCGCGCGACATCGGAGAGGTCGCTTGCACGGTCAACGTTCCTGCGCGCCGGTCGTAGCGCCGTACCAGCGTGTCGATGCCTGCGAGCAGGAACAGGGGATGGCCCAGGTAGCGCTTGAGCGTCGGATGGCGCTCGACCTGCTCGACGATGGCAGCGTCAAGTCCCATCCCGCAGTGGAACAAGAAGTAGCGCCCGCTGGTGTAGCCCAGACCCGCGGTGGTGATGTTGGCAGCGTCCAGGGCATCGAGCACCGCAGCGGTGGCATCGAGCGGGTCGTCGGGCGTGCCGATCGTTCTCGCGAACACGTTGGTTGAACCGCCGGGCAGCGCAGCCAGCACGCAGTCGGTGCCGGCGATGCCATTTGCCGCCTCGTTCAGCGTGCCGTCCCCGCCCAGCACGACAACCGCATCGGTGCCGGTGGTCGCGGCGCCGCGTGCCAGACGTGCTGCGTGGCCTCGACGATTGGTGAACGCCACCTCGGTGTCGTGCCGTTCGGACAGTGCGGTGTGGATCAGCACACGAGTACGCGCAGTGGTCGACGACGCGGAGTCGTTGACCAGCAGCAGAACGCGCACCGCGCAAGTCTCGCCCCACAGCGAGCCTGCGAGCGCCATCGGACACAGCGAGCCCGCGAGCGCCATCGGACACAGCGAGCCTGCTAGCGCCATGAGGCGGTGGGTGTGGCAACGAAGCTGTGAGTCGGCAGACTGCCCGGCCATGAAGGTCGTTGTGTGCGTCAAGCAGATTCCAGATCCGGCGATCCCGGGCGAGCTGAATCCTGAAACGAACACCCTCGCGAGGGATGACAAGCTGATTCTGGACGAGTCCGACTCGTACGGCGTCGAGATGGCACTGCAGCTCGTCGAGGCCGCTGGCGGGGGCGAGGTGTCGCTGGTATCGATGGCACCGCGCTCGGAGACGAGCGGGCTGCGGACCGCGCTGGCCATGGGTGCCGACGATGCTGTGCTGATCAGCGACGATGCGCTGGCAGGCAGCGACGCGCTCGGCACCGCCAAGGTGCTGGGCGCTGCGATCGCCGAGCTCGAAGCCGACCTCGTGCTCGCGGGCGTCGAGTCCAGCGACGGGTACACCGGCACTGTTCCCGAGATGATCGCCGGCGTGATGGGGCTGCCGTCGATCACTTTTGCCAAGCAGATCGAGATCGCCGACGGTGTCGCCAACGTCCAGCGGCAGACCGAGGCGGGCTACGACCAGGTGGAGTGCGCGCTTCCGGCCGTGGTCTCGGTGACCGCGGGTGTGGTCGAGCCGCGCTATCCCTCGTTCAAGGGGATCATGGCGGCCAAGAAGAAGCCGGTCGACTCGAAGGATCTCGCAGCCCTCGGCATCGATGCAGCCGCAGTCGGTGTGGCCGGGGCACGCCAGGAGACGGTCGAGGTGACCGATGCGCCCGAGCGAGAGGCCGGCGAGATCATCACCGACGAGGGCGATGCGCACGCCAACATCGTCGAGTTCCTGACCGAGCTCAAAGTCATCTGACCCGTCCGCCAGTGACCGGCTGACTCAGCTTTCTGATCCACTCACCCACGATCCCGACTGGAACCACCCGCAATGACGCTTGCACAGATTCTGCTCTTCGCTGAAGGCGACGCCGACGGCCCCTCCGGCCTCACGCTGGAACTGGCCACCAAGGCCCGCACGTTGGCCGACACCGTCACCGCCTTCGCGCCGGCACACGGCGAAGCCATGGCTGCCGAGCTGGGCGCGCATGGCGTGTCGACCGTGTACGCACTCGAAGGGCTCGGAGACGGGCTGGTCGGCGTGCACGCTGCCGCAGCGCTCGCCGGGCACATCGACGCCACCTCGCCCGATGCCGTGTTCTTCGGCCAGACCACCGACGGGCGCGACACCGCCGCCCGCCTGGCGGTGCTGGCGGACCGTCCCGTGTCCACCAACAACGTGGGCGCCGAGATCGTCGACGGTGGCCTCGTCACCGAGGAGCCCATCTTCGGCGGCACGCAGAACATCTTCACCGCGTACCGGGCGCCAGCGCCGGCGCTTGCGATGTTCCGCCCGAAGAGCTTCGAGGCCGAGCCCAGCGGCGGCGGGGCCGCTGCCGTGGAAAGCGTGGCTGCAGTCGACGCCGGCGAGGCGGGGCGTGCGAAGGTGACGGGCCGCCATGCCGAGGAGCGCTCGGGCCCGCAGCTCGACGACGCCGCAGTGGTGGTGTCGGGCGGTCGCGGGCTGGGCCAGCCCGAGGCGTATTCGATGGTCGACGAGCTGGCGGGCCTGCTGGGGGCCGCGTCTGGTGCTTCGCGCGCCATCGTGGATGCCGGCTGGGTTCCCTACGCCAAGCAGGTGGGCCAGACCGGCAAGGTGGTGAAGCCCAACGTCTACATCGCGTGCGGCATCTCCGGCGCCACCCAGCACTTGGTGGGCATGAAGGGCTCCAAGAACATCGTGGCCATCAACAAGGACCCCGAAGCGCCGATCTTCGGCGTCGCCGACCTGGGCATCGTCGGCGACGTGCACAAGGTGATGCCGGCGCTGATCGAAGCACTCAAGTCGCGTTAGTCAGACCAGCGGCTGTCACATTTCCCGCTGGTTAGACCAGCGGCCAGGGCCAGCGGCGGCCGCCGTCATCATCGGGGAACCGGCCGAAGTCGGCGAGCCATTCGGCGCGTTCAGCCAGCGCGCTGAGCTCGTCGGGCCGCAGCCATTGCGCCAGCTCGGCAGGCGGATCGGCGGCCGAGCCGATGGCGGTGCCTAACTCGTCGCCGAACGGTTCTCCGCCGAAGTCCCAGATGACCGTCCGCAGCTTGAAGTCGCTGGCGAAGCACAGGCCTTGGTCGATGCCGTAGATCGGCCCCCAGCGCGACGCCAAGCAGTGACCCGACTTGCGGTCGGTGTTGTTGGCGATGAGATCGAATGCGCAGATCCGCCGCAGGTCGCCATGGTGCCGGTCCTCGGCAACCAGCGTGAAGTAGTGCTCGGTGAAGTCCGCGTCGATGAACAGCTGAACCGACCCCACCCCGAGCGGGCCGTCGCGCTCAACTGTCGGCGGGATGACGTGCCATCCCAAAGCCTCAGACAGCTCGAAGGCAGCGATCTCGCGCCGGTACAGGCCAGACGGAAAGTCCCACAGCGGCCGTTCTCCCCGCTCGGGCTTGTAGATCGCGGCCGTCGGTGTGGTGGCGTGGTCGATCCGCACCAAGAAGGTGGCATTGCTGCTGTACGGCATCCGTCCCAGGATCGAGATGTCGCCCTGCTGCAGCACCTCGAGCACGTCTGCCACCGGCGCATCTCGGATCACCGGCAGCTTCAGCTGCTCGCCGTCCTCGTCGGTCGGCATCAGGTGGTGTGGGGAGGGTGCGTTCACGCGCCGCCCTCATTCATGGAGAGACAGTGCGATTGGGGCCGGACACGAACCGCACTGTTCATGTCTTGGGCGGACGGTGCCCGTTGCGCATGCCGAAGTCGCGGCCCTCTTCGACGAGCAGCAGCGCCTGCTGAGCGAATCCGAGTGCCGCCGCGTAGTCGAGATGGATGCGGGCTCGACCGCCGGTGCGCTCGTCGTCGTCGGGATCCGGCATCTCTCCCGCAGCACCCGTGTCGGCTTCGGGGTCGTCGTCATCGTCATCGATCTCGTCGGCAATGACCACGATGACCTTGCCCTCGGTGTCCATGCCCGTGGCGAGACGGCCGACAGTCCATGCGGCGGTCACCGGTTCGACCAGCTCGCCGAAGGCCGCCGCGGGCCCCTCGTAGCTCTCGCCCTCGAGCAACTCGCTGAGCAGGTTCGCCAGCGCCCAGACCTGTCCCTTCTCCAGCTTCAGCGAGACGACATGACCGGCCTCGGTTGCCTGCAGGAAGAAGATCCGCTGACCGGGCGGACCGACCGTGCCCGCCACGAAGGAATCCGGATTGCGCAGGTCGAAGTCGTCAGTCATGCCGGGGAGAGTGCTGTGAGGTCCGACGTGCTGTTGGTGGCCAGCACCACGGGGCCGTCATGGGTGTACAGGATCGCAGTTACCGAGCACGGCGACACCACGACCCGCTGGAACAGGTCGAGATGTGTTCCCATCGCGTCTGCGACGAGCGCCCTGATGGGGTCGGCATGGCTGACCGCGACCACGGTTGATCCGCGGTGCCGACTCGCCAGCTCGCTCGCCGTCGCGCTGATGCGCCCCTGCATCTGGCGGAAGGTCTCGCCGTCGGGGAAGCCGAAGCCGCTGGGGTAGCGCTGCACCTGCGACCAGGCGGCCAGCTTGCGGAGCTGGCTGAGCTTGCGGCCCGTCCAGCGGCCCATGTCCGCCTCGTTGAGGCCCTCGTGCGTCCGCACGGTGCGGCCGACCGCAGCAGCGATGGGGGCTGCGGTCTCCTGCGCCCGCTCCAGCGGGCTGGCGTACACCGCCGCCACCCGTTTGCGCAGCGCAGCGATCCGCTCGGCAGCTCGCTGGGCTTGCTGGGCGCCCGCCTCGGAGAGATGCACGCCCGGCCGCCTGCCGTACAGCTCGACGCCTGTCGTGGGGGTCAGACCGTGGCGCACGAACAGCAGCAACGTGGGACGGGGTCGGTTCGGCACCGGGGTGACGCTACTGCGGGCATTCGCTGTGTTCGTGTGCGGCGGCCCGAGCGTGGGCCGCTGGTCGACGGCGGTGGCGGCAGCGCGACTGCGGCAGCCTGAACGAGCGCGGCGGCTGCTGGCACACTCGCGGCGATGAGCGCCCCACCGAGCCCAGCCGGCGACGCATCACATGTCGCAGCGCTGCATGTGCTGAACGACGAGGTCGTGGCATGCAGGAGATGCGATCGGCTGGTGGCATGGCGCGAGCAGACCGCCGCCGACAAACGGGCTGCGTTCGCCGACGAGGAGTACTGGGGTTGCGGTGTGCCGGGATTCGGCGACCCGGCGGCTGCGGTCGTCTTGGTGGGGCTGGCACCGGCGGCACACGGCGCCAACCGCACCGGGCGCATGTTCACCGGCGACCGCTCCGGCGATTTCCTCTATGCGGCCCTGCACCGCTGCGGATTCGCCAACCAGCCCACGTCGACGAGCGTCGATGACGGGCTCGAGCTGCGGGATGCCTACATCACCGCTGCGGTGCGCTGCGCTCCGCCTGCCAACAAGCCCACCCCCGATGAACGGGATGCCTGCCGGCCCTATCTCGAACGCGAGTTGGCGCTGCTGCGAGGTGCCCGCGTCGCCGTCGCTCTCGGCGCGTTCGCGTACGTGGTGCTGTGCACCATGGCCGCGATCCGGCCGCGGCCTCGCTTCGGCCACGGCGTCACGGTTGCTGTGCCCGCCGCGCGGACGGGCAGCATGGGCAGCATCTCGCACATCGTGTGCTCGTTCCATCCGAGCCAGCAGAACACGTTCACCGGCCGCCTCACCGCCGAGATGACAGATACGGTGCTGCGCGATGCCCGCCGGCTGGCCAACCTGCCGCTCAGTCACTGAGCCTGCACGGCCGCGCCGACCTGCGGTGCGAACGGTTGTGCACTGGGCCGCGTCGGTCCTGATCCTGCTCGGCGTCGCCGCCTGCACGGCAACCGTGGTCGAGGTGGAACCCGCCACCAGCGTCGCCGGCGCATCGGGCGCGGGTGTGCCGCTGGGCAATCCGGGCACGCTTGCGCCGCCGACGCAGCCAGCCGCCGGGTCGGAGCTGCTCGCGATCGAACCGCTGACGGCCTTCATGGATGCGTGCGTCACCGACGCCGGGCTGATCGGGCCCTGCCATTGCGCCGCCGGACGGATGGAACGCAGCCTGACGGCCATCGACCTCGTGGTGTTCGAGGATCGCATGACGGGCGCGCTGGAGTTCTCACCCGAGCTCGCTTCGGTGCTCGTCGACTGCCGTGACGCTGCGCCTCCCGGAGCCTGGTCCCCAGCCCAGCAGCAGCGCTATCTCGACGAGTGCTCAGCCGGTTCGGATCGCCTGAAGAGCGCGTGCGCTTGCTCGCTGGCGCGTGCTTCCGACGTCGTGCCGGCGCATCGGCTGGGGGACTTCCTCGCGAGCACCGAGGTTCAGCCCGACATCGTCGACTTCATCAACCTCTGCATCTGAGCGGTCGCGCCGCCCGGCCGCTGCCTCCCCGGCCGCTATTTCTTGGTGGGCTCGGGCAGCAGCGCCGGCTTGTCCCACGCGAACTTCGGCCAGCGCACCCGCGACTTCTCGCTCAGCTTGTGCATGAGCGCGATGGCGCCCGGGTCCTCGTCGCCGGGGCGCCCGATCAGCGAGCCGTCGGCGAGCATCTTCATGATGATCTCGCGCCCGATGTCGGTGCGGACGATCGTGAGGGTCCAGTCGCTGTACTTGCCGATGCCGCCGGTGGAGATGTCGGCGTGCTCGGCGGCGAAGTCGGGGCAGTGGTTGCAGCCTTCGCGGGTCCAGGCGTGGCATTCCTTGAGGTTGATCTCGTAATAGCCGCCGTCATGGGTCCAGATCTGGAAGACGCCCTTGATGTTGGTCTTGCGTATCCGGCGGCGGTCGAGCCCGTACTTCTGCTCGAAGAGTTCCTCGAAGATGGCTTCGTCGAACGATTTCGAGCACAGCAGCCCGATGTTCAGCACGAACCGGTTGCCGACCTTGCCGACCTTGCGCGACTTGGCGACCGGCACGATCGAGCTCTGGCAGCTCATGCCGACCAGAGCAATCTTCTGTGCCCCGGCTTCCATCGCCTCGTCGTAGGCGAGCGTGTTGGCCGAGTACGTGTAGCGGCTGCCCGCACCGCGCAGCACGTCGTCGCGGTTGAAGGCCACACCCGGCGAGGCGGTCCACTGGTTGCCCTCGCCCTCGCCGACGTAGGACGTCAGGGCGGCGTCGATGTAGCCATGGTCGAGCGCCCAGATCAGGATTGCCGACACCAGCCCGCCGTCCTGGCCGATCTCGTGGACGAAGTCGTCAGACGCCCTGGTGAGGATGATGTCCTTGAACACACCCGACGGCTCGTCGCCGGTGCGGTGGCGGCCGAACATGAAGTCGTCGGCTTCGTCTTCCCACGTGCGGAAGCGAGGGCAGGCACGGGTGCAGCTCGTGCAGCCCTTCTGGCCGTGGCCGCAGTCGTCGAGCCCGAGCTCCTCTTCGAGGTGGTAAGGCGTGAAGCCGCCCTGTACGTGCTCGTAGCCGATGACGTCGTGCGGGCACGAGATCACGCAGCCGGCGCATCCGGTGCACAGCCCGGTGGTGATGACCTCGTCGTACAGCTCCTTCCACTGGAAGGTCCAGCGCTGCGGCGCCCCGTTGGGAGTCGGCGGTGACTCGGTCATGGTCATGGCCACAGGCTACGTCAGGTGCCCCGCAGCGCTACGGGTCGATTGCCCGGCACCGGGTCGTGGTACCGTATGGGGCAGAGGCCAGCACCCCGAGTTCCGGTTGAAGGCTCTTTCGAGATGACTCGGGGGCTGGCCCTTTCGCGAACCAATTGGGTGCCCGTCCGGTACCGAGAGCGAATTTCCCCGAGCATTGGGAATCTGCGTTCCGAGCGCTGAAACCGCTGCTCAGGGCTCTAGGGTGGCGCGCCGTGACAGAGGCTCAACTGCTGGAGATGCTCGAGCAGGGACGGGTGGCAACCCTCGCGACGATCCGGTCTGACGGGCGCGTCGATCTGGTGCCATGCACCTATGCGTTCGAGGACGACGTGGTGGTGACGGCCGTCGACCACAAGCCCAAGACGACCATGGACCTCAAGCGGCTCGACAATGT
This sequence comes from Acidimicrobiia bacterium, assembly GCA_022822525.1. Classification (GTDB taxonomy): domain Bacteria; phylum Actinomycetota; class Acidimicrobiia; order Acidimicrobiales; family Poriferisodalaceae; genus Poriferisodalis. The sequence goes on along the minus strand of JAJEBN010000100.1, from coordinate 5,643 downwards.
CCGGCGCTTTCCCGAGGTCACCATGCTCATCGAGCACTACGACGACTCGAACTGGGAGCGCCTGTGGTGGGTGCGCCTGCGTGGCCGCGCCGTCGTGCACACCGAAGGCGCCCAGCACCGGCACGCAATCGAGCTGTTGTGCAAGCGCTACCCGCAGTACGCCGCCGAGCCGCCGGTGGGCGCCGCCATCGTCATCCAGCGCACCGAGCTGACCGGCTGGTCCGCCACGGCTTGAGTGCCACAGCCGGCACGGTGCCGGCGCGGCATCACGGCGGCACGGTGCCGGCGCGGCCAGCACGGCGGCGAGCGCCCTCGGCAGGATTCGAACCTGCGCACATGGCTCCGGAGGCCACTGCTCTATCCCCTGAGCTACGAGGGCTACGCGCCCGGACTGCTGTCTGGATGCAACGCCCGGTCAAGCTACCGACCGCCGTTACGCCCCGCTCCGGCGGTGGCTGATCGCCGCCAGCGCCTCACTCTCCCGAATTGTCTGACGCGCGGCCGCGAGAACGGGCTGTCAGGTGGCGGTGCATGCAATGGTCGGGCAACGCGTCCGTCGGTTGTCGTCGCACGATGCGCGGTCCCCAGCACCACCACGGTGACCGTGAACGCGACGCCGCCCAGGATCAGGAACATCACGATCAGCTGTGCCAGGACGGCATCGAGCGGATCGGCGCCAGCGAGGATCATGCCCGTCATGGCCCCCGGCAGCGCCACCAATCCGACCACGCTCGTGCGCTCCACTTGCGGGATCAATGCTGCCCGGATCGCCTTTCGGACCTGTGGTCGAATCGCCGAACTGCCATCGAAGCCCAGTGCGAGCATGGCGTCGATCTGTCCGCGCTCGTCAGCCAGCAACTCCTCGATGCGTGAGGCCGCGGCGACCGCCGTGGGCAGCGAGTTGCCGAGCAGGATGCCGGCGACCGGCACAAGCGCTGTCGGCGCCAGGTCGAAGACGCCGAGGCCGAAGGTCACTGCGAGGCAGATGGCCAACGGCACGACAACGGCGAATGCGATCGAGGCGATTGACGGCCGGAACGGCCCGAGGCGTTGCGTTCGCCGCCGCACCACGCCAGTCGCCAACCCCACCATGGCGACCACCCACAACCATGACCAAGCCAGCGCCGCCTCGGGCTGCAGTACGACAATGAGCACACCGCCCACGACGGCGAGCTGTGCCGTCGCCCGCGCAGCTGCAATCACGACGCCCCGGGCAACGCCGAGACGAAGCCAGACGGACAGCAGCACCACCGCGGCGACGAGCGTGAGGCTGGCCCCCACGTTGAGCCAGCCCAAGTCCAGTTCCACGCCCCGAGACTGTCACGCTCCAGTGCACTCCACGATGCAGAAATGGCTCTTGCTGCCAAGGCGTGCAGGGGTAGCGTCGCTTCGATGATGGAAGCTGAGTTGACTCGTGCGATCTCGGGTGCACTCGAGCGCCTCGGCGTGCACGTCGACTCGTCGCGCATCGGCCTCGAACGCCCCGCTCGTACCGATCACGGGGACTGGTCCTCGAATGTCGCGTTGGTGAATGCCAAAGCTGCCAGACAGGCTCCTCGCGATCTCGCCCAGCGTCTTGCTGATGAGCTGGCGACTGCCGGCGTGCGCCACCTCGACCGCACCGACGTGGCCGGGCCCGGGTTCGTGAACTTGCACTTGGCGCCGTCGTGGCTGCACGAGGTGCTCGAAGCGGTGATGGAGGGGGGGACCGAGCGCTACGCCCGCCATGACCTCGGTGCGGGGCAGATCGTGAGCCTCGAATTCGTGTCGGCCAACCCCACGGGTCCGCTGCATGCGGGCGGCGGCCGCTGGGGCGCCTTCGGCGACAGCCTGGCCCGCCTGTTCCGCCGCTGCGGCTACGCCACGATCACCGAGTACTACGTCAACGACCTCGGTGCGCAGGTGCTGTTGTTCGGGCAGTCGCTCGTGGCGCGCATGATCGGCGATCCCGTGCCCGATGACGGCTACCACGGCGAGTACGTGGCTGACTGGGCGAGCGAGCTCGCTGGCGAACTGCGCTCAGGCGCGGGCGACGAGGACGACCTCGCGCAACGACTGCGAGACGCTGCGCGTGAAGCGGGGCACGCGCCCATTCCTGTCGGAACGCCCCCTGAGGTTCGCTTTGCGGCTGCGTGGGGTATCGAGCGGGCGCTGCGCGACGTCCGCGAGACGCTCGAATCGATGAACGTGTCCTTCGCCCACTGGCAGCACGAGTCGGAACTGGCCGCGTCCGGCGCCATGGACGACGTGTTCGGCCGGCTTCGTGCCGACAACAAGACCCGTTCCGAAGCGGATGCGGAGTGGCTGTGCACCAGCGAGTACGGCGACGACAAAGATCGGGTGCTGTACCGAAGCAACGGCGAACCCACGTACTTCCTGCCTGACATCGCGTACCACGACGCCAAGTTCAGTCTCGACCGCTTCCGCCGACTGCAGCAACACGGCGGCGTCGCGGGCGATGCCGCGCATTCCGACCCGTCCGGTGAGCTGGATCTGGTGATCGACGTGCTGGGTGCCGATCACCATGGGTACGTGCCGCGTATCTCGGCGGCCATGCAGATGCTCGGGCATCCCGCCGAGTCCTACGAGGCCATCGTCGGCCAGAACGTGACGCTGATGCGTGACGGCAAGGTCATCGAGCTGTCCAAGCGCACCGGCACCATGGTCGAGGTCCGCGAGCTCGTCGATGCGGTGGGCCCCGACGTGGCGCGATTCGCCTTCCTGCTGCAGTCGATCGACTCGCGCCAGACCATCGACATCGACCTGCTCTCGGCACAGGCTGCGGAGAACCCGGTGTTCTACGTGCAATACGCGCACGCCCGCATCGCGTCGGTCGCCCGCCGCGCTGAATCCGATGGCGTCGCTCCCGTGCCGCCGCGAGGCACCGATCTCTCACCGCTCACCGGTGATCGGGAGCTGGCGCTCTTGCGAGCGCTCGAAGTGCTGCCGTCGGTGGTGGAGATCGCGCTGCGGGAGAGGGCGCCGCACAAGGTGACGACCTGGGTGCGCGACCTGGCCGCCGCGTTCCACGGCTTCTACCACGACTGCCCGATCCTGCACAGCGACGTGCCGCCGGAGGTGCGGGACGCCCGGCTGTGCCTTACCGAGGGCACTCGCATCGGCTTGGCGATCGGTCTCGACCTGCTCGGCGTGGATGCGCCCGAGGCAATGTGAGCGGCAAGCGACGGCTGGACAATGACAACTGAACCGCACAACACCGCAGAGACTGATGGCGGCCTGCCCGGCGACGATCCCAGCGGACCGATCCCATTGCGCCTGCTCCCCGACACCGCCCGTGTGTCTGAGCAGGGTCACCTGCACATCGGTGGCTGCGACCTCGCCGACCTCGCCGCCGAGTTCGGCACGCCGCTGTTCGTGTACGACGAAGCACACCTGCGCGCCCGTTGCCAGGAGGCCGTGAGGGCTTTCGACGGGGGAGCGGCCTATGCCGCCAAGGCGTTCCTGTGCGCCGCCATGGCTCGGCTCGCGATCTCCGAGGGCATGGACATCGATGTAGCCAGCGGGGGCGAGCTGCAGACGGTCTTGCGAGCCTTCGGCGGCGACGATGCCGCGGCTGACGGCGACGTGGCGCAGCGCGTCGTGCTGCACGGCAACAACAAGTCGATCGCCGAACTGGCGACGGCCCGCGAAGCCGGCGTGGGCCGCATCGTGGTCGACTCGTTCGCCGAGCTGGACCGTCTCGACGAGCTGCATCGTGCCGATGGGGCAGTGCCGAGGGTCCTGCTGCGGGTGACTCCGGGCGTCCGGGCCGAGACACACGAGTACATCTCGACCGGGCAAGCCGACTCCAAATTCGGCTTCGGCATCGGTCAGGGCGTGGCGATTGCAGCCGTAGAGCGTGCAGCTGAGATGTCGTCGATCGAGCTCGTGGGCATCCACTGCCATATCGGCAGCCAGGTGTTCCGCGTGGAGAGCCTGGCCAGGGCGCTGGATGTCGTCGCCGACTTCGCCGCACCGCTGTTCGGTGACGATGGTGCAGCGGCCGGCTGCCTCGAAGAGCTGTCGATCGGCGGGGGACTCGGCGTCGCATACGTCGAATCGGAGCAGGCGCCCACGATCACCGAATGGGGTGCCACGCTGCGCGAACGCTGGCAATCGCTCAGCAGGCGCTACGGCTTTGAAGCTCGGCTGGTGGCCGAGCCCGGGCGTGCCATCGCGGCAGCGGCCGCAGTGACGCTCTACACAGTGGGCAGCGTCAAGGAGGTGCCGGGCGTGCGCACGTACGCAGCCGTCGACGGCGGCTACGGCGACAACCCGCGCCCGATGCTGTACGGCAGCGACTACACGGCGTTCATGCCCGCCCGTGCCGGCGAGCCCCGTCCCGATCGGGTGCGGCTGGTGGGCAAGCACTGCGAGTCGGGCGACGTGATCGTGCGCTCTGCGCCGATGCCAGCGGGTCTCGCCGCAGGCGACCTCGTCGCCACGCCGGTGACCGGGGCCTACGGCTACTCGATGGGCGCCCCGTACAACCGCATCGGCCGCCCCGCTGTCGTGTTCGCAGCCGGCGGCGACGCCCGGCTCGTCATCCGCCGCGAGACCGTCGACGACATGCTCGCACTCGACGTTCTCTGACTCTCGCCACAGCACGTCATGGGTGATTCAGCAGTGTTCTGACGATCTCGCTGACGTGCCAGCTGATGTCGACGTCAACGGCGCCGAGGCGGTGGACCAGGCGATTGGCGTTGACAGACCGCAGCAGTTCACATTGCACAAAGCTCGTCTGGTCCAGGCCCGTGCGAGCGTTCGCGGGGACCTCGACGTGGAGGTCCAGCCCCCGACGGGTTGTCGTGAGCGGCGCCACGATCGCGATCGGGAAGTCGGAACCGAAGATGCCCGGCGGTCCGAGCACGAGCGCAGGCCGCGTCGAGGCTGGTTCGTTCGGATACGGCTCGCCGAAGTCCGTAAGCCAGATCTCGTCAATCGACGCCATCGCTCACATGGGTCGATTCGGCCTCTGCCAAGTAGCCGGCCCACGCTTCGGGGTCGTCGCGCAAGTCGGCGTACTGCGCCTGCACTCGCAGCCCGAACCTCAGTCGGCGCAGGGCGTCGGCAGCCTGCCGGACTGTGTCGGTGAGGCTGTCACCACTCGAACGGCTCATCTCGACCAGTCGGGCGTGTGTGTCCCGATCGACGCGAATGGTGGTGGTGTCCATAGGACGATGCTATCTCGTCCGGCTGCGCGAATGTCTACAAAATGTCTACAAAACTCGAACCGGGCTGACGTGACAGCGGTGTGAGATTGGGCGGCGCTCAGACACCTGATCACTGGTTCTGCCCATAGATTTGTGAAAGATTTGTGAAATGAGCGACAGCCCAAGCCCTCGCTGCGGGTCCGATGCGGCGTCGCGGGGTGTTGTCGTTCAGGCCGTGCCGCCGGTGTGTCTCGCGCTTCGAGGTAGCTGAGGCTCATCGGGTGCTCCCGGCTGTCATTGCCATCGTCGGCGGCCTGATCGGCTTGGCCGCAGGACCCGCGGGCATCCCGCTAGGAGACTGCTGAGCAATTGAGTGCTGTGGGCGTCGGTTTGGTGTTGTGACGCGGTTGGCGGGTTTGACGGCTGGTGCGGGAGTCGGCGGCGTGGGGGGGTCAGGCGGTGGCCCAGTTGGTGCCGTTGTGGTGCAGGC
>JAJEBN010000068.1 GCA_022822525.1 Acidimicrobiia bacterium | reverse complement strand
CCTGCACTTCCACGTGGCGCGGATTCTCGAGATACTTTTCCAGATAGACCGCGTCGGAGCCGAAGAAGGATTTCGCTTCGGTGCGGGTGACGTAGATCGATTGCAGCAGATTGGTTTCGTGATTGACCACGCGCATGCCGCGCCCGCCGCCGCCGGCCGCGGCCTTGATCAGCACCGGATAACCAATCTCGCGCGCGAGTTGGAGGCTGCGTTGCTGATCGTCGTCCAGCGGTCCGTTGGAGCCCGGCACCGTGGGTATGCCGGCTTCGCGCATGGCCTGGATGGCGGACACCTTGTCTCCCATCAGGCGAATCGTTTCGGCGCTGGGGCCGATAAACACGAAGCCGCTGTTCTCGACCTGTTCGGCAAAGTCGGCGTTCTCGGAAAGGAATCCGTAGCCGGGATGCACCGCGTCGGCGTCGCTGACCTCCGCCGCGGCGATGACCTTGTGTGCTGACAGGTAGGTCTCGGTGGCAGTGCGGCCTCCGAGTGGCACCGACAGATCGGCGTCGGTAACGAAGGGCGCTTCGGCGTCGCCGTCGGCGTACACCGCCACGGTCGAGATGCCCATTGCTCGTGCGGCGCGGAAGACCCGGCGGGCGATTTCGCCACGATTCGCGACGAGCAGGCGTCGTATCGGTCGAAGCTCAGAATCGCTCATGACAGCCGCCCTCGCATCCGGACGACCCGTGTTGTTGCGGCGTCTTCCGTTGTTGCTGTGTCGTTCATTCCTCGTCGCCTTTACATCCGGAAGACGCCGAAGCCATCGGCGCCTTTCACCACGTTGTTGTGGCAGGCGGACAGCGACATCGCGATCACGTCCCGGGTGTCACGGGGATCGATCACGCCATCGTCGGTGACTCTCCCGGTGGCGTAGGGGGCCAGCGACTTCAGCTCGTGGTAGTGCTCGACCTGTGCGGTGATCTCGCGATCGGCTTCCTCGTCGAATTCGACGCCTCGGCGCATCGCCTGGCCCCGCCGCACGATCGACATGACGCCGGCGATCTGCTTCGGGCCCATGATGGCGATCTTGGCGGTGGGCCACAGGTAGGTGAAGCGGGTGTTGAACGCTCGCCCCGACATGCCGTAGTTCCCTGCGCCGTAGCTGTTGCCCAAGATGACGGTGATGTGGGGCACCATCGAGTTGGACACGGCGTTGATCATCTTGGAGCCGTTCTTGACGATGCCGCCCTGCTCGAAGTCCTTGCCGACCATGTAGCCGGTGATGTTCTGCAGGAACACCAGCGGGATGTCCTGCTGGTTGCAGAGCTGGATGAACTGCGTGGCCTTCTCGGAGCTGTCGCTGAACAGCGGACCGTTGTTGCCCAGAATCCCCACCGGAAAGCCGTGCACCGACGCCCAGCCGCAGATGAGCGTGGTGCCGTAACGGGCCTTGAATTCCTCGAAGCGCGAGCCGTCGGTGATACGGGCGATGACTTCGCGGCAGTCGATCATCGCCTGCAGGTCCCGGGGCATCAGGCCCAGCAGCTCCTCGGGATCGTGCACCGGGGGATCGGCCGGCATGGTCGATCCGGGGCCCAGCTTGCGCCAGTTGAGATGCGCCACGACCTCCCGGCAGATGCGCAGCGCATCGGCTTCGTCCTCGGCCAGGTAGTCGGCGAGGCCCGAGATCTCGGCGTGCATCTGCGCCCCGCCGAGGGTCTCGTCGTCGGAGTCCTCGCCGGTGGCCATCTTCACCAGCGGCGGTCCGCCCAGGAAGACCTTGGATTGGTTGCGGATGAAGATGTTGTAGTCGCTCATGCCGGGCTGGTAGGCGCCGCCCGCTGTCGAGCTGCCGAACACCACCGAGATCGAGGGGATCTTCATCTTCGACAGCTCGGTGACGTCGTAGAAGAGCCGCCCGGACTCGGCGAAGTGGCTCTCCTGTTCGAGCATCTGGCGTTCGGGGTCGTCGTCGCCACGCAGGTCGCCGCCGGCCGATTCCACGAATTGGATGTACGGCATGCGGTTGTCGCGGGAGATCTCGATGGCCCGCATGATCTTGCGCCCAGCGAACACGGTGATCGCCCCGCCGAGCACGGTCGGGTCGTTGCCCTCGATCATGCATTCGACGCCGTTCACGACGCCGATGCCCATCACCAGCCCGCCCCCGACCGCATAGTTCGAGCAGTAGCCCGCCAGCGAGCTGATCTCGTAGAAGGGCGAGTCGCGGTCCAGCACCATGGCGATGCGCTCGCGCACCGGCATCTTGTCCCGGCTGCGCATGCGTGCCATGGCCCGCGGCCCGCCGCCGGCGGCAGCCTGCTGCTGCAGCTCGTCGAGCTCGTCGAGCTGCTCGCGCATGTCGTCGCAGTTCTTGGTGAACCACTCGGCGGAGGTGTCGATGTGAGATCGCAGTACCGGCATGAAACTCCCGCAGGCTCGCAGCGCTCCCGCCTGCTGAGCGGCCCCAGCGGACCGCAGACGCGAACTCCCGAAGTCTGCTTGACCCAGCCCGCCTTTGCCTACCTGCCCGCTTGAGCTGCGAAGTCTCGCGGCAGCGACCTGGGCGGACCCGACGCCGACCTCATCTCTTGTTGAGGTCGATTTCTGCTAAATCGAGAACGACATGGCTGACTCGCACGCTATTCCGGACGGGCTGTCCCGATGTCTCGCGATAGATCTTGAGGTCTCACGGCAGGACCGGCGCATCTTGGCGTTGGCGGGTGTGCGCGCCGACACGGGCCAGAGCGTCGTGTGGTCAAAGCGGGCTAGATCGCCTGAGACCGCCATAGCGAACATCATCGCCGATACTGGAGATCACATCGTTGCGTCGCGACACATCGGTTCGGCAGCCGCCGCTCTTGCGGAGCTCGACGCCCATGCCGAAGGCGCCGAGTTCGTTCTCGGCCACAATCTGATCGAGTTCGATCTGCCGATTCTGCAGGCGGCCGATCCGGGTATGAAGCTGCTGGATCTGCCGGCGGTGGACACGCTGTGGCTCAACCCATTGGCGTTTCCGCGGCATCCCTATCACCGCCTGGTCAAGCACTACAAGGACGCCCCGCTGACTCGCAGCGAACGCAATGATCCCTACCTCGACGCACGGCTGGCGCTCGAACTGTTCTCGGAACAGTCGAAGGCGTTGCGAGATGTGCCGCCGGAGATGCTGACGGCTTGGCACTGGCTCACCACCCGCGGTCGCGAATCAGCTGGCTTCAATCTGTTCTTCGGTTCATTGAGGGAGGCTCAGGGCCCGAACATGTCCGAGGCCAGAGAGGCGATCCGCAGTCGCCTTGAAGGCCACGTGTGCCAGTCAGAGCTTCGACGGGCAATCGCTGACGCCCCAGAGCATGGCTGGGATCTTGCATTCGCAATCGCTTGGATTTCTGTGTCAGGAGGGAAATCCGTGATGCCGCCGTGGGTGCGCCATCAGTTTCCCGGCGCGTGCCGGTTGGTTCGGCGCCTGCGCGACGACGCATGCAACGACACGCGCTGCAGATGGTGTCGCGACCGCCACAACGCTTCCCAAGAACTCAAGCGGTGGTTCGGCTTCGACTCGTTCCGAGCGGAACCCGTAGACCCTGAGACCGGTGAACCGCTGCAGCAGAGGATCGTCGAGACTGCGATGGCGGGACACGACGCGCTGGCGATTCTGCCCACCGGCACTGGCAAATCGCTGTGCTACCAGCTACCCGCGCTGTCCCGCTACGACAAGACGGGTGCCCTGACGGTGGTGATCTCGCCGTTGGTGGCGCTCATGGCCGACCAAGTGGCTGGTCTCGAACGCCAAGGCATCACGTCGTGTGTCACGGTCAACGGGCTGCTGTCGGTGCCCGAGCGCGCGGCAGCGCTCGACAAGGTCCGGCTGGGCGATGCAGCCATCGTGCTGATCTCCCCCGAACAGCTGCGTAGCCCGTCAGTACGCAGCGCCCTCGCGCAACGCGAGATCGGCTCGTGGGTGCTCGATGAGGCCCACTGCCTGTCCAAGTGGGGGCACGACTTCCGTCCGGACTACCGGTACGTGGGTCGCTTCATCCGCGAGAAGTCCGACAGCGAGCGGATCCCGCCGGTCCTGTGCCTCACCGCGACTGCCAAGCCTGAGGTCAAGGGGGAGATCTACGAGTACTTCGCCAAGCACCTCGGCATCGAGATGGGCCTGTTCGACGGAGGCAGTCGCAGAACGAATCTGAACTTCGTGGTGCAGCAGACGACTCCTGCCATGAAGCTCCCCGACATCAAGATGACTCTGGACCACCATCTGCCTCCCGACGTGTCCGGCGGGGCGATCGTGTACTGCGCGACCCGCAGGCGCACAGGCGAGGTTGCCGAGTTCCTCCAGACGCAAGGACTCGACGCTGAGCGCTTCCACGCCGGACTGCAGCCAGAGGAGAAGAAGACCATCCAGCAGCGCTTCATCGAGGGCGAATTGCGGGTGATCGCTGCCACCAACGCTTTCGGGATGGGCATCGACAAGCCGGACGTGCGTCTGGTCATCCACGCCGATATCCCGTCCTCGCTGGAGAACTACCTGCAAGAGGCAGGGCGGGCGGGCCGTGACCAGCAGCAGGCGCACTGCGTGCTGCTCTACACCAACGATGACGTGGAGCGCCAATTCGGGCTGTCGGCCAGGTCGCGGCTCACCCGGCGTGAGATACACGGGGTGTTGCGCTCGTTGCGCGCCATTGACCGTCGGAACCGTCGGACCGGCGAGCGAAGCCAGCGCCCCGGCGAGGTCATCGCCACTTCCGGTGAGATCCTCACTGAGGACGAGGCCGATGATTTCACCCGAGACTCGGCCACCGACGACACCCGTGTTCGAACTGCGGTGGCGTGGCTGGAGGAAGCAGAGCTGCTGACCCGAGAAGAAAACCGCGTGAGTGTGTTCCCGTCGTCGCTGAAGGTCAGCACAGTGGAAGAGGCCCAAGAGAGGCTCGACACCGGTGATCTGGATGATGGCCAGCAGAAGGCGCTGCTGGCGATCGTGAAGGCCCTCATCGACGCGGACCCTGACGACGGCATCTCGACCGATGACCTGATGGGCGTTGCCGGCCTCGGCTCGGACAAGCTGCGGGCCGCCTTGCACGATCTTGAACACCGGGGGCTTTCCACCAACGACACTGTCGTGACAGCGTTCGTGCATGTCGGAGTGCGCCGCCCCTCCCATCGCAGGCTCACCGAGGCCTCAGGCATGGAGGAGGCCCTCATCGGACTGATGCAAGAGGCGGCGCCTGACTTGGAGATCGGCTCTTCGGCACCGCTGAACCTGCGCGTGACGGCGCAGCACCTGCAGGACGCAGGATTCGAGAACGCTCGGCCTGAGCACATCGCCCGAGCGCTGGAAGGCATCTCCCAGGATGGCCGAGGCGATGGCGGCGACCGGGGCAGCGCCTCCGTGTGAAAGCACGCTTCCGAGAGCGTCTTGGTGACTCTCCGGCGCGAGTGGTCGTCCCTCGCGGGCATCGCGCAGCGTCGTCGAAGCGCGGCCGGGGCGCTTCTTGAGCAGCTCTTGTCGAAGCTGGCGCCGAGTAGCCGGGGCAACGACTTGCTCGTCGAGACGACACTCGGCGAACTGCAGAAGTCCGTCGACAAAGCAATCGAGGCTGACCCGGCGCTGGGCGCTGACACCCGAGACCCCCGCAGGCTCATGGAGCGGGCACTGATGTGGCTCCACGAACAGGAGGTTGTCAGGCTGAACAGAGGCCTCACGGTGTTCCGCCCCGCGATGACCATCTCGCTGGAGCCGGGGTCCCGGGGCTTCAGGCGAACGGACTTCGCCGAACTCGACGAGCACTACGGCCGCACCGTGCGACAGATCCATGTGATGGCCGAATTCGCCGAGCAAGGCCTCACCAAGATTGCCGACGCCCTGCGATTGTCGCTCGACTATTTCGAGCTCGGCGAGGAGGAGTTCGTCCGCCGCTGGCTCCGGGGACGGCGCGGCGAGCTTGACCGTCAGACCACGGCGGCATCGTGGAACGCGATTGTCGGGGACCTGTCCAGCGCCCAGCGAGCGGTCGTGGCAGACAATCGCGAGACCACGAACGCGCTGGTGCTCGCGGGGCCGGGTTCAGGCAAGACCCGGGTGCTGGTTCACCGCATCGCATATCTCATTCGTGTACGACGGCAGAATCCGCGGGGCATCTTGGCGCTCGCCTATAACCGGCATGCGGCGGCAGACGTTCGACGGCGCCTACGCGATCTGATCGGCGATGACGCCAATGGCGTAATGGTGCTCACCTGCCACTCGCTTGCCATGCGGCTTGTCGGCGCCAGTTTCTCGGGGGCCGCCAGCCAGACCAGCGACAGCAAGTTCTCGAAGAGGCTCGACGAAGTCATGGCGCAGGCCACGGCGCTGCTGCGAGGCGACGAGTTCGAACCCGACGAAGCAGAGGAGGCGGAGGAATCGCGGACTCGCGTGCTGGCGGGCTTCCGTTGGATACTCGTCGACGAGTATCAGGACATCGGCAAGGCCGAGTACGACCTGATCTCGGCGCTGGCGGGCCGAACCGCATCTGATGATGACGCTCGACTGACGCTGTTCGCCGTGGGCGATGATGATCAGAACATCTACTCGTTCAACGGGACATCGCCGGAGTTCATCCGCCGCTTCGAACAGGACTACGACGCCAAGACCGAGTACTTGATCGACAACTACCGCTCCAGCCGTCACATCGTCGACGCCGCCAATGCGGTCATTGCGCCGGCGACCTCGCGCATGAAGGCCAAGCACACGATCACCGTGGACAAGTCGCGTCGAGGCGAGCCGGCCGGCGGAACTTGGAGTGAGCTGGATCAGGTGGCTGCGGGCAAAGTGCAGGTCGTACCTGCCGGGAGCGGCCGGGTCTCTCAAGCACAGGCGGTGATGGCCGAGCTTGTCCGCCTATCTGGCCTGGCACGCGGCTGGGACTGGTCGCGCTGTGCGGTCATCGCACGCGAATGGCGCCAGCTCGAAGCGGTTCGGTGCATCTGTGCGCGCGATGGCATTTCGGTTCAGCTCGCCAATGAGCATGAGATGAGCCTGTGGCACCTGCGTGAGACCCAGGCGCTCAGACGCGAGATCCAGCGACACGGCTCCAATCTGGTTCGAAGCGATGAACTCAGGGCGTGGCTGGGCCGACAACCGTCGGGACCATGGACAGAGCTGCTAGCCCAAGCCATCGAGGAACACGACATCGAAACAGGCGGTGCCGAGATGCCGGCCGTTTCGGTCATTGAGTGGCTGGCGGAGTGGTGCCGCGATACGCGACGGCGTCAGCGCGGACTGCTGCTGTTGACGGCCCACCGGGCCAAGGGTCTTGAGTTCGATCATGTGGTAGTGCTCGATGGCGGGTGGGACATGCAACACCGCGACGAGGACGCCGACGCATCGCGCCGCCTGTACTACGTGGCCATGACGCGGGCCAAGCAAACGCTGACCCTGATGAGCCTGGATGGTGCTCACCCATTCCACGAAGCGCTCCGTGACAGCAGCTCGGTGCTGTGGCGTCGCGCCGTCAGATTGCCACCCCCGACCCCCGAATTGGGCCGCAGCTATCGCAGCCTCACGCTCCGGAATGTGTATCTCAGCTTTGCGGGTCGCGAGCCAGCCGGTGATCGCTTGCATCACAGCATCAAGAGGTTGTCGCCAGGAGACTCCCTACAAGTGCGTCGCCGCAATGACCGGTGGGAGGTCCTCGACCGCCGCGGAACGGTCGTGGGCATGTTGGCTGGCAGCTTCGAGGCACCCAAGGGCATGCACTGTGTCGAGGCCAGCGTTTCGGCCATTGCGACGTGGGGCAAGAGCCAATCTGATCCGCAGTACACGAAGGAACTGAGATGTGATCAGTGGGAGGTCGTGATCCCAGATCTCGTGTTCGAACCGAATGCCTGATCCCGGCTGAGCGTCAGTCCAGGATGACGACTTGACGTCCCTCAGCGATGAGAGCTGCCTGCAGTGGAGGCGAGGGCGTGCCCAAGCAAACCTCGGCGCCGAGATGCAGGGCCGCCGCCAATGCCTCGATCGACAACAGGTTGAGCTTTCGGTGGCGGCTGCGCAGTCGGCCGATCAGCGGCGCGATGGTTCTCATGCTCACCAATCCGATCTCGGCGGGGAGTTCCGACAGTGATTCCAATGCACGGCTGCGCAGGCTTGGAGGCAGTTCGGCGAACGCGCCCGAGAGCACCCCGCTGACCGCCGGACTGAGTGCAGCCTGACAGAGGCGCACATACCAGCAGCCGGTGGTGTAGACGGCTCGATCCGGATGCAGATGCGGCGTGGTCCGCCCTTGCAGCAGGTTGGCGAGAACCTTGTCGTCGACGAGCTGGGTCACTCGCTGGACAGCTCGGGGTCGCCGAAGCCGGCAGCCGCCTCTGCCCACACCTCGTCGGTGATGGCACCGAGCAGCTGGGAGCGCAGTTCTTCGACTCCTCCTGGTACCAATAGCAGCAGGCTGCCAAGATCGAGGTAGCCGACCTCGCCGCCCTCGCTCAGGCCCCAGTGGTGGCGGGCTGTCGCAGGCAGGCTCATCTGCCCCCGGGACGACACCTTCAACGTTCCCGTGTTCGCCATGACCCGAGTGTACAAGGTGAATTTCTTTATTGCTTTGTCAACAGCTCAATTCAGACCACGATGCGGTATGCGCCTCGACGCGCCGACCTGGCGCACAAGGCACGGCGATCGGCTCGGCCGTCAACCGAAGCCAGTTCGTTACCTACGTCGACTGACGACTTGACGCTGGACCTGGTGCTGGGGCGACGGGGTCAATCTGGAGTTCCTTGCACCCTTCGAGGCACATGTCGATCGAGCATCTGAACTCTTGCTCAAGGTTGGCGGCATCGGCTGCTTCGGCATTGGCAATGGGCTAGGAGCCGCTGTTGACCACGGGCGCGTGCAGCAGTCCCGCCTCTTCGTCGTCGAAGACTTCGCCGATGTAACCCCTGTATTCGAGCATCAAGCAGTCTGGCGGCGGTGTGTCGAGCGGCTGAACATGCCGACGATCCATCTGTGCAACATAACCTCGCTCGGGTGTCTCGGGATTCGGCGTTTGTGGAGGAGCGCGCTGCGCTCTATGCGGCGGCACATTCGTTGCAGCCCACCGAGTTGCAGCGCGAACTGATTACGGAGACGGCATCGCTCGGGCGGGTGGCTGGCATGCAGATTGGCCCGCTGCAGGGAGCGTTCATGACGGTGCTGGCCACGGCACTGCGCCCCCGGCTGGCCGTCGAGGTGGGCACGTTCACGGGGTACTCAGCCTTGTGCGTCGCCAATGCCCTGGAACCGGGAGCACAGCTCATCTGCTGCGACGTGTCCCAGGAATGGACATCGATCGCCCGCCGGTACTGGGAGCGCGCCGGCGTGGCTGATCGCATCGACCTGCGCATCGGACCGGCAATAAACACGCTGCGTGCGCTGCCGCCCGAACCCCAGATCGACTTGGCGTTCATCGACGCGGACAAGTCCAGCTATCCCGCCTACTACGACGAGATCGTCGGCCGGCTCTCGTCCGGAGGCGTGATCTTGGTCGACAACGTGCTGCGCGGCGGCACGGTCGCCGATCCCGCCAGCGACGACGATGCCACCGAGGCGATGCGTGCGTTCAACGACTATGTCGCCGCTGACGAGCGCACACGCACCGTGCTGCTGCCGATCGGCGATGGCCTGACGATGATCAGCCGCAAGACGTAGCCCCTCGCAATAGCATCCCGGCCGTGAACGATCAGGCTGCGTGGCCCATCGAGACGCACGTCCTGCACAGGGACGACGCCGACCGCAGCTATCAGGTATGGGTGGCGCTTCCCATGGGCTACCGACCTGACGCGGCCAATCCGTACCCGCTCGTCGTCTGCTGTGACGCACCGTGGACCTTCGGGACCGCGGTGGACACCACCCGCATTCTGTCGATGTCGCGCGAGACGCCCCGCTGCGTCGTCGCCGGCATCGCGCACGACACTCCCGACATGCGCGAGATGCTCGATCTGCGGGCCATCGACTACACGGTGACGCCGGCCGAGGCGCCCCCGATGACCGGTATCCGCGCGCCTGCCGCCGAGACGGGTCAGGCAGAGCAATTCCGCCAATGGCTCGCCGGTGACGTGATGCCGCTGCTGTACGACCGCTACCACGTCGGCGAGCCGACCTATGTCGGCCATTCATTCACGGCGCTGTTCGGGCTGCACGTGCTGTTCAACGCACCCGAGATGTTCGACCGTTACCTGCTGGCCAGCCCGTCGGTGTGGTGGGACTACGAGGTCATGTTCCGGCTTGAGGAAGAGCACCACGCCGCGGGCGGCGATCCCGCCGTGAAGGTGTTCATGTCGATGGGGGAGAACGAGACCGACGAATACTCGCCCCAGGCCAAGTTCTGGGATCAGTTCTCCGAACGCGGCTACCGCAACATCGACTCGACCTGGCACGTCTTCCCGGGTGAGAACCACAACACCGTGGTCGGCCCGGCCGTCAGCCGGGGACTGCGGGTCCTCTACGCCGACTGAGCCTCAGACGCCTGTGGCGCCCGGGCGCCGGGGTCTGCTCGGACAGTGGGGCACGCCGCCATCGGGCTGCGCCGCTCGCGGGGGTGGGGCAGAATGGGCGTGTCGCAAGGGGCAATTGGGGAGGCCGTGACATGGCCATGACTGAGGAACGCAAGAGCCTGGGGCCGCTGGCAGCCAACGGCAAGGTGCCCGTGTACGACGCCGACGCGCACATCGCGGAGCCGACGTCGGTGTGGCTGGAATACGCCGATCCCAAGTACCGGGAACTGATCATGCAGTGCCGGATCATGGACGACGGCAGCGATGCGGCCTTCGCTGAGGGCAAGAAGCTGCGCAACGGCATCGCACCGGCGTGCATCCCGCATGCCTACGGCACCAAGGTCACCTGGGACGACATCGTGCCCGGCAGCTACGACCCGGCTGCCCGCCTGTCGGTGATGGACGACGAGGGCCTCGACGCGGCGCTGATGTTCCCGTCGCTCATGCTGATCTCGGGCGACATAAACGACCCTGACATTGCCGTCGAGAATGCCCGTGCCTACAACCGCTGGATGACCGACTTCTGCTCGGAAGACCCGAACCGGCTGTTCGGCATGGGCGTGTGCCCGCTGCAGTCAGTCGACGGGGCGGTCAAGGTGATCGAAGAGGTCGCCAACGCCGGGCTGACCGGCATCACGTTCCGCCCCGAGCGCTATCACGGGCTCGAGCTGTTCTCCGACGAGATGAACCGCGTGTGGTCGGCCGCCGAGCATCACGACCTGACCGTCGGCATCCACGGCAGCTTCGGCTCGGGCATGCCGAGCTTCGCCAAGACCCGCTACGAGAACCAGTTCTACGTCCACATGGTGTGTCATCCCTTCGAGCAGATGGCATCGGTGATGGAGATGGTGGCCTCCGGCGTGCTCGACGACCATCCGATGCTGCGGGTGGGATTCTTCGAGTCGGGCCTGGGCTGGCTGCCCTACTGGCTCGACCGGCTCGACGAGCACAAGGAGGCCATGGGCCACCTCGTGCCCCGGCTCAAGCGCGACCCCACCGAGATCTTCTCCGAGCAGTGCTTCGTGACGATGGAAGCCGGCGAGGGCGAGGCCTTCGAGCAGGTCGCCGCGATGGGCCTGGCGCACACCGTCGTGTGGGGCTCGGACTACCCCCACTACGACTGCACCTTCCCCGGCGCGCTCGCCGAGCTCAACGAGACCTTCGAAGGCTTCGACGACGAGGTGAGCAGCCTCCGCGACGAAGTCGTCTACACCAACGCCCGCCGCTTCATGGGGCTCACCTAGCCCCATGAACATCGGGCACAGCATGGAGTTCATCTGAATGGGCTCCGCGCCCGACGACATTGCAGCCTTCCTGCCCACGGCCAGGCCGTGGGATCAGCGAGGAAAGTCAGTTCTGCCGCTCGCAGGCGGCTACACGCAGTACCTCGACACGCTCCGGTGGATACTGGAGATTTGCCGTGACGAGGAACCCACGGAGGCGGTGCTCCAGCAGCGCTACGCGGCAGAGTTCAACCTGAGACCTCGGGTAGCCCAGCAGCAGCTTTGGTTCATACGCAGTTGCGATTTGTTGCAGCAGCACGACGGCCGAATTCGAGTCGCGGCGCCGAGCGCCCGGTACTTGGCTGCGCAGCGTCCGGAGATCATCATCGGCACTATGCACGCGAATCTCCAGTTCGTGGGCGAATTGCTCCACGAGATTCGAGGCCCTAGAACACGGAAATCCCTGCTTGAGACGGCTAACGGCCGCTACGGCCTCGCTTGGAAGAAGGACTCGCCAGTCGCGTATCGACTCGGATGGCTCAGGTCCGCAGGCCTTGCCGAACACCTGACGGGCCACTCCTACCAAGCAAACGGCGCAGGAATTGCGTTCTTGGAACGGGTTGACTTGTATGTGCCGTCGGCTGACACTCCGCTGCGGGGTGACGTGCCGCCACCTTTCTCGGTTGGGACGGACGCGGCGGGGTCACCGAAGGGCGCTCATATGTCGTCACTCCCGCTTGACTCCGCGGGTGGGACGACGCAAGGCGCAACACGAGAAGGCAGCGACGTTGACGCGATTGAGGATCGGGGCGCGGAGGCCGCGGCGCCCGGTACGAAGTTGGGCCGTTCTGCTCATGATGTGGCTGCCGAGATTGGCGACCGGCTGGAGTCACTCTCTTGCGACGGTTCCATGCATCAGGAATTCGAGGTCGCTGTGCGCGATGCGTTCGCGTTTCTGGGATTCGGCGCTGAGCGCTTGAGCGGCCCGGGTCAGACTGATGTGCTGCTTACGGGCGTCCGACCGCCGGAAGCTCAAAGACCCGATGACTCGACATCATGGACCTACTTGGTGGCGGTCGATGCGAAGGCCGCGACGAATGGCAGGCTCGCTGACCTTCAGGTGACGTGGCCGGCGTTGGCGTTGCACCGGGAGCAGCACGCAGCGGCGTTCTCGGTGCTCGTGGGGCCGAGTCCGCGGTCTCGATTGCTGCAGTTCGCGGCTGACGCCTCCGTAACCGTACTGAGTGCTGAGCAACTCGCGCTGCTGTGTCGCAACCACGCTGAGGTGCCGTTGCCGGTAGCCGACTACTTCTGGCTGTTCGTTGACTCCGAAGGTGACCCGCGAGGGGGCGCTATCGACCTCAGTCCCATTGCAGATGCCCGCGCTCAAGCGACGGCACGCCGGGATCTGCTCGCGCAAGTGGGCGAGGCCGTTCACGACATCGCGGCGGACTTCGGTCCGGCCAACCGACAACTGGTGCGATTCTCGCTTGCGAAGAAGGCTGCACTGGGCGGCGCTGCGCTCAGCGGCGAGGTTGCGGCTGCACTGGACTTCCTCAGCAGTTCGTGGCTACGAGCGATAGCGCGCGCGGAACCCGAGACCGCCGATCCTCACTATGTGCCGGCAGCGCCTGGCCGAACCGTGGCGGCTCGACTGCGATGGCTGGCCGACGCATTCGACGACGTAGCGGACCACGAGAGGGAGACTTCCGAGAAGGATTGAATTCACTCGGCGCGTTGGAGAGCGAGTCTTTCGGCGGGCTGGCCGGTGATCTCCGCGATGAGCTCGAAGTCCTTGTCGACGTGCAGAATGGTGAGTCCCGCGAGCTCGGCAGTCGCAGCGAGCAGAAGGTCCGCAACTGACGGAGCGCGGTGGCGACCCTGCTCCGCCAACAGCAGTTGAACTTCGACAGCCCGACCCTCGGCCATCGGCGTCAGGTCTTGCGTCGGCATCTTGTTCAGGGGAAATTCCGCAAAGCGCTGCCGATACTGCGCGGCAGATCGAGCGGAAAAGCCGAGTTCCAACCTTGTGACGGTCGAGATTCGTACCAGTCCGCGCTGGATGCGCGAGAACCACTCAGCGGCATCGGATGCGGTATCGAGACGAACTATCGCAGAGGTGTCAATGAGCCACTCTGTCACCGCCACGCGCCGGCCATGATCTCTGGATCTCGGGCGTCGGCAAACGTCTCGGCAAGCCTGCGGAAGCACTCCAGCGGGTCTTCAGGGGCCGGCGCCTCGGCGACGGCCGCGCGGTCGCGCTCGCGCAGGAGCACTCGGTGCATGTAGTCGGCTCGCGAGAGTCCCGCGCGGTCGGCGTTCGCATCGACTGCAGCGACAACATCGTCCGGAACATCCGGAATCAGCATGTCTGCCATCTTCGACCTCCCGCTTCTCGTTGATATGCGACTCTAGCGATGCCTGTCGAAGGCAAGAAATCGATTACTGCGGCGACGAGGCCCTCGTCGACTTCCTCTACCGTTACGAACCGGACCAGAAAGCGCTCCACCGCATCCTCGTCGAGAACCCGGCACGGCCCTTCGGCTTCGAGGACTGACCGACCGATCACGCCCAGCATCAAGAAGAGGGGAGACAATGGAGTTCGGGATCTGTCTGCATTCGAAGATCGACGACATCGACTTGGTGGTCCGGGCCGAGAACCTGGGCTTCGATGCGGCCTGGTTCGCCGACTCACAGATGCTGTGGTCTGACTGCTACTCGTGCATGGCACTGGCAGCCGACCGCACCACGCGCATCAAGCTGGGTACTGGGGTATCGGTCGTCGATACTCGGATCGCGCCGGTCACAGCGCACAGCATCGCCACCATCAACGTGTTGGCTCCCGGTCGAACGTTCCTGGGCGTGGGCAACGGCTTCACGGCGTGGCGGCTGATGGCACGGAAGCCAGCGCGCCTGGTTGAGTTCGAGGCGTTCCTCGACACCACCCGTCGACTGCTCAGGGGCGAAGAAGCACCGTTCACCCACGGGGGCAAGACCACTGACGTCGCTTTCCAGATGGCCGAGCTGGGGTTCGTCAACGTGATCGATCCGGTGCCGATCCACGTTTCGGCGTTCGGGCCGAAGGGGCAGGCCCTCGCCGGCGCGTACGGTGACGGCCTGATCGCAGCGGTGCCACCCCAGCGCAGTGCAGTCGAGCGTTGCCTGGCAAATGCTGCAGGCGGCGCCGCCGGTGCCGGTCGCGAGTTCGACGAGGACAGCTTCCAGCTGACGACGTTGACGGCGATGGCGGTGCTCGAGCCGGGTGAGGACCTCACCTCGGATCGTGTCGTCGAGCAATGTGGACCGATGGCGGTGATGGGCCTTCACTACGCCTATGAGCGTTTCCGCCAGTTCGGGGTCGATCCGCCGCCCCACCTCCGCAGCGTGTGGGACGACTATGTCGCGTTGGTGGAGCAGAGTCCGGAAGCCGAACGCCACTATCGCATCCATGCTGGCCACGGTACGTATCTGCACCCCGACGAGGTCCAGTTCGCGACTCCGGAGCTCATCGAAGCAGCCTGCATCGTGGGCCACGCCGATGAGTTGGTGGAGAAGATCGCCGAGCTCGAGGCTGCCGGTCTCGATCAGCTGATGGTGCTGCCGAGCTTCGCGTCGCGCTACCGCGCTGCCGAGGAGATCGGGTCGTTGATCAAGCGGTCAGGCTGAAGTGGGCAGATGTCGGTGACGCCGAGCGGAACGTGACCTTCGCAGCCCCATGAACATCAGGCACAGCATGGGGCTCTCGCAACCGCGGACTGCAGGCATCGCGGCCGCTAGACATTGGCGCCATGGGACAGACGATTTCCTTGACAGCTTCAGACGGCGTGACCTTCAGCGCCTACCGTGCCGATCCTGACGGTCCGCCCAAGGGCGGCGTGGTGGTCGTGCAGGAGATCTTCGGAGTGAACGACCACATTCGCAGCGTCGCCGACGGCTATGCGGCCGACGGATACCTGGCGGTGGCGCCGGCGCTCTTCGATCGGGTGCGAGGCGGCGTCGAGCTGGGCTACGACGCCGAGGGCATCGACGTGGGACGCAAGATCGCCTTCGACGATCTCACCGTGGACCAGGTCATGGACGACATCTCGGCCGCCGCCGACTGCGCGGCTGAGGGCGGCAAGGTCGGCATCGTCGGCTACTGCTGGGGCGGGTCGATGTGCTACGTGGCCTCAGTCCGCCTGGCCGACAAGATCGCTGCGGCGTCGGGCTACTACGGCGGGCAGATCATGCCCCACCTCGACGAGCGGCCCACCGCCCCGCTGCTGCTGCACTTCGGCACCGAGGACCACGGCATCCCGCTCGAGAACGTGCATGCCATCGACGCACGCTGGGATCACATCACCGTGCACATCTATGACGGTGCCGATCACGGTTTCAACTGCGATGCCCGTGCCAGCTATCACCCTGATGCGGCAGCACTGGCCAAGCAGCGCACGCTGGATCACTTCGCTCAGCACCTGAGCTGAACCGCTCGCGGGGCCGCAGCAGCGGAGCTGCTTCATGACTGGCTCTGCTGCGTCGAGGTGCCGACGTCGCTCGGGCGCTGAGGTCAGTCGCTGAGGAACATCACGCCCCGGTCGACTGCGGGGCCGCCTTCGGCGTTGAGCACATCGAAGCGCACGGCCTCCGATGCACCGCTGTCGTCGCCCGCGGGCACCACGTCCCAGATGCGGACGGTGATGGTGGAGGGCATGAGCACCATGGCGCGGAAGCGGCAGACGATCCGGCGGACGCGGTGCGGATTGCCGTCGGCGACGGCGTCCACGACAGCCGAGACGCCCAGCGCAAGCGTCGCAGTGCCGTGCAGGATGATGCCCGGCAGCCCGGCTTTGCGCGCGACGGCCGCATCGGTGTGGATCGGATTCCAGATGCGGGCGCACTCGGTGTAGGTGTGCGCAGCACCGTGCGCGACGGGCACCCCGATCTCGGCCATGGGCTGGACGGGCAGCGAGCCGAAATCCGGCTCGGCAGGCGCATCGGGATCGCGCTTGTCGTTGCCGACGGTCTCGACGTTGAGGAACATCCCGCCCTGATACGTCGTGGCAACCGGTTTCCCGTCGGCGTCGACGGTGTCGATGCGCATCGTCTGGTAGGTGCCGGGCTTGCGCTGCTCGACGCCGGTGTAGGTGACGCTGGTGCTGAGGCGGTCGCCGGGGCGCACCAGCCGGTGGATCGTCAGGTCATGGGTGGCATGCACTGAGCGCCGGACCTCGTCGGGCGTGATGCCCCACCGGTCGGAGATGTCTCGGCCGGCCACGATGACGGGCCACTCCGGGCACACAGCGAACATCGGGTGGGCCACCACGCCGTCGTCGGCCAGCCTGTCGAAGTAGCAGTCGTGGGTGTCGCCGAGCGAGGCCGCATACGCCATCGTCCAGCGCTCGTCGACGTCATGGGAGATAGGGCCGATGGTCTCGCCCACCATGTCTGCAGGAACCGGCATGGCGCCGAGCGTAGTGACATGGCGGATCTTGGATCGTCGCGGAACCCTGCCGAGACGCCAGAATCTTGCCGTGAGCAGATGGAAGCTGCGAGGGCCCGCAGGACTGCTGGCCGACGACGGTCTCGCCGGACTGCTGGCGTGGCGGGCAGCGCGGGGGCTCATACGCACGCTGCTGTTCCGGATCTACCGGCTGCGAGTCACTGGGTACGAGCGCTTGCGGGCGGATGGCCCGTTGATCTTCGCGCCGGTGCACCGCAGCCATCTCGACGGCCCGCTCGTCGGCAGCATGTCCCATCACCGGGTCCGCTACCTCGGCAAGGAGGAGCTCTTCCATCCCAAGCCGCTCGGCTGGTTCATGCGCTCGATCGGCACGTTCCCGGTTCGACGCGGCGAGGCTGACCTCGACGCGATGAAGGCAGCGCTCGGGCTGCTGAAGGGCGGCGAGGCGATGCTGGTCTTCCCGGAGGGAACACGCCAGCCCTCCGACGACATCGGCCCCGTGTTCGACGGCACTGCATGGCTGGCAGCGAAGTCGGGAGCGCCGGTGCTGCCGGTGGGCATCGCAGGCACACGCGAGGCCATGCCCAGCGGGGCGAGGTTCCCCAAGCGGACGCAGGTCGCGATCGTGGTGGGGGAGCCGTTCGCTCCGCCGACCGGTCCCGACGGCGGCCGTGCCAGGCGGCCGGACATGACGGCGTGGACGGCGACACTGCGAGATGCCCTCGAAGACTGCCAGCAGCGTGCGCGGGCGCTGGCGAATCAGCCCGGCCGCGCCCGCACGCCCATGCGCAATCTCGTGCCGTGATCGATCCCGACCACTGCCCGCCCAACTGGCCGAATCCTGACGAGCCGGGCGCCTTGGCGGGCATTCGCATCTGCGATTTCACCGGGCAGCTCGCCGGAGCGGGCGCCACCAAGATCCTGGCTGCGCTCGGTGCGGAGGTCATCCGCATCGAGGATCCGGCCAACGAGGGCCGCTGGGACATCCTGCGGGGCACGCAGCCGTTCATCGGGGAGCACCGCGGCATCGAAGCCGGCGGATCGTTCAACAACCACAACGCCGCCAAGCTCGGCATCACGCTCAATCTGCGCGACGATCGGGCCAAGGAGCTGCTCGCCGAGCTCATCGCGGTCAGCGACGCGGTCACCGAGAACTTCGCCGCTGGGGTGCTCGAGCGGCTCGGATTCGGCTACGAGGCCCAGCGGGCCCTCAAGCCCGACATCGTGTACGTCTCCAATTGCGGCTTCGGCGCCGACGGGCCCTACGCCGGCTTCCGGTCATGGGGCCCGATTGCGCAGGCCGTGTCGGGTCTCACCTTCCAGTCGGGCCTGCCCGACTTGCCTCCGGCCGGGTGGGGCTACTCATTCATGGATCACACCGGGGCGTACTACATGGCGATGGCGATCCTGATGGCCCTCTATCACCGTCGCCGCACCGGCGAGGGACAGTGGGTCGACCTCGCCTGCATCGAGGCAGCGGGAACGCTCCACGGAGCGGCGTCGCTGGATTTCACCGTCAACGGTCGCCCGGCCCGGCGCGACGGCATGCCCGACAGCAACCGGTCCCGGTCGCCGGCGATGGTGCCGCATGGCGTGTGGGCCTGCCGGGGCGAAGACGAGTGGGTGACGATCGCGGTGCGCGATGACGACGACTGGCAGCGCTTCGCTGCCGCAGTCGATCGGCCGTGGGCCACAGACGAACGCTGGCACCGCCTCGCCGGACGCCTCGCGGAGGAGGACCGCCTCGAGCGCCTGATCGGCGAGTGGACTGCCCAGCGTGGCAAGGCCGAGGCGGCCGAGCTGCTCGTTGCGGCCGGCGTGCCCGCAGCGCCGGTGCTGCGGCCGAGCGAGCGCATCGACGGCGATCCCCGCACGAGCGACTGGGGCATGTGGGTGACCGCACCCCACAGCAGCTTCGGCGACACCCGCGTAGAGGGACTGCCGATGCGTCTGTCCGAGAACGACTGGGCCATCGGCCGCGCCGCACCCTGCCTGGGCGAGGACAACCACTACGTGCTCGGCGAGGTGCTGGGGCACAGCGCCGACGAGCTCGCCGAGCTCGCCGCCGCGGGGGTCATCTGATGGGGGCGCCGCCGGCCGCACGTGCGCTCGACGGGCTGCGGGTGATCGAGGTCACCTCTGAGCGCTGTGCCCTGGCTGGGAAGCTGCTGGCAGACATGGGCGCCGATGTGATCGTGGTGGAGCCGCCGGGCGGCTCGCCGATGCGTGCCTACGAACCCTTCGCCGGCGACCAGCCCGATCCCGAAGGCGCGCTGTGGTGGTGGCACTACAACACGTCGAAGCGCTCGGTGGTGCTCGACCTCGACGAGACCGAGGGCGCGGACGACTTCAAGCGCCTTGTGAGCACCGCCGACGCTGTGATCGAGGCCGAGCCGCTGGGCCGACTCGACAGCCTCGGACTGGACTGGAACCAACTCGGCGCCTCGGGCGATGCCGCCCGAGCCGCACTCGCACGCAACGAACGGCTCATCTGGGTCTCGATCACCCACAACGGGCGAGATCGCCCCGACCCGCCGGCCACCGATCTGACCGTGCTCGCCGAGGGCGGGCCGATGTGGTCGTGCGGCTACGACGATCACTCGATACCGCCTGTGCGCGGCGGCGGGAATCAGGGCCTGCACATGGGCAGCCAGTACGCGGTGATCGCGCTGATGGCGGCACTGATGCGGCGAGAGCACGCGGGCCGGGGCCAGCTCATCGACGTGTCGATGCTGGCTGCGGCCAACGCGACCTGCGAGTTCGCGACCTACTTCTGGCTGAACCAGCAGATCGAAGTGCAGCGCCAGACCGGTCGCCACGCGCTGCCGCAGATCAGCGAGCCCACCCAGGTGCAGTGCGCCGACGGCCGCTGGCTCAACACGGGCGTGCCGCCCCGCCGCGGCCCCGAGTTCGCGGCGCTGGCCGAGTGGGTGGCCGAGCTCGGGCTGTTCGAGGAGTGTCCCTACACCGAGCTGTTGGCGCTCGGCGAGAGCTACGAGCAGATCGACATCCTCCACCTCGACGCCGACCCGCTCAGCGCCGAGGTGTTCGGAGCGGGCCGCGACACCATCAACTTCCTGGCCGAGCGGCTCGGCGCTTATGAGCTCTTCGTGGGCCTGCAGACCATCGGCTTGGCCTGCGGCATCGTCTACGCGCCCGAGGAGATGTCGGCCGACGAGCACTTCGTGGCCCGCGGTTTTCCCGTCGAGATCGATCACGACGGCACCCCGGTCACCTACCCGGGCGCGCCCTACCAGTTCTCGGCCACGCCGTGGCGCGCCACACGGGCGCCACGTCTGGGCGAGCACCAGGATCTGCTCGCCGACTGATCTGGCTGGGCTGGGCGCTGCCTGTTGCTGCCCGCTGCTGTTCTCGATCTCGATCGAATTCGGGCTCTCGGGCCGCTCAGGCCCCCGGCTTGGCCGTGGCTACTCGTCGGGATTGTGGAAGCGTGCCGCCTTGGCCAGCTCGCGTACTTCGCCCCGCTCATCGGGCGTGAGGCACTCGAAGTCGGGCGCATGCAGCTTGTCGGTGAGCGACTCGATCTCCTCGCGGGCATCCGCAAGGTGGCTGACGTCGGGATAGGGCTTGGGCCATCCGAAGAACTCGGCGTTCCATTCGCCGGCTGGGCCCGACAGGATCGCCTCGAGCGGCCCCATGCCCAGCGCCTGCACGGCCACAGCGTGCCGGCCGAAGCGCAGCTCGCGCATGATCTGAGCCATGAAGAACGCGTGGGCCGGCCCGGGTTCGCCAGGCCGGGGCATGGCCCGCCAGCCGGCAAAAGTCGGTGCGCCTTGGGGGGCAGCAGCGTCGACGACCCGCTCGAGCAGCTCGCCCAGGCGCTCCGCGCCCTCCATTCCGGCCAGTCGTTTCTCGCCATACTCGATACAGATGTCGGCCCAGATCAGCGCACCCTGCGACGGGTTCATGACAGCGCGTCCGGCCTCGGTGGCTGAGCGCATCGTTTCTGGGTTCCAGAAGAACGCTGCCCCGATCACGTTGTCGACCGGGCACTCGCCGAGCACACCTAGCCGGCCGGTCGCGTAGGCCCCGAGCCCTTCGGCCATGCCGCGCTGCGCAGCCTTCTCCAGCGTGGACGGGTCCATCAACCAGTCCATCGCCAGCATTCCCACCGAGCCGCGCATGCTGCGCGCTACTGCCGTTGTCTCCATGGCCGAGCTCCCTGATTCGACTCGATGGTGACGCTAACTCCCCGGCTCGGGATCGTGCATCGGACGCCCGAAGAGCGGCCACAACCGCACGGCCACGGCGGCCCGGCCGCGCCAGGTTGGGAATCTGCCTAACATTAGATTTTGGCTGCAACATCAGCGGCCAGATCCAGGGGGCACATCATGCACGTCGGTTACTCGGCCGTCTTCCAGAATCCGGAGAACGCGCTCTCCGACCGCGAGGTCTGGGAGCAGGAGATCCGCATGGTCGAGGAAGCAGAGGATCTCGGCTTCGACTCGATCTGGACGGTGGAGCACCACTTCACCGACTACACGATGTGCCCCGACCCGGTGCAGTTTCTGACCTGGGTCGCCGGCAAGACCAACCTGCAGCTCGGCACCGCGGTCATCGTGCTGCCGTGGCACGACCCGATGCGGGTCGCCGAGCAGGTGACCATGCTCGACAACCTCTCGGGCGGCCGGCTCATCCTGGGCATCGGCCGCGGCCTGGCCCGCATCGAGTACGAGGGCTTCCGGGTGGACATGAACTCCAGCCGGGAGCGGTTCTTGGAGTACGCCAAGATGCTCATCGAGGGTCTCGAGCAGGGCTACGTCGAGCACGACGGCGACTTCGTGCAGCAGCCCCGCCGCGACATCCGCCCGACCCCGGAGCACTCCTTCAAGGGCCGCACCTATGCCGCGGCGGTGTCTCCCGAGGGCATGCCGCTCATGGCACAGCTCGGCATCGGCCTGCTGGTCATCCCCCAGAAGCCGTGGGAAATCGTCGAGTCGGACTTCGCCGCATACCAGGGCGAGTGGGTCAACCATCACACCGCGCCGCCTCCGCCTCCGCTGTCGGGCGGATTCTGCTGGGTGGACACCAACGCCGAACGTGCCGAGGAAAAGGCGATGGAGCACATCTGCAACTACTACGGCACGGTGATGAAGCACTACGAGTTCGGACCCAAGCGGCCGCACGAGGGCGTCAAGGGCTACGAGTTCTACGAGGGCATCTCCAAGTACATCGACCGCCACGGCGCCCGCGGCGCGGCCGAGGACTTCGCTCGCCTGATGCCCTTCGGCACGCCCGACCAGGTGCTCGAGAAGATCCAGTTCATCAAGGACAAGATCGGCATCGCGGCGTTCTTCCCGAACCTGTGCTTCGCCGGCATGAACTGGACAGAGGCGCGCCGCAACCGGGATCTGTTCGCCACCGAGGTGATGCCCGTGCTCAAGGAGTGGGACGCTCCGCCGGTCGGCCTCGCCGCCACCGAGCTCGCCACCGCCGCCGCCTAGCTGACCCAGCGGGAACGCGCGGCGCTGATCGGCCATGATGTTCGCCGCCGCGCCGACCGAGCGCGGCGGACAGGGGCTCCCAGATGAGATTCGGCTTGATCTCCGCGAACTTGATGGGCAACGTCGACGGCGCTGCTGCACAAGAGACCGCACAGACTGCTGAGGAAGTCGGCTTCGATTCGCTGTGGGCGATCGAGCACGTGGTGGTGCCGAAGTCGTACAGCTCGACCTATCCCTACGACGAGGGCGGGCGCCTGTTCAAGGGCGCAAGCCAGCTCGACCACTCCGACCCGCTCATCTGGCTGGCGTACGCCGCCGCGGTGACGGAACGCATCCGGCTGGCGACGGGCATCCTGATCCTGCCCCAGCGCAACCCGCTGATACTGGCCAAGGAGATCGCGTCGCTGGACCGCCTGTGCGGCGGGCGCTTCGACTTCGGCATCGGCGTGGGATGGCTGCGCGAGGAATTCGAGGCGCTCGGCGTGCCCTTCGACCGCCGCGGTGCGCGCACCGACGAGTACATCGCGGCGCTGCGCGTGCTGTGGACCGACGATGAGGCCGAGTTCCACGGCGAGTTCGTCGACTTCGACCCCGTGTACAGCCAGCCCAAGCCGATCCAGCAGCCGGTGCCGATCCTGGTGGGCGGTCACAGCGACCGCGCCGCCCGGCGGGCGGGCGAGCTCGGCGACGTGTTCTTCCCCGCCGAACGGCCAGCGGAGGTGCTCGGGGATCTGTTCGACGCAGCGCGCCGGTATGCCGAGGCTGCAGGACGCGACCCCGATGCGCTCGAGATGTGGACCACTGGCGCCACCGACCGGGCACATCTCGATCAACTCGTGGAGCTCGGCGTCAGCCAGGTGATGGTGCCGGGGCGCAGGCCGGCCCAGCTCGGCGAGACCTATGGGCAGATCCTCGCGGACTACGCGGATGCCTGAGAGTGAATCGACGGTGCAGGAGGCAAGCAATGCCTGAGTACGGCGACGGCGACGCCATCAGCCACACCGAACGTGTGGCGGCCATGCAGGCCCACGCCGAGGTGATCCGGCGCGACATGGGCGGTGCGTCGAAGGTTGCGGCGATGGCCCAGGAAGGCGATCGCACCATCCGGCAGCACATCGACGCGTTCTGCGACGAGGGCACGTTCCGCGAGATCGGCACGTTCAGCCGGTCGCTGCGCCCCGAGGTGCGCGACATCACGCCCGGCGACGGCAAGATCGGCGGCCACGCCGAAGTCGACGGCCGCCCCGTGGCGGTGTTCGGCGACGACATCACCGTGCTGCGTGGCTCGAGCTCGATCGTCGGCACCCGCAAGGAGAGCCGCCTGTATGACCGGGCGCTCGCGATGGGCATCCCGATCGTTCACTTCGGCGAGACCGGCGGCGGCCGGATACCCGATCTGATGGGCTCCGAGGGGATCTCCGAGCCAGGAGCGATGTTCCAGATGGCCCAGCGGCGCCATCGCGTGCCGATGGCCACGATGATCTGCGGGCAGTCCTTCGGCGGATCGTCGTTCCTCTCCGCGCTCAGCGACTACGTGGTGATGGTGCGCGGCTCGTGCCTGGCGGTCACCTCGCCCAAGGTGTTCGAGATCGCCACCGGCGAGGTGATCTCATTCGAGGACGTGGGCGGCGTGGACGTCCACTCACGCAGGACCGGTCAGATCGACCTCGGCGTCGACTCCGACGAGGAGGGATACGCCGCCATCCGCCGCTGGCTCTCCTACATGCCGTCGAATGCCTGGGAGCCGGCGCCGCGCGCCGAGCCACGCGGCGGCGACGGGCCCGATCCCGAGCTGGCCCGCATGGTGCCGGCCCGGCGCACGCGCGGTTACGACATGCGGCGTGTGGTGGCTCGCATCTGCGACCCCGAGTCGGTCTTCGAGATGCAGCCCAACTACGCCCGAAATGTGGTCTGCGCACTCGCCCGGCTGGACGGGTACGCGGTGGGCGTCATCGCCAACAACCCGATGTTCGGGGCGGGCACGCTCGACCCGCAGGCGTGCCACAAGATCATCCGGCTGGCAACGATCTGCGATTCGTACAACATCCCGATGATCTTCCTGGTGGACGTGCCGGGCTTCATGGTGGGCAAGCGGGTCGAGCACGACCTGATGCTGCACTGGGGCATGCGCATGATGCATGCCCTGCAGAATGCGTCCACGCCCACCTTGACGGTGTGCCTGCGCAAGGCATTCGGCCTTGCGTGGCAGGCCATGAACGGCTCCCGCATGCCGAGCCACGGCATCTACTGCTGGCCGGGCGCCGAGATCGGCTTCATGGATCCCGAAGTCGGCGTGAACGTGGCCTTCGGCTCGAAGCTGGACCGCATGAGCGATCCCGATGAGCGCGAGGCCGAACGGCTGAAGCTGGTCGCTGAGGTTGCCGAGGCCACCAACCCGTTCGACGCCGCCGGCACCATGCGCATCGACGAGATGATCGACCCGGCTGACACCCGCCGGGTGCTCATCTCGGATCTGCGGATGCTGGCCAATCGCCCGGTTCCCCCGCCCGAGCAGCGGCCGCTCAGCTACTGGCCGAGTTGCTGACAGTGCGCTGTCACCTAGGCGACCCCGAAATGCGCGTACGGTTGTCGCAGCCGGTTTGCTCAGCGGACGAGGAGTTCTGAGCTGTGATCGATCTTGAAGGCGTCACCAAGCACTACGAAGTCGGTCCGGTGCTGGTCACCGCGCTGGCCGGCATCGATCTGCATGTCGACGCCGGCGAGTTCGTGGTGGTGCTCGGTGCATCGGGCAGCGGCAAGACAACGACGCTCAACATCATCGGGGCGCTGGACACGCCGTCGTCGGGCAAGGTGACGGTCGGAGGCCGAGACCTCACGTCGTCGAGCACGAGCGAGCTCTTTGCGCTGCGGCGCGAGACGGTCAGCTTCATCTTCCAGAGCTTCAACCTGTTCCCGGGGCTGACTGCGACCGAGAACGTCGAGTTCGGCATGGATGTCTCGGGCCGCAGCGGCTCAGCCGGACCAGCCGACATCCTGGACTCGGTCGGGCTGGGCCACCGGCTCGGCCACTTCCCCCACGAGCTCTCCGGTGGCGAGCAGCAGCGCGTCGCCATCGCCCGGGCGCTCGCCACCGGCAACCCGGTGCTGCTGGCAGATGAGCCGACGGGCGAGCTCGACTTCAAGACAGGCGCCCAGATCCTCGAATTGCTGGCCGAGCAGGCCAACCAGGACAGGGCAGTGCTCGTGGTGACCCACAATCGCGAGATCTCCCGGATGGCCGACCGGGTGGTCGAGATGAGCAGCGGGAACATCATCAGCGACGGACCGCCGGAGGGCGGCAAGACGCCGCTGTCCGAACTGCACTGGTAGGCCCGCAGGCATGTGGTTGTTCCGGCTGCGTTGGTCCCTGCGGGACGCGCGCAAACGCTGGATCCAGATCGTCGCCATCGGCTTCACGCTCTCGATCGGCATCGGGCTGTACGCGGGCCTCTCGAGCGTGACGCAGTGGAGGCTCGTCTCCATCGACAAGAGCCTCGAGGCCACCAGCATGTACGACCTGCGGGCGACGGTCGGCGAGGGCGGGGACGTGCCTGCCGGCTCGCTTGCCCGCATCGCCAGCGAGATCGACGGCATCGAGCGCTACAGCGAACGGCTGATGTTCGACACCCAGGTCGAGACCGTCGTCGACGGCGAGGAACTGCTGGTGCACGGGCGCATCGTCGGCATGGACCTGTCGGGGAGCGAGCCTGTCGTCAACGACGTCTACCTGATCGACGACGCTGTGAGGCCGGCGGGGGGAGCGGCCACACCGCAGGTGCTGGTCAACCGGGGCTTCTCCAGCTTCTGGGACCTGCCGACGAGCGGCACGCTGACCGTGGGTGGCGATGTCGGTGTGGACTACGTGGGCTCCGCCGCATCACCGGAGTTCTTCCTGATCATCGAGGGGAACGGGTCGCTCGGCAGGTCCAACCTGGCGGTGCTGTTCGCCCCGCTGGCCGCTGCGCAGGACATCTCGGGCCGGGCCGGCGTGGTCAACGATCTCGTGCTGACGCTCGAGCCCGGTGCCGATGCCGCGGCGGTGACCGAGCAGCTCATCGATGGCGCAGCGTCGCAGGACGGTGTGCTGCTCGATGTCATCACCCGTGAGGCGACGCCCTCGTACATCGGCTTGACCGGCTCGCCGGAGATCGACCAGGGCATCTACAACGCGATCTCGCTCCTGCTCTTTGTCGGAGCTGCGTTCGCCGCGCTGAACTTCTCGGCGCGCATGGTCGAAGCGCAGCGGCGCGAGATCGGCAACTCGATGGCGATCGGTGAGCGTCCCCGGTCGATCGTCATCCGGCCGCTGCTGATCGGCCTGCAGATCGGCATTATCGGCATGATCCTGGGCGTCGCCGTGGGCTATGCGATCGCCATCCAGACGGTGAGCGTCGTGCAGGAGGTCGCGTGGCTGCCGATCTTCGAGCAGCCGGTCCAGGCGGGCATCTACGCACAGGCCATGGCGCTCGGATTCGCTGTCCCGGTGCTTGCCGTGCTCTGGCCGGTCGTGCGCGCCGTCAGGGTGCGGCCGGTCGATGCGATTCGCTCGAGTCATCTGGCATCGCGGGGCGGCAGCCTGGGACCCATCATCAGCCGCATCCCATTGCCGGGCCGCAGCCTTGAGCGGATGCCGTTCCGGAACCTGATGAGGGCCCCCCGCCGGACATTCCTGACGCTGCTGACGTTCACGATGAGCTTGGCGATCATGTTCGCCATGCTGGGGCTGGGCAGCACGTTCACGGCCACGCTCGACGACGGCAACGAGGAACTGCTCGGCGGGGAGCCCGACCGCTTCACCGTGCAGATGGACTCGCTCTACCCAGTCGAGGGGCCGCAGGTGCGCGACGTGCTCGCCAATCCGACGGTGCAGCTCGGCGAGCCGGGGTTGGTGCTCGGGGCCAACGTCGGCGCCGCCGCCCCAGACGACGTCGACGATCCGGTCCGGATTGATCTCGCTGTCCGCTTTGTCGACTTCGGCAGCACTGTGTGGACGCCGACTGCGACGGATGGCGCGCTGTCGCAGGGATCGCCCGGCATCGTGCTCGCCGACAAGGCCGCCCGTGACTTCGGTGTGGGGGTCGGCGACGAAGTCACCGTCACGCATCCGGCGCTCGTCGACGGGGCGTTCACCTACGACACACGCACCCTGCGGGTCGCAGCGATACATCCCCACCCGCTGCGGCTCAACGCCTACATGGATCTCTCGCAGGCGTCGACCTGGGGCTTCGGCGGTCTCGCCAACATCGTGACCGGTGTGCCTGCAGACGGCAGCAGCCTGAACGACGTGAAGCGGGCACTCTTCGGCAGCGGCACGGGCGTTGCACTGGTGCAGGGGCTGAACGAGACGTTCCAATCCTTGGAGGACTCGCTCGAGCAGTCCAGCGGCGTGTTCGTCGTGACGCAGGTCTTCGTCATCTTCCTGGTGATGCTGATCGCGTTCAACACCGCCAACATCAACGTCGACGAGCGCTCGCGGGATCACGCCACGATGTTCGCCTACGGCATACCCGTGCGGCGGGTGATCGCGAACCTCTCGGTGGAAGGGCTGCTGCTGGGCGTGGTGGCCGTGGTGCTCGGCGGCCTGTTCGGCTACGCGCTGTTGCTGTGGATGGCGCTGTTCCAGATGCCGACGGCCGTCCCCGATGTCGGAATGATCGTGGCAGTGAACTGGTGGGAGATGGCAGCGTCGTTCGTCGTGGCGCTGGCCGCGATCGCGTTGGCGCCGCTGTTCCCCGGCCGCAAGCTGAAGAAGATGTTCATCCCGGGCCAGCTCCGGGTTATGGAGTAGCGCCGCTGCCTCAACAGCTCTGGCGTCTGTGCCCTACGGCTGGATTGCAGGGGGCTCGTACACCCAGGGCTGTCGTGGCAGGGTCGCCGGGTCGAAGCGCTGCGCGGTCTCGGCGAGGCCGTCGAGGGTCGCCACGGGGTCGAGTCCCGCGCTGGACAGCAGAAGGTTGACGATGTCGAGCGGCGTCTCGCCGAGTGACAGGCGGTCGGCGAACGTGACGGCGCCGTCTCGTTTGGCGAGGCGACGGCCCTCGGGGCTGAGCACCAGCGGGACGTGGGCATGCGAGGGCGCATCGAGGCCCAGCAGGCGAGCCAGGTGGACCTGGCGCGGGGTGGACGGCAGCAAGTCGTCGCCCCGGACGACCTGGTTCACGCCCTGTGCCGCGTCGTCCACCACGACCGCGAGGTTGTAGGCCGGGGTGCCGTCGCCGCGCTGTAGCACGAAGTCGTCGACGATGCCGCTGTGGGCGCCGAGCTGGCGGTCGATCACGGTCTCCTCGGCGGGCACGGAACCGTCTGTGCCCGATCGCAGCCGCAGCGCCGGCGGCCGGCCCTCGGTGCGTCGCCGTTCGAGCTCGGCGTGCGCCAGGTGTCGGCAGGTGCCCGGGTAGGCGCCCTCGGGCGACGGTCCGTGCGGCGCGGCGGCGGCTTCTGCGATCTCCTTCCGCGTGCAGAAGCACTCGTAGGTGAGTCCGCGCCGGCGCAGATCGCCGATCGCGTCGCGGTACAGGTCCAAGCGGTCGCTCTGGCGGGCGGGCTCGCCGTCCCAGTCCAGCCCCAGCGCAGCGAGGTCGCGTAGCTGCGAGTCGTAGAACTTCGGGCGCACGGCGCCGTCGAGATCCTCGAAGCGCCACAGGAAGCGTCCGCCCGCCGAGCGTGCAAACAGCCAGGCCAGCAGTGCGGTGCGCAGGTTGCCCAGGTGCAGGTCGCCCGTCGGGCTCGGCGCCCAGCGACCGGTTGTGCCGGTGTCGGTCAAGCGCTGCCCTCGGCGAGCGCCTTGATGCCCTCCACGCAGCGGGTCATGTTTGCCAGGTGCTCGCTCTGGCGGCGGGACAGGATGCGCGGCTCCTTGTCGGGCATCGCCTCGATGGCCGCGCTCAGGCCCGACGGACCCGGACCGATGCGGACGGTGTGGCGCAGGCGGCAGCGCTGGCCGTGCAGCACGTCTATCTCGTAGCGCCACCGCGCCCCGGCAACGTCTTCGGTCTCGCCGGTCGCCCAGCCGAACAGCACGTCGGGCTCGTACTCGGTGACGGTGAGATCGATACTCCACTCGCCGATGGCGGGGTGCTGATTGTGGCCGATGAACTTGGCGCCGGCGGCTGGGCCGTCGTAGCCCGCGGCCCACTCGGCGCGCACGAACTCCTCGGAGAAATCAGCCCCGGCGTTGATGTCGCTCACGATCTCCCACACCCGTTCGGCAGGTGCATCGATGTCGATCTCCACGGTGGCGCCAGGACCCTCGGCCAAGGTGCGGGCGGCGGTCTCGTCGCCGCGGGCTTCCCAGGTGCGGCCCCAGCCGTCCACGTAGGCGATCTCGTCGGCCCGCCGGCGCGGCACCGCGCCGAAATCGGTGCCCTTGGACCACGCGAGCGGCAGCAACGCGACCGGCGTGACGCCGTCGGGGATGCCGAGCACCTCGCGCAGCTCGTCCTCGGAGTTCAAGATGGCGGTGGTCCACGCCGTGGCGAGGCCGCGGGCTCGCGCAGCGAGGCAGAAGCTCCACGCCGACTGCAGCACCGAGTCGAACAGGCCGGGCTTGCCGCTGTTGTCGTGAACCCCCCACACGCACGGGATGACGATGACCGGCACCTCGGCGAGGTGCTCCGCGAGATGGAACGCCGACTTCATCACCTGCTCCATCGGGTGCCCTGTGCCCGCAGTCGCGTCGCGCCCCCGCTGCATGAACGTGCCGACGATCGAGTGGTACATGTCGCCGATGGCCTGCCGCTGCTGGGGATCACGGATCAGCAGCCAGCGCCGGCTGGCCTGATTGCCGCCGCCGGGCGCCTGCTCGGCCACGTCGATGCAGTCCAGCACGACATCGTGGGGGACGTCGCGCTCGAGATCCAGGCGCAGCCGCACCGACCGTGTGGTCGACAGCACCCCGTCGACCGAGGCAAGGTCGACCCCGGCCGTGTCGTAGCGGGCCGGGACATGGGCGTTCAACTCTGGCAGTGGCATAGCCGCCAGTATTGCCGCCGCACTCAATAGTTTCTCCCGGGTGATGAAGCCCCCTCCGGCCCGGCGGCATGACGCTCGGCCGATCCGGTCCGGTGCGGTGCTGGTGTGCGCCGCTCTCGCTGTGCTCAGCAGTGCGTGCTCGTTGCGCCTGCTGGAGCGGCCCGAAACCGAAGAGCCCGCTGCGTCTGCGCGCGTCGGTGCTCCCGCGGTCGCCGAGACGACAGGTCCCGCGACCGTCGGCTCTTCCGAGCCGGCCAGTACGACGGGGACCGCCGGGACCGCCGCGACGAGCGAGCCGCCCGCCCCGTCGACGACGGTTCGCGACTGTTCTCCCCGAGCTTCCGCAGGCGAGGTCGCTCTCGAAATCGCCGACGCTGTGGCACTCAGCTTCGGCATCTCGCGCTCGCTCTTCGACTGCGCCGACGAGGTCGGGCTGGCGCTCGCGTGGAGTCCCGACGCGATCGTCACGCTGGCCGCGCAGGAGATCCGGGGGCCACTGCTGCTCGTCGAGTCGTGGTCCTCGGAGGACCTGGCTGCGGAGATCCGGCGTCTCGCCCCGGAGCGGATCGTGACGGCGGGCTTCAGCGAGCAGATCGTCCAGCGGCGGCTCGCCGGATTCGCCGTCGAGCGGGTGCCGGTGCAGTCGCATCCGCCGCGGCCCCGAGCAGGCGTTCCGCACGAGCGCGTGTGGATTGTCGACGGCTCCGAGCAAGCGGCCGTGCTGGACGCTCTCGTGCGACCCCTCGGCGGGGCGGCGATGGCGCTGGAGGGAGACCCGCGGGCCCTGGACCCAGCCGAACGCGAGGTGCTGAGCCGGGCAGCGGACGTAGAGGTGCGCGCCGAGCTCGGGCCCGAAGCAGCGTGGCAGCTCGAGGTTGTCCGCCGTGGCGCTGAACTGCCGGGCGGCGGGCTGCTCATGTTCGAGGCCGACGGCGTTCGCCGGATGGTGGCCATGTACGGCCACCCCTCGACGTCGCAGCTCGGGGTGCTCGGAGAGCAGGGCCCAGCCGAGGGAGTGGCGCGGCTGCGGTCCATTGCCGAGGGCTACGACGCCGACGGAGCCGACGTGGTGCTCGCCTTCGAGATCATCGCCACCGTCGCCTCAGCGCAAGCGGGCCGTGACGGCGACTATTCCAACGAGACCTCCATCGACGACATCAGGCCGTGGATCGCCGCCGCAGCGGCGAACGACATGTACGTGGTGCTGGATCTGCAGCCTGGGCGGACCGATTTTCTCACCCAGGCCAAGCACTACGAGGAGCTGCTTCGGCTTCCCCATGTCGGGTTGGCGCTGGATCCCGAGTGGCGCCTCAAGCCCGGCCAGGTGCACCTGCGCCAGATCGGCACCGTCGACGCCTCGGAGATCAACCGGGTTGCGCAATGGCTGGCCGAGCTCGTGCGTGACGAGGCCCTGCCGCAGAAGCTGTTGGTGCTGCACCAATTCCGCTTCTCGATGATCACCGACCGCGAACTGATCGAGACGCCCCCGGAGCTGGCGGTGGTAGTCCACATGGACGGGCAGGGCCCGATCAACACGAAGTACAGCACTTGGGATGCGCTGACCGGCACGCCCGATGCCGGGCGTTTCTGGTGGGGCTGGAAGAACTTCTACGACGAGGACTCGCCGACGCCCACCGCGGAACAGGTGCTGGCGCTCACGCCGCTGCCGGTGTTCGTGTCGTACCAGTAGGCAGTTGCCTCCGCCTCTCCTCTAGCCTCCGCGACATGGCACGGCTGCGGTACCTGAGTTCGCGCCTGCAGGGTTACCAGTCGACGATCTTCGCCGAGATGTCGGCGCTGGCGGTGCGAACTGGGGCCATCAATCTCGGCCAGGGCTTCCCTGATACCGACGGGCCGACCGAGGTGCTGGATGCTGCGGTGGCGGCCATACGCAGCGGCACGGCAAACCAGTACCCGCCGGGCATCGGCATCGCTGAGCTGCGACACGCGGTTGCCCGGCACCAGAAGCGGTTCTGGGGCATGGATGTCGATGCCGACAGCGAGGTGCTGATCACGGCTGGTGCCAGCGAGGCGTTGACGGCCAGCATCCTGGCGCTGACCGAGGTGGGCGACGACGTGCTCACGTTCGAGCCGTGGTACGACCTGTACGGCGCGGTGATCTCGATGGCGGGGGCGGTGCGCAAGGTGGTGACGCTGCGCCCGCCCGACTACGGCTTCGATCCCGACGAGCTGGCGGCGGCGGTGACGCCGCGGACCCGGCTGCTGGTGCTCAACAGCCCGCACAATCCGACCGGCAAGGTGTTCGGCCGCGCCGAGCTGGAGGCCATCGCAGCGGTGGCGGTCGAGCGGGACATCATCGTGGTCACCGACGAGGTGTACGAGCACCTGGTCTTCGACGGCGAGCACATTCCGATCGCGACGCTGCCGGGCATGGCCGATCGCACCGTCACCATCTCGAGCGGCGGCAAGACCTTCGCCGTGACCGGCTGGAAGATCGGCTGGGTGTGCGCTCGCCCGGAGCTGGTGGCGGCGGTGCGCACCGCCAAGCAGTGGCTGACCTACGTCAGCGGCGGGCCGTTTCAGCATGCGATCGCGGCGGGGCTCGACCTCGCCGACGAGTACTTCACGGCCCAGGCCGACGATCTGCGAGCGAAGCGGGACCGGCTCTCTGCCGGGCTGCGCTCGACGGGCCTTGAGGTGTTCGAGCCGTCCGGCACCTACTTCATCACCGCCGACATCCGCTCGATCGGCCACGACGACGGCATCGAGTTCTGCTGGGGCCTTCCCGAACGCATTGGCGTGGCGGCAGTCCCGAACGTCGTCATGTACGACAACGTCCACGAGGGCCGCCACCTGGTCCGCTTCGCCTTCTGCAAGCAGCACAACGTCCTCGACGAAGCCATAGACCGCCTCCGCACTCTGTAACGCCGGAGGTTCGGCTGCAGTCCGGGACTCGACTCAGCTGCGTCGGGAACCGAGGAGTGTGACGGCGAGGGCCACCACGAAGCACAGCGCCAGCGCCGCTTTGAGCGCCATCGCCATCGCCACCGCCCGGCGGCGGCTGTCGAGCGCCGCGACGCCCCGAAGCCGCGCTGGGTCAGTTGCTTCGGTCATGGCGCGGCGGTGCTGCTCTCGCTGGTGGCTGCGAGACACAGGTCACGCCTCAGATCTGCCCGGCCGTGCATCAGCCCGCTGTCCGCCGGGCTCAGGAGCCTGCTCGCAGGGGAGCGATCACGCCCTCGGCGAACTCGTTGAGCATGGCGAGCTCTTGGTCTTGAGTGAAGTAGCCGACGTGGTGCCACAAGAAGAACTCGGTGACGCCGAACTCCTCGTGCAGCGAGGCGACGTGGTCGAGCTCCTCCTCCCGGCTGCCGCGCCAGACCCGTCCCATCGGCACCACGTAGGGCGGGGCGTTGTACGCCCAGTTGAACAGCTCTTCGAAGCCGGCGTAGAGGTCCGCGGCCTCGGCGGGCGTGCGGCCCATCGTGAGGTGGCCGCCGATCGCCAGCGCATCGGCCGGCGTGGTGTCGCGCCCCGAGCTGTGCGCCTCCTCGAGGTAGATGCCCAGCGCCGTGCCGATGAAGCTCTGCCGCTCGGGCGCCACGAAGCTGACCATCTTGCCGCCCTCGCGTGCCCAGAACTTCGACGTTTCCATGCTGTAGCTGAACGGTGCGTACACCGGCGGGTGCGGCTGCTGCAGCGGCCGGGGCACGATGCCGATCTCGCGCAGCGTCTTGTTCTCGTCGACCGCCGTCGGGTCGAAGTCGTCGGTCGGCGGGAAGTGCCATTCCATCTCGGGCGGGGCCTGCCAGAACTCGCCCTGGATCGACACCTTGTCCTGGGTCCACAGCGACTTGATGAGGTGCCAGTTCTCGTACAGGGCCCGGCGGCTGCGCTGGTCGGCCTCGGACTTGTCGGACTCGGTGGAGGTGATGCCGAGGTGCTGGCCGAACGTGCCGGTCCAGCGGGGCGTGTTGCCGCGCGTGAAGCCCACGAAAGTGCGCCCGCCGGTGAAGTGGTCGAGGATGGCGATGTTCTCGGCGAGCTGGATCGGGTTGACAGCGGTGAGGTTCATGCCGAGCTGGCCCACCCGCATCCGCTCGGTGTGCTGGGCCACGAAGTAATCCCAGAACAGCGGGTTGGTGGTGGTCTCGATGCCTTCCACCTGCATGTGCTGCTCGGTCATGGCGAAGCCGTCGTACCCCACCGACTCGGCGAACTGCATCTGGGTCCGCACGTGATCCATGAGGGTCTGCCAGCGCTCAGGCATCGACCCGGCCAGGCCGATCTGCTCGCCGCGACGGCGCATGTACGGCACCACGAGGATCGTGAAACGGAAGTCAGTCATGGAGCATCAGCCGATCGCATGCTGGCCGTGGGAACCGAGTAACGGCGCTAAGCGACGGAGTTTGCCGATCAACGTTGACGGCAGCGGTACTCAGTCGTCTGCCGCGACGGTACGGCACCTTCCCAAAGTTCGCAGAGCTCACAGCAAGCACATGCTACGCTCCCTTTGCTCAAGCCCAATACGCGGAGGTCAATGATGCCGGAGCGTGCGAACTACCGAACTCGCGGGGCCAAGAAGTTCTCTCTTTCGGCAATTGTCATTTCAGTTGCATTTTGTATTTCTGTAGTAGGCAGCGTAAGTGGACAATCGGCGGCGTCTGCGTCCACCGAGAGCAGTCAAGCCACTGAGGGTTCGTCTAGCTCGAATCCATCCACGGCCGAGGATGGTCCGGCCGTTGTGTTGGCAACGCACACTCCCTACAAGGTGACGTTCGACAGCGAGGGGCAGTTTTCCCAAGCAGTGGAAGTAGATGCCATCATGCCTGTCGGTGTCACTGTTGATGGCCATGAAATCGATATAACCCAGCGGCTGGCGAACGCCATTAATGACCCAATTCTTGAAGGCAATCCTCAGTGGCATATACGACTGGAGGCGAATCCTAGGATCGGAAAGAACGTCCAGCTGTCTGGGCCTTCGGTGATTCAATACGAAGAATCAACGTCAAGCTCAGGCCAGTTGTTTGTGGACGCCATCCGCGCTATTGAGCAGGGCAGTAAGGAAACCGTCACTCTCGCTAGCGGAGATCAAGTAACAGGGTGTAAGTTTATCAACCGGAGCTCTACTGGAAGGCAAGTGAGTACTTCATTCGTCGAAATATCGTATGACCCAGCGAGCTGTAAGCGAGTGGTGGAATTTGGGGTCGTAGCTGATTCCGGTCCGGCCGACAGTTCCGCAGATGAGGCAGATGATGGTGGCTCGGCGGCCGTCATTTCCGGTCCAAGCCTTGATGAGGCTACTCTTCCCGATAGTCCGACAGGTATCAACGAAGGTAGTCTCGTCGGTGGCGCAACGGACAATGGCTTCCGACTGGAGATCCCGGACTATAGGGCGAAGACACGTTCTCAAGTGCGTGAACTCGCGTATCCGGTGCTTCCGGCGACGTCGGAAGTTCACGCCCAAGTTGAAGTATGGAACCAGCAACCTCAATACTCACCTAGCAAGTGGAGATGGTGGTCGAACTGGCTAACGGAGAGCGGATGGCGTCGCGATAGTCATTACGCATGGAGTGATCGAAACTCGAACTATATTTACGTTGGAGAGTCATCTACCTATTCCAATCCCTATTTTGCCAATATGATCTGTACTGGTACGTTTCCTATTCCATTTTCGCCCGGGACTACCTACGCGGGCCACACTGTGCAAACAGTAGGTTATGCCAACCTGACAGCAGAGCATTATGTATTGAACTACAAATACGGTGGGTGTTCGTATCTTCTGCGTACTAACCAGACTGACAACTTTTGGTGGATTAACCGCAGTTGATGGCCTTCGGCATGGAATCTCTAGTCAGAGGTAGCTTTGTCAACTAGGGCGATAGTCCATTCCCTTCGGGCGATAAACGCGTTTTTTGAACACACTTATGCACGGACCTTGCTCTATTTGGCGGTCGCATTCGGAGGAATTCTATGTTTCTCCGTGTCGTGCGGCACCGATCATCGAGGCATCGAGACGGCCGATATTCGTGGCACTGCTACACTGGAAGGCGAGATTGTCCCGAGCAATATTACTCGAGTTCGTGGTGGCCCCAAGGTTCCGAAAGGTCCCGGTTGGCCCCCTCGTGTAGCAATCTTGGATACCGGGATCGACGCATCTAACCCAGATCTGAATGTTGTTGGCGGCGTGAGCTGTGCAACCGATGACGACGATGACTGGATCGATACAGATGGTCACGGTACTTCGCTGGCGGGAGTTGTCGGCGCAAGACACAACGGCGAAGGAATAGTCGGAGTTGCGCCGGGAGCAGCGTTGTACGCCGTCCGTGTGTTTGCCAACGAAACTTTGGCTTCGGAAGACGACATCCTGTGTGGTTTAGCGTGGGTATACGACAATGCCAAGGATATCGATGTCGCGCTGACAGCCTTCAACCGACCAGATGACCTTACGGCCGACAGTGCCGATTGCGAGTCGGACCGTTTGCGCGAAGCAGTGTGTCGTCTGCATGAAGCTGGAGTAACTGTAGTGGTGGCAGCCGGGAACCAGAAAGCGGATGCTTCAGGCTTTGTGCCGGCCAAACTGAACCAGGTGATCAGCGTGGGGGCTATCGTTGACTTTGATGGTGCGCTTGGTGGCCTAGGGTCACCGACGTGTGGCCCAGGGGTAGATGACCAAATCGCTGACTTTAGTAACACTGGCACCAGCGTAGACATATATGGCCCTGGTGTCTGTATCCATACAACTCGACTCGAGGCTCTGCAGGGTGACATTGCTCCAAGCGGTACCTCGCTGGCAGCCGCTCATGTGGCCGGGGCCGCAGCGGTATACATCGCTTGCCATGTGAACACTACTCCCAACGAGGTACGAGATGCATTGTTGGAGTCATCCGAGACTGTCTTGTCTGGCAATGTGAGTCTGCCGACAGTTGCAGTAGTGCAAGCGTGCTGATTGCGGGGAATAGAGCAATTATGTCTCGGTACAGGACATGCAGGCGAGAAGCGATAATGCGGTACTTCGCATTGGCAGGGCTGGTATATTGGCTCTTGGTTTCAGGCCTGTTGCTGATTCTACACGGAGATGAACTTGACTTGGATAGTATGTTCCCTATTGTAGGGCAAAGCAGTGGAATGACAGTCTCGCACGATTCGACGCCGAGTAATCCACCGCTCGCCGTGATATTGGCTCTTATGGTCGTCGGGATTGTCATCGGAGTCCCTGTCGTCTGGCCGATCAAGACGTTTGTTGTTGCCCTCCGAATAAGTTCAGTGGCCGTTGGAGCTTGCCTCGTGGCAACTATCACGCGTCTAGGCCTAGTGCTAACCCCTGTGCTAGCTCTCCAACTGCTCGCTCTGTACCGAGGCGACGTGACGAGTTCACAGGAGACCTAGGCGAAGCCCATTACTGTCGGTAGTGGCCAAGGGTTGCCATCCGCCGACAACAAGAGGAACCGCCAGATGCCCAAGTTCGAGCCCACCGCCGGGCGGGGATTGCATCCCATCGAGAATGCCCCGATCCCGGAGATCCGAGCGCTCCAGCTGGAGCGGCTGAAGTGGAGCCTGGCGCACGCGTACGCACACGTGCCCGCCTACCAGCAGCTGTTCGACGAGGCGGGGGTTCACCCGTCCGATCTGCACACCCTCGATGATTTGGCGCGCTTCCCGTTCACGTCCAAGACCGAGCTGCGCGAGAACTACCCCTTCGGCATGTTCGCCGTGCCGCGGGAGCAGGTGCTGCGGGTGCATGCCTCGTCGGGGACTACGGGAAAGCCGACCGTGGTCGGCTATACGCAGTCCGATCTGGACATGTGGGCGCACATGTTTGGGCGTTCGCTGATGGCGGCGGGAGTGCGTCCGGGCGACGTGGTCCACGTCTCCTACGGCTACGGGCTCTTCACCGGCGGGCTGGGGGCGCACTACGGGGCCGAGCAGTACGGGTGCACCGTGGTGCCGGCATCGGTGGGCCAGACGGCCCGGCAGGTGCAGCTGCTCGTGGATTTCGACGCCGATGTGCTGTGCGCCACGCCGTCGTACGCGCTGGTCGTCGCCGACGAGTTTCGCAACCAGGGCATCGACCCGGCGTCGACGTCGCTGCGGGTTGGGATCTTCGGCGCGGAGCCGTGGTCGGAGGCGATGCGGGCCGAGCTCGAGGAGGCCTTCGGCATCGACGCCGTCGACATCTACGGCCTCTCTGAGGTCATCGGCGGGGGTGTCGCCAACGAGTGCGTCGAGACCAAGGACGGGCCGACGATCTGGGAGGACCACTTCTATCCCGAGATCATCGACCCCGATTCGGGCGAGGTACTGCCCGAGGGCGAGACGGGCGAGCTCGTCTTCACCTCG
This sequence comes from Acidimicrobiia bacterium, assembly GCA_022822525.1. Taxonomy (GTDB): domain Bacteria; phylum Actinomycetota; class Acidimicrobiia; order Acidimicrobiales; family Poriferisodalaceae; genus Poriferisodalis. Next base: position 4,168 of record JAJEBN010000068.1, on the reverse strand, counting down.
CTGACCAAGGTGGCTATGCCGGTGATCCGGTACCGCACCCGTGACATCTGCTCATTGCAGCCCGGCACGGCTCGCTCGATGCGTCGCATGGGCCGGGTTGCGGCACGCAGCGACGACATGCTCATCATCCGCGGCGTCAACGTGTTCCCGAGCCAGTTCGAGGAGCTGGTGTCGGCCGATCCGAGGCTGACCGGGCATTTCTTTCTCGAAGTTCACTCTGCGGGCCGAATGGAGGGCATCACCGCAGTGGTGGAGCCCAAGCCCGACGCCGGCGACCACGAGGCCATCGCCGCAGGCTTCGCCGCCACCGTCCGCCAGCGCATCGGCATCTCCGTCGACGTCCGCACCGTCGAGCCCGACGGCATCCCCCGCTCAGAAGGCAAAGCCCAGCGCGTCCGAGATCTCCGAGGCTGAGCCCGGCCGCGAGCGGCGGAATCCCGAGAGGCCGGGCCGCCTCGCCCGGCCGCCCGCCGGGCCGCCTCGCGGGGCCGTCGTCCGGGCCGATCCGGCGCTACAGCGGCTCGGTTCCCTCGCTGAGAATGTCCAGGTACTCGGTATACGCAAAGAGCCGATGGCGCCGTTGACCGGTGACCTCCCGAGTGATCTTGAATTCGCTCAGGCGCTGCAGGGCGTTCTGAACTGCCGGCTTGGAGAGTTCGGTCTGCTGCATGGCAGAGCGCACGTTCACGATGGGCGTGCGAGCGAGTGCTGCATGCACGCGGAGCGCGGATCCTGTTGAACGCCCAGCATGTGCCCGAATTGTTGCGCCATCACGTTCGACGAGGGCTTCGAGGCGTTCGGCGGTGCTCAGCGCGGCGACAGCGGTGGAGCGTATGCCTTCGAGGAAGAACAGCAGCCATGACGTCCAATTGCCGTCGGTGCGCACGCGGCCGAGCAGTTCGTAATAGCTAGCCCGGTGCTGCTTGAAGTACAAGCTGAGGTACAGGGCCGGGTTTGCCAGGACGCCGCGCTCCATGAGCATCAGCGTGATCAGCATGCGTCCGATGCGGCCGTTGCCGTCGAGGAAGGGATGGATTGTCTCGAATTGAACGTGAGCGAGGCCGGCGCGTACAAGCGGCGGCAGGTGATCATCGTCGGCGTGCAGGAACTTCTCCAGCTCCGAGATGGCTTCATGCGCCTCCGTCGCCGGCGGGGGGACGAAGACTGCGGTACCGGGACGCCTGCCGCCGATCCAGTTCTGGGATGTCCGGAACTCTCCGGGTCGTTTGTCTGCACCGCGAGCGCCGGTGAGCAGGATGCGGTGAGCCTCCCGCAGCAATCTGTTGCACAAGGGCAACCCTGCTGGATCGGCCATGCGTGCGACGGCGTGATCCAGCGCCGCAACGTACCGTGACACCTCGAGCACATCGTCGAGCGGCACCCCGGGGGCAGCACCGAGTTCGTGACGCATCAGATCCGTCAACGACGACTGCGTGCCCTCGATCTGAGACGACAGCACGGCTTCTTTGCGCACGTAGGAGTAGATGAGCAGTGTGGCGTCGGGAAGGTGACGTACTGCGCCATCGAACCGACCGAGCGCGCGGCTCGCCTCGTCGAGCGCCATCACGAGCGGACCGTCCATCAGCAGCGGCGGGCTCGGCGGCAGCGGAGTCGGCACGAATGCTCTGACTTCCTCCCCGCCGACGACGGTCACGATGTAGTGGCCTGTGGGGCTGCTCGGTGATTGCATCGTCATGGCGGTTGCCTCTCGCTGTCGATGGTGACGGTTCGGGCGGGTCGCGGCGGCGCAGCGCTTCGGCTTGGAGCGGATCAGCGGGCCGCCGGCCGCCTTGCCGAAGCTCGCCGTCCTAAGAATGAGTACAAATAAGAACAATAACAAACTATTACAATATATTTAGTTGTATTTTTGCAAGTAAATATTAAAGTGGGAATACTTACTAAGAGCAAGCCTAGGACTGTTGTGGTTAGTGTTGCGGCTTAAATGTTCCTAAATGGCAGCTCGGCCGTACCTTAGTAAACTCAGCTGCCTTGGCATCGCCCCAAGGAAGTTTTTAAAGCTAAAGCTCCCTAAGTGCCAGCGTTATTCAAGCAACTGGAATAAGGAAACTGCTAGTTCCAGATTCGGTGCGAAATCGAAATAGCGGTGATGGCGGCGGCGGGGGCTGCATCGTGGGATGTGGTGCGGGCGGCGTGGCGCTGGTGCGGGCGCTACGGTTCGGGCCGCGCTTTGGCCGGGCGGGAGCGTGGCCGGCGGGGTGTGGCACGTTGAAGGAGGCAGCCATGAGCTTTGTGGAGATGCGGCACTACCGGCTGAAGGTGGGTGCCCCCGAACGCTGGGTGAAGGAGTACTTCGAGAAGGGCTACGAAGCGCAGCGCAAGTACCTCGGCGAACCGGTGGGCTACTACACGACCGAGTTCGGCGGCATCAACGAGATCTACCACCTGTGGCGCTACGACACGCTCGAGGAGCGTGCCCAGAAGCGCAAGGCGCTGTTCGAGGACCCGCAGTGGCTGGAGTTCGTCAGGGAGATCGCGCCCCTGGTGGAGATTCAGGAAAACGTGATGCTGCGCGACATCTTCGACAGCTGAGCCGGAGCGCACACACATGCCGAACACGATGATGGACACCTGGGCTGCGGGCGACGAGACGCTGGGCACGTGGCTGTCGATGGCGTCGAGCCATGCGGCGGAGATCGCCGGGCGTGCTGGCTTCGACTATGTGTGCGTCGACATGCAGCACGGCGTGGCCGACTACCAGGTCGCGGTGGAGATGATGCAGGCCATCGAGATGGGCGGCGGCACACCGATCGTGCGGGTGCCGTGGAATGAGCCGGGCATCATCGGGCGGGTGCTCGATGGGGGGGCGCGGGGCGTTGTGGTGCCCATGGTGAACTCGGTCGCCGAGGCCCAGGCGGCGGTGGCGGCATGCAAGTACCCGCCGCTGGGCGCCCGCAGCTTCGGGCCGGTGCTGGTGGCTGCCCGGGCCGCAACGGGGGAGAACTACTTCGATGTGGCGAATGCGACCACGGCCTGCATTCCCATGATCGAGACCCGCCAGGCGGTCGAGGCGCTGGACGAGATCTTGGCGATCGAGGGCGTCGATGCGATCTACGTCGGGCCTGCGGACCTGTCGATCAGCTATGGCTACGGCCCCGGCTACACCGACGACCACGCCGACTACAAGGCGGCGCTGGAGCACATCGCCGAGCGGTGCGCCGCACATGGCGTGGTAGCAGGCATCCATTCCACGGCGGCCCTGTCGGCGGACCGCCGTGGCAAGGGCTTCCGCATGCAGACGGTGGCCGGCGACGCCATGGCGCTCGGCCGCGGCATGGCGCGCGACCTGCGCAACGCCCGCGAATCCGGCACCGCCGAGGCCGCCACCGGAGCCGACTCCAAGATCTACTGACGTGCAGAAGCATCGGCTCAGCCGTGAATGGGTCCCTCGCTGATCTTGGACTCAGCCGTCGGGCGTATCCGGCAGGTCGACTTCGGCGTCTTCAGGCTCGTCGCGGTCAATGAGCGCCTTGGTTCGCTGCGCCGCTGAACCGACTGCGGACGCAGTCGCCGTGGCGGCGCCCGCTGCGAGGCGTCCGGCAGCCTGAGCTGTGCCGACCGCCCCTCGTCCGGCTGCTTGAGCTGCGCCGACCGCCCCTCGTCCGGCAGCTTGAGCTTGCTCGGCTGAGAAGCGTCCGACGCTTGCCGCCGAGTTCGCGACTGCCTGTCCGGCGGTCGCGGTGCGGCGCACTGTAACCCGTCCTGTGTCGGCCAAGAAGGCGCCGATTGCATCGCCGAGGGCGCATGCCTGATCGGCAATCTGCCGTATGACCTTGGCAGCGTCTTCCTTGACGAAGGTGCTGATCGCATCCAGTGTCACCTTCTTGGCGGCGACATGCGCGAGCACTCCAGCGGTGATTCCGGCGAGGAGAGCAACCCCAGCCGATCCGCCGGCAATGCCAACGAGCGTGACCGTGCCCAAGACGGATGCTGAGGTGATCAGACCCTTGAGCATGCCTTCGGCGAGCTCGTCGTATTCGTCGGCGAAATGTGCCTTGTGAAAGGCGCGTGCTAAGGGGCCGCGCGGATAGGTGGCCGTCCACGGGTCGTCTGGTTCCCCGGTGTATTGGTGGGGTCGTCCTTGACCTGACGACCGTGGAGGCCGGTTTCATCATGCGCGCTCTGACCAAGGCTGTGGTGGATGTCATCT
>JAJEBN010000097.1 GCA_022822525.1 Acidimicrobiia bacterium | reverse complement strand
GAGGGCCTGTTCCCCTCCGCCAGCGGCAAGCGCATTGCCTTCGACGGCGACGCTCGCACCGTGATCGACGGACCCTTCGAGCACACCAGCGAACTCGTCGCGGGCTTCTGGATCTGGCAAGTGGCCGACATGGACGAAGCCATCGCCTGGATGCAGCGCTGCCCCAACCCGACGGGCGCTGCCGGCATCGTCGAGCTGCGTCCCATCTTCGAGATGGAGGACTTCGGCGACGCCATGACCGACGAGCTCGCCGAGCAGGAAACCCGCCTGCGAGACCAGCTGTCAGACAGCTAGCCGCCCCGGAGCGCTGCCCGCTACGGCTGTCCCCAGCAGCAACGACACCAACATTTCGGTCATCCGCGTCGGACGTGACTCGCGCACCAGGGTGCTGTGTGCTCCTCGGGCATCAGCGGTGCAGGAGTTCGTAGGCGCGGTGGCGGTAGTGGAGGAAGCTGCTGCTTTCCTTGGTGTCGAGCTGATTGCGGGGGCGAGGCAGGTCGACCTCGATCGTTTCGAGCACCGTGCTGGGCTGCGCCGACAGCGCAATCACCTTGTCGGCCAGGTAAACGCTCTCCTCGATGTCGTGGGTCACCAACACAATCGTGATCCCCGTCTCAGCGTGAATCTCCAACACCAAGTCTTCGAGGTCAGACCTCGTCTGCGCATCCACCGACGCGAACGGCTCGTCCATCAGCAGGATCCGGGGCTGGACGGCCAGTGCCCTCGCCAGCGCCACCCGCTGCTGCATGCCGCCCGACAGCTCCCACGGGTACTTGCGGTCGTGCTCGCCGAGCCCGACATCGGCGAGGGCGTCGGTGGCTCGCTGCGCCCGTTCGGCCTTGGCCAGATGCCTGAGCGGGTACTCCACATTCGGTCGCACCCGCAGCCACGGGAAGAGCGAGCGGCTGTAGTCCTGGAACACCATGGCGAGATCGGCCGGCACTCCCTCGATCGGGCTCCCGTCGACGCTCACCGTGCCGCTCGAAGGCCGCATCAGCCCGGCCATGATCCGCATCAGGGTGCTCTTGCCGCAGCCTGAGGGTCCTACGATGCACACGACCTCGCCCCGGTCGACCTCGAAGCTCACCTCGCCGATGGCGTGGAACTGCTCGGCCGTGCCGTGACCGTAGACATGGCCGACCGAGTCGACACTGAGAGCAGTGGAGTTCACAGGTTCGAGACCTCTGACGCTTTGCGATGCCAGCCCAGGATGCGCGCCTCCGCCCAGAACATCAAGCCGTTCAGCAGCAGGCCGATGGCTGACAGCAGGATCATGGTGGCCCACAGATCAGGGAAGTTGAAGAAGCTGAGGTCTTCCTTCAGCCGGAATCCGAGGCCGTTCGTTGCCCCGGCGAACTCTGAGATGATCATCATGATCAATGCGAACCCCAGGCTGATGCGCATCCCGCTGATGATCTTGGGCGATGCTGACGGCAGGTAGAGACCGGTGAGCTGGCGCCGGAACGGAATCTTGAATACTGCGGCGACCTGCTTTCGCTGCTCGTCGACCGAGGCCACGCCGTCAATGGTGTTGAGCAGGATCGGCCAGACCACCGCGAAGGCGATCAAGTAGATCTTCGGGCCGTCGCCGAGGCCGAACACGACAATCCAGATGCCCAGCAACGCCGGCGGCGGGATAGCCCGCACGAAATTGATGATCCAATCCGTGTACTGCCGCGCAGCCCGGCTCAGCCCCAGTGCTGTCCCGGTGCCGATGCCGACTGCTGTAGCCATCGCGTAGCCACGCAGCATCCGCCACATGCTCGGCACGAGGTCTTCGTAGAAGCCGGCACCGAGGAACAGGTCTGACGGGCTCGGTGACAGGTACGGGGGCTCGGCGATCCCCCCATGGCCGCGCCACAGGTGCGGGAACACCTCCGAAGGCGGCGGGAAGAAGTACGACTCCGACGACGCCGTCAGCAGCTGCCACCCGATCACCACCACGGTGAGCGACCCGAGCGCCGTCACCACACGCCACACCCGGCCGGACATGCTCATGCGCCGAGCCCCTGACGCCAGGCGAACAGCCGGTTGTCGATCGTGTTGAGGCCGAAGTTGAGCAGCAGCGACAGCAGTCCCGCGACGAAGGTCGCGCCGTAGATCGTCGCCAGGTCGACACCGCCGCTGCCGGCATCGGCGAGGAAGCCGCCGATCCCGGTCCCATCGGGAATCAGGATTTCCACCGCAATCTCCACGATGATGGCGATCGACGCGGAAATCCGGACGCCGGTGAATATGAATGGCGACGCCGACAGCAGGCTCACCCTTCGAATCACACCGAACCTGGTCTCGCTGAAGCTCCGCGCCGTCTGGATGGCAATCGGGTCGACCGCATCGAAACCACTGCGGGTGTTGAACAGGATCGGCCAGGTGCAGGCGATCGCCACCGTGAGGGACCTGCTCATGAGCCCCCGCTGGAACACGGCGATCAGCAGCGGCGCATACGCAACGCCCGGCAACGGCCGCACCACCTCGATGACCGGCAGCAGCAGCCTGCGGAACACGCCCGACGTGCTGAGCAGCACGCCGAGCGTCACACCGGCCACGATGGCCGCCCCCAAGCCGACCGCGGCACCCTTCACCGTCACCCAGACCTGACCGAGGAACGACGCACTCGTGATCAGCTCGAACATTCCCGCGGCGATCTCCGTGGGCGGGGGGATCGAGCCGACATCCACGATGCCCGTCGAGACGGCAGCCTCAGCCAGCGCCAGGAAGATCAGGAAACCCGCGGCGCCTCGAACGACCGATGCGCTCGGCCCTGAGCCGTGATTCAAGATGTCGACCCGCTCGGGCGTGCCCTCGTCGCGGCCCTAGCCCTCGGGATAGGCCACGAACGGCGTCACATCGAACGTCTCGGGGATGAGCCCGACTTCGGCGGTGAGATCCACCGACGGCTGGATGTTGGCGATCTCGGTGGTCGTCCGGTACTCGGTGAGCGCGATTACTGCCGCCAACTCGGGAGTGAGCGCCGTGTAGCTCGGCAGGTACGACCGGAACGCCTCGTCGTCGGCGCGTATCAGGTGGACGACCTCCGCCCACGCAGCGCGTGTCCTGCGGATGGCATCCTCATTGGCGTCGGCCCACGGCTTCATGGCCACCAGCCCCCCGCTGGTGCCCTCGGCCACCCGGCCTCCATAGAGGTTGTCGGCGATCGACTTGAGGCCCTGAGCCCGACCGATGGTGGTGAACGGCTCGAGCGCGAGCATGGCGTCGATCGACCCGGAGGCGACCGCCGCGATGAGCTCTGTGATGGGAACGGGCACGATCTCGATCCCCGCCGCGTCGATTCCGGCGTCTTGGAGCGCAGTTCGCAGCGCAGCATCCATGACTGACCCGAGCGCCGGCACGCCGATCGTCCTGCCGGTCAGGTCGCCGAGCGTCTCCATGTCGGAGTCGCCGAGCACCATCACCGCACCCTGCTCGGGTGCGATCAGGGCGCCGTCGACGGCGACGACGAACGGCCCGCCGTTGAGCCAGATGCCCGCCAGCGGATGCCAGGCGGAGATGCCCATTTCTGCCTCGCCGGCCGCCACGAGCTGCGCGGCGGCCGGACCCGACGCTGCCACTTCGGTGGCTACCTCCAGCCCGTGCTTGGCATAGAAGCCGCAGTTCTGGGCGTAGACGATCGGCGCCACGTCCACGATCGGCACGATCACGATGCGCAGCGCAATCGGATCAGCAGCGACCTCGGTTGCCCTGCCGAGCGGGCACTCGGCGTCGGCCGTCATCTCAGGTTCGGCGGGTTCCTCGGCCGCCGCCGTGGTTGCCGGCGCCTCGGATTCGTCCGCGGCTGCGGTGGTTGACGGCGCTTCGGCCTCGGTGGGTGCCGGCGCATCTGCTGCAGTTGTTGCCGGTGCCGCTGATTCCACGGTCGGTTCGACACCGGCATCTGCGGTGTCGTCGCTGTCACTGCACGCTGCAGCGACCAATGCGAGAACTGCGATGAGCGCTGCGAGCAGGCGCAGCTTCGATTGCCTTCGATTCTTCATTTCGGATCCCCCAAGAACGGCGAGGCAGACGGCACAGACATGCCGGTCGCTGGTGACCCCGGCGAACGGCGCTTAGCCAGATGGTAAGATAGTTTGTGAGCGCTGACCGTGCAAGAGGCGGGCCCGCCGGCGATCCGGCCCCACGAGTTTCCCGGCGCTCACCGTCGGAAGAAGTCGCTGGTACCGTCCCGAAAGTGCCTGAGCAGAGGCCGCGTCGCGACGGGAGCAGGTCCCGCCTGCTGACTTCGACGCTGTCGGAGGTGGCCAAAGTCGGCCCGGCGGCCGTCTCGGGCCGCGCCGTCGCTCGCGCGGCACATGTTCACCACGCGCAGGTCCAGCAGATGTTCGGCACCGTCGAGGATCTGGTGCGGGCATCGGTGACCGCAGGCCGGGACGAGTTCATGGCATCGGCATTCCCGCCAGCCCCGCAGCTTCCAGACCCCCTCGTCGTAGCGGACTTCCCAATCTTCTGGCGGGCCATCACACAGCTGCTGCTCGACCCCGGGCCGATCGACATGCAGACGCTCGCGACCGGGGGGCCGATCTCGGTACTGGCCGACAGGTTCGTGCAGCTGCGGCCGACTATGGATCGCGAAGTCCACGTGGGCGTTGCCACCGCCTGGTTTGCGGCGCCCCTCGGCGCGCTCATCTTCCGCGAACCGCTCCAGCGCGGCCTGCGAATCAGGTCCCGGTCGTGGCCGCAGTGCTGGCGACGGCTCGGACAGCGCCTGCACGACCTCCCCGCCCTGGAATCGCCCGCCGTCGTGACGCCCCATGTCGGCATTGGCAGCGAACCGCGCCCGCCGGTCGCGCCCTTGCAGCCGGCGAGCAAGGAGAAGCTCGTGGTCGCCGCCGTCGATCTGCTGGGGACGCGACTTGAGGCAGCCGTCACTGGCCGGGAACTCGCCGACCACGCAGGCGTCAACTACGGGCTGGTCAGCCACTACTTCAAATCGAAATCCAAGGTGTTCGACGAGGCGCTGTCGCGGTTGCATCGCGCATTCCTCGACGATGTGCTCAACAGCGACGACCTCCACGGCGACGGTGCAGTCGTCGACGCCGAACTCGGCCAGCTCTTCGTGCTGCGCCGGCACCGGACGTTCTTGCGTGCCTGGGCAAGCCGGCTGCTGACCGGCAAGGACGTCCCGGATTTCCCGCTGATGGGCATGGAGCGACTGGCAGAGGGGACGCTTGCCGAGCGAGCCATCCCCACAGACGGCACAGCCTCAGAGCGCCTCGAAACGCAGAGTGACTGCATGGCTGCGGTCGCCCTCTTGCTCGGCTGGACGCTGCTCCGGCCGCTCCCAACAGCGTCTGCAGAGATCGCCAACTTGCCGCTCGACGCCCAGCTGCACCGGATCTACAACTGGTTGCTGCGTCCCGTCGAAGCACTCACCGCCTGAACGCGTCGGCTGGCTCGCCCAGCGTGAAGACTGTGCCTGCTCATGGCCGCATCCCGCCGGGGTTGACAAAATCTTACCGTTTGGATAAAACTCCCCGGCATGGAATTCGGCCTGCTCACTCTCGGAGACCACCGTGCCGATCCGGCGACGGGTGAGCGGACATCGCAGGCGCAACGCCACCAGGAGATCCTCGACTACATCGAATCGGCCGAGCCAGCGGGGTTCGACGCCCTGCTGGTCGGCGAGCATCACTTCAGCGACTTCATCGTCTCGGTCCCGCAGGTGTTCCTCGCTTGGCTGGCAGCACGCACGTCGAAGATCCGGCTGGGAACGGGCGTCACGCTGCTGCCCCACCACGACGCGGTTCGTCTCGCCGAGGACTTCGCGACGCTCGACGTTGTGTCAGGCGGCCGCGCCGAGCTGTCCGTGGGCAGGGGCGTCGAACGCGCGGTGTACGGGCAGTTCGACCAAGACGCCGACAAGGCTCTCGAGATGCAGCAGGAGGGCTTGGAGCTGCTGGTGAAGCTATGGACCGAGCGCAGCGTGACCTGGGAAGGCCAGTTCCGGGCGCGGCTGAACGACGTCACGCTGGAGCCGCGGACGGTGCAGCAGCCCCACGTGCCGATCTCGATCGCCGTGTCGAGTCCCGAGTCGGCGGCCCACGCGGCCACCATGGGACACGGCGCCACGATCTCGTTGCTGTACTTTCCCCGCGAAGTCTTGCCGCGGGTGCTCGACGGCTACCACAAGGCCTGGCAGGAGGCCGGCCACGATCACGAACCGCACGTCACGGTGCATGCCCACACCCACGTCGCCCCCACCAGCCAGGAGGCCCGCGATCACCTGGGGATCTACCAATTCCCATTCCAGCGATGGGTGTTCTCCAAGCGGAGCGGCGACCACCCCGACGACGTGCAGCTCCCCCCGCACATCACCGACCTCGCCAATCCCGAGGGCGCCATCGTGAACGGCAGCCCCGAAGAGGTGCTCGACCGTGTCGGCCGCATCATCGACTGTGGCGACTTCGACCGGTTCACCTACCAGGGCGACTACGGCGGCCAGCCATGGCCGCTGGTGAAACGCTCACTGGACCTGTTCTCCACCGAGGTGATGCCCAGAATCGCGGCGCCATGACGACGCCCCTCTACGACACGCCGCTGCCGATCCGGGCGGAGATCGGGAACACTCAGGCGGCCGCTGTCCGCCACTGGTCAGCCCCGGGCACTTGGTGGACTGCTGTCGAGCGCGTGGCCATCGTCGAAGAGGTGAGGCGCGCCCGCGATGCCGACGAACTCCCGCCGTGGACCGCACCATCAAGCGTGCCAGGCCTCATCGGTAACCACCATCCGCTGCCCGCCGTCGCTGTCGACGTCATCTGGAGAGTGACCAACCACGTCACGACCCTCACCCGCGAGTGGTATGAGGCACTGGTGCCTGCGGCGCTCTCCGCCGGGCACTATGTCGAGCTGCTCAGCCTCGTGGCGCAGGTGAACATGGTCGACCGTTTCGCCGACGGGCTGGGACTGGGACGGATCGAGGTCGGCCCGGCTGCACCGGGCGAGCCGGCCCGGACAACCCCTGACGACGCTGCGGTGACGACCCATTGGGTGCCCACAGCGCCCAGCGCCGCTGCGGGATGGCGGCCCACCGACCAAGCTGGGGACACGGGTCTCGAACCGCAGCCCGATGTTCCCAACGTGCTCAAGGCGCTCAGCCTCGTGCCGCCCGAGCGGAACATCCAGATGGCGCTCATCGGGTCGCACTACGTGCCAGGCGGCGCGCTGAGCGACGACATCGGTAAAGACGTCTGGTCGCTGCAGCGCACCCAGATGGAGTTGATCGGTGCCATCACCTCGGCAGTCAACGAGTGCTTCTACTGAGCGACCAGCCACGCAGTCCTGCTCGGTCTGAGCGGGAACGCCACAGGATGCGAGATCTCGCTGGACGTGCTGAAGGGCGCCGGCAACGGCGACGGCGGTGTCGAGCACGGCGAGCTGCTGGTGCGTCTCTGCGCGGCGATGGTCGGCAGAGACCAGCAAGTGCTGGCCGAGGTGCGTGACGAGGTGCGCTCTGCGATGGGCGCCGAGGTCTTGGTGGACGCGGTCGGCGTGAGCGCCCTGTTCCATCTGATGAACCGCGTGACCAACGGCACGGGAACACCGCTCGACCCGATGCTGGCTCAACTGGGTCCGCCGGCCGCGGCTCAGTTCGGTGCCGACCGCTACCGCAGCAGCAACGACACGTCAGTTGAGCGAGCCGAAGCGCCCGGCGAGAACTGCCTTGGCTGACCGGGCCTGCGATCTGAAGGGGAATCCCCGGTGACCTCGTCGCTGCACACCGCTGAGATGGCTAACTATCGAGATCTCATGACCCGCTTCCGGTGGGCGTTCGCCAGCGCCGACCCCGAGCTGCTCGGCGCAGTGCTGGGCGAGGGGTTCGAATGGCACATCCACACGTTCGACCCCGCCGACCCGGTGCCGACCGGCCGAGTCGTGCGCGGTGTGGACGAGATGGTCTGCGAGCTCGAGTGGCGCAAGCAGAACTGGGTCAATGTGCGGTTCGAGGGCCTCAACGAGTATTTCGCCCCGAAGTTCATCACCCAGTCGTTCACCATCTCAGGCGTCGATCGGGGGTCGCGCTTCCACGCCGCTGCCGTCGACCTGTACACCCTCGATGGCAGCGATTTGATCGCCAAGAAGGACACGTACTGGAAGCAGCCAGCACCGGTCGCGAGGGGTGCAGCGCGATGACCAATGTCAAGAGGTTCTACATCGGCGGCAGCTGGATCTCGCCCTCCTCCGGCGCCACCCTCGACGTGATCAACCCGGCGACCGAAGCGGCCGTGTCGGCCATAGCGCTGGGCACTGAGGCCGACGTCGACAAGGCAGTGGCGGCGGCTCGTACTGCGTTCGCATCGTTCTCGCAGACACCGGTCGGCGAGCGTGTCGACCTGCTGCGGGCGATCGCGGTCGGCATCCGACAGCGGGAGAGCGAGCTCGCCGATGCCATCGTCACCGAGATGGGGTCGCCCCGCGGGCTGGCCCTTGCGCTGCAAGCACCGGCGGGCCGGTTCCACTTCGCAACCGCGGCGAAGTTCCTTGCCTCCTACCCGTTCACCGAAGCGCTCGACACGAGCCTGGTGGTGTCGGAACCCATCGGCGTCGTCGCGATGATCACGCCGTGGAACTGGCCGATCAATCAGGCGGCGTGCAAGATCGCGCCTGCGCTCGCGGTCGGCTGCACCATGGTGCTCAAGCCGTCGGAGATTGCCCCGCTCAGCGCGGTGGTGCTGGCAGAGATCGTTCACGACGCTGGCGTGCCGCCGGGGGTCTTCAATCTTGTGCAGGGCGATGGCGCGACCGTGGGCACCGCGCTGTCGGTGCACCCCGACGTGGACATGGTGACCTTCACCGGCTCCACCCGTGCGGGAATCGAGGTGGCGAAGAACGCCGCGCCGACGGTGAAGCGCGTCACCCAGGAGCTCGGCGGCAAGTCGGCCAACATCATCCTCGACGACGCCAATTTTGCGCACGTAATCAACCGGGACGCATTCGACATGTGCCTCAATACCGGTCAGTCCTGCAACGCAGGTACGCGCATGCTGGTGCCGGCGGCGCGTATGGCCGAGGCCAGCGCCATAGCCGCTCGAGCGGTGGCTTCGATCTCGGTGGGCGATCCGGCTGATGTCGGCACCACCGTGGGACCGGTGGTCTCCCAGCAGCAGTGGGACCGCGTCCAAGAGCTCATCCAGTCGGGCATCGACGAGGGCGCAACGCTGGTGACCGGCGGAGTCGGGCGTCCCGACGGGCTCGATCTCGGCTACTTCGTGAAGCCCACCGTCTTCGCCGATGTCACCAACGACATGCGCATTGCCCGCGAAGAGATCTTCGGGCCTGTACTCGTGATCATCGGCTACGAGGATGACGACGATGCCGTGCGCATCGCCAACGACTCGCCCTACGGGCTGTCGGGCTACATCTCCGGCAGTCACGAACGTGCGCTCGCACTGGCCAAGCGAATCCGCACCGGGGAGATCCACCTCAACGGCGCCGGCCCCGACTTCGATGCCCCGTTCGGGGGATACAAGCAGTCGGGCAATGGCCGGGAATGGGGCGCGCACGGTTTCGCCGAGTTCCTTGAGACTAAGTCGATCCTCGGAGCCTTCGGCTGATCAGACGAGATCGGGACGGCGACATCGGCAGCGGGATCTTGTTCGTGCTGGAGAGCTTGGGCGCCGAGCAGCCGGTCCACGTACACAGCGGTGAGGCGGCCGGGTGCCCGGTGCGCCGCGGCCTAGCGTGGTGGCGGTTTGCAACTAGTGAAACAGTCAGGATTGGGTATGCGCTTTCGGGGAACGATCACTGTGTTGATGGCGGGGCTGCTCGCCTTGCTGGGGCTTGCTGCCTGCGGCGGGGACGACGGCGACGACATCGCCGGTGTCGGCCAGCGGGCAACAGCGACCATGGCGGGACCCGACGGGTCGCCGATGGGCACCGTCACCTTGGAGCAGGGTCCGAACGGCGTGCTGGTGTCTGCCGATGTCAGCGGGCTGACGCCGGGTCCGCACGGGTTCCACATTCATGATGTGGGCGCTTGCACACCGGACTTCTCCGCTGCCGGCGGCCACTTCGCCCCCAGCGGCCTCGGTCACGGGTTCATGTACGGCGACGATTCGCACGCCGGCGATCTTCCCAACCTCTACGCCGCCAGCGATAGCACCGCACGGGCAGACGTCTTCACCGGCAAGATCACGCTCGCGGCCGACGCCGACACCACGGTGTTCGATGCCGACGGCTCAGCCATCATCATTCACGCCCAGCCCGATTCCTACGGCGCCGAACCCGGCGCCGGCGACCGCGTGGCCTGCGGCGTCA
>JAJEBN010000029.1 GCA_022822525.1 Acidimicrobiia bacterium | reverse complement strand
GATGACATCCACCACAGCCTTGGTCAGAGCGCGCATGATGAAACCGGCCTCCACGGTCGTCAGGTCAAGGACGACCCCACCAATACACCGGGGAACCAGACGACCCGTGGACGGCCACCTATCCGCGCGGCCCCTTAGGCGTTCTTGATGAGGAGGCCGCCGTCTACGGGCAGCACGGCGCCGGTCATGTACTGGCTGGCGGGCAGGCAGAAGTTGAGCGTGCCGTGGGCCACTTCCTCGGGCTCGGCGTAGCGGCCGAGTGCGGTGCGACGCTTGGCGAAGATCGTCTTGTGCTCCTCGGAGATCTCCGCGGTCATGGCGGTGCGGATCGGCCCAGGGCAGATGCAGTTCACCGTGATGCCCTCGCGGCCGAGCTCCACCGCCAGCGACTTCGTGAGCCCGATCACGCCGTGCTTGGCGGCCGTGTAGGGCGAACCGAACTTGGTGGCGCCCCAGCCCTCGGTGGAGGCGATGTTGACGATGCGGGCCGCGTCGGACTGGCGCAGGTACGGCAGCGCCGCCCGCACGGTGTAGGTGTGCGCGGTCAGCAGCACCTCGAGGGAGATGGCCCAGTTGTCCTCGTAGTTCTCGGCGTCGATCGGCGAGAAGCGCGAGATGCCGGCGTTGTTGATGACGTGGTCGATGCCGCCGAAGCGCTCGGCCACCTCGTTCGTGACCTGGTTGACCCGGTCGCGGTTGGCCACGTCCATCGTCCAGCCTGCTGCGGAGCCGCCGGCGTCGTTGATCTCGGCCACCACGGCGTCCACATCGGCCTGGCGCAGGTCGGTCACCGCGACGTGCGCGCCTTCGTCGGCGAACACGTGCGCCGTCGCTCGTCCCTGGCCCATGCCGGCACCGGTGATCAGCGCTACCCGACCCTCAATCGACCGGTTCAGTGTCGACAGTCGCTTCGTCGTCCCCACAGCAATCCTCCAATGCTCCCCGGGCACTGCGCACGGCCCGCGGCGGCGCTCAACGTAGCCGCCACGGCTCCAGCCGGCCCGCTCGTCGACGTCATGTGCGTCTCAACGATCCGAGACAGGAGAAATCTGTCGACCCAAGAAGACATGACACGGATGTCATCAATTGAAGACAATGGATGGTTGTTAATGATCGCAGGCAAAATGCTATTGTCAGCGAACAGAGACACAACGAAGCTGTCAACATACAAAGACAAACAAGGAATGTTCCTGCATGGAGACCTTGACTGCATCTCGCCCGCTGCTCACCAGCCGCGATCTTGGAGCAGCTATTGCGGCAGCGCGCAAGGAGCGCGGTTGGTCACAGGCAACCCTGGCTGAGCACGCCGGCGTGGCGCGCCCGTGGCTGTCGAATTTCGAGAACGGCAAGCCGACGGTGTCCATGGACGGGGTGTTGCGCGTGATGATCGCGCTCGGTCTGGGCTTCGGCCTCGTTCGAGCCGATGCCGATGCTCGTACTGGCATCGACCTCGAGAGCGGCGGATTCGATATCAACCGGTACATCGATGACTGGAGCACCAGTCGCTCGGCCTCCGAGTCGTCAGCCGTACACGATGACTGACAGCACTCTCGCCGTGTTGCTGCGTGGGCAGATCGCTGCCGCACTGCATCTCTCCACCGCTGGCAAGCTCCGGCTTCGCTACGACGACAGCTACCGCGCCGACCCGGCAGCGACGCCGCTGTCGGTGTCGATGCCGCTGTCGTCGGCTGCCTATGACGACTCGGTCGTGACGCCATGGCTGTGGGGCCTGCTGCCCGATGATCGCGAGGTGCTGCGCCGATGGGGCCGTGAGTTCTCGGTGTCGAGCGCAAGTCCGTTCTCGCTGCTGGGAACGCCGATCGGCCGCGACTGCCCTGGCGCCGTACAGCTGTGCTCGCCTTCGGAGGTCGGCGCCCTGTCAGAGCGTGCGGCCGAAGCGGAGTTGATGAACGAGGCCGACATTGCTGTGCGGCTGCGCGATTTGCGCGCCAACCGCGCACTGTGGCTCGGAAGTGACTTTCGCGGCCAATTCAGCCTCGGCGGTGCTCAAGCCAAGACCGCACTGCACCGCAGTGACGGGCAGTGGTACCGGGCGAGCGGCTCGCTGCCGAGCACACACATCCTCAAGCCTGCGATTGCCGAGTACCCCTGGAGCCACGTCAATGAGCACCTCTGCCTCGCCGCTGCGGCCAAGGCGGGTCTGCTGGCAGTACGGACTTCGTTGGGGACTTTCGAAGACGAGACGGCGATCGTGGTTGAGCGATTTGACCGGATCTGGCGTGGTGCGCAGGTGGAGCGTCTGCACCAAGAGGATCTCTGCCAAGCCCTGTCAGTTCATCCTGATCACAAGTACCAATCTGACGGCGGGCCCGGGCCTGGAGATGTTGCCGGCTTGCTGCGCTCGGTGGTGCCGGGCCGACAGGCCGTAGATGATGTGTGGCGCTTCGTAGATGCGCTGGCGTTCAACTGGCTGATCGCGGGCACCGATGCCCATGCCAAGAACTATGCGCTGCTCTTGCATGGTTCCTGGACACGGCTTGCGCCGCTGTTCGATGTCGCGTCGTTCCTGCCGTACGACGATTCGAAGGGTCACAAGGTGGCCTTGGCGATGAAGATCGGCGACGGCTACCGGCTCACGCGGGCTGACCGTCCCGATGCATGGCTGAAGTCTGCGAACGAACTCGGACTCGATGCAGATGACGTCGTCGCACGCGTCGCCGACCTTGGCCGCCGTGTTCCGGCGGCCGTCGCTGAAGCGGCGGCTGATCCAGCCATAGTCGACTGCGGAGCGGGAGATTTCGCTGAGCGCCTCGTAGAGCTCATCGACGGCCGCGTCGAGACCTGCGCCGCCATCCTCGAAGCGGCGGCCTGAAGCCGCGGCTCAACTGGACGTTGCGGATTGCGCGGCAGCGGATCCGTTCAGTTGCTGGCTCGGCCGGTGCTGGGGTCAGCCGGTCTGCCAGGCGGTGCCGCCGTCGATCTTGAGCACCGAGCCGGTGGTGTAGCTCGACGCTTCTGAGGCGAAGTAGAGCGCTGCGCCGACGACCTCGTCGGCCTCGCCGCCGCGGCCCAGTGCGATCTCGTTCTCGGCACGCTCGTTGAAGGCGTCCATGTCCCAGGCCTTGGAGATGTCGGTGAGGAACGGGCCGGGCATGATGCAGTTGACCCGCACGCGGGGGGCGTACTCGCGGGCGAACGACTGGGTGATGGCGTGGATGCCCGCCTTGGCCGCCCCGTAGGCCGTCTCGTTGGGCGACGGCGCCACGGCCGCCACCGAGCTGACGTTGATGATCGAGCCGCCGCCCGCTTCGTACATGCGCTTGCCGAACACCGCCGAGGCCCGGAACGGCCCCTTGAGGTTCACGTCGATCACCTTGTCGAACAGCCCCTCAGACACCTCGTACAGCGACGGGTACAGCGGCGACAGCCCGGCGTTGTTGACCAGCACCTCGCAGTGGCCGAACTCGTCGTAGACCCGCTCGCACAGGGCGTCGTTCTGGTCCCAGTAGCCCACATGGCACTCCACGGCCAGGGCCTGCTGGCCGGTGGTGTCTCGCACCTCGGCGGCCAGCGCCTCGCAGTTGTCGAGCTTGCGTGACGCGATCACCACATCCGCGCCGGCCCGGGCGAACGCGAGCACCATCTCGCGGCCCAGTCCGCGTGAACCGCCGGTGACCACCGCCACGCGGCCCGACAGGTCGAACAGCGCTGCGTTCGAGGGGCCCGACTGTGCCTGCCCGGTCATGTCAGCGGCTCCAGGTGTTCCAGCTCATCACCGAGTCGAGATCGGTGCGGGTGGCCAGCTTGAAGTCGGTGCCGACGGTGTAGGCCACCGGGCTGAGGGCGTACTGGCGCACGTTGTAATAGGGGATGCCCAGGATCTCGGCGGCCTCACGCTCGTAGCCGAGATGCAGGGTGGTCCAGCAGGTGCCGAGGCCCCGCTCGCGGGCGGCCAGCATGAAGCTCCACGCTGCGGGGATGATCGAGCCGGCCTGACCCACCATCATGCGGGCATCGTCGGTGCGGCCGGTGATGCAGGGCAGGAACAGCACCGGGCTGCGGTGCATGTTCTCCGACAGGAACTCCGCCGATGAGGTCACCCGGGCCTGCTGGGCCTCGCGCTGGGCGCCCAGGCCGGTGCCCACCCGGCCCGCGTACATGGGGCTGTTGCGGTAGGCGTCGAAGCCCTGCTTGTACAGCGCCGAGATGGCCTCGATCTTGTCGCGCTCGGTGACGAACACGAAGTGCCAGCCCTGCATGTTGGAACCCGTCGGCGCCTGCACAGCGATCTCGACGCACTCCCGCAGCACCGATTCGGGCACCGGCCGGTCGAAGTCGAGCCGCTTGCGCACCGCCCGGGTCGACTGCAGCACCTCGTCGGCCGACAGGCCCAGCTTGATTCCGTCTTCGCTCATGGTGTGCTCCGTTCGGTCGTGATCGGCGGGGTTGTCAGCGCCGATGTCCCGCAGCAGGGTAACCGGCGCCCGCCTGGCGCACCGGGCCGGTCAGGCCCGCTTCGAGGCAGCAGCCGATGCTGCTTGCAGGTGCATTTGCCCAGTGCCGCTGCGGGCGCCGCAGCGCAGCCGGCCGCCGCGTCCTCGGTGCTGATTGACCCGAGGTACGTGTGGGGTTCGGGCGTCAGCGCAGGAACTTGCTGGTGGTGTTGTCGGCCAGCACCCGGCCGCTGGTCTGACAGCCGGCGCAGTAGTTGACCGAGTAGTCGCGGTATTCGACGGCCCGCACCACGTCGCCGCAGACCGGGCACTGTTCGCCGGTGCGGCTGTGCACCGCCGAGGGACGTTCGGCCGACCGGCTCATCTGGGGGAGCTGCCGCTCGGCGGCCAGCGAATCGTCGACCACGGCGCTGATCGCAGCCACGACTGCTTCGACGCCGTCTGAGTCCATCCGGCCGGTGGGTGCGAACGGCGACAGCTTGGCCCGGTGGCAGATCTCGTTGGCCAGCCGGCGCCCGAGCCCCGAGATCACCCGCTGGTCTCGCAGGAAGTTGTGCAGGCGGGCCGGATGCGCCTCCATCAGCTCGGCCATGGCTGCGTCGTCGACGTCGGTGGCTTCGGGCCCCAAGCGGGCGAGCGGTTCGGCCTCGGCCGGATCGCCGGCGATCACCCACACGCCGGCCCGTTTCTGTGTACCTGGCTCGGTGAGCATGAGCCCCAGCCCGCTCTCGAACTCGAACCGCGCCAGCCCGTCACGGGGCCGGCGGGCCCGCTTGGCGTCTGGCTGCAGCACCCGCAGCCGCCCGCCCTGCATGAGATGCACCACCAACGTCAGCCCGTTCCCGGCCACAGGCTCGGTGCTGCCCGCCGTTGAATCTCCGCCCGCAGCCTCGCCATCGGCTGCCGGTCCGCCAGCAGGCGCCTCCGGCGGGGGAGCGAAACGCAGCAGCAGGAACTTGGCACGCTGGCCCACACTGCGCAGCGGCCAGCCGACGGCCTCGCTCGGTGAAGGGCTGGCGGTCTTGAGCGCCGTGAATGACAGAGGCTCGAACCGCTTCAGTACCTCGCCGGCAGCGAGCGCCTCCAGTCGTTCAGCATGCGCCCGGATCTCAGGAATCTCCGGCACGAACCGTCAGCCCCCGCCGCGCCCGTCAGGCTCGCTCGTCCCACCTGCGTCGCCAGGGCCGTCTGGCCCGCCGCCGCCAGCCGACCCGTCAGCGTCCTCAATCCCGCCGCTGTCCGACCTGTCGTCGGTGCAGTCAGCCCCGCCGTCAGAAGCGTTGCTGCCCTCAGCGGCGAGCGCCTGGCCCAGCGCCGTGTTCACGAGCGCCAGTGCCTCGGAGGCCGCGATCAGCACTCGCACGTCGCCGCTCACCGTGATGAGCCCTGCCTGCAAGGCAGCCAGCGCCCCCAGCTCACCCCGCCGCACGGCTTCCGCCGTCTCCCGGGACTGGCTCATCACCACCACCCCGCCGTCATCGCCGATGCCCAGGCTCGGGCCGCCGTGATCACCGATGCCCAATGCCTCGCTGTCGCCGGCCTGGCCGGCATCGCCACTCCCTTGGCCACCGCCCCTGCTTGCTCGCTCGGCGATGTCCCGATGCTCGCCGGGCTCGCTGCGTGCCGGCTCGGTATCGGCGGGCACCGGCTCGAGGTGGGCCCGACCGCCGTCGATCACCAGCCGGTAGGCCACCGCCGGCCCCCCGTTGCCGTCGCCGATCCGCTGCTCCACCGTGGCCCGCACCCCGGGCAGCTCCACGTCGGCCAGCACCTCGGACATCGCCACGCACCAGCCCTCAGACCCGATCTCCACGCCAGCGAAGCTATGCCGCTCGCCACCCCATGTCACGCCATCGCCCTGCGGGTGGGTCGCTGCGAGCGGCCCGGGTCAAGTCAGTCTCGAAGACGCACGACGGGGGCGAAATTCAGTGGCAGCGGCCCGGCGGCGGTCGCTACGGTGCGCCGCAGCGCATCGCTGCGCAGACCCGTATCGCTGGCAGTTCGCCGGACTCACAGGGCGGCATACCCGCCTGTTACCGTTCCAAAGGGAAGTCCGATGGACGCGAACTCATTTGTCATTCTTGCTGCAGTGGTGACGCTGTTCAGCTTCAACCTCACGGCCAGCCTCATGTGCTGCCGCTCACTGGGCCGGCGCGTTGACCGACTCGAACACCGCATGGATCGCTTCGAGCAGCGCATGGATCGCTTCGAGCAAATGCTCACGCAGTTGGTGGTGGATATGGCGCTGGTCAAGATGAAGCTGGGCATGGAGACACCCTCGCCCTCCGCCGCGCAGCAGCCGGCGTTTGCACCGCCGTCGGGCGGTTCTTCTGGCGCAGCAGCGCAATAGCATGACGGGGTGACCTTTCCGGCTCGCCGCCTTCGTCGGTTGCGCCGCACCCCGGCGCTGCGCCGGCTCGTTGCGGAGACAACCGTCACACCCAGCGACCTCATTGCGCCGCTGTTCGTGCGTGAGGACGTCGACGAGCCGCAGCCGATCGTCTCGCTGCCCGGCATCATGCAGCACAGCCAAGAATCGCTGCGCAAGGAAGTCAACGAGCTGGCCAACCTCGGCATCAGCGGGGTGATCCTGTTCGGCCTGCCGGCCCGCAAGGACCCGGTGGGCTCAGAGGCCTGGAACCCCGACGGCGTCGTGCAGGTGGCGCTGCGCAACCTGCGTGACGACCACGGCTCGGAGCTGGCGATCATCGCCGACCTGTGCGTCGACGAGTACACCGACCACGGCCACTGCGGCGTGGTGACCGACGACGGCCACGTCGACAACGACGCAACGCTCGAGCTGTACCAGCGGGTGGCGCTGGCTCAGGCTGAGGCCGGTGCCGACATGGTGGGACCCTCGGGGATGATGGACGGCCAGGTCGCAGCGATCCGCCAAGTGCTCGACCGCAACGGCTACGAGCACGTGCCGATCATGGCCTACTCGGCGAAGTACGCCTCGGCCGAGTACGGGCCGTTCCGCGACGCCGTGGATGTGACCATCGCCGGCGGCGGCGACCGCAAGGGCTACCAGCAGGATCCCGCCAACGCCCGTGAGGCCATGGCCGAGATTGAGCTCGACATCGCCGAGGGCGCCGACATCATCATGGTGAAGCCGGCGCTGGCGTATCTCGATGTGATCGCTGCGGCCCGGGCCCGATTCGACCTGCCGCTGGCGGCCTACCACGTGTCGGGCGAGTACGCCATGCTCAAGGCGGCCGCCGCGAACGGCTGGATCGACGGGGCGGCCACGGCGGTCGAGCACCTCACGGCCATCAAGCGGGCCGGCGCCGACCTGACCCTCACCTACCTCGCCAGAGAGTTCGCCGAAACCCTGCAGTAGCGGCGGCCCGAGGCGCGGCCGGGTCAGCGGGACGGGTGCGTCACCCGGGCGACGGCGACGGCGCAGAGCGCTCCGATGAACTGCGCCACGATGAACAGCGGCGCGCTGGCGGGGGCGATGCCGGCGAATGTGTCGGAGAACGTGCGAGCGACGGTCACCGCCGGGTTGGCGAAGCTGGTGGACGAGGTGAAGAAGTACGCCCCGCCGATGTAGGCGGCCACGGCAAAGGCCACGAACTGGGTCTTGCCCGAGCGCACCACGCCGATGATGACGATCACCAGCCCGAACGTGGCGATGATCTCCGACAGGAAGGCGGCCCCGCTGATCCGGTCCTTGGTCGACCAGACCACCGCATCGAGCTCGAAGATCACGTTGGCGGCCATGACGCCCAGGATCCCGCCCGCAACCTGCACCACCACATACAGCGCGGCCATGCGGTTGTCGAGGTCGCCGGCGAGGCGCGCCCACAGCGTCACCGCGGGGTTGAAGTGTGCCCCCGACGTCGACCCGAACAGCAGGATCAGGCACGTCAGCGCACCCGCCGTCGCGATCGAGTTCTCGA
Source organism: Acidimicrobiia bacterium (assembly GCA_022822525.1). Classification (GTDB taxonomy): domain Bacteria; phylum Actinomycetota; class Acidimicrobiia; order Acidimicrobiales; family Poriferisodalaceae; genus Poriferisodalis. Next base: position 53,729 of record JAJEBN010000029.1, on the reverse strand, counting down.
GCAGCTGCAGGCCGACATCGTTGGGGCTGAGCCGCTCGGCCATGATCCCCGAGCCGACCACGCTGAGCAGCAGGAACCCGGTCCCCACGAATTCCGAGGTCAGGCGGCTCGCGGTGGTCTGGCGCAACTGAGGCACCGGGACAGCCTGCCATCCACGGGTAAACGAACCCTGTCTCCGAGGTGAACGCTGAGCCCACACCCAGATCGGAATGCTCGACGCGGCCTAGCGGCAGTGCACTATGAGCCGTCGTAGACGTGACTGCGAACGAGCACGTTGGTGTCCACGGCGATCACGCCGAGGTGGCTGTCTCGACGATTGCCTCCGAACCCGGCGAGGCAACGTCGTTTGGCCCTTCGAAGCAATGGTCGACCCAGGCACGTTGCCATCCCCAGATGCCCTACAGATAGAGACATCACCCATTGTCGCGGCGGGCCCATTCGAAGCCGTCGTCTTGGATGATCCTGACAGCTTCATCGATGTCTGCGTCGAGGGCGTCCTCAAATTGATCGCGCAGTACCTCTTCCGCGTCATGGGGGCCGTTGCCTTCGACCCAGAGATAGTCGCCGAGGTCGCTGACGAACGGGACGCCAACTTCCTCGGGCGAGGCGTAGTTGTCTCTGAACCAGACAATCATGTCGTGTAAGTCCGCGTGGCGGCCCTCCGCGAGGGCAAGTGCAAATCGGCCCAGCCAATCGAACTTCTCCGGAGTGGGAGCATCGGCGCACATTCCGTGTGCGATCGCGTCTCTCCGGCTTGCAAAGTCCTTGAGTTCAGCCGCTTGGTTGTCGCTGAGCACACCATCGATCGTGAGTTGCTGAACCAGACTGCGTGGTGGCAACGGGCGCTCCGGAGCGATCATTCGTTGGTGAGCTTCCCAAAGCAGGGCACCCTCGATCGCTGACCACAGCACCAAGCAGGCCGCATCAGGGGACACGGGGGCCAGTTCCTGCGCCTCGCGCGCCCGGCGACTCACCAGTGCGAGGTCCGGCTCAGGCGGCGGCCCCTCACGTTTGTAGGTGACTACGTCGAGTCGCCACCCGCAGTCGTCAGCAAAGGTCTTCTTGAGTCGTTCGAGCCGGCGACTGGCATCGTCGCTCATGGGGGTCGCCTTTACTTCGACAACCACGAACTCGTCATCCCTGCGAGCAACCGCATCCGCAATGAATGACTCGAACGGCTCCGGCAAGCGCTCGTTGAGGCTGACGTCGTAGCCATCCGCTTCGTACCGTGCGCGTGCACTCATGAGTGCCATGTGTTCAGCAGCCCTCACCGTCATGAGAATGTCACCTCAGGGCGGGCCTCGGCGACCCGGACATATACGAAGTCGCCAGTCGTCGAACTGAGCGCCCGAGCAAGAGTCACTGGTGCGCCGATGACCGGCGGCGGATTCACCCGGTCGACCTTCCGGGCGCAGACATCGACGATGGTCTTGTCATCTTCGTATACGAGATCTTCGAGTGCGTCTTGGATCGGCTTGATGATGTTGTCGGTGTCGAGGTCTGTCGCCTCGCTGAAGAAGAAGTCAATTCGGAGACATAGAGGTCCGTCGAGCAGTTGGTCCTGTTCTGGAACAGCCGCCTGCACCTTGGCCTGCCACAGCGGTCGGGAGTTCGCACGATGGGCCCTCGGGGTGCCAACGACAACGAACTCGATCATGTGCGCGGGTGCCTATTCGCCACGGGGCGTCATGCTATGCAGCTCCGCTCTCGAGCACCTATGAATTAATGCGCCTCATGCTCCAGGCCGCTCAGTGAGGGCAGTTAGGTCTCGCGGAGGTCGAAGGCGATCTTGACCGAGCCTCGGGAGCCGGCATTGGCGGCGTGTTCGAGGGCGCTGCGGTAGTCCTCCAGCGGGTACAGCTCGGACACCAACCGCTCCAGGCTGCAGTCTCGTACCAGCTTGATGGCTGCTTCGAAGGTGTGGCCGCCGTCGAGCCTCGGCTCGGTGCCATAGCAGTAGGCACCCACCAGTTCGGTCTCGCGGTGCCACAGGGCCGACAGGTTCAGCTCGACGTTGGCGGGCATGCCCAGCACCACCACCCGGCCTCGGGGTCGGGTGAGGGCGATGGCGTCGGTCAGCGACTGCGACGAGGCCACGGCGTCGATCGTCACGTGGGTGCCCGAGCCCAGCGTCTCGCCGATCACCCGGGTGCCGGCGGCCCGGCGCACAGCTCGGCCCAGTTCGTCGGGCGACACCGCCAGGTCGGCGCCCAGCTCTCGGGCCAGGCGGCGCTGGTGGCTGTAGCGGGCGCCCACCACGATTGCCGCGACACCGGTGAGCTGGCGCAGCGCGGCCACCGCAACCAAGCCCATCGTGCCGGCGCCGATCACCGCCGCCGTGCCGCCCTCGGTCACGCCCGACCGCAGCGCCGCGTGAACGCCCGCCGCAGTCGGCTCGATCATGACGGCGGCCTCGTCCGACAGATCCTCGGGCCCCAGCGATCCCAGCGAATGCAGCTGGGATTCGTGCGCAGCGAACGTCTCCGACCAGCCGCCGCCGGTGGATGCGCACGAACCGGTCTGCAGACCCGCCTCGATCTGGCCGCCGATCAGGTGGCCGTAGTCGTCGCCGTCGGCGGGAGCAGCATCGGGCCACGGCGGGGCGAAGCCGTGCGCTTCGTGGCCCAGCACCGGCTCGAGCACCACCCGGGTGCCGTCGGCGGTGTGGCCGACCACCTCGTGCCCAGGCACGAACGGGAACGACACGAGCGGTTCGAAGTAGCGCGACACCTTCCCGTCCACGGTCGCCAAGTCGGAACCGCAGATGCCCGACAATGCCGTCTGCACGTACTGCCAGCCGTCGCCGGGCAGGTTCGGGGGCTCCATCTCGGTCAGCTTGAGCGGACCGACCCCAGCACCGGATCCCGGCTTGAGCTTGCCCGCCGCCATCGCGGCCGCGAACCGCAGCTCCTTGCGCTCGAAGACCAGCGCCTTCACGTCACGCCAATTGCTGGAGCCATGCGCCTGCAGCTCATCGTCGGCAATTCTGCACCGGCAACGGGGACTGCGGGCCGCATGCCTCCGACTGTCGCGACTCCGCGCACGCTGTCTCAGCCCTGCTCGGCAGAACCCACATCGGTGGCCTTGCTGTCTACTTCGTCGGCCAGTTGTGCGATGAACTCGGCGAGCGGCACATCGCGGCGCACCTTCTGGCCGCGAGGGTTCACGCCCACCGTGCCCGCGGCCACGTCGTCGTCGCCCACCACCAGCACGTAGGGCACCTTGTCCAGCTTGGCCCGCCGGATGCGCGCCCCCAGCGGATCATCCGCCGGCACAGTCTCGGCCCGGAAGCCCGCCTCGGCGAGCTGGGCCACCACCGACTCGGCGAACGCGTCGTGGTCGGCCCTCACGCCCAGCACCACCGCCTGGGTCGGTGCCAGCCACGGCGGGAACGCTCCCGCGTAGTGCTCCACCAGCACCCCGAAGAACCGCTCGATCGAACCGAACAGCGCCCGGTGGATCATGATCGGCCGGTGCACCTCGCCGTCGGCGCCGGTGTAGCGCAGGTTGAACCGCTCGGGCAGGTTGAAGTCGACCTGGATGGTCGAAAGCTGCCACGAGCGCCCGATCGCATCGGTCACGTCAATGTCAATCTTCGGCCCGTAGAACGCCGCCTCACCCTCGGCTTCCATGTAGTCGTGGCCGCGCCGGTCCAAAGCTGTCCGCAGCGCAGCCGTCGCCCGTTCCCAGCCCTCGTCGTCGCCCACGTACTTGTCGGGATCCTGCGTGGACAGCTTGAACTCGAAGTCCTCGAAGCCGAACGCGTTCAGCACCGACAGCACGAAATCCAGCAGTCGTTCGATCTCATCGGGCAGCTGCTCGGGCGCCACGTACAGGTGACTGTCGTCTTGGGTGAACCCTCGGATGCGCATCAGCCCGTGCAAGGTGCCTGAGCGCTCGTAGCGGTACACGGTGCCCAGCTCGAACAGCCGCAGCGGCAGCTCCCGGTACGAGCGCTGACGCTGGCTGAAGATCAGGCAGTGCATCGGGCAATTCATCGGCTTGGGGTAGTAGACGCCGTTGTCCATCTCCATCGGCGGGTACATGCCCTCGGCGTAGAAGTCGAGGTGGCCGGAGGTCTCGAACAGCCGGGCATTGGCCAGGTGCGGGGTGTACACGAACTCGTAGCCGCCCGCCTCGTGGCGGTCACGGCTGTAGTCCTCCATGATCTTGCGGATCACCGCGCCCTTGGGGTGCCACACGGCCAGCCCGCCGCCCAGCTCGGCGGGGAAGCTCAACAGGTCCAGCTCGGTGACGAGCCGGCGGTGGTCACGCTTGGCGGCCTCCTCCAGCCGCTCCAGGTGTGCCGACAGCTCGGCCTTTGAGCCCCACGCGGTGCCGTAGATGCGCTGGAGCATCTGGCGGTTCTCGTCGCCGCGCCAGTACGCGCCCGCCACGCGCATGAGCTTGAAGTGACCCAGCCGCCCGGTGTCGGGCACATGGGGGCCGCGGCACAGGTCGACGAACTCGTCTGTGTTGCGATAGGTGGTGATCACCCCGCCTTCGGGGCCCGACGCGGGGTCGTCGGCCTCGCCGTCGAGGATCTCGATCTTGTAGGGGTGCGCGGCGAACAGCTCATCGGCAGCAGCGCGGTCCACCTCAGCGCGGATGAACGGCTGGCGAGCGTCCACGATGGCCCGCATCTCGGCTTCGATGGCCTCGAGATCCTCATCGGAAAACGTGCGCGGCCGCCCGGCCTCGTCGAGGCCCAAGTCGAAGTCGTAGTAGAAGCCGTCGGTGATCGGCGGCCCGATCGAGAAAGTGGCGCCCGGGTACAGCCGCAGCACCGCCTGGGCCAGCACGTGGGCAGTCGAGTGGCGCAGCACTTCGAGCCCCTCGTCCGACGACGGGAACACCAGCGACACCGATGCGCCGTCGGGCAGGGGCCGGTTCAGGTCGAGCTGCTCGCCGTCGGCAACCGCGACCAGCGCATCCCGCTTGGCCCGCCGCCCCAGCGACGCCGCAAGATCGGCGCCGGTGGCACCCGCAGCCAGCTCACGCGCCTGCCCGTCAGGCAGCACGACCGTGACCGCTGCGCGCCCGTCGCTCGCGTCACCCGAGTCCGCGCCGTTGCTGCCGCTCATGAGGACAGTATTCCTGCCTCGGTGCCGCGTCTTGCACTGAATTTCGGCATGCGACTGGATTTCAGCATGCAGCGCTCAGCATGGGCGCGACGACTGCTCACCGAAAGCGACCGTCGCTCACCGCACGAGCATCGCAGCCGGCCGAGGACATGGGGCCAGCACAGGCGACGTGCATGGGGCGGATGACATGCCGCAGCGGCTAGCCCCCGGTGCCGCCGGAGAAGACGATGTTGATCAGGATGACCAGGAAGAGCAACCCGCCGAGCACCCAGAGCTTGTCGGCGAACTCGAAGCTCTTGAACTTTGCGAACGGCACCATCATCTTGTGCGGGTCCTCGAGCGCTTTTCCGTCGACCTTGCGGGTGTCGGCGTCGCTCATGAGGTCTCCTGAAGAAGCTGATCAGCGGCCGATGCCGCGGTGCCGGGGGCCGACTGCGCTCGCAGCCACCGGGCAAGACTAGTGGTCTCGGGCAGCCATGGCGGGGGCGAGCACTGCAACCGAACGCGCAACTCGCCGAAGGGGTCAGGTGCGCACCGCGTCGGCGCCGAGCAGCTCCCGCATGGGCCCGGCGAGGGTGCGGGCATCCACCCAGCGCGACTCGGGCAGCTGCACCACCGAGTCGCCGACCTGAAGGTGCACCGGCGCATCGCCGGGGCATTCGGACAGCATCTGCTCGAACGCCTCGAGCCAGTGATCGTCGATGTCGACCCGCTCCACGTTCAGCGACACCGGCACGGGTCCCTTGCGCAGCTCCAGCGCCTCCACCTCGTTCGCGAGGAACGCCGTCTCGCCCTCGCCGCGCCTGTCGGGCCGGCCCCGCACCAGCACCACGGCGTCCTCGGCCAGGGTGTCGCCCGCGGCAGCGAAGCCCTTGGGGAACAGGGTCACCTCGATCGAGCCGGACAGGTCTTCGAGCAGGAAGCGGGCCATCGGATCGCCGCCGCGCGTGTAGCGGCGCTGCAGGCTCTGCACCACGCCGCCGAGGGTCACCCACTGCTGGCCGCCGTCTGGGTGGGGAGGCAGGTCGCCCAGGCCGCTCACCGGGCAGTCGGTCGCGCGCCGCAGCTGAGCCTCGCCGCCGCGCAGCGGATGGTCGGACACATACAGCCCCAACAGCTCCTTCTCCCACGCCAGGGTGTCGCGCTCGGAGGCCTCGATGTCGGGAACCTCGATTCGCTCGTCGAAGCCCGGCCCGTCGCCGTCGCTGCCGCTGCCGCTGCCGCTGCCGCCGCCGGCCTGGCCGTTGCCGCCGCCGAACAGCGACTGCACCCCCGCAGCGGCCTCCTCGCGCCGCCGCAGCGCAAACTCGACGATCTGCTCGAACACCGCAAGCAGCCCGGCCCGGCTGTGCCCGCAGGTCTCGAAGGCGCCCGCCTTGATCAGCGACTCGGTGAACCGCTTGTTGAGCACCTCACGCGGCACACGCATGCAGTAGTCCTCGAAGTCGGCGAAGGGCCCGTTGGCCTCGCGCTCGTCCAGGATCGGCACAGCCACCTTCACGCCCACGTTGCGCACCGCCGACAGCCCGAACGGGATGGTGCGCCCGTCAGCGGCAAAGTCCAGCTCGGAACGGTTGATGTCGGGCACCAGCACGTCGATGCCGGACTGGCGGCAGTCGGCCAGGTACACGCCGGCCTTGTCGATGTTGCGCTTCGAGCCGGTCAGCACGGCCGCCAGGAACTCGGTGCGGTAGTTGGCCTTCAGGTACGCCGTCTGGTAGGCGATCAGCCCGTAGGCGAAGGCGTGACTCTTGTTGAACGCGTAGTCGGCGAAGGGCTCGATGATGTCGAAGAGCTGCTCTCCGAGGTCTTCGCCGTAGCCCTTGTCCGCCGTGCCGGCGATGAACTTGGTGCGGTGCTCGGCGATCTGCTCGCGGTTCTTCTTGCCGCACGCCTTGCGCAGGTCGTCGGCCTCGGCCATGGAGTAGCCGGCGATCTCCTGGGCCACCCGCATCATCGACTCCTGGTAGATCATCAGCCCGTACGTCTCAGAGAGCAGTTCGGCGAGGTCGGGGTGCGGCGGCGTGGCGGGCTGGCGGCCGTTCTTGCGGTGCGCGTAGCTGTTGTGCATGTCGGCGGCCATCGGCCCGGGCCGGTACAGCGCAACCAGCGCGCAGATGTCCTCGAACCGCGTCGGGCGCATCGACTGCAGCAGCGATCGCACGGGTGTCGACTCGAGCTGGAACACGCCCATCGTGTCGCCCGCGCACAGCAGCTCGAACGTGGCGGCGTCGTCGAGCGGCACCGCGTCGATGTCGAGCTGCGTGCCGGTGGTGCGCTCGACGAGGCCCACGGCGTCGTCGATGATCGACAGCGTCCGCAGCCCCAGGAAGTCCATCTTCAGCAGGCCCAGGTCTTCCACGCCGCCCATGTCGAACTGGGTGACGATCGGGGCCAGTTCGGGGTCGGTGCCCGACTCGGGCTTGCGCTGGATCGGCAGGTACTCGGTGAGCGGCTCGGGGCTGATCACCACCGCCGCGGCGTGCACCGAGTCCTGCCGGATGAGGCCTTCGAGGCCGCGGGCCACGTCCACCACCTCGCGCACTTCGTCGTCGGTGGAGTACATGGTGCGCAGCTCGGCCGCGGCGGCGTACCCGTCGGCGTGCTTGTCGTCGCGTTCGAGGCAGGCGCCCAGCGGGGTGTCGCGTCCCATGATGAGCGGCGGCATGGCCTTGGAGATGCGGTCGCCCAGCGAGTACGGCTTGCCCAGCACACGCGCTGCGTCGCGCACCGCCGCTCGCGCCTTGATGGTGGAGAAGGTGATGATCTGCGCGACGTGGTCGTGGCCGTACTTGTGGGCCGTGTAACGGATCATCTCGTCGCGGTATCGGTCGTCGAAGTCGATGTCGATGTCGGGCATCGAGATGCGGGCCGGGTTGAGGAAGCGTTCGAACAGCAGGCCGTACTTGATGGGATCGAGGTCGGTGATGCCCAGGCAGTAGGCCACCACGCAGCCAGCGGCTGAGCCCCGCCCGGGTCCCACCCGGATGTTGCTGTCGCGGGCATGGCGGATGAGGTCCCAGGTGATCAGGAAGTAGCTGCTGAAGCCCATGTCGGAGATGACCCGCAGCTCATAGGCGATGCGTGCGGCGGTGTCTTCTGACACGTTCGAGCCCCAGCGCCGCTTCGCCCCCTCGAACGCCAGGTGCGCGAGGTAGGCGTCGGCGCCGTCGTGGGGGGCGGGCACCTCGAAGTGCGGCAGCAGCACCTGCCCGAAGTCGATGTGGGTCTCGGCCCGGTCGGCGATCGCCAGCGTGTTGTCGCACGCCTCGGGGAATTCGCGGAACAACTCCCGCATCTCCGTGGCCGACTTGAGATAGTGCTGATCGCCGTGGAACTTGAAGCGATCGGCGTCGCTGCGCAGCGACCCGGTCTGCACGCACAGCAGCGCATCGTGCGCGACCGCGTCGTGCTGGTGGGTGTAGTGCAGGTCGTTGGTGGCCAGCAGCGGCGCGTTGAGGTCGTGGGCGATCTGCAGCAGCTGGGGGTTGCAGTCGTGCTGGGCGCCGATGCCGTGGTCCTGCAGCTCCACGTACAGCGAGTCGCGGCCGAAGATGTCCTGCAGGCGTCCGGCTCGGCGGCGGGCCTCGTCGTAGTCGCCGGCGAGCAGCGCCTGCTGCACGACACTGCCGAGGCACCCCGTGGTGGCCACCAGGCCCTCGGCGTGGTCGGCGAACATCTCCCAGTCCATCCGGGGCTTGTAGTAGTAGCCCTCGAGGAAGGCCCGGCTGGCCAGCTTGAGCAGGTTGCGGTAGCCGGCGTCGCTGTGGGCCAGCAGCGTCAGGTGGTAGTAGAGCTTGCCGCCGCCCTCGCCGTCGTCGCCGGTGTCGTCGACCTTGGCGTTCTTGGCCCGGTTGCGGCTGGGACGCTCGTGGCGGCTCTCGAGCGCCATGTAGGCCTCGGTGCCGATGATCGGCTTGATGCCGTAGGTCTTGCAGGCCCGGTAGAAGTCCAGGACGCCGTACATGTTGCCGTGGTCGGTGATGCCCAGAGCCGGCTGTCCGTCGGCCGCTGCGGCCGCCACCACCTCGTTGACGCGCGCTGCGCCGTCGAGCAGGGAGTACTCGGTGTGGGTGTGCAGGTGAACGAACGACGCTGCCACGCTGCGCTGCTCCTTGGGGATGTGTCGGCGGGTTGGTGTGCTGAGAGGATGTCTCGCTCACGGCCCGAGTCGGCCCGTCTGTCGAACATAGACCCGCCACCTCGACGCGGCGCGAACCCGCACCCCACACGCGGCGTGCGGCGCCGGAATCCCCGGAAATCTCGGTTGGAGGGCCGTCCGCAGTGCTGCATCATGGAGGAATGACCACCCCGCAGCGCGCGCCGCACGGCGCGTACAGCGCGCACGACGGCGTCGATGTCGACGAGCTGGAGCTCGACGCCGGTGCTGTGCTGCCCTGCGACGAGCTCAACGCCGTGCTCGTCGTCGACGACCCGCGCCACGGGCTGTGGGAACTGGTCGACAGCGGCTGGGCCGACGAGCATCTGCCCGAGCTGCCGGCGCTGGCGCTGGAGCAGGACCCGATCCACCGCCACAAGGACGTGCTGGCGCACACGATCGCCGTGGTGGCCCAGAGCCCGCCCCGGCTCCGGGTACGGCTGGGAGCGCTCTTCCACGACATCGGCAAGCCGCTGACCCGCGAGATCACCCACAGCGGCGTGACGTTCCGCAACCACGAGGCCGTCGGGGCGAAGATGACCCGCCGCCGCATGCCCCAGATGGGCTACAGCCGCGAGCTGACCGAGGAGGTGTCGCGGCTGGTGCACCTCTCGGGCCGCTTCAAGGGTTACGACACCGGCTGGACCGATGCGGCGGTGCGGCGCTATGCCCGCGACGCAGGGCCGCTGCTGGGCGACCTGAACGACATGGTCCGCAGCGACTGCACGTCACGCAACGTGAAACGCATCGAGGCGCTGCACGACGCGCTCGACCGCTTCGAGGTGCGCATCGCGCGGCTGGCCCGCGAGCAGGCCAAAAGGGAGCTGCGACCCGAGATGAACGGCGACGAGGTGATGACCCACCTGGGGCTGTCGCCCGGTCCCGAGGTGGGCCGCGCCATGAAGTTCCTGCTGGAGCTGCGCCGCACCGACGGCGAGCTCGGCCCCGAAGAGGTCCGCCGCCGCCTCGACACCTGGTGGTCCGCCCAAGAATGAGGGTTGCCGGAATCTCATTCCCACAGTAACCAACTCATTGGTACGATCGCTTCATGAGTGGGACACACACCATCGTTATGGGCAACCGCGGGCGCATCGTGGTGCCGTCGGAAGTGCGTGCACGTGCCGGTCTTGCGGAAGGGACGCCGATGGTGCTGCTGGAGTCCCCCGACGGGCTGGTGCTGCTGACGCGAAGCCAGCTCACCGAACGCGTGCGGCGGAATCTGGCCGGGCTGGATCTGGTCGAGGAGTTGCTCTCCGAGCGCCGACGTGAAGCGGCACAGGAAGATGCGGCGTGAGCGATGTGCTGGACGCATCTGCGCTCTTGGCATTCGTGCAGGGCGAGGCCGGGGCAGATGTCGTGGAGGCGGCACTGGACGACGCGCCGTGTTGCGGCGCCGCCAACTGGTCGGAGGTGGCCCAGCGCGTGGTCTCTGCCGGCGGCGACTGGGACCTGACGAGAGCACTGCTGCTGAGCTACGACCTGCGCGTCGAGCCGGTGACTGCGTCCGATGCCGAGTGGGCTGCGTATCGGCATCGTCGCGGTGAGGGCCTGTCGCTCGCAGATCGTCTTTGCCTGGCACTCGGCGAGCGCCTGGGTCTGAGGGTGCTCACCGCGGACAAGGCTTGGGGAACCGCAGGGCGCATCGTGCAGATCCGCTAACCCGCCGAACCACGCGCGTGACACACCAATTGAGTCGTGACTGATGTCAAATGAGTGAGTCCATGGCTTGATACGAGTCGAGCGGTGCGTCGAGTCGGGTCCCCAGGTAGCGGCGACGGCGTTGCGCGCTCGCTCTAGCGTGTGCGGCCGTGGAATGGGTTGCGAATCCTGAGGTCTGGATCTCTCTGGTCACGCTGACGGTGCTCGAGATCGTGCTCGGCATCGACAACGTGATCTTCATCTCGATACTCGCCGGACGGCTGGGCGGCAAGGAGGCCGAGCGCGCCCGCGTCGTGGGCCTGTCGCTGGCCATGGGCATGCGGGTGCTGTTGCTGCTGGGCATCTCGTGGATCGTGAAGCTCACGTCGCCGCTGTTCTCGGTGTTCGGCCACGAGCTATCGGGGCGAGATCTGATCCTGCTGGGTGGCGGGCTGTTCCTGCTGGGCAAGTCGACGTTCGAGATCCATCACAAACTCGAGGGCGACGACCACGATGATGCAGGCGAGCGGGCAGGCGCCACGTTCGCCCGGGTGATTATCCAGATCCTGCTGCTGGACCTGGTGTTCAGCCTCGACTCGGTGATCACCGCGGTGGGCATGGCCGATCGGGTGGGTGTGATGATCGCTGCGGTCGTCATCTCCGTCGGCGTGATGCTGTGGTCGTCAGGGCCGGTGATGCGCTTCGTGGGCAAGCACCCGACGGTCAAGATGCTGGCGCTGGCGTTCCTGCTGCTCATCGGCATGTCGCTCGTGGCCGAAGGCGCCGAGTTCCACATCCCGAAGGGCTACATCTACTTCGCCATGGGCTTCGCCGTGCTGGTGGAAGCGCTCAATCTGCGGATGAAGCGCAACCGCCAGCCCCGCACGCCGCCCGTCGAGTTCCACGAGCGCCGCCTGCCCGAGCCCGCCGCCGCTGCCGATACGGACGCAGCCAGCGACGAGGGCATCGGGATGGCCCCCGAGCCGGGTGAGGCGACCTAGCTGAGGCGGCGTTCGGTGAGGCCGCCTGCGGGCGTCCACGTCTCGACGACGAGCTGCTGACCGTCGACCCGCACGAGCACGGCGCGGGCGATCCTCACGGTGAACAGGGCCATCGGGGTCGCGTCGTCGATCTCGTGATGGTGCCCCCGCATGAACGTCTCGAGCTGGTCGGCGTCGGCAGGCACCGCCGCGCCCTCGATGCGGGCATCGCCGGCCTTGAGTTCCCCGCTCTCGGGCGCCGAGTGCAGCCCGAACCGGGGGTCGCGCCGCAGATCGGCGGCCTTCGTCGAGTTGCGGTCCATCCCCAGCCAGAGATGGCTGTCGCGGATCGGGGCTTCCATGCCCGACATGCGCGGCGAACCGTCGGCACGGATAGTGGCCATGACCGCGTGCAGGTGACTCTCGAAACGGCCCTGGATGCGTGCGGCCAATTCCGGGCACGCTGCTGCGAAGTCACCCCAGCTCACGTCGCCGACATCGCTGCCCTGTGAGCTCATCGGGTCACCTCCGCTGATCGTCCTGGGTGATTCTGCACCAGCACTGTGGGTACGGTCGGCCATCGCGAGACGGCCGTCTGCGGCAACTGCCAGATCCACCCACGCCGGGGCGGTCCCGCGTCAGGTCGAGCTGGTGCCGTCGGTACCGTCGCCGGGGTGAGACCGATGCGCACGGCAGTAATACTCGCGGCGGTCGTGCTGATGGCCTCCGGATGCGGTTCGGTCCTCGGCGATCGGGACGATCCGGCCGCCGGTGGGCAGGAAGGAGCACCCAGCGACGGGCCTATGGCGGTGGTGACGGCGCCGCCGGCGCTGCGGACCATCCCGCCTGCGGACACGACGGGCGAACCCTCCGTCACGACACATCCCTCGGGTGCCGCAGACCACATCGACAGCGCAGACAGCGCAGACAGCAGCGGCAACTCAGCAAACACCGGCGGCATTGGCAGCAGCGGCGGCACTGGCAACGCACAGGGCAGCGACACAGCGGGCGGCGAGACACAGGCCGGCGACGCTGCGGGCACCGCAGGCGCGGCACCCGATCCGGCGACGACGCCGCAGACGAGTGCGCCATCGGCCGACGGCGATGTCCCGTCGCTGGCCGAGACACGGTTCGAGTTGGTGCCGGTGGCCGAGATCGAAGCACCGATAGCGCTGGTCGCTCGACCGGGGACTGGCCAGCGGTATGTTGCGACGCGGGCCGGGCAGGTGTGGCTGCTCGACGCCGCCGACGGCCGTGACGCCGATCGTGCGGTCGCTGCCGGGGCTGCGCAACTCGTGGCCGACATCGGCTCGCAAGTCAGCCAAGGGTGCGAGAACGGGCTGCTGGGCATCGCATTCAGCCCCGGCGGATCGCAGCTCTACCTCAGCTACACCGACACGGCCCGCAACAGCCGGATCGCGGTGATGCCTATGGACGGGCAGACACCTCAGACCGACCGGCGCCGTGTGCTGCTGGCGCTCGATCAGCCGGCGTGCAACCACAACGGCGGCGACCTCACGTTCGGGCCCGACGGCAACCTGTGGATCGGTTTCGGCGACGGCGGCGGCGCGGATGACGTCTTCGGTCAGGGTCAGGATCGCGCCACGCTGCTGGGCACCATGGTGCGCATCGACCCCGACCCGCCGGACGGCCGGGGTTACGGCATCCCCGCAGGCAACCCGTTCACCGCTGGCGGCGAAGCGCCCGAGGTGTGGGCCTACGGCGCCCGCAACCCGTGGCGCTTCTCGTTCGACCGGCTGACCGGCGACCTCTGGATCGCGGATGTCGGCCAGAACCGCATCGAGGAGATCCACGTGCTGCCTGCCACCGACGGCTGGTCGCCCGGTGCCAACCTGGGCTGGCCGCTGTTCGAGGGCAGCGAGCGCTTCAGCGGGAGCGAGACGCCGGATGATCTCGTGTTCCCCGTCTACACCTACACCCACGACGAGGGCTGCTCGGTGACCGGCGGCTACGTCTACCGCGGCAGCGCCATCGCAGCGCTGGAAGGCACCTACGTGTTCGGCGACTACTGCACCGGCGATCTGTGGGGCCTCGTCCGCGGCCCCGACGGCACAGCCGAGCGCATCGACCTGGGCGTGTCGGTGCCGCGCAACACGCTCGTGTCGTTCGGCGAGGACGCCGACGGCGAGCTCTACGCACTCAGCGCCGAAGGCACGGTTTTTCGGCTAGCGGCTGTAGAGCCCTAGTGGCCACGGCTTCGCTGCCCGCTCGAGCTCCCCATCCTCATGCGGTTGGCGTCGCGGGCCGCCCGGGCCCAGGGCTCGATCTCTTACTCGGCGCCGGCCTCAGCCTCCGCCTCGGTGTCGTCTTCCGGCTCTGTCTCGGGCTGCCAATCGCCCCAGGTGACATCGGTGATCAGGCGATGCATCCAGCGGGGCTGGCCGGTTTCGATGCCCCACACGTTCACTCCGCGCGCGCGGTCGCGGAACCAGCCGATCAGTGACTCGATCGATCCTGAGGCGTAGATCAGATGGCTGTCGGTCGGCGACCAGATGGCAACCCGCGTCGGCGCGGGCAGCGTGTGCACGAGCTCCACGTCGCCGTCCGGCGAGTCTGGCGTGTGCACATACAGCGCTTCCCGCTCAGGCACGCCGTCGCCGTCGTCGTCGTGCTGCGCCACGTAGGCGACACGGCCGTCGTCGGACCACGACAGCGAGCTGCCCGCTTCTGCCAGCGTCGTCACCTCGCCTTCACCGTCGGCTCGCTCGGTGCTGGCAACTAGGCCCGTCACGTTGCCGTCGTCGTCGCGGAGCATCTCGGTGTAGGAGAGGTACGTGCCGTCGTGCGACCAGAAGATCCAGCCGTAGAGGGACGGGGAGACCTCGCCGATGAAGCGCTTCGAGCTCCCGTCGCGATGGGCCACCCACGACAGTTCGGGGGTGATGTAGTCGGTCACCGGGCGGTCGGTTACCTCCCCGTACTCGAAGTAGGTGCTGTCTGGCGACCACCCCAGGAACTCCACCTTCTCAGCGATGCTCACCGGTTCGGCGTCGCCGTCCACCGACTCGATGCGCAACTCCGCCGAGCAGTCGTCTGAATCGATGGCTTCGTAGGCGAAGTGCTTCCCGTCGGGTGACCACGGGTTCGTGAAGATCACCTTCCAGGCGTGGTAGTGAACCGGGCCGATCTCGCGTGTCTCGCTGCCGTCGGCAGACGCGATCCACAAGCTCCAGCCCTCATGGGCCGGGTCGGCCTCGCACTCGTGCGGCGTGGCGTAGAGGAGGTGCCTGCTGTCAGGCGACCAGCGCACGATGACGGCGTCGTCGGCGAGCGTGACCGGCGGGGTGCTGCCATCGGTCGGTTCGATGCGCAGTTCGTTGACTTCCTCGCCCGTGTCGGGGTCGTCGTGCCCGGTCACGTACGCCAGGTAGGCGCTGTCACGCGACCAGATGAAGTCGCGGATGTCGCCGTAATACCAGGTGCGTGCATCCATCTGGCCGAGGCTGCGCTGCGGGGTGCCCTCGGCGTCGAACAGCAGCGCCTCAAAGGAGTCGAGGCGGTTGTTGTCGTTGGTGTCGGTGTTGTTCCAGACGAGCAGGTGCTCGCCGTCGGGCGACCGCCAGGGCCAGGTGCCCTCGGGCACCGCCAGCTCGGCTTCGCCATCGGGCGCTGCCACCAGCACTTGCTTCTCATCGTCGGACCATGTCAGCCGTCCGTCGCTGTCGTGCCATTCCCAGCCGTTGTGGTCGACGGTGCGCAGCATGCGATCGGTGCCGTCCGCCCGAACCGTGAACAGCGTGGAGCCGATACCGCGGATGCCCGATGCCTCGGTGAGCGCCAGGAACGGCGGCGGCTCGCCCGCATCGATGGTTCCGAATCGGACCCGCTCACCCCTGCTGATTGCTTCGAATGTCGCGCGTGCGGCGCTCGTGAGCGTCGCAGTGTCGATCGCAGGAGATGGCGTGTCGGTCGCAAGCGCAACGCGCTCGACCGAGACGTCGGAGTCGATCGCCGCCAGCACAGCATCGATCGCTGCCTCAGCGGCGACGCCTGCTTCGGTGGGGAGTCCTGCAAACACAATCCGACCCGGCCGGTAGTCGGTGATCAGCGACGCCGTCGCCGCCGAGAGACCCTCGGCAACCGAGGCGGGAGAGAAGTACGTGATGGCGACATCTTCGAAGCGTGCAGCGAACTCTCTCGCCGTGTTGATGTCCGCCTCGTTCCAGCCGTCTGCCACGATCAGCACCACCGTGTCGGGACCGACGCGCTCGGGCAGGTCCAACCCGATGCGCGCGGCTGCAGCGGCGGTCTCGGCGCGGGTGGGCCCGTCGAGGTGCTCAATCACTGCCCACCGGTAGGCCGAACGCACCGTTGCCGAGAACTCGTCCATCACCGCGGGCGGCACTGCCGCGGGACCGCCGACGACGATCGCACGATCGGGCGCGAACGCAGTGACGAGCTCCGCGAGCTCGGTCGGCACGCCGTCGGCGCTCAGGCACGCGGCGGCCGCGTTGCGGGAATGGCGGGCCAGCTCCACCGCTGCAGTCGTGTCGGCGGCGCTGTCGCAGTTCGCCACGACCAGCGTCAGGTTGGGTCCGCTGCGCACAAAGTTCGTCGGCTGCTGTGCTGCGGCCGGTGCTGCCAGCACGACAGAGCCCAGCAGCGTCAAGAGCGCCACCGCTGCAGCGGAAATTTGCGTCCGCCGCGCCTTCTGCCGGCCCGACACCGTACGAGGATTCGCGTTTGCCTGGGGCATCTTCATCGGGGCGGAATGCTATCGCTGGGCCGCCGAGCCACTGGGCCGCGGCCGATGCTCAGCGGGGCTGCCACTCGCCCCAGGTGATGTCGGTGACCACTCGACGCGTCCAGCGCGGATCGCTCGTGGACACGACCCACGCATCCGAGCCACGCCGCCGATTGATGAACCAGTCCAGCAGCAACTCCGTCGGGCCCGAGACGTACCCGATGTAGTCACCGTCGGGTGACCACTGCCCGCCCAGGGTGATGTCGGACAGCTCGTACACGAGGGTCACATCGGCATCGGGCGCGCCGGCGGTGTGGATGTGCAGCGCTCGCCGGTCGATGCTGTCGTCGCCGTACTCGTCGAGGTGCGAGACGTAGGCGAGGCGCCGGTCGATCGGCGACCAAGCCACGATGTTCCCCTGCTCGGCGATGACCGCCGGCCCGCCGATGCCGTCTGCCCGCTGTACGACCGGCCGGGCGCCGACGACGTTGCCGTCGGGGTCACGCAGCTTCTCGGTGTACGCCAAGTGATCGCCGTCGGCTGACCACAGCACCGACCCGAACACGGTGGGCCTGGCCTCGCCGAGCTCGCGCCGGTCGCTGCCGTCGAGCCGCACCACCCACGCATGCTCACGCAGCGGGACGCCCTTGCCCGGGGTGCCCACGGTGATGCCGTAGCCCAAGTGGGTGCCGTTGGGCGACCAGCCGAGCAGCCGGCCCTCGGCGATCGGCTCGAGCGCGGTGGCTTCGCCGCCGACCGTGGTCACCTTGAGGTGCTGCGAGCAGTCGGCCGGGTCGAGAGATTCGTAGGCGACGTGGGCACCGTCGGGCGACCACAGGTACAGCAGGCGCCACTGGATCCGGTGGATGAAGCCCAGATCGCGAGCGTCGCTGCCGTCAGAGCGGGCTATCCACAGGTTCTGGCTCTCGTCTCGCCCGTTGCCGTCGCAGTCGCTCGGGGTGCCGTAGGCGAAATGGCTGCCGTCGGGAGACCAGCCGAGGAATGTGACGTCCTCGCCGAGGGTGAGCGCCGGCGCCGATGCATCGACCGACCAGATGCGGGCGACAGACGACGTGTCGCCGATCTCGGGGCCGGCCACCAGCTCGACGTACGCGAAGTGCGTCCCGTCGGGTGACCAGGCTGACAGCGGCAAGTCCGCGTAGAGGAACGTGCGGTAGTCGATGACGCCGATGCGCCGGAAACCTCGGCCGTCGGCGGCGGCGATATGCGCCTCGGTGTTGTTGCGGCTGCCGAATGCGGTAGGACCGGCGAGTCTGAACGTGACGACGTGACTGCCATCGGGCGACCAGGAGGGGTACTGGCCGGTGTCGGACACGACACGTTCGTCGCCGGCGAGATCGGCGACACGCAGCCGCCCGTCGAGGTTGGCCCAGCTCAGCTGACCGTCGCCGGGGCTCCATGCCCAGCCCCGGTGCTCTGTCGAGTGCAGCTGGCGCCCCGAGCCGTCAGCGCGAACCGTCCAGAGCCGGTGTCCGCGGCCCGAGCCCAGGGGGCCGCGCGCCGAGCTCGCCGCCAGGACCGGCACTTGCTCGTCGCTCACCGCCGCGGACCGGTGCGTGCCCTCGACGATGGACGTGAAGGTCGCGCGGGCGCGCTCGACCGACGGCGATGCCTCGGGCGTGAAGAAGCGAGGTTCGCCGGCTTCGGCGACTCGCTCGATTTCCACGGCCAGCTCGTGTGCGTCGAGCGCTGACTCGATCGCCGCTTCGGTGACCGACCCCATCTCGTCCGGGAGGCCCACCACAACGACCCGGGCAGGCCGATAGTCGGCGATGAGCGCAGCCGTGGCGGCCGGCAGTCCGTCCGCAATCGTGCGCGGCGAGATGTACGCAACAGCAGCGTCGGCTGCTTGCTCGGCAATGTCGGCCGCGGTGCGGACCTCGCCACCGTTCCAACCGTTGGCCACGATGAGGGTGACCGCGTCCGGCCCGGCCACATCGGGGTGTTCCAGCGACACGCGCGCCGCCAACGCAGCGGTGTCGACCCGGGTGGCGCCGTTGAGGCGCTCGACGATTGCCCAGCGGTACGCCGCTCGCACGGCTTCGGTCAGCTCGTCCATCACCGCGGGGGGCACCGCAACCTCGCCGCCCACCACGATCACCCGGTCGGGCGAGAACTCGGCGATCAGCGCCGCGGCGTCCGCAGACAGTCCGCTCGGATCGACGCACACCTTCGCTGCGTTGCGGGCGTGGGCCGCCAGCGCCTCGGCGACCGCGTTGTCGGCCGGTCCCGGGCAGCTCGCCACGACCAGCGTCAGATTCGACCCGCTGCGCACGAAGTTCGACGGCTGCTGTGCAGCAGCCGGCACGGCAGGCAGAGCAAGCGCCAGCGCCGCGACCAGCGCCACTGCCGCCTTGACGGTTCTCGAGCGGGGCAGGCCTTGGCGCGTCACGGGCGAAGTCTCCACGAACGCGGCACGCTAGCCACGCCTGCGACCCCAGGCCGACCGGCTCAGCTCTGGCCGGTCAGCTTGCGGTTCTTGATCTTGGCCTTGACGTAGTCGCGGTTCATGAACGCGATGAAGTCGAGGCTGATCTCCTTGGGGCAGGCCTCGGTGCACTCGCCGTGGTTGGTGCACGAGCCGAAGTACTGCTCCATCGTCTCCACCATGGCCTCGGTGCGCTCCCAGCGCTCGGGCTGGCCCTGGGGGATCAGGTTGAGATGCGCCAGCTTCGCCGAGGTGAACAGCTGGGCCGCGGAGTTCGGGCACGCAGCCACGCAGGCACCGCACCCGATGCACGCAGCGGCATCGAACGACGTGTCCGACGCCTCCTTGGGCACGGGCGTCAGGTTGGCGTCGCCGACAGCGCCGGTGTTGACCGAGATGTAGCCGCCCGCCTCGATGATGCGGTCAAAGGAGCTGCGGTCGACCACCAGGTCACGCACCACCGGGAACGCCTTCGCCCGGAACGGCTCCACGGTGATGACGTCGCCGTCGGAGAACTTGCGCAAGTGCAGCTGGCACGTCGTGGTGGCGGCTTCGTGACCGTGCGCCCGGCCATCGATCATCAGGCTGCACATGCCGCAGATGCCCTCGCGGCAGTCGTGGTCGAACTCGATCGGCACATCGCCGCCGGCGATCAACCGCTCATTGATGATGTCGAGCAGCTCGAGGAACGACATGTCCTCGCTCACGCCGGGAGCGTCGAAGGTCTGGAACCGCCCCGGTGCGTCTGGCCCCTCCTGGCGCCAGATCCGCAACGTGAGGTTCAAGGTGCTGCTGCCGCTGTGCTGGCCGTTTGCCCCGCTCACTTGTAGCTCCGCTGTGTCAGTGCCACTTCTTCGAAGGTCAGTTCCTCGACGTGGCGGGTCTGGACCGTGTCGGCGCCGTGCCACTCCCATGCGGCGACGTGCGAGAAGTTCTCGTCGTCGCGTTGCGCCTCGCCGTCGGGTGTCTGGTGCTCAGCCCGGAAGTGACCCCCGCAGCTCTCCTCGCGCACGAGGGCGTCCCGGGCCATCAGCTTGGCCAGCTCGAAGAAGTCGGCGACCCGCCCTGCCTTCTCCAGGCTCGAGTTCAGGTTGGCCCCCGAGCCCGGCACCCGCAGGTCAGTCCAGAACTCGGCTTCCAGCGCCGGGATCTCCGACAGGGCCTTCTCGAGGCCCTCGGCCGTGCGCTCCATGCCGATGTAGTCCCACACGATCTTGCCCAGCTCGCGGTGGAACCAGTCCACCGAGCGTGTGCCGCCGATCGAGAGGAACCGCTGGGTGGCATCTTCGACGCCGGCGACGGCGTCTGCGAACACCGGGTCATCGATGGGCACCACCGGCTCGCCCAGCCTCGCTGCCAGGTCGTCGCCGATGGTGTAGGGCAGCACGAAGTAGCCGTCGGCCAGGCCCTGCATCAGCGCCGAGGCACCCAGACGGTTGGCCCCATGATCGGAGAAGTTGGCCTCGCCGACCGAGTAGCAGCCAGGCACCGTGGTCATCAGGTGGTAGTCCACCCACAGCCCGCCCATCGTGTAATGGATGGCCGGGTAGATGCGCATCGGGCCGGCGTAGGGATTCTCGCCGGTGATGCGCTCGTACATGTCGAAGAGGTTCCCGTACTTCGCCGCCACCGCCGGTTGGCCGTCCCGGGCGATCACCTCGGAGAAGTCCAGGTACACCCCGTTGCGCAGCGGTCCCACGCCCTTGCCCTGGTCCACCACGGTCTTGGCGTTGCGGCTGGCCACATCGCGCGGCACCAGGTTCCCGAAGGCCGGATACTTGCGCTCGAGGTAGTAGTCGCGCTCGGACTCGGGGATCGCCTCGGGCGAGCGAGCGTCGTCGAGTTGTGACGGCACCCAGATGCGGCCGTCGTTGCGCAGCGACTCCGACATCAGCGTCAGCTTCGACTGGAACTCGTCGCTGGCGGGGATGCAGGTGGGGTGGATCTGCGTGTAGCAGGCGTTGGCGAAATAGGCGCCACGCCGGTGCGCCCGCCACGCCGCGGTGACATTGCACGCCATGGCGTTGGTGGACAGGTAGTAGACGTTGCCGTACCCGCCGGTGGCCAGCACCACCGCATGGCCGGTGTGCGCTGCAATCTCGCCCGAGATGAGGTCGCGGGTGACGATGCCGCAAGCCCGCCCGTCCTTGGTGACGAGGTCCAGCATCTCGGTGCGCGTGTAGAGCTCGACGCTGCCGGCGGCGACCTGCTTGGCGAGCGCCTGGTAGGCGCCCAGCAGGAGCTGCTGGCCGGTCTGGCCGCGGGCGTAGAAGGTGCGGCTGACCTGGGCGCCGCCGAAGGAGCGGTTGTCGAGCAGGCCGCCGTACTCACGGGCGAACGGCACGCCCTGGGCGGCGCACTGGTCGATGATGTTCAGCGACACCTCAGCCAGGCGGTGCACGTTGGCTTCGCGGCTGCGGTAGTCGCCGCCCTTGACCGTGTCATAGAACAGCCGGTGCACTGAATCGCCGTCGTTGGTGTAGTTCTTCGCTGCGTTGATGCCGCCCTGGGCTGCGATCGAGTGCGCGCGGCGGGGCGAATCGTGGAAGGTGAAGACCTTCACCCGGTAGCCCAGCTCCGACAGCGACGCAGCCGCCGAGGCCCCTGCCAGTCCGGTGCCCACCACGAGAATCTCGAAGCGGCGCTTGTTGTTGGGGTTGACCAGCTTCATCGAGAACTTGTGGTCGGTCCACTTGTCGGCCATTGAGCCGTCGGGCACGCGGGCGTCGAGCACGCCGTTGGTTGCACCATTCGGGCCGCTGTGCGATTCAGCCATGTCAGTGCACCTCCGCCTCAGCCTCGAGACACTCGAGGCCGGTGGTGTCGTTGACCGGGCACTCCCGGTTGTCCTCGTCGACCAGCCCGGCCTGCACCAGCACCGGGAATGACAGGTTGCCCACCAGCACCACGCCGGCCAGCACGGTGGCCAGGTTGCGGCGCAGGCCGTTGTAGCGCGGGTTGTTCACGCCGAGGCTCTGAAACATGCTCCAGGTGCCGTGGAAGATGTGGACGGCCAACGCCACGTTGGCCACCACATAGATGATCGCCACCGGGATCGTCGACAGCGACTCCACCACGTTGTGGTACGGGTCGCCCCGCACGTAGGCGTCGCCCAGCCACCAGCCCCACGTCAGGTCGGCCAGGTGGAACAGCACGTACAGGCCCACGATCGGGCCCGTCCAGCGCATGGTGCGCGAGGCGTAGTTGGCGGCGATGTAGTCGCGCTTGGATGCGTATTTCTTGGCGCCGCCCACGAAGCCCGCCCGCTCCGACGCCAGCCGGCTGCGTTCCTTCAGCGTGTACGCCGAATGCAGGTGCACCACGAACATTCCCAGCAACCCCACCCGCATGATCCACAGCACCAGCGTGCGGGGCAGCAGCCCGCCGCCGAGGTCGCGCAGCGTCTCGGCGTACTCGTACATCCGCGAGGGGCCCTCATAGAGGTGCAGGTTGCCGATCATGTGAACGATCACGAAGCCCAGCAGCCCGATGCCGGTCCAGGCCATGACCCACTTGCGGCCGATCGCTGACTGGTAGATGTTCAGCGGGAACGGCAGCGGGCGCTTGGTCTTGAACACCGGTGCAGACCCGGCGGCCTGCGTGGCAGTCGGCGCCATGTGTTCCTCCTGGGGGCGGCGGTCGGCGGGGCTCGCTCGGGGCTGAGCACGCCAGGGCCGTACGGTACTTGCTGATCCCGCGCGAGTGCCGATGTTTCGCCGCGCCGGCGCCTGCCCGCAGAGGCTCAGCTCGCGTCCGGGCCGCGCTTCGTCTGGGGTCGGGTGGGGTCGGCTGCGGTCATGGCTTGGCGCAGCACGCGACCGGTCCAGCGACCCCGCAGCAAGGTCGGCCGGGGAGCGGTGCGCGGCGGGTCGAGCTGCCAGCTCACCACGCTGGGGTGATGGCCGGCGTGGTCGGCTGCAGCGGCCGCAGCGCGTGCCCCCAGCGCCCGCAGGCTGCGCTCGGCGCCGGCGAACGCTGTCGGGGAGAGCGGGACTTGCTGGCACAGCAGGGTGCCCGCGGCATCGGCGCCTTCGTAGACGCTGCGATGAGCCAAGCCAGCCAGCGCAACTGCCGCCTCGGCGGGGCCGCCACCGCAGCTCTCGCCGTTGACGAACAGCCCTTCGCCGCGCCTGGTGACGGTCCGGATGCCGGTGAGGAGTCTCACTGCATGGCTGGAGCACCCGTCGACCGCGACGTCGATGTCGATGCAGTACTGAGCTTGGTCTCCCATGCCGGCGGGCCACCACAGCGACGGCTGCTCGACCGCGACCAGCCACTCCAGATCGTTGCGGCCGCGGGCCAGGATGGGTTCTGACAGCGACATGCCGTTGTCCAGGCGTGCGACTTGGCGCGTCGGGTCACGGGACCATCCCGCAGACGGATCGTCGACGCTCAACACGGTCGTCGTCACTTCTGCACGGTGCGTGCCGCTGCTGTCGACGGTCCCGGCGACGCGCAGCACCGCCCGGTCAGGGCTGGCCTCGATCACCAGCGCACGCACACGCTGGATGCGCGCGGGCCCGGTTCGCTGGATCTTCACCTGCGCGTCGTGGTCCTCGGGCACTCGGGCGGTGCCGTGGGCGGCTTCGACCGCGGCGAGGTGCTCGCGACTGTGGCGAAGCAGCCCATCCACCTCGAAAGCGTGCTGCGCGTGCCGCCCCCGCAGATCACCGAGGTAGGTGCCGTCGAACCACAGGTGACCCAGCTCGCACAGCCCGCTCGCAACCAACCACCAGCGAGCGTCCCCGTGGGTGTCCCGGTGAGTGTGATCGTGCTCAGCACCGTCCAGCTCAGCCGCCAGGTCCGGCGGCAGCTCGAAGTGCCGCCGGTACAGGACGGCGCTCTCGTCGGCGAGGCCAGGGTCCAGCCACCACCGGCCGGGCGTCGAAGTGGCCTGCCAGCCCGACTCGTCGAGCCCGCGTTCGGCCACCGTGCGCCACTCGCCCTGCCCAGCGGCCCGCACCAGCCAGTCGCCCGCGAGTGCGCGGGCGTCCTCGCCGGGGGCCGTCAGCGTGAAGATCATTGGAAGATATTGAAAGTGACGAATAAGCGATGCACGAATATCATGCGAGACCCCCGCCCAGCGAGCCGAGCGGGGGTCTTCGAGGAGCGGAGCTGTGTGGGCTTCGTTCCAGGGGGCAGCCGGGTGGCCGGGAGGGCCTGTAAATCCATTCCCGAGGGGTTCGATTCCCCTTGCCTCCACCAGTCACGCTATGCGGGACAAATCGAAGGCGCAACCGGGCGGGGCTGTAAATCCATTCCCGAGGGGCTTGAGCCCCTGCGCCTCCACCGGTCACGCTACGCGCGGCCAACTGGCCGCGCAACACACCTGCGCGGTATCGGGGCGGGCGGGTAGGTTGCCCGCCATGACCCAACCCACCACGCTCGGCGAACTGCGCAAGACAGGCTGGGTCTCCCGGCCGGTCAAGGAGGAAATGCGGGCGAATGCCGCGAAGGCCATCGCCGCATCCGAGCCGCTGTTCGAAGGAGTGCTGGGCTACGAGAACACGGTGCTGCCCCAGCTCGAGAACGCCATGCTGGCCGGCCACGACGTGGTGTTCCTGGGAGAGCGGGGCCAGGCCAAGACCCGCATGATCCGCTCGCTGGTGAACCTGCTCGATGAGTGGATGCCCTACATCGAGGGCTCGGAGATCTTCGACGACCCCTACAACCCGGTGTCCCGCCACGCCCTCGATCTCGTTGCCGAGCACGGCGACGACACCCCCATCGCCTGGGCGCATCGCAGCATTCGCTACGGCGAGAAGCTGGCCACGCCCGACACGTCCATTGCCGACCTCATCGGCGAAGTCGACCCGATCAAGGTGGCCGAGGGCAGGTACCTGTCCGACGAGCTGACGCTGCACTACGGGCTGGTGCCGCGCACCAACCGCGGCATCTTCGCCATCAACGAGCTGCCCGACCTCGCCGAGCGCATCCAGGTGGGCCTGCTGAACGTGCTCGAGGAGCGCGACGTGCAGATCCGCGGCTACAAGATCCGCCTGCCGCTCGACGTGCTGCTGGTGGCCACCGCCAACCCCGAGGACTACACCAACCGGGGCCGCATCATCACGCCGCTGAAAGACCGCTTCGGCGCCCAGATCCGCACCCACTACCCGCTCGACGTCGACACCGAGATGGACATCGCATCGGCGGAGGCCCGCCCGCTGGATCTCACCGAGATGGGCGAGGGCGTCGTGGTGACGCTGCCCGACTTCATGGCCGAGATCGTGGCGACCTTCAGCCATGTGGCCCGTGCCAGCAGCCAGGTCAACCAGCGCTCGGGCGTGTCTGTGCGCATGACCGTCACCAACACCGAGACGCTCGCGGCCAACGCCACCCGCCGGGCGCTGCAGCGCGGCGAACGGCACGTGGTGCCCCGCGTCAGCGACCTCGAATCGCTCATGAGCTCCACCGCCGGCAAGATCGAGATCGAGTCGATGGAGGAGGGGCGCGACGGCAAGATCGTGGAGACCATGCTGCGAGCGGCCGTGCTCGAAGTGTTCAAGAACCGCTTCTCGCCCGACGAGCTGAGCGATGTGGTCGCCAGCTTCGGCGAGGGCAACGTGGTGCACACCGGCGACGACCTCGGCTCGGAGGCCTACATGGAGCTGCTCGCCGGCAACCAGGCGCTGGCGGTTGCCGCTGAGTCGCTGGTCGCCGCTGCGGCTGAACCGCAGTCGGACGAGGGCGCCGCGCCCGCAGTGCTGGCCTCGGCCGTCGAGCTGGTGCTCGAGGGCCTGCACCTGTCCAAGCGGCTCAACAAGGAGCACGTCGGCGCCCGGGCCACCTACCGCTCACGCGGTTGAGTCGCCGCCCCGGCTGCGACCGTGAGAGAGTGAACCTCATGCAGGTGAGTTCTGCATTTCCGAGACGGGTGGCTCCACCCGCGCCCGACGGTGGCAATCACGGCGGCCAGCAATGAAGATCCGCTGGCGTCGGGCCCGTCGCGAGGGCGCCCGGTTCCGCTATTCCGCGTGGGACGGCACCCAGACCGGATTCGACTTCGACGCGGACAGCCTCTTCGCCGAGATGACCGACGATCTGCTGTATCACGGCGATCTCAATGCCGCCCTGCGCCGGCTCATGCAGCAGGGATTCACCGACTCCGAGGGGAACCGGCTCGAAGGCCTGCGCGAAATGATCGAGCGGCTGCGCGACCGGCGCAAGGACATGCTCGAGCAGTTCGACCTCGGCGGTGTGTACGACGACATCGCCCGCGAGCTCGACGAGATCACCGACACCGAACGCGAGGCGCTGGAGGAGTTCGCACAGGACGCCGCTGACAGCGGCGACGAGCGCCGAGAAGAGATCGCCCAGTCCAGCGCCGCGGAGCGCAACCTGCAGCTCGACATGCTGCCCCCCGACCTGGCCGGCAAGATGCGCGGCCTGCAGAGCTACGACTTCGAATCGCCCGAGGCCCGCGAGCAGTTCAACGAGCTCGTCGAGCGGCTGCGCCAGGAAGTGGCCCAGAGCTACTTCGACCAGATGACTGGGGCGATGGGCAACATGAGTCCCGAAGACCTGGCCCGCACCAAGGACATGATGGCCGAGCTCAACCAGATGCTCGAACAGCGTGCCCGCGGCGAGGAGCCCGACTTCGAGGGCTTCATGGATCGCTACGGCGACTTCTTCCCCGAGAATCCCCAGACGCTCGACGAGCTGCTCGAGATCATGGCCAAGCGCATGGCGGCCATGGCCTCGATGCTCAATTCGATGACGCCCGCCCAGCGCCAGCAGCTCGCCGACCTCGCATCCCAGCTCATGGACGACATGGATCTGCAGTGGCAGGCCCAGCAGCTCGCCCAGAATCTCCAGCAGGCGTTCCCCGACATGGGCTGGGACCGGGGCTACCAGTTCGGCGGCGACGACCCGCTGTCGATGTCCCAGGCTGCCGACGTGCTCGCCCAGCTCGGCGACCTCGACGCGCTGGCCGAGATGCTGCAGGGCGCGGTGAGCCCCTCGGCGCTGGCAGAGGTGGATCCCGAGCGGGTGCGCGAGCTGCTCGGCGACCAATCGGCCGAGGCGCTCGAACGGCTCAGCGAGATGGCGCGCATGCTCGAGGAATCAGGCCTCGCGCAGCACAACGAGGGCCGGCTGGAGCTGACGCCGCGGGCGCTGCGCCGCATCGGGCAGAACGCGCTCGGCGACCTGTTCAACCGCCTGATGGACGACAAGGTCGGCAGCCACCAGGTGCGCAAGTCGGGCGTCGGCCACGAGTTCGCGTACGAGACCAAGCCGTATGAGTTCGGCGACGCGTTCAACCTCAACATCGAGCGCACCGTGCGCAACGCCGTGGCCCGCCAGGGCACCGGCACGCCGGTGAGCCTGACGCCGGACGACTTCGAGATCGAGCGCTCTGAGCTGCTCTCGCGGGCGTCCACCGTGCTGATGCTGGACCTGTCGCTGTCGATGCCGATGCGTGACAACTTCCTGCCCGCCAAGAAGGTCACGATGGCGCTGCACTCGTTGATCTCGACGCAGTTCCCGCGTGACTATCTGGGCATCGTGGGCTTCGCCGAGTCAGCCCATGAGCTGACCGCTGCCCAGCTCCCCGAGGTCTCGTGGGACTTCGCCTACGGCACCAATATGCAGCACGGCTTCATGATCGCCCGGCGCCTGCTGGCCCGTCAGTCCGGCTCGAAGCAGATCATCATGATCACCGACGGCGAGCCCACGGCCCACCTGGCACGCGACGGGCGGCCGTACTTCGCCTACCCGCCGGTGCGCGAGACCATCGAGGCCACGCTGCTGGAAGTGGCCCGGGCGACCCGCGAGGACATCCGGATCAACGTGTTCATGCTCGACCCCAACAGCTACCTGCGGGCGTTCGTGGAGAAGATGACCGAGATGAACGGCGGGCGGGCATTCTTCACCAGCCCCCACAACCTGGGCGACTACGTGCTGGTCGACTTCCTCGAGCACCGCCGCAAGCTCATCACCAGCGGCCGTATGTAAGAGCCGCGCCCCTCGGTGCGCCTGCTGCGCAGGCGGCAGAATATTCTGCGCGCTAGCCCTGATTATTCATGAGAATTGGGGTGGCGGGGGTTTCGCGTCCGCGGAAATGCCTTTCTGATCTGTGACGATGTGTGTTGTCGACGCACACAGTGCACAGATCGGAAAGGCATCTCCGGGGTGAAGCTTGGAAGCGTGTCCGATGCGGTGCTGGCATCTGGCGGGGATCGGGTCGTGTCGGGTGCGGGGCTGTTCGTGCTGGGCGGTTTCGCGGACCGGGTTGGGCTGGCAGGGGAGCTGTCGGGGGCGCTTGCGGCGACAGGTGAGCGCGCCCCGACCCATGACCGGGGGGTGCTGTTGACGCATCTGTGCTTGGCGCTGGCGGGGGGCGCCGAGGCGTGCTGCGACATCGGGCATCTGCGCGCCCAGCGGGAGCTGTTCGGGTCGGTGGGGTCGGACTCGACGCTGTGGCGTGCGCTCAATGGCATCGGCGAAGCGGAGCTGGACGGGCCGTGGCAGGCAACAGCGGCTGTGCGCGAGCGGGTGTGGCCGCGCGGGCCGGCGGCGGGGCCGCTGGTGGTGGACATCGACTCGACGCTGGTGGAGGTCCATTCGGGGAACAAGGAAGGCGCGGCGCCGCATTTGCGGCGCCGCATTTCAAGGGCGGGTCCGGGTTCCACCCGATGATCTGCTCCACTGCAGAGGGGGAGCCGCGGTGGGGGATGCTGCGCCCGGGCAACGCCGCGGCGAACAGCATCGCCGATCGCCTGCGCGTGCTCGAGGGCGCGATCGGCGTGCTGCCCGCCCGCGACGCAGCGGGCCATCGGCGCGGCGACCCCAAGGGTTCGGTGCAGCGGCGGCTGCTGGTGCGCATCGACGCCGCGGGCTGCTCGGCTCGCATCGCGCATGAGTGCAGGAACCGAAACATCGGCTTCGCCGTCACCGCGCGGGCCACCGACGGCATCGACGCAGCGATCGCGGCCGCCCGCTTCGACGACAGCGTTTGGACCACAGCCACGCCGAACCCCAAGCACGCCCGCAAGCCCAACCGGACCCAGGTCGCGGACCTCACCGGACTCGTGGACCTGTCGGACTGGCCCGACCGCACCCGGCTCATCGTGCGACGCGAGCCGCGCCACCCCGGCGCCCGGCAGCCCCGCCCACGTCGACACGCTCATGCGCGGCCACGCTCGCGTCGAGAACGGCATCGAATGGCTCAAGGACTCGGGCTTGGAACGGATGCCGTTCGCCGCGTGGGACGCCAACAGCGCCTGGACAGCGATGTGCCTCATCGCGCTCATGAGCTGGTTCCAGACCCGCCAGCTCAGCGGCGCTCTCGTCAAAGCCGCACCCAAACGGCTCCGCAGCCAACTGCGGCATCTGGCGGGCATCGTATGTCGCCACGCCCGCCGCACCCTCACACGCATACCCGCGCGGCACCCCGGCGCCCAAGCGCTCCTCGCGACCCAGCACCCCCGCTGAACCCCGACCGCGCCCACACCACACCACCGACCGCGCCCGCGGCCCCACCCCACACGCACCCCGGCCGCCGGACCCGCCCCGACCAGCCCGCCAGCACCCACCGCCACAGCCGCCAACACCGCACCACCCCCACCAAACCGCGAACCGACACCGAAAACGGCCCGAGCACCCCCAACCCGCACCCTCATGAACAATCAGGGCTAGACCGGTGCAGTGCTGGCGCTTGAGGAACGTCCTGCAGAGTCGCTGCGCAAGTGCGCCCCAGTGCGCGTCGCTCCCATGCTCTACGCAGCTCAAGAAACGAATCATGTCACTGGCGTGTGCTAGTCAGATGGGCATGCTTCTGCGCAGCGGTGAAATCTGGATTCGCATATTGGTAGACAATCATCTCGCCGCGAGGAATCCGTCTGCGGCCGGGGTGACGGGTCCTGCGGGACATTCAGAACACATGAACTTTGGAACGCGACGGCGGCACGGACTCGGTTCGCCTTCTCTTCTTGAGCAATTCGAAGTCTCTCAGCGCGCTCGAAATTCACGACAGTCAATGTGTTCGCTCGAGAAGCGTCAGCACGGATCAAGGAACCTACACGCCGAGAATCTGGGCAAGCGACAGCGTACCGCCGTGCGCCATCTACATCAGCCGCACGACTCCTCGCAAGAAAGGGCTTCTAATGGTGGACTGCCAGCAGCCTAAACAAGGAAGAGAAGTATGGTCATTTTTTTCAGGGGCAATGGGCCTCGATATAGGCTTTGAGCAAGCGGGACTGGGACCGACGCTCGTCAATGAAATCGACAAGGACTGCATTCGGACCATCAGGGCTAACCGACCCGATTTGGATCTCGTGGACACGAGCATTACGGACCTAAACGGATCGCTGTTGAGGGAACATCGAAACTATTATGGTGAAGTCTTCATGATGATCGGGGGACCGCCGTGCCAGAGTTTTTCTTCGGGAGGCAAGCGTACCTCCCTAGGTGACCCGCGTGGCAATTTGATTTATGAGTACTTTAGGCTGATATCAGAGGTTAAACCACTTCACTTTGTATTAGAAAATGTCGCAAACCTGACGACAGCAGCTCTACGACATCGACCGATCGCAAAGCGGCCGGGGAAAAACTGGAATCTGAAGAGCTACAGTTCCCAGCGGCGCTCTAGGGGAGGAGAGGCAGATCAACTAGCAGCCGACGAACTCTCGGGCAGTGCGATTAAACAAATTTTGCGGGACGTTCGGCGACTAGACTATCGTGTGACGTTCGGTGTCCTGGACTCTGCCGACTACGGTGCCCCTCAGCATCGCTTGCGATTCATCATGGCGGCATCGCGAGACAGTCAGGCTCCCTCGCTGCCTCTAGCTACGCATGGTGATAGCCGTTTTGGCCTCGAGCCATTTCAGACTGTACGCAGCGCGATACATTGCATGCTGAATGATCCCGGTATTGGATCTGAGTATACCGATGAAGTCAAGCGGTATTTTGAGTACGTGCCAACAGGCGGCAATTGGCGCGACTTACCTCTTGAACTGCAGCCTGAAGCATTAGGGGGAGCGTGGTCATCTGGAGGTGGAAAGACTGGCTTCTATCGCCGGCTCTCGTGGGACGCACCATCACCAACCGTCACTGGACGCGCGAACAGAAAAGGAAGTGCGATGTGCCATCCAGAACAACACCGCCCTATTTCTGTTCGTGAGAGTGCTGCATTGCAGGGCTTTCCATCGGAATGGACCTTCGTCGGTTCCATGAACTCTCAATATCAGCAAATCGGAAATGCCGTACCCGTGCATTTGGCGAGGGCAGTTGCTCGCACATTTGATCAGCGTGAAGGGGCCAGCGAGCCTTCGCCCCGCAACGAGCCAACGTACGACGAAATGCTCGAAATTGCCGTCGCGCGACTGAGGACATCAGCGCGAAACAGGCGTAAGCCGCGGAAAGGATTAGCTGCATGAATGTACCAACACATCGGATTCGGTATCTATCGGATCGGAACCCAATCCAACGAGTTAACTCACACTGTCTGAACGCACTCATCGCGGCACAGCGGAGTGTCGTCGACTACGTTTACAGCGACGCTGCAGAGTTCTACTCAACGGTAATCGATGACATGAAGCTGTCGCTCCCAACTCCAATCCAACTGAAGGATCGGCCTGCTCAAGACTTCGCTGATCAGCCATTTGCCGATCTAGTGGACCAATACCTCTCCCATCTCAAATCAGCGGATCTTAACGACGATGCATCTCGGGCCCGGGCTCAAGAACTCGCAAGTCGCACTCAATTGCTTCGTGCCTTCGAGGAACCGGACATCGTGTTGGAACGTGTGACAGAGAAGGTTCATGATGTTGTGATGACCTTCCCCCGCTCGGCTGAAGACTTGGAGCGTGGCCGCAATCCTGGCGATGTACTTGATCCCTATATTCTCATGGCGGCTCAGTTGCTGCTATATGGTGGTGATTTCCAGAAAGCAATCGGTGCATCTGTTTCCCATAAGGCGCTCATGATCATTGAAGGCCTTATGGGCCATCTGCATGAAGACGTGATTGGCATGATGCGAGGCAACATTCGTGCCCCTGAACCTCGTGGATTCAACAACAAAGACAAGATTGATCTTCTTGAGAATCCGTTTCCCGGTGCCGACGTAGTTCAGCCGCCTACATCTGTCGGCGAACCGCTCCGCTTTCATCAGGTAAAGAGCAAGACAGGATCTGCAAAAGGCGGTGACGGAAGACGTTTAGGTGAACAACTACGAAGGCTCAGGCAGTATTACAAAGGTGAGGTCTACTTCGACGCGCTCATTGGCAATACTCTGCGAGGGCACCGGTCGAAGGGCGGAGTTCTGGCCTCTGAACCGTCTGCAATCATCTTAGTCGGAGAAGCGGCATTTCGAGCCTTGACACGCAGTTCAGCGGGTCCAGAATTGCTGCTCCGTGTATACCAAGCTGCATTCGAAGACGTTTTCAAGCGTTCGGGATACGAAGTGGACAATGTGGCGTCCATCATTGCGTCTGCATTTCAGGAGCGATCCGATGCGGCTGAAGGAGACTTCTCCCAAGCGCTGTTGAAATCGTCAATCGGTGACCATCTCGATGAACAAGATAGTAGATCGTTTAAGCCTGAGAGAGGTAGCTTGCGTAGTTAGATTGACAACGAGACTTGTAGGACTTGGACCGGATAAAATGAGGCGTTCGCTGACGAGTGATAGCAGTACATGGCCTGTGCCCTTGCCCTGCCGCATGTAACGATCAGTCGGGGGGGTGGAGGCCGTCGAGGACCATGTCCGCGAACTGGCGGGCGAGGTCTTCGAGGCGAAGTTCACCGCCGGGGCGATACCAGCTGGCAAGCGAATTCAGGCCTGAGATCATGATCCGAGCCAGGACCTTGGCGTTGGTGTCGGCTCGCAGGGAGCCGTCGGCTTGGCCTTCTGCCAGCAGCCCGACCCACAGGTTGGTGAACTCGCGCAGCGGCACCGCCAGGCTCTCGCGGGTCTGGGGGGGCGACTCGTTGAAGCAGCGGATGTTGGCCACCGTGAAGTTGCTCTCGGCAACGATGCAGTTGACGTAGGCGACGATGGCCTCGGCCAGGCGGTCGGAACCCCGCGCCTCGGGACCCAGCGCTTCCAGGGCTGCGTCGATGGCAGCGCGGGCGTGGTCGATGCCGACGCTCAGCACTTCTTCGACGATCGCGTCCTTCGAGTCGAAGTGGTAGTAGAGGCTGCCGGCCTGCATCTCCGCAGCACCGGCGATGTCGGTGAGCGTCGTGGCGGCGTAGCCGCGGCACGAGAGCAGGCGCGCGGCAGCATCCAGGATGCGCATACGGCTGCGCTCGCCCTTGCGGATCCGGCGTCCATTGCCGTTCCCGTTGCCGCCGTTCTGGTCGGCGTCAGCGGCAACGGTGCTGTCTGCGGTATCCGGCTCGGCCGAGCTGCCAGCGGCTGTCTCGGTGCTTTCCATGCCTCGGAGCAACCTAGTCCTGAACGGGCGTTCATGCAGCGTCCGGACGCAGCCTCGGTGCGCGGGCCGGCATCGGGTCGGGGCATCGCACGCCAAGGCCGCCGTGGGGTGCGCTCACCTACACTCCGCGACACAGCCGCTCGGAGCGGCTGCAGACGAGACAGCCGCACGGGGCGGTCGTGCGCCGACGACGGGAGCCAGGGTGAAGTTCAGCTTGTTCATGTACTGCACGATCGGCCGGCGCCACGAGCTCGAAGCCGGTCTCGCCGGGCTCAACAACGACTACTACCAGCGCATGCTCGGCGAGATCGCCGAGATCGCACGCTTCGCCGACGACAACGGCTGGTACGGCTTCGGCCACCCCGAGCACCACCTGCAGATCGAGGGCTTCGAGATCTCCAACGACCTGAACCTGATGGCGAGCTGGATCGCTCAGCACACCAGCCGACTGCGACCGATCGCGTGCGGCTACGTGTCCACCACCCACAACCCGATGCGTGTGGCTGAGCAGGTGGCCACGCTCGACCACATGACCGGCGGGCGGCTCTGCTTCGGGGTGGTGCGCGGCTACCAGCACCGCTGGGTGGACCAGTTCAAGATCCGCCCCGACCTCGCAGCGGTGGGCAAGTGGAACCGCGGCACCGACGAGGACGCCTACAACCGTCGCTTCTTCGAGGAGTTCGTGGATGTAGTGCTCACCGCCTTGCGCAACAACACGTTCTCCTACGAGGGCGAGTTCTGGCGCTTCCCCAACGACAACCTCAACCCCCACACCCACACCGTCTATTCCGACTACGGCGCCGGGGTCGACCCCGACATGACGATCCACGAGGTCGGCATCGCCCCCCGCCCGCTGCAGTCGCCGCACCCGCCGCTGTACGGCGGGTTCACCATGTCGATGGACTCGGCGGTCTTCTGGGCGCGCCACGGCGGCACGCCGATCGTGCTCAGCGACAAGATGGACTTCTGCGAGGCGCTGTGGAAGGCGTACCGCGCCGAGGCCGCGCAGCACGGCATCGAGAAGCCCCGCGGGCACGAGTGCGGCTGGGGCGGCGTCGCAGTGTGCGCGCCCACCGATGCCCAGGCTTGGGAGCTGTTCGCCGACATGGAGTGGTTCTGGAACCAGTGGGCCATCCAGTTCGGCCAGGGCATGCCGCTGCAGCTCGTCGGCAGCCCCGACACGATCAGCCGCCAGATCGAGGAGGCGCAGACAGTGCTCGGCGTCGAGGAGGCGTTCTTCCTGGTCCCCCAGGGCATCCACTCAGCGGATCAGATCAACGCGTCGCTCGAGCTCATCAGCGACAAGGTGATGCCCCGCTTTGTGTGAGCCGAGCGTCCGCTGGGTGTCCGTGCCGCTGCGGATGGAACGCTCGCCCGACTGCAGCGATCCCAGACGCTGGCCGATCTCGGTGACGTGATCACCGACGTCACTGCCCAGACGGTCGACGCAGCCGACGGGGGTGCCGTCACGGTGCTGAGGGCTTGCGGCGAGCTCGACCTGGCATCCATCGCGTCGCTGGACGGCGCCATGAGCGCAGCCTTGCGAGCCGCCGGCCCGCAGCCGAGGCTCATCATCGATCTGAGCGAGGCGACGGTGCTGCAGCCGGTGGTCGTGGGCGTGCTGCTCGACGCTCGACGTCGATGCCGCAACGCGGGGGGCGCCGTGGCGCTCGTCGTCAGCGGGCCGGAGATCGGCGCCACCCTGGCTGACATGGGCGTCGAAGCGCTCTTCGAGACGACGAACGAGCGGGCAGCGGCTATCCGGCACGTCTCGAATCGCTGAGTACGTCCTGACGCAGCAGCCGCCGTCGAGTACGCGGTCGAGAGCGCCGGGCATCGATCCGTATCCTGTGCTGCCGTATGGCGGGTTCCGACTACCTGTTGCATCGTGAGACGTTCGTCGGGGGCGACAGCCGGCTGGCTCGATATGTGGCCCGGCCGATCCTGAAGTTCATTCACCGTGAGGTGGCCAGCAGCGTGCTGCTGCTGGTGGCCACTGCGGCAGCGCTCATCTGGGCCAATTCGTCGTGGAGCGACAGCTATTTCGATTTCTGGCACACCTATATCGACCTCGCCATCGGCAGTTATCACCTCCATCCGCTGACGTTGGAGCAATTCGTCAACGACGGCCTCATGGCGCTGTTCTTCTTCGTGGTGGGCCTCGAGATCAAGCGCGAGCTGGTGACCGGTCATCTCGCCAGCGTGCGCGCTGCCATGCTGCCGGCGATTGCCGCCATCGGCGGGATGGTCGTGCCGGCGGCGCTGTACTTCGCTTTGAATCCGTCCGGCGAGGCCAGCGGGGGCTGGGCGATCCCGATGGCAACCGACATCGCCTTCGCCGTGGGCATCGTGTCGCTGCTGGGCTCGCGCGTCCCGCCGATGCTGCGGCTGTTCCTGCTGACGCTGGCCATAGTGGACGACATCGGGGCCATCGCCGTCATCGCGATCTTCTACTCAGGCGATCTCGACTTCAGATGGCTGGCGCTGGCCGTCGGTCTGCTCATCGTGATCCGTGCCCTCACCATGATGAAGGTCTGGGCAATCGAGGTGTACGTCGTGCTGGGGATCGTGGTCTGGTTCGCGACGCTCGAGTCCGGCGTGCATGCCACGATCGCCGGCGTGGCGCTCGGGCTGCTGGCGCCCGCCAAGCCGCTGCTCGACTCCAAGAAGGCCCAGGAGGTCGTGGATCACCTCCCCGACGATCCCAGCGTCGACCACGTGCACCAGGCGTCGTTCCTCGTGCAGGAATCGGTGCCGATGACTGAGCGTCTCGAGACGACCCTCCACCCGTTCACGGCGTTCTTGATCGTGCCCATCTTCGCCCTCGCAAACGCCGGCGTGAAGCTGTCCGGCGACACCGTGGCCGACGCGGCGGCTTCTCCCATCACCTGGGGCGTGATCCTGGGACTGGTGGTCGGCAAGCCGGTCGGCATCACGCTGTTCACGTGGGTGGCGACGCGACTCGGCTTCGAACTGCCCGACGGACTCAGCTGGCCGCAGTTTGTCGGCGCCGGGTTCGCGGCAGGCATCGGCTTCACCGTCTCGATCCTGATCTCAGGACTCGCCTTCGACAGCGGCGGGGTGACGGACCTCGCCAAGATCGGCATCCTGGTGGCGTCCTTGGCCGCAGCTGCGGGCGCATTGGCAGTCCTGTGGTGGGCTGGCAGGGGCGCGTCCCGCAACGAACCTCCGGTTGAGGAGCAGCCCGGTCCTCAACCGGCGAACTAGCCGTTCCCAGCGTCGGGACGTTTGCGAGCGGCAGTATTGGGGCCTAGCGTTTCCGCGGCGTTGCGGACGGCTCGACGTCGTGCGAGATGTCCGCAGCAGGCCCCGGGGCGTGTGCGGTACTGGTCCGGCCGGAACGTGCACCGAGGGCTCGGCGCCCTGACATCCCCCCGATCCCGACGCGACCTGATCTGACTCCGATGTGCCCCTGGAGGCCCTTGTGACTGCTGTTCCGTATCTCGCCCTGATCGCCTCCGTGCTGGCGCTGCTGCTGGCCTACTACTTCGCCAAGGTGGTGCTGCGGGCCGACCAAGGCACCGACCTGATGCGCGAGATCGGCGAAGCCATTCGCGAGGGCGCCATGGCGTTCTTGCGCCGGGAGTACCGGTGGGTGTCGGTGTTCGTGGCAGCGATGTTCGTGCTGCTGCTGATCGTGCCCATCGACGGCCGCCCAGCGGCCAGCTTCGCCTACCTGATGGGCGCAGTGCTCTCGTCGGTGGCGGGCTTCATCGGCATGCGCATCGCCACCGCGGCCAATACCCGCACGGCCAATGCCGCCCGCGAGGGGGCCGCCAAGGCGCTGCCGCTGGCATTCAAGGGCGGAGCCGTGATGGGCTTCAGCGTGGCCGGCCTGGCGCTGCTGGGCATCTCCATCAACTATCTGCTGTGGGTGAAGTGGCTGGGCGTCGATCAGGCCTTCCAGGTCGTGGCGGCGTTCGGGCTGGGCGCCAGCTCGATCGCGCTGTTCGCCCGCATCGGCGGCGGCATCTACACCAAGGCAGCCGACGTGGGCGGCGACCTGGTGGGCAAGGTGGAAGCCGGCATTCCCGAGGACGATCCCCGCAACCCGGCCACCATTGCCGACGCGGTCGGCGACAACGTGGGCGACGTGGCCGGCATGGGCGCCGACCTGTTCGAGTCGTACGCGGGGTCGATCGTGGCGCCCGTCGTGCTGGCCTCGCTGCTGGTGCCGGTCTTCCTCGAGGGCGACAGCCTGGCCGGCAACTTCGGCGATGCCGAAGGGCTGCTCATGTACCCGATCCTGATCGGTGCGCTCGGGATGATCGCCTCGATCATCGGCGCGCTGTTCGTGCGCGGTCGTGAGGGCCGCAGCCTGTCGGGACAGCTGCACACCGGCCAGTACGTGGCCATGGCGCTCACGGTGGTGTTCGCCATCGTCGGCACGCTGGTGCTGTTCAGCGGCAGCCCGACGATCGGCAGCTACGAGCTCAGCGCCCCGATCTTCCTGGCGTTGACCATCATCGTGGGGCTGTTCGGCGGCTGGGCCATCGGCTTCACGTCGGAGTACTTCACCTCTGAGCACTTCCGGCCCGTGAAGGGCATCGCCCAGCAGTCCGAGACGGGGCCTGCCACGGTCACCATCGAAGGCATCGCGCAGGGCAAGCTCTCGACGCTGCCAGCGGTCGTGCTCGTGGTGACGATGATCGGCCTGTCGTACCTGTTCGGCGGGCTGGCATTCGGCGAGGCCGGCGATGTGATCGGGTTGTACGGCGTGTCGCTGGCGGCCATCGGCATGCTGGCGGTCACCGGTGTCATCGTGGCCGTGGACGCCTACGGTCCCATTGCCGACAACGCCGGCGGCATCGCCGAGATGGCCGAGCTGCCGCCCGAGGTGCGCGGCGTTACCGACAGCCTCGACTCGCTGGGCAACACGACTGCTGCAGTGGCCAAGGGCTTCGCCGTGGGCTCGGCTGCGGTCACGGCGCTGGCGCTGTTCAAGTCGTTCAGCCTCACCGCCGGCGACCAGGTGTTCCTCGACATCAACGACACGGCGGTCACGATCGGCCTGTTCCTGGGCGCCATGACGCCGTTCATCTTTGCGGCGCTCACCATGTCGTCGGTGGGCCGGGCGGCCCAGGCGATGATCGTGGAGGTCCGCCGCCAGTTCGCCGAGATCCCCGGGCTGCGCGAGGGCGAGCCAGGCGTGAAGCCCGACAGCCGCCGCTGCGTCGACATCTCCACCCAGGCGGCCCTGCGCGAGATGCTGCTGCCGGGCGGCCTAGCGGTGGTGCTGCCGCTGGTGATCGGCTTCATCGACGTGAACGCGCTCGGCGGCTTCCTGGCCGGCGCGGTGGTGACCGGCTTTTTGATCGCGATCTACATGGCCAACTCGGGCGGCGCCTGGGACAACGCCAAGAAGTACATCGAGGCGGGCGCGCATGGCGGCAAGGGCACCGATGCCCATGCGGCGGCTGTGGTCGGCGACACCATCGGCGACCCGTTCAAGGACACCTCCGGCCCGGCGATGAACATCCTCATCAAGGTGATGACCATCGTCAGCCTGGTCTTCGTCCCCGCTTTCCTCTAGCCAGTCCTGCTGCGCCCCTCAGGCGCCGAGGACAGCCATGCCAATGGCGCGGGCTGCTTCTGCCTGACGCCGGTCGAACGTCAGCACGGTCGCATTCGGGCTCGCGCGTCGGGCAGCCGCCAGGTGGATCGCGTCGAGCGAGCGGCACAGCGTCTCCTCAGCAATGCCAGCCGCGTCCATACACACCTCGGCGTCGAGGCTCATGAGTGCAAACTCGTCGAGATCGATCTGCAGCTGATTCTGAACTCGCGCCAGATCGTTTCCTCGAAAGAGCCGCGTGAGGTTGCGCCTGACTTCGATCTCGGTCAGACGCGAGGTGACGAGCACCTGATCCTCGGCCATGAATCGGAGCGCGACGTCGGAATCGCGCTCCGGCCGGTACCTCTTGAAGAGAGCGCTCGATTCGACGTACAGCATCAGTCGCCGCGGTCTTCGTCGAGCATTTCCTGGATAGTCGGTGCATCGGCGGTCAGCTGCGGTCGATCGAAGTGCTTGAGGCCGCCGCGTCGCTTGGCAGGTGTGATCCAGCCCTCTGCGACGCCTCGTTCGATGCGTGCGAGGTCGTCCAGCGTCGAATCATCCAGCGGGGCGAGCTGTGCCACCGGCCGTCCCCGGTCGGTGACGATGAGACGCTCGCCGCCGGCAGCCCGCCGCACGCACTCCGACAGCTTCGCCTTCAGCTCCCGGATGCCGATATCGGTGCTCGCTGCCTCACTGCTCATGTGACCACATTATTGAACGATCGTGACTACATCAAACAAATTTGTAGTCACGAACGACCGCGCACCGCAGGTCGTCAGCGACCAGTAGAGCTGCTGCCGCAGCCGTCGGCCATTCGCTGCTCAGGCGGCGGCGGGTGGGCGGAGGCGGTCGGCCACGCCCCTGGTGAGGCGGTCCAGAATCCCTGCCAGCAGCACGATCGCTATGCCGGCCTCGAAGCCCCGTCCGACGGCGTCGCTGCGACGCAGCGCGTTCACCGTCTCGAGGCCGAGCCCGCCGCCGCCGACCAGCCCGGCGATCACCACCATGGCCAGCACCAGCATGATCACCTGGTTGACCGCCACCATCAGCTCGGGCGCCGCCAGCGGCAGCTCCACGCGCCGCAGGCGCTGCCAGCGGGTGGCGCCGAAGCTCGTGGCCGCCTCGTGCACTTCGGCGGGAACCCGGCGCAGCCCCAGATCGGTGTAGTGCACCGCGGCCGGCAGCGCGTACACCACCGAGGCGATGATGCCCGGGATCCGCCCCACATGGAACAGCGTGATGACCGGCACCAGCAGCACGAAGCTGGGAATCGTCTGCAGGAAGTCGAGCACCGGGTCGATCAGCTTCTGGAAGCGGTCGCTGTGGGAGGCCTGGATCCCGAGCGGCACTGCGATCGCCAGCGTGACGGCCACGGCCACCAGCGTCTGGGCCAGCGTGTCCATCGACAGCTCCCACATGCCCAGCCACCCGATCCCCAACAGTGCGACGCCGATGCCGAGCCCCAGCGTGACGCCACGCGCCAGCAGGCCGCCCAGCACGCCGAGCCCGATCATGGCCGGCCACGGAATGCCCGACGAGAGCAGCTCCCGCAGCGGCGTCACCATGTAGACGGTGATGAAGTCGCTGAGCGGCCCGGTGCCGATGCCCGAGTTGCCGATGTCGTAGAGGTTGTCGCGAGCCCACGCCGTGATGTCGTTGATGTACGGCGCGTAGTGCCATTGCAGCCATTCGGGGAACGTGTTGTGGCCCACGATGCCGCCCACCAGCGCCACCAGAGCCGTTGCTGCCGCGATCCAGCGGATCGCCGTGGTGTCAGCGGCCCGCAGCGAGCCGCCTGCATGAGCATCCGGTTCTTGACCGCGCCCGCGCTCGCCCAGCGTGGCGATGCCCCGCGTGAAGCGATCCAGGATGATCGCCATGATGACGATGGCGATGCCTGCCTCGGAGGCTTCGCCGACGTCGATGTCGCGCATGGCTCGCAGCACGTCCTGGCCGAGACCGCCCGCGCCGATGAATGCGGCGATCACCACCATGCTCATGGCGAGCATCGTGGTCTGGTTGGTGCCCGCCAGGATCGCCGGGCGAGCTGCGGGGATCCGCACCAGCCGCAGCGTCTGGCGGTCGGTGGCGCCGAACATCTCCGAGGCTTCCACCATCGGCCCGGGCACGTTGCGCAGACCGACATCGGTGAGCCGCACCACCGGGGGCAGGGCGAAGATGACCGTCGCGATCAGCGCCGGCACCCGTCCGATGCCGAACAGCAGCACGAACGGGATGAGGTAGACGAACCCGGGCATGGTCTGCATGGCGTCGAGCGTCGGGCGCAGCACGCCGGCGAACCGGTCGTTGCGCCACGCGGCGATGCCCAGCGGGATGCCGGCCAGCAGCGACAGGAACACCGCCACGCCCATCAGTGCGAGCGTGGCGAAGCCCTGCTGCCACAGATCGGTCATGCCGATGAGCACGACGCCGCAGAAGCCGAGCGTGCCCGCCACCCGGCCGCGCACACGCCACAGGCCGAGGCCGCAGAACACCGGGTACACGTACCACGGGAACCACCGC
This sequence comes from Acidimicrobiia bacterium, assembly GCA_022822525.1. Lineage (GTDB taxonomy): Bacteria > Actinomycetota > Acidimicrobiia > Acidimicrobiales > Poriferisodalaceae > Poriferisodalis. The sequence continues at coordinate 12,241 of JAJEBN010000029.1, read as the reverse complement.
AGGACCGCCTCGAGCTGGCGGATGCCCGCATCGGCGAGATCGGTCAGCGGGTTGAGCAGCACCGTGTACAGCCAGTGAGACGTCTGGTTGTTGATGAGCCAGCGCCGCGTGCGATCGATGGGGTCGGCCAGCCCGAGGTTCCACGACTCCGGGAAAGCGCCGACCGATGCGACGAAGCCGACGATCACGAGCGCGACAGCAGCGGCTGCCAGCCCCACGGCGAACGGCGTTCGCCGCCGCACCGCCCCCGGGGAAGCTGCCGCGGGCCCCGCCTCGGCCGTCTGGCTCATCTCAGGTTGCTCTCCAATACTGCTGCGACGTCGTGGGGGTGCAGCAGGCCCAGGGGGTCGCCCCCGGCATTGCAGACCACCACCGGACGATGCGCCGACAGCAGGAACGGCAGGGCCGATTCGAGCGTGGCGGTCTCAGTGGTGCGTGGCCAGCTTTCTTCGACGGCGACGTCACCGACCGGCCGCATCAGCGAGCACGCGGGCAGCACCTTGGCGATCGGCGCATCCTGCGTGAAGGCCCGCACGTAGTCGTCGGCGGGCTGGGTCAGGATCTCGAGCGGCGTCCCGACCTGGGTGAAGGCGCCGTCGCGCATGATGGCGATCCGGTCGGCCAGCCGCAGTGCCTCGGCGAAGTCGTGGGTGATGAACACGATGGTGCGCTGCAGCTCGAGCTGCAGCGCCACCAGCTCGTCCTGCATGTCGCGCCGGATGAGCGGGTCGAGCGCCGAGAACGGCTCGTCGAAGAACAGCACCTCGGGCTCCACCGCCAGAGCACGTGCCAGCCCGACTCGCTGCTGCATGCCGCCGCTGAGCTGCTGGGGGTAGTGGTCGCCCCAGCCGTCGAGCCCCACGGTGGTGAGCACCTCGCGCGCCCGCTCATGGCGCTCGTCACGTGCAACGCCCTGCACTTCCAGCCCGTATGCCACGTTGTCGACCACGCGCCGGTGGGGGAACAGGCCGAAGTGCTGGAAGACCATCGCCATCTTGCTGCGGCGCAGATCCCGCAGTGCCGTGTCGCTGGCGTCGGCCAGGATGGTTCCGCACACTTCCATGTGGCCGAACGTGGGCTCGATCAGGCGCGACACGCAGCGCACCAGCGTCGACTTGCCCGAGCCGGACAGGCCCATCACCACGAATGTCTCGCCGGCATGCACGTGGAAGCTCACGTCCTGAACTGCCACCAGGCAACCCGTCTCGGCCTGTATCCGGTCTCGTTCCGCACCGGACTCCGCCAGCTCGCGCGCGGCGTCGACCTTTCTGCCGAAGATCTTCCACAGCCCGGTGACGCTGACCGTTGTCTCGGCTGCGTCAGCATCCGCGCCCGTCATCGTCTGGACGGCTGGGATACCGGCCGAATCGGGAGACGTCTGATCCATGGGGGCCTCCGCAGCCCGTATTACCGTCCAGCCGGACGGGTTCGGGGCATCGGTACGCTGTGCTGACTGTGGCACGATCTCAGCCCCGCGAAGCGACAAGCGCCGTCCCGCCGGCGTCGGGGGCCGACAGCGCGACATCGAGATCGGGTCCGGTGCAGGAGCGCGCCGTGCAGACCCGCGAGCGCATCCTGCAGGCGGCCATCGAGGTCATCCGCACCGACGGTGCGGCCAATCTGACGCTCGACCGGGTCGCGATCGCGGCCGGAGTCAGCAAGGGCGGCTTCCTCTACCACTTCGGCTCCAAGGACGCCCTGATGGCGGGGCTGCTCGACGAGACGCTCGCTGTCCTCGACGACGAGCTGGACATTCGGGAAGCCCGGTTCCGGGCCGCCGACCCCGCTGCCCGCGGCACGTTCGCGCTCGCCTACCTCGACTACGTGCGCGAGCCGTACAAGGCCGCCGATGACACCTCGGCGTCGATCCTGGCGGCCGCGGCGCTCGACGACGAGCTGCTGGCGAACACGCGGGCAACGTTCGAGCGCTGGCAGGAGCGCCTCATGCATGACGACAAGCTGGCCGAGACCGCCGGCCTGCTTGCACGCATCGTGGGCGACGGGCTCTGGCTGATCGACCTGTTCGGCCTCGCACCCCCGACCAAGGCGGAACGCCACGAGGTGCTCGACCTGGTGTCCGCGATGATCTCCGATCACGACCGCGATCACGGCGGCACAGAGCCCGGCGCGGAATCCCCGCACGCCTGACCGTAGACCGGCACGTCCAGCGGCGCGAGCGGCTCGTTTCCGAGCAGCAGATCGGCGGCCTTCTCGGCGATCATCATGACCGGCGCGTAGATGTTGCCGTTGGTGACCGTGGGCATCACCGAGGCGTCCACCACGCTGAGGCCCGACGTCCCGGCCACATTCATGGTCGACGGATCGGTCACGGCCAGCTCGTCGGTGCCGAGCCGCGCCGTGCCCGCCGGGTGCAGCGCCGTCTCGGCGTCGCGTGCCACCCAATCCATGATCTCGTCGTCGGACTGGGCACCGGGGCCGGGCGACAGCTCGCCGTCGTTGTAGGCCGCGAAGGCCGGCTGGTTCATGATGTGACGGGTGACACGCACGGTCTCGACCCACTCGCGGCGGTCTTGTGCGGTGGACAGGTAGTTGAACCGGATCGCCGGCTTGGCGGTGGGGTCGGGCGAGCTGATGCGCACCCAGCCGCGCGCATCGGAGTACATCGGCCCGACGTGCACCTGGTAGCCGTGCTTGCTGGCCGGCGCCGAGCCGTCGTAGCGCACTGCCAGCGGCAGGAAGTGGAACATGAGGTTGGGGTAGGCCTCGTCGGTGTTGCTGCGCACGAAGCCGCCCGCCTCGAAGTGGTTGGTGGCCCCTGGTCCCCGACGTGCCAGCCACTGCAGGCCGATCCACGGGCGGCGCCGGCGCCGCAGGTGGGGCTGCATCGACACCGGCAGCTTCGAGGCGTACTGGATGTACACCTCCAGGTGGTCCTGGAGGTTCTCGCCGACGCCTTCGGCGGGCGAGATCACCCCGATTCCGTGCTGGCCGAGCAGCGTGGGGGAGCCCACGCCGGAGAGCTGCAGCAGCTGCGCTGAGCCGAACGCTCCCGCGCACAGGATCACGTGCCCGCCCCGGGCGACCCGGGTGCGGCCCCGCCGGCCCTTCTGCTGGTACTCGACACCGGTCGCCCGGTTGCCGTCGAAGAGCACCCGGCTGATGAGCGCGCCGGTGCGCAGGTCCAGATTCCGACGTCCCATCACCGGGTGCAGGTAGGCCTGGGAGGCGGACAGGCGCCGGCCGCGGTGGATGTTGCGGTCGAATGCAGCGAAGCCCTCCTGGCGGAAGCCGTTCACGTCGTCGGTCAGCTTGTAACCGGCCTGCTGCACGGCATCGAAGAACGCCGCGAACAGCGGGCTGGTGGCCGGGCCGCGCTCGAGCACCAGCGGGCCGTCGCCGCCGCGCCAGTCATCGGGGCCCGCCAGGCAGGTCTCCATCCGCTTGAAGTAGGGCAGGCAGTGCCGGTAGTCCCACGCCGCCATGCCGGGCCGGCTGGCCCACTTGTCGTAGTCGGCCGGGTTGCCGCGCTGGAAGATCATCCCGTTGATGGAGCTGGAGCCGCCGAGCACCTTGCCGCGGGCGTGGTACACCCGCCGCCCGCCCATGTGCGGCTCCGGCTCGGTCTCGTACTGCCAGTCGTAGAAGCGGTTGCCGATCGGCATGGCCAGCGCTGCCGGCATGTGGATGAGCACGTCCCACCGGTAGTCACGGCGACCGGCCTCGAGCACCAGCACCTTGTTGGCCGGGTCCGCACTCAGCCGGTTGGCGAGCGCGCATCCGGCCGATCCGCCGCCGACGATGATGAAGTCGTACAGGGGTTCAGTCACCGGATCACCTGCGGCTCAGCGCTTGCGAGCGTGCGGGACGAGCCCCGTCGGCGCCGGCCACAGAAGGCCGACACCGACGGGTCAGCGCCCGAGGAGGATGTGAGCGCTGACGGGCTACTGAAGCCAAGCGCTCCAGGTTGCCTCGTTGTCTGCGATCCACGCCGCAGCGGCATCGTCGATCGACATGCCTTCGCCCTCGACGGCGGCCAGCATGGAGATCTGGTCGGCGCTGTCGTAGTTCATGGCTCGCAGGAAGGCGTCAGCCGCGGGGGCGTTCTCGGCGAGACTCGCATCGATGATCTTGAACAGAACGTCGGCGGGATAGTCGCAGTCGACACCGCCGGCGTCGGCCGTGGCGTAGCAGTCGTCGCTGTATTCGGGCAGCAGCACGTTGGTGAGGTCGTAGCTGTTGAACGCCGAGTGCGGTGTCCACAGGTACACGAGGATCGGATCCTCCCGGCTGTACGCAGCGTCGACGGCGGCCAAGATCGCAGCCTCCGACCCGGCGTATACCACCTGCATCGGCAGGCCCAGGTTGTTGATGATGTCCTCGTCGTACTGGACGAAGCTGGGATCACCGCCCAGGAACTGGCCCAGGTCGCCGGTCTCGGCTGTGGCGTACAGGCCGGCCAGCGCCGGATCGGCGAAGCCTTCCCAGGTTGCCAGCTCCGGATGGCGCTCGATCATGTAGGTCGGCGTGAACCAGCCGATCTTGCCGACCGGGCCGAGCAAGCCAGCGTGGTCCACGTTGGCATCGGCGTTGTCGATGAAGTCGATCACGTTCTGGGCGTGGCCCGACGGCCACACCTCGAGCGATGCACTGAGGTCACCGGTGTTGATCGCAGCCCACTGGGCGTTCTCGTCGATGTCCACGATCTCGACGTCGTAGCCGAGCTCGCTCTCGAGCAGCTGGGCTGCGACGGCCACGTTCAGGGCCGATCCGTTCCACGGATTCGCGGCCAAGGTGATCGTGGTCTGGGAGCCCAGGTCCGGACCCTCATCGGCCGGCATCTCGGTGGGCTCTTCTTCCGCCATCGCCTCGGTAGTGGCGGCGGGCTCCTCGGCTGCGTCGTCGCCGTCGTCGCCCGTGCATGCCGCCGCGAGCAGCCCGATGGCTGCAAGCAGCGCAATGAGCAGCTGCCAGCCGCTGAGCCCTCGCTTCTGGCGCAGTCGTGACAGGCGAATTCGTTCGCCGGATTTGCGTATTTCGGACATGGGCACCCCCAGGTGTGTGTCTCCCGCCTGTCGCCGGCAGGTGCCGGCAGCCCTCTCCGAGGGCGCTCGGCCCGCCGCCGGTCCGGCTGTCCCAGCCGTCCCTGGTCAAAACAGGCCATTTAGACGGTTTTTGAAAGACTAGCACGCCCGAAATTGACCTGTACCGCGCGCTGGTGAGCGTTCGATGGCGGCGCGCTCCCGCGAGCGGCACGAGGCTGGGCGGGTGTGCGCAGCGCCTGGTCTCAGGTACCGCTGCACACCTGGGGGGCGGACCTCCGGGGAGAGCCTGACGATCCCGCAACGCGGCTGAAACATCGCGGCAACAGCGCCGACCCGCGCTGTGCATCGAGCGGTCACAACGAGGTGACCCTCGCGCAACACGCCGTTTCTAGGTTCGGCACATCAGCCATACGCCGAGTTCTAGGAGATTGGCCATGAAACGCAAGCTATTTGTCGTTCTCGCGGGCGCCGTCGGCGGCCTGTTCCTGTTTGCGGGACCGGCGGGGGCGCAGGACGAGTCGCTGTCGGCCGAGATGGTGCAAGCCGTCATGGACAACCTGTGGGTGTTCATCGCCGGGGTGCTCGTCTTCTTGATGCAGGCCGGCTTCGCCATGCTCGAGTCGGGCCTGACCCGCTCGAAGAACGTGGCCAACATCATGGCCAAGAACCTCGCCGACGCATCGATCGGCATCCTGGCGTTCTTCCTCGTCGGCTATGGCCTGGCCTACGGCGGCGACGGCAACAGCGCGTTCGGCTGGGGCTCGTTCGCCCTGTCCGGCGTCGACCTGTTCGACATCTCCGAAGGCCTGTCCGGCTCGACCGACTTCTTCTTCCAGGCGGTGTTTGCTGCCACTGCGGTCACCATCGCCTCAGGCGCCATGGCCGAGCGCACCAAGTTCAGCACCTACCTCATCTTCAGCCTGGTGACCACGGCGATCATCTACCCGATCGTGGTTCATTGGACCTGGGGCGGCGGCCTCATCGCCAACATCTCGATCGGCGACGCCGTCTACAGCGACTTCGCCGGCTCCACCATCGTGCACAGCGTGGGCGGCTGGATCGCCCTCGTCGGCGCCTGGATGCTCGGGCCCCGCATCGGCAAGTACGCGGCCGACGGGACATCGCGCAACATCCCGGGCCACAACGTGACGCTCGCCATCCTGGGCGTGTTCATCCTGTGGTTCGGCTGGTTCGGCTTCAACCCCGGCTCCGAGCTCGCAGCCGACGAGTTCGTGATGTTCGTGGCGCTCAACACCGTGCTGGCGGCATGCGCAGGCACCATCGGCGCCACGGCGCTGAACTGGCTGCGCACCGGCCGGCCCGACGTGCCGATGGCCGGCAACGGTGCGCTGGCGGGCCTGGTCGGCATCACCGCCGGCTGCGGCACCATGACGCCCTGGGGCGCCATCGTCACCGGCTTCATCGCCGGGCTCATCGTGGTGGGTGTGGTCGGTTTCGTGGACCGCAAGATGAGGATCGACGATCCGGTCGGCGCCTTCGCCGTTCACGGCGCGGCCGGCATGTGGGGCACGCTCGCCATCGGCCTGTTCGCCCGCTACGACGATGCGTTCCTGGGCCGCGAGAACGCCGGCCTGTTCTACGGCGGCGGCATCGAGCAGTTGATCGTGCAGTTCCTGATGGTGGTGATCGTGGCCGTGTGGGTCATCGTCACCTCGGTGATCCTGTTCGGGATCCTCAAGGCCACCATCGGGCTGCGAGTGTCGGCAGAGGAGGAGATGGTGGGTCTCGACGTGTCCGAACACGGGGGGCCCGGCTTGGCGCTGGACGACGTGGTTTCGAGCGGCTGACACTCGACCATGGGCTGAGTCGTCGAGCGACCGCCTGCTCTGCTGTCAGCGGGAAGTCCCCGGGTTGCGACCCGGGGACTCTCCGCGTCCACAGCGTGCGCGCATGGTCGATTGGGCGCATGCCGTAGCTTCGGCCGTGTGGCTCGGCGCGTGATCGGGAACTTCGCGCGGGGGCTGGCGATGGGGGCCGCCGATGTGGTGCCGGGCGTCTCGGGCGGCACGATCGCCCTGCTGCTGGGGATCTACGACCGGCTGGTGCACCAGATCGCGCTGCTGAGCACCGCCGCCGGCCAGTTGCTGGGTGGCCGGTTGCGACAGGGGATTGCGACTGCCCGCCGGGCGGAGTGGGCGTTCTTGGCGAGCCTGCTCACCGGCATCGCCATTGCTGTGCTGGCCCTGGTGGAGTTGGTGCGGTGGGGCATCGACCGTCAGCCGGTCGCCCTGTCGGCAGCGTTCTTCGGACTGGTCGCCATGACCGTGGTCACGACGCGCCGCGAGGTGCGCCAGTGGCGCCCGGGGCTCGCGCTGGCCGCCGCCGCAACGGCCGTCGTCGTGTTCATGCTTGTGGGTGTGCGGGCGGGCAGCGTCGCCGATCCCGTCGCGCCCGTGATCGTGGCTGCGGGAGCGCTGGCGATCTGCGCCATGATCCTGCCCGGCATCTCGGGCGCGTTCATCCTGCTGCTGCTGGGCCTGTACGACCCGGTCACCGCGGCGGTGGCCGACCGGGAGCTCGCCACTGTCGCGCTGTTCGCGCTGGGCGCCGTGATCGGGCTGGGGCTGTTCTCGCGTCTGCTGCAGCGTCTGCTGGAGCGCCGCCGTGACCTCATCGTGGCGGTGCTCATGGGACTCATGGCGGGCTCGCTGCGTGTGCTGTGGCCCTGGCCGGTGGGCGACCCCGATGCGGAAGGATTCGGGAATTCCGCACTCGGTGCGCCGGTTGGGGACGATGCAGCAGTGGCCATCGTGAGCGCCGCAGGAGCCGCCCTCGTCGCCTGGGTCCTGCACCTGTTGGGGGCACGGCGAGAACCGGCCTGAGATCCCTCCACCGCCGCACGCCGAGCCCATTCCGCTACCGTCCGGCGCTGACCGCTCCGGCGCCGGCGCATCCGGCACCCCGAGTGGACGCTGCCCCGTTCGGAGGCCCATGGCCACCTCGCTTGTCATCGTCGAGTCGCCCGCGAAGGCGCGCACCATCTCGCGTTTCCTGGGCGACGACTACGTGGTGGAGTCCTCCGTCGGCCACATCCGGGACCTGCCGCGCAACGCCTCAGAGGTGCCTGCGGCCTTCAAGTCCGAGCAGTGGGCGACCCTCGGCGTCAACCCTGACGACGGCTTCAAGCCGCTGTACGTGGTGACCGCCAAGGATCAGGTGCGGCGGCTGAAGTCGCTGCTGCGCGACGCCGACGAGCTGTATCTCGCCACTGACGAGGACCGCGAGGGCGAGGCCATCGCCTGGCACCTGCTCGAGGTGCTCAACCCCCAGATCCCGGTGCGTCGCATGGTGTTCCACGAGATCACCTCGGCGGCCATCCGCGAGGCCATCGACAACCCGCGCGATCTCGACCGGCGCCTCGTCGACGCGCAGGAGGCACGCCGCATCTTCGACCGGCTGTACGGCTACGAGGTGTCGCCGGTGCTGTGGCGCAAGGTGGCGCCGAGGCTGTCGGCAGGACGCGTGCAGAGCGTCGCCAACCGCCTGATCGTCGAGCGCGAGCGCGAGCGGATGGCCTTTCGCGCCGCGGAGTACTGGAGCCTGGTGGCCACGCTCGACGCCGGCGCCGATCCCACCGGTGCAGCCCGCCCCGGGCAGTTCGATGCGACGCTGGTCTCGCTCAACGGCCGCCGGATCGCCACCGGACGAGACTTCGACCAGCAGGGCGGGCTGCGCACCGAAGGGGTTGCCGTGCTCCACGGCAACGCTGCCGCCGCGCTGGCCGACAGCCTCGAGGGCGGGCAGTTCGCCGTGGCGTCGCGCGAGTCCAAGCCGTACCGCCGCCGCCCCCCGGCGCCGTTCATCACCTCGACGCTCCAGCAGGCGGCGGGGGGCCGGCTGGGCTTCTCTGCTTCACGCACCATGGCGGCTGCCCAGCGGCTCTACGAGAACGGCCGCATCACCTACATGCGCACCGACAGCACCTCGCTGTCCGACCAGGCGCTGGGTGCGGCACGGCGGATCGTGGAGCGACGATTCGGCGCCGAGAACGTGCCGCCGAAGCCGCGCATCTACACCCGCAAGGTCAAGAACGCGCAGGAGGCGCACGAGGCCGTCCGCCCCGCCGGCGAGAACTGGCCCGAGCCCGGGGGCGTCACCGATCTCGGCGGCGACGCCGCCCGCCTGTACGACCTGATCTGGCAGCGCACGATCGCCAGCCAGATGATCGACGCCACCGGCGAGACCGTCACGATCCGGCTGGCGGGAACGGCGAGCTGCGAGCTGGCGCCCGAGCTGGCCGGTCGCACCGGAGCACCCGGCCCCCACGACGTGGAGCTCTCTGCTTCGGGAACGGTGGTGACCAGTCCCGGGTTCCGGCTGGTGTACGAACCCGCAGCGGCGGGCGCCGACGAGGAGCCCGAGCGCATCCTTCCCGACATCGCCGCCGGCGACGCCGCGACGGCGGTCGCGCTCGAGGCATCCGAGCACAGCACCAGCCCGCCGGCCCGCTTCACCGAGGCATCGCTGATCCGGCGCCTCGAGGAATTGGGCGTCGGGCGCCCGAGCACCTACGCCAGCATCATCGAGACGATCCAGGCACGCGGGTACGTGTGGAAGAAGGGATCGGCGCTCGTCCCGGCGCTGGTGGCGTTCGCAACGGTCGGCCTCATGGAGCGTCATTTCGACCACTTGGTCGACTACGCACTCACGGCCCGGATGGAATCCGATCTCGACGAGATCGCGAACGGCGACCGCGACGCAGAGCCGTGGCTCACGGCGTTCTACTTCGGCGATCGGGATGCCCCCACCTCTGAGGCGGCCGGCGGCCTGCGCTATCTCGTCTCCGACGACCGGCTCGCAGACATCGATCCCGCAGAGATCAACAGCATCCCGATCGGTGTCGATGCCGACGGGGAGGCGGTGACGGCCCGGGTGGGGCGCTTCGGCCCGTACCTGCGGCGTGGTGACGCCACCCGCCCGCTGCCCGACGACCTGTTGCCCGATGAGCTCACGCTCGACCGGGCTCTCGAGCTGCTGGCCGAGCCCACCGAACGTGTGCTGGGCACCGATCCCGACACCGGCCTCGACGTCATCGTGCGGCCAGGCCGGTTCGGCCCCTACGTCTCGGTCGGCCGGCCCGACGAAACCGAGGACCGTCCCCGAACTGCGTCGTTGCTCTCTGGTCAGACGCCCGAGACCGTCACGTTCGCTGACGCTCTGCAATTGCTGACGCTGCCGCGCACGGTCGGCGTCGACCCCGCCGACGGCGCAGAGATCACCGTGCGCAACGGCCGGTTCGGGCCGTACCTGACCAAGGCGGCGACTGACGGGGGCAAGGCAACCAACCGCAGCCTCGAATCAGAAGACCAGCTGTTCACGCTGACGCTCGACGAAGCGCTGGCGCTGCTCGCCCAGCCGCCTCGCCGGCGCGGTCAGCGGGCTGCAAGCACGGGCCGCGAGATCGGCCAGGATCCCAACAGCGGCAAGCCGATGATCCTGCGGGACGGCCGCTTCGGGCCCTATGTGACCGACGGCGAGTACAACGCGTCGCTGCGCCAGGGCGACGATGCCGAGACGCTCACCGCCGAGCGAGCGGCCGACCTGCTCGCCGAGCGGCGAGCGAAAGGTCCTGCGAAGAAGCGTGCCGCGCGGCGCAAGGCGCCGGCGAAGAAGAAGGCGACTGCCCGCAAGAAGTCGGCGGCAAAGAAGACGGCGGCTCGCAAGAAGTCCGCAGCGAAGAAATCTGGGGCCCGCAAGGCGCCGGCTCGAAAGCGGCCGCCCGGTGCTGGCGGCTGACGGCGCCGGGGAACACGACGGCTGAATCCGGGTGTTCCGCTGAGACCGGCCCGCTGCGACCGGCCCGGTGCGACCGGCCCGCTGAGACCGGCCCGGTGAGACTGGCCCGGTGAGCGAGGGCGCGGTGCGCCCGCTCCTAGCCTGCTGAGTGCCATGGGTTCGGATCGTTCGTCGCAGTCGCGCGAGGGCCCCGAAGCGCCCGACGCCGACGCCGCGGACGACGCTGAGGCGGAGGCGCCGCCGCCGGGATTGTTCGCGTCCCCGGGCTTCCTGCGGCTGTGGATCGCTCAGGTGGTGAGCTCGTTCGGCGACTGGATCGGGCTGCTGGCCACCATCGAGGTGGCGCGCCGCATCGGCGGCGATCAGCCGGGCTCCGCCATAGCGCTGGTGGTGACCGCCCGTGTGCTGCCGGGCTTCTTCCTGGCGTCGGCCGGGGGCGTCATTGTGGACCGCTTCAACCGCAAACGGCTGCTGGTGATCTGCGACATCGTGCGGGCCAGCGTGCTGCTGACCATCCCGTTCATCGACCGGGTGTGGCTGCTGGTGCTGGCTTCGCTGGCCCTCGAGCTGGCCACCTCGCTGTGGAGCCCGGCCAAGGAGGCGATCGTCCCCAACATCGTGCCCACCCAGCACCTCACCGCGGCGAACTCGCTGGGCCTGGTGGCCGCGTACGGCACGTTCCCGCTGGGCGCCGGCGCCTTCGCCCTCATGGCCAAGCTGGGTGAGCTGATCGGCTGGACCGACATCGGCCAGGTGGAGATGTCACTGGTCCTCGACTCGGCAACTTTCCTCATTGCCGCTGCGATCATTGCCACGCTGCCGCTCTCGCCGCACATCACCGCGGCGCATCGCAGGCGCGACACCGGCCGCCGCATCGACTGGCGTCAGGGATTCCGCGAGCTGCGCGAAGGCTGGGACTTCATCGCCCTCAACCCGCAGGTGCGCGCCGTGCTGGTGGGCCTGGGCACCGGCATGATCGGCGGCGGCATGCTCGTGCCGCTGGGGGCGGTCTTCAATGACGAGGTGCTCGGCGCCGGCAGCGCGGGCTTCAGCTCGATCCTGGTGGCGATGGGCGTCGGCGTCGGCGGCGGTGTGGCGCTGGTGACGCTGCTGCAGAGCGCAGCGAACTACTTCGGTCGCCAGTCCGCGCTCGCAGCGGAGGGGCGCGCCCGCCTCTTCGTGTTCTCTGTGTTCCTGGCCGGTGCCTCGCTGCTATTCGCTGCGTCAGCGTCCATCACGCTGCTGGTGCTCGCCGGGGTGCTGCTGCTGGGGCTGGCTGCGGGCTCGGTGTACGTCACCGGGCTGACGCTGCTGCATGAGAACGTGGAGGAGGTGCTGCGGGGACGGGTCTTCGCGGCCATGTACACGCTGGTGCGCTTCTGCCTGCTCATCTCCATGGCGGCCGGGGGCTTCCTGTCCGACGGCTTCGACTGGCTCTTCGACGTTGCGTTCGACAACGAGATCCGCATCGGCGATTCGGC
>JAJEBN010000050.1 GCA_022822525.1 Acidimicrobiia bacterium | reverse complement strand
GATGACATCCACCACAGCCTTGGTCAGAGCGCGCATGATGAAACCGGCCTCCACGGTCGTCAGGTCAAGGACGACCCCACCAATACACCGGGGAACCAGACGACCCGTGGACGGCCACCTATCCGCGCGGCCCCTTAGGGCCGATCGCTCGGAATATGGAGGATCTGGCGACATTCCTGACGGTGATCGCTGGGCCGGACGGCAAAGATCCGCGCCAATCGCATGCGCCTTCGGGCATCGACTACACGGACGGCATGGACGACGGCATTGAGGGTCTCAACATCGGGGTTTTCGCCGAGGGCTTCGGCTGGGACGGGCTCAGCGACCCGGTGTCTGATGCGCTGGTGGAGGCGGCGGTCGGGCGACTTGCGGACGCCGGCGCGACCGTCGAGACGTTCTCGATGCCTGAGCACCGCGACGCCCTGCATGTCTGGAACGTCATCGCGACCGACGGCGCGATGTGGCAGATGATCCGAGGCAACGGCTACGGCATGAACTACCGAGGTCTGTTCGACCCTGAGCAGATTGGGCACACGCTCCGCGGCTGGAAGACCAACGCAGCTCTGACCTCGAAGACGCTCAAGTTCGTCGTGCTGTGCGCTGAGCACACGATCGGCCGCACTGGTGGCGCGGCGTACGCCCGAGCTTCGAATGTCCGCCCCCAGATCAATGCCGCTGTCGACGCGGCGCTCAGTCGCTACGACGTGCTGTGCTATCCGACGCTGCCATTCTCGGCGACGAAGATCCCATCGAGCGACGCTCCGATTGACGAATACGTGGCGCGTGCGCTGGAGATGATTCCGAATACGGCAGTTTCGAACGTGACCGGCAATCCTGACCTGACGATTCCGGTAGCAGCAGGCGGCGGAATGCCTGTGGGCATGAGCATCATCGGCCGCCAGTACGACGAGCGCATGCTCGTCCGGGTGGGCCGGGCCTATGAGAAGCTTGTGGGCGGCTTCGCACTGTCTCCAATGGCCCTGGCGAGGACGGCCGGCTGAACACGGGGCGCGGGACCAAGAGCCCGAATTCGCGTTCGAGCTTCGCGGCCTCGGGGCAGGTAATGGCGATGAATCGATTCGGGCGAGGCGAACGCAGCAGCGACCGGGTCGAGATCGCCGATTTCGAGGATCTTGAGCGACTGACTGAACTCAGCCGCACTCTGGTCGGCTTCTTCGACCCCGGAGCGCTGGCCCAGCGGACTGCGCTGGAGTTGTACCGCCTGTTGGGGTTGCCGCTGGTGTCGGTGGCAGTGCGCGAAAGTCCTTCCAGTTGCGCGATGCGCGGAGTCTGCGGTGCCCGCACTGACGAGTTCGGCCAGCTGCGGCCGTCCACTGGCGAGGGCTTGGGCGGCAGGGTGATGGTCGAGCGCCGCCCGATCGAAGTCGAGAACTACGCCGACGATCCTCGGATCACGAAGCACTTCGTGGATGTCGTGAGCGCTGAAGCGGTCGGCGGCATCGTGGCGGTGCCGGTGGAGCACGACGATGAGCTCGTCGGTTTGCTGTACGGGGGGTTGCGCTCGATCGGCTCGATCGGCGATCGGGCCAAGGCCGTCCTCGAGAACGCTGCGGTGAGCGTTGCACCGATGATGGCGGCATCGATTCGAGCGTCCGACGCGATCCGCCAGCATGTCGACGCTGAGCGTCAACGCATTGCTGGCGAGCTTCACGACGACGTGGGCCAATTGCTGTTCTCGATCGGCGTGGCAGCGCAGCGCCTGCGGGCGGGCAGCGACGAGCATCTCACGGCACTGGCCGAGCGAATCGAGCTGCAGGCCTCCGAGGCGGCGCAGCGTATGCGTGAGGCGTTCATGGTGATGGGGCCTGTTTCGTCGAGCGAGGCGGTAACCGTCGCGTTGCAGCGGGAGATTGACGATCTCAGGCTCCGCTCAGATCTCGCTGCCCACTTGGTGATCCGTGGATCTGCCCGGCCATTGCCGCCGCGGGCTGAGGCGGCGCTGGTTGGCGCCACGCGCCAGGCGCTCGTCAACGTCGAGCAACACGCCAGCGCGTCGCTGGTGGTGGCGACGTTGCACTTCAGCGACGCTGAGGTCTCGCTGGTGATCCAGGACGACGGATGCGGTGTGCCTGAGGACTTCGAGTTCCCGGTGATCCCGCATGGCGGTCATCAGTGGGGATTGGCGTCGATCTTGCGCCAAACGCAACAGCTCGGAGGCAAGCTCGATGTCTGCGCGGGCGAGGACGGGGGCACGACGGTACGCATCGTGCTGCCGGTCGAGGTCGCCTCGTGAGTGCGTCAGTGCTGGTGATCGACGACCATCCCGTAGTGATCGACGGGGTACGCCAGTTGCTCGCCGGCGAGTCGGACTTCGACATGGTGGGCGAAGCCACGGACGGCGATGAGGGCGTGGCGTTGGCAGCGTCGTTGTTGCCGGATCTGGTGCTGTTGGACCTCAAGCTCGGCGACAGTTTCGCTCCGCATCTGTGCCGACTGCTGACTGACGCCTCGGAGTCGTCTCGGATCGTGATCCACACCGCGTTCGACGACCGGGAACCGCTGCGGGCTTGCCTGAACGCGGGTGCGGTCGGTGTCGTGCTCAAGGACGCCAGCAATCTCGTCGACGCGCTTCGCCGCGTGATGACCGGCGAGGTGTACGTGGATCCGTCGCTTGTCGCGGACCCGAAGGTGCGGGCGCTGCGCCTGAGCGATGAAGGCGGCGTGTATGAGTCACTGACGCTTCGGGAGTACGAGGTGCTGTGCGTCATGGCGCTGGGACGCACCAGCAAGGAGATCGCAGCCGAGTTGCACCTTGCGGAGAACACGGTGCGCAGCTACACCCAGGTACTGCTGTCGAAGCTGCATGCCCGCAACCGCATCGAGGCCGTGGCGATCGCCCGCGAGTTGCGGCTGCTGTAGCACGTACCTGCATTCGCGGGTAATTCCGCTCAACCCTGCAATCGCGTGTGTCAGCGGCTCGGGTTCGGCGCATAAGCACTGCTCAGTACTCGCCTCAGCCGATCGCGCCGGAGGGGCCGCAGCATGCGGTGTCTGCGTTCGATGGCTGAAGCGTCACGGAGGGGGAGACCAATTCCTATGTCTGCAAATCCAAGCGTGACCGGGCGCCGCGCCCGCCGTCACATCTACAGGCTCGCCGTCGCAGTCGCCGCACTTGCGCTGACGGCGGCGGCATGCACCAGCAGTGATGACGCTGACGGGCCGGCGGCCGAGACCGCAGGAGCCGCCGATGCGGGCACTTCCGACACTGCGGCGGAGACCACCGAAACCACGACTGTCGACACTTCAGACGACGACGAGGAAACTGCTGCGCCGGTGGATACAGAACCGATCCGTGTCGGCAGCCTGCTGGACGAGACAGGGCCGCTGAACATCTACGGCACGCCGATGGCCGACGCGACCCGCCTCGCGATCGCTGCCATCAACGCCGAGGGCGGCGTGCTGGGGCGCCAGCTCGAGCTCGTGGCGTTGGACTCGAAGTCCGATCAAGCCGAGTACATCGCAGGAGCCGATCAGCTCGTCGCCGAGGACCTCGCGGTGGTGCATGCCGGCATCACCAGCGCTTCGCGTGAGGCGATCCGGCCCATCTTCGACGAGGCCGAGCTGCTGTACTTCTACAACGTCCTGTACGAGGGCGGCGTGTGCGACCGCAACACGTTCGTGACCGGCGTGGTGCCAACGCAGCAGATGCAGGTGCTGATCCCCTGGGCGATCGAGAATCTCGGCCCGCGGCTCTACGTGCTCGCTGCGGACTACAACTACGGGCAAATCTCCGCGGACTGGGTTCAGGAGTACGCAGCGGCGCACGGCGGCGAGGTCGTCGGCGAGGACTTCTTCCCGCTCGACGTCGCCGAATTCGGCACGACCGTCTCAGAGGTGCAGGACGCCAGTCCCGACGCTGTCGTGTCGCTGCTCGTCGGCGGTGCCCATATGTCGTTCTACAGCCAGTACGCCGCAGCCGGCGTGAATGCGGATATCCCGATCGTGTCGACGACATTCGGGCTCGGCAGCGAGCAGGTGGCTCTCGACGCTGCCTCCGCGGAAGGCATCATCGTCGCCTACCCGTATTTCGAGGAGCTCGACACCGCTGCGAACGCAGAGTTCGTCGCTGCGTGGCACAGCGAGTTCGGCAGCGACTACCCGTACATCACCGACCTTGCGGCGTACGTGTGGGAGGGCTGGCATCTGTGGGCCGACGCGGTGAACGCCGCGGGCACCTTGGACCGCGATGCCGTGATTGCTCAGCTCGAGAGCGGTGTCAGCTTCGACGGCCCGAAGGGCACGGTGACCCTCGACGGCGGCTCTCACCACCTGATTCAGCCGGTCAGCCTGGCCCGTGCCAATACCAGCAACGGCTTCGACGTCTTCGAGACGTTCGAGAACATCCCGCCGACGTTCGAGCAAGACGTCTGCGACCTGATCGCGAGCCCGGACACGAACGAGCAGTTCACACCCTGATTCCTCCCTGCGGGCCCGCGGCGTGCAGCCGCAGGAGAGCGCGAGCACCCCTCGGCGCTCTCCTGCGGCTGCCCCACGAGTCCTGAGCGACAACGGAGCACCCCACCAGATGTCCGCCGACCGGCTCTTCAACCTCGGATTCGATCTCGCGACGACGATCTCGATTCTGGCGCTGGTGTCGATCGGCTTGGCGATCACCTTCGGGATGCGGGGGATCATCAACCTCGCCCACGGCGAATTCATCATGCTCGGGGCCTTCGCGACGCTGACCGGCGTCCGCCAAGGCCTCAACATCTGGCTCGCGATGGCGCTCTCCGCAGCGATCGTCGGCGTGTTCGGCATCGTGGTCGAGCGGCTGCTCATCCGGTGGCTGTACGCACGTCTGGTCGACACGATGCTCGCGACCTGGGGTCTGTCGCTGGTGATGGTGCAGGTCGTCGAGAACGTCTACGGCTCGGTGACCGAAGGAATTGCGGTGCCAGTCGGCGACTTCAGCGTCGGCGCCTACTCCATGTCCTCCTACAACCTTGTGCTGATGGCGTCGGCCGTCGGCGGTGTTGTCGTCACCTACGTCGTCATGCGCCGAACCCGTTACGGGTTGCATGCGAGGGCGTCGGTGCAGTCGCCCACGATGGCAGAGAGCCTCGGCGTCAACACGTCGCGGATCAACATGTGGACCTTCGGGTTCGGTGCAGCGTTGGCAGGCGCCGCAGGCGCGCTGCTGGCCCCCCTCGTGGGCGTCATTCCCACCATGGGTCAGACGTTCGTCGCCCGCTCCTTCATGACCGTGATCGTCGGCGGGCCGGCGTTCGTCGCGGGGCCGGTCTCGGCGAGCGGATTGCTTGGCTTCGTCGAGAACGTCAGCACTAACCAGTTCACACCCGTCATCGGCCAAGCCATGCTGCTGATCGCAGCCATCGTGATCCTGCGATTCATGCCACAAGGTCTCACCGGTCGCCGGAGCCTGCGGTGAACGCCCTCACGGCGCGGTCGCGCTCCCCGCGTGCTGACGCTGCCAGCGGCTCGCTGCGCCTCGACGCGGTCGGCGCAGCAGCGGCGTTTGCACTGTTCGCGGTGCTGGCGAACTTGGTGGAGGAGTTCACCGCCTTCGAGTGGACCCTGTGGGCCACTCAGGCGATCCTCGCCCTGTCGCTGACGCTGGTGTGGGGACAAGGAGGGATATTCAGCCTGGGCCAAGCCGCCATCTACGGCGTCGGCGGCTACACGTACGGATTCTGGGCAATCAACCTCGCAGACAACACAGGCGAGACGCTCACTGCCGTGGTCGCTGCCGCGGCCGCGGGAACGGTCGTGGCTGCGTTGCTGGGCTATTTCATGTTCTACGGCAACGTCACAGACGTCTATGTGGCGATCATCACGCTGGCCACGAGCTTGGTGCTGTTTGCGTTCGTGAACTCGACATCGGGCACGGCGTATCGCATCGGCGACGCTCCCTTCGGCGGATACAACGGGATGACGCGCATACCGCGGCTCACTGTTCGCCTGCCCGGCGCGGAGAGCCACGAACTCACCCGAACCCAGTTCTTCTTGGCGTGCATAGCTGCGGCGCTCGTCATCGCCGTGATCATCCGCGTCATTGCTCGACGCCCATTTGGCCGGATCTCCGTAGCGCTGCAGCACAATGAGCTGCGCACCGAGTTGCTCGGATATGACGTGCGCAGGCACAAGCTGCTGCTGTTCACCATCGGCGGTGCCATCGCTGGGTTCGCGGGTGCCCTGTTCGCCGCCTGGGGCAGATTCATCAGCCCTCCAGTGTTCTCGCTCGCGCCTGCCGCATTGGTGGTGATCTGGGTCCTCGTCGGCGGACGCACCAGCGTGGCGGGCGCGTTCGTCGGCGTGCTGGTCGTCAAGGGCTTCTCGTCTTGGTTCGGCGGAGCGAGCGGCGACAACGAACCCATCGTGCTGGGGCTGCTTCTCATCGTGATCGTGCTGGCACTGCCAGGTGGAATCGTCCCGAGCCTGCAGCGTGCTCGGAGCTGGCTGCCAAGCCGCCGAAGGACAGCCTCCGAAAGCACCTCGTCGCCAGACGAACTGAGACACATCGGCGCAGCAGCGACGCTGCACGACGACGATGACCAGCCCGAGCGCAGGATCGCCGTTCAGGGCGTGACCAAACGCTTCGGCGGACTGGCCGCTGTGGACGACGTCACCATGGCATTCCAACCACTGGGCGTGTCGTGTCTTATCGGCCCTAACGGCGCCGGCAAGAGCACACTGCTCGCGCTGTTGTCGGGCCAGCTCAGGACCACGGCCGGCTCGGTGACGCTCGACGATCACGACTTGACGAAGTGGCATCCCTACCGCAGGGCGAGGAGTGGCGTCGGCATCAAGCTGCAGGTCGCCTCCATCTACAAATCGCTGACGGCTCACGAGAATCTCTGGCTCGCCTGCTACGCCAAATCCCACAACGTCGAATCGGCCCAGGTCCGCTCCTCAGAGCTCCTCGACTGGCTCGGTCTGAGCGACGACGCCGAACGCCCTGCAGGAACGCTGTCGCATGGACAGCAGCAGTGGCTGGAAATCGGCATGGTTGTCGGCGGCAATCCCAGGGTGGTGCTGCTCGATGAACCCACTGCCGGCATGACCCGAGACGAAACCGAGCGGACCGCCGCTCTTGTTACCGAGCTGGGAAAACGAGCGTCAGTCATTGTCGTCGAGCACGACATGGAATTCGTGCGACGACTGGACGTGCCGATCAGCGTTCTTCACATGGGATCGCTGTTTGCTCAGGGCACCTTCGAGGAACTCTCGAACGACGAGCGGATCATCGACATCTACCTGGGAGGAAGGCACGCCGATGCTGCGAGTGAGTGACCTGCAAGCCGGGTATGGAACCGCGATGGTGCTCCAAGGCGTCGACCTGACACTCGGCGCCGGGGAGCGCGTCGCAATTCTCGGCCGCAACGGCGTCGGCAAGACGACGCTCATGCGTGCAATCAGCGGAGCCACCGGATGCACCGGAGGGACGCTGACCTTCGAAGGGGCCGACCTGATGCCCCTGCGGCCATACGAGCGTGCCCGCCGAGGCATCGCCCATGTGCCCCAAGGACGCGACATCTTCCCCAAACTCACCGTCGCGGAGAACCTCAAAGTGGGGGCCGCGGCGACCGGCCGCTCCAACGAAGGCGGCCTCGACGAGATCTACGACGAGTTCCTTCTGCTGGCAGCGCGTCGCCGGGCACGCGGCGGCAGCCTCTCAGGCGGCCAGCAGCAGATACTGGCCCTCGCCCGCGCACTCGTCTCGAAGCCGACCCTGCTGCTGCTCGACGAGCCGTCGGAAGGGATTCAGCCGTCCATCCTCGACGAGATCGCCGAAGTCATCGACCACATCAACTCCAAGCGCGGCATCGCCGTGCTTGTTGTCGAGCAGAACCTCGATTTCGCTTCCCGCGTCGCTGATCGTGGCCTGATCATGGAGAAAGGCGAAATCGTCGAAACCCTCGAGATCAGCGAACTTCACGAAGACCGCAACCTGCAACGCAAGTTCTTGGCCCTGTAAGTACAAGCCAGGCGAATCGAGCACTGAACCTCACCGGCTATTGCGCAGGCTCTGGGGGTCCCTGCGTTCGGTGGAGGCGGATCACTGGATTCATGCTGCGGGTTGATGTTGATGTCGAGCTTCGGGTGCGTGCGGCGCGGATCAAACGGCCGATGTGCCCGCCGTCGACGTGGTTGTTCACGAGATCGGGGGCTCGCTGTCGCGGTGTTCGCTCCGGGTCGAGGCGAGGCCAGGCGACGCGGAGTTCTGCGAGCGGGCGGTCGCCGGCGCCGACGACCCTGTACACGCCATGTCCGACTCGTTCGATCACGCCGCGTCCTACCGATCTAGTCAGATCGAAGTCCGGTATCGCGGCAGCCGAGGCTTGCGCGCGGGTGAAATAGCCGTGCTGGGCTGCGGGGATGTCCCCCAGCCGGCAACCAGATTTCTGATCGGGCACGGACTCAAGCCGGCCGGCGCTCTTCAGTGCAGCGCGGGTTCGTCGCGCGCGAATTCGGCGACACGCAGACCGCGGCCACGGTGTGCACATCGGCACCGTGGAATGCGGAGAGTGTGGGATTCGAACCCACGGAGGCCGATGAAAGCCTCACACGCTTTCCAAGCGAGCCCATTCGTCCACTCTGGCAACTCTCCGTACCCGCACAGGGATCGCACGGCGATCCCTGTCGGCGTGTCGCCGTCTGGCGAGGCGGCCAGGCGATCTGCGGCACACAGCGAAGTCCGCTGAGAGCTGCTGCCTCCCGGCCCTGACTCGGTTCACGGGTCGCCGTTGCACAGGACCCGGCCGCCACGTCAGACGGCGACACAGGCCGAACGCTAACCGCGGCTGAGCCGCATGCGTCACTGCTGGCACGTACTCACCGCAATCGCTTCGCCGTGCCAGTTCGCGACCTCTTAGGATCGCCGCGAGATGCAGCACCAGTCGCTCTACCGGAGATTCCGGCCGCAACGCTTCGCAGAGGTAGTCGGCCAGCCTCACCTGGTGCGGGCGTTGCGCAATGCGGTCCGGGAGGACCGCGTGGGACATGCGTATCTGCTCAGCGGGCCACGCGGCACCGGCAAGACATCGACGGCGCGCATCCTGGCCAAGGCGCTGAACTGCGAGGCGCTCGGCGACGACGGCGAGCCGTGCGACGAATGCGAGCGCTGCCAGTCCGTGACCGCGGGCAGATCGATGGACCTGATCGAGCTCGACGCGGCGTCGCACAACTCGGTCAACCACATCCGCGACATGACCGAGAAGGCGGCGCTGGTCGGCGCCGGGCGCCGCAAGGTGTACCTGCTCGACGAGGTGCACATGCTGTCGACGGCTGCGTCCAATGCGCTGCTGAAGACGCTGGAGGAACCGCCGTCGCACGTCGTGTTCATCCTCGCCACGACCGATCCGCAGAAGGTGCTGCCCACCATCCGCAGCCGGACCCAGCAGTTCGAGCTGGCGCTCGTCGGAGCGGAGGAGATGGCCGCCCACGTGCGGGCGATTGCCGAAGCCGCAGACGCTCCGATCGATGAGCGGGTCGTCGACTATGTGGTGGAGCGCGGCGGCGGCTCGGTGCGCGACGCGCTGTCGGCGCTCGACACGGTGCTGGCTGCCGGGGGCATCCCCGACGAGCGCGCCGACGTGGACGCCGTGGTGAAGGCGCTGGCAGCCGCCGACTTGGCGGCAACGCTCATCGCGGTGGCTGACGCAGCCTCGGCAGGCGTGGACTGCCGGGACCTCGCCGAGCGCACCGCCCGCCGGCTGCGCGACATGTTCCTGGTGGGCGCCGGCGTGGACCCTGCTGAGCTGCCTCCCGACGACATTGCGTCGGCACGCGAGCTGGCGGACGCCATGGGACGCCGTGCCAACGTCCGGGCGCTCGAAGCGCTCGGCGCTGCGCTGGCGCAGATGCCCCAATCAGCGGATCGGCGGTTGACGCTCGAGGCGGCGCTTGTGGGTCTGCTGGCAGATGAGGTGCTCGGCGCACCCGACCAATCGGGTCCCGCTGCGGCGCGGGCCGCCATGGCCGCTGCCAAGGCCCCGCCATCGCTTGAGACGCCGGCACCTGCACCGCCGCCCGCCCCGGCGCCAGCACCCGCGCCGCCTGCTTCGGCACCGCCACCGGCGCCCACGCCGCCCCCGTCGTCGCCTGCTTCGGCACCGCCCCCGCCAGCCCCTCCGTCGCCTGCTTCGGCACCGCCCCCGCCGCCGCCCGCGCCGCTGCCCGAGACGGCACCGGCCGCGCCCGCAGCACCCGAGGCGACCGACGACGCCGCGCATCGCGGCAACGCGTCCGCGGGGCCGCCACAGATCGACGCTGCAGGACTGCAGGCAATCTGGGCCGAGCAGGTCGCACCCCGACTGAAACCCCACGCGCAAGGACTCTTCATCGAAGCGGTGGTCGTTGCCGTTGAGCGCAACGTGGTCAGCGTCCGCGTCCCTCATCCGAACCTGGTCGGGCGGGCCCGCAAGCGCAGCAACGAGGTCGAGGCCGTACTCGGCGATCTGCTCGATCGGACAATCCGCGTTGACGTGGTCGACAGTTCCGGTCCGGACACAGGCGCCGGTTTGGGATCAGGCGGTGAGGACTCGCCGCCCCACACCGATTCTGCAGCCGGCGGCCGCGCCAGCACGCCTGCGCCACCGCCGCCCGCCGCAGCACCGCCGCACGAGTCGGCCAGCCCGCCGGCCCATGGCAGCGACGCCGGTGCCTCGGCTTCCTCGCAGGAGGACAAGGTGCAGCGGATCCTCGATCGGTTTCCGGGCTCGACCGTGGTCCGCGCCGACGAAGGCACGACCTGACAGCCTTGATCGACAGCGCGAGCGAGCTCGCCGGCGCGATCCGGCGGCGAGCGGCCAGGCGGCCGGCCATGGACCACAGGGACTGACGTGTACGACGATGCGGTCGACGACCTGATCGACGAGCTCAGCCGCCTGCCTGGCATCGGGCCCAAGGGCGCGCAGCGCATCACGTTCTGGCTGCTGAAACGACCAGCGGCCGATGCGCACCGCCTGGCGGCAGCCATCACCGCAGCCTCCGAGCGCGTCGGCTTCTGCAAGCAGTGCTGGAATCTGAGCGAGGCGGATCCGTGTGCGTACTGCGGCGATCCGGCCCGGCGCACCGGCATGGTCTGCGTGGTGGAGGAGCCCCGGGACGTGGTCGCCATGGAGAAGGCGGGCTTTCGCGGCCGCTACCACGTGCTGGGCGGAGCGCTCAACCCGCTCGAAGGCATCGGGCCCGAGCAGCTGCGCATCCGCGAGCTGATCGCACGCCTCGATGACGAGCAGGTCACCGAGTTGATCGTGTGCACCAACCCCAACATCGAGGGCGACACCACGGCGATGTACCTCGCCCGCCAGCTCGAACCGCTCGGCCTCAAGGTGAGCCGGCTCGCCAGCGGGCTGCCGGTCGGCGGCGACCTCGAGTACGCCGACGAGCTGACGCTCGAGCGTGCCCTCAACAACCGCCGCACCCTGACACCCTGACCGGGGCGAAATTCGCTGGACCCGGCCCCGCCGGCTGCGTACGGTCCCGGCGGCACGTTCCCTGCGGCCTGCACTCGCCAGGAGTGCCATGGCTGCATTCGAATCCGACCAACAAGCATCACGCGAGCTGCCGGTCGCGGTCTTCCGGCCGGCCCCGGACGAGCGCGTGCTCGTCAGCGGCACCTGTCACGCACGGGCGCTGTGCCTCAGCGCCTGCGCGCCCCAGCACGGCATCGCGGCGGTGTTCGTGGACCCGTGCGGTGCGCTGATTGCCATCGCCACCGCACCCGCCGCGGTGGTGGGGGCAATACTCGCCGACCCCGCCCCCTTCGCCCGGCTGACCGAGCTGCTCGGCGCGAGCCGCGTCTACCTCGAAGCCGCCGCTGCAGATGTGAGAGCAGTCGGCGAGGCCATCGACGCCGTGCTGCAGCCGATGTGCGTCAAGATCGACGTCGGGCCGCGCCCCGCGCCGTAACGCCGCAGCTTCGGCCGCCGGCCAGCCAGCTACGCGGCGCGCAGGATGACGGCGTCGCCTTGGCCGCCGCCCCCGCAGAGCGCTGCAGCGCCCAGCCCGCCGCCGCGGCGGCGCAGCTCGTGCGCCAAGGTGAGCGCCAGCCGGGCGCCCGACATCCCGATCGGATGGCCGAGCGCCACCGCACCCCCGTTGGGGTTGACGATCTCGGGCGAGACGCCCAGGTCCTCGGTCGAGGCGACGGCGACCGCGGCGAACGCCTCATTGATCTCGAACAGCGACAGGTCGGCCACCCCGAGATCGGCTCGTTGCAGCGCCCGCCCGATGGCCCGTGACGGCTGGTGCAGCAGGCAGGTATCGGGACCGGCCACCATGCCGTAGGAGACGACCTCCGCGAGCGGCTCCACGCCGTGGCGCTCGGCGGCGGCAGGCGACATCACCACCAGCGCGCAGCCGCCGTCGGAGATCTGCGACGCGTTGCCTGCGGTCACGGCGCCGTCTGCCGCGAAGGCGGGGCGCAGCCCCGACAGGCTGTCCGACGTCGTCCCGGGCCGGATGCCCTCGTCGGAGAGCACCATCAGCGGCTCGCCCCGGCGCTGGGGAATGCTCACTGCCGCGATCTCGTCGTCGAACCGGCCCTCCTTCTGCGCAGCGGCGGCCCGTTCGTGCGACTGCGCCGAATAGGCATCCATCGCGCTGCGCGAGATGCCGGCGCTCGCAGCGTCACGCTCGGTGCCGTCGCCCATGTGCCCGTCGTCGAACGCGCACCACAGGCCGTCGTGGATCATCGCGTCGAGCACCGTGCTCGAGCCCATGCGCATGCCGTTGCGACCCTCGGGCAGCAGGTACGGCGCATTGGTCATCGACTCCATGCCGCCCGCCACGACGACCTCGGCGTCGCCGGCTGAGATCATCTGATCGGCCATGTACAGGGCGTTCAGTCCCGACAGGCACACCTTGTTGATGGTGATAGCCGGAACCTCCATGGAGATCCCCGCAGCAGTCGCGGCCTGGCGGGCCGTGATCTGGCCCTGGCCGGCTTGCAGCACCTGTCCCATGACGACGTAGTCGACGTC
Organism: Acidimicrobiia bacterium; assembly: GCA_022822525.1. Lineage (GTDB taxonomy): Bacteria > Actinomycetota > Acidimicrobiia > Acidimicrobiales > Poriferisodalaceae > Poriferisodalis. The sequence goes on along the minus strand of JAJEBN010000050.1, from coordinate 7,177 downwards.
ATCGGCCCCGACGCCGGAACGCTCCAGCGCCGCTTCGATGGCGACGCCGCCGAGCTGTGCCCCGCTCATCGAGGCCAAGCCGCCGTTGAACTTGCCGATCGGCGTCCGTGCGCCGCCGGCGATCACCGAACCAGCCATCGCTTCCCCCTCAACAGTGCCTGTGCGCCCGGCCGTGGGCGCTGGGCCGCGGCCGGGTCAACGGCGAGTGTACGAAACGGCCCGCAGAGCTGCCGAGGTCGCATTCGACGGGGCCGGATTGTCACAAGACTTTGGCATTCGCGGCCCTGCTGCACCGTTAGCGTTCGGCCCCGTGAAGCAGTTCGCTGATGCCATCGCCGCCGGTGCATCGGGCCCCGAGCTCGAGGCCATGCCCATACCGGAGAGCTTCAGGGCGGCGTACGTACTTCGCGACGAGCAGACGATGTTCGAAGGCCGTGCTTCGGCCGACAAGGATCCCCGCGAGGCAGTGCACATCGGCGAGGTCGCCACGCCCGAGCTCGCTCCCGACGAGGTGTACCTGGCGGTGATGGCCAGCGCCATCAACTTCAACACCGTGTGGACCTCCATCTTCGAGCCCATGCCGACGTTCGGCTTCCTGGACCGGCTGGGTCGTGAGAGCCGCTGGGGCGCACGGCACGCGCTCGACTACCACGTGCTGGGCTCCGACGCCTCCGGCGTGGTGCTCCAATGCGGCTCGGCGGTGCGCAACTGGCGTCCCGGCGACCGGGTGGTCGTGCACTGCAACTACGTCGACGATCAGGACCCCGCCGCCCACGAGGACTCGATGAAGGCCTCCAACCAGCGGATCTGGGGCTTCGAGAGCAACTTCGGCGGTCTGGCGGATCTCTCCATCGTCAAGGCCAACCAGCTCATGCCCAAGCCGGCGCACCTGTCATGGGAGGAAGCGGCGGTGAATGCGCTCTGCGCTGCCACCTCCTACCGGATGCTGGTGGGCGACAACGCTGCGCGCATGAAGCAGGGCGACTCGGTGCTCATCTGGGGCGCCACCGGCGGTCTGGGCGGCTACGCCTGCCAGCTCGTGCTCAACGGCGGCGGCGTGCCGATCGGCGTGGTCAGCTCGCCCGACAAAGCAGAGCTGCTCGGTCAGCTCGGCGTCGAGCACACCATCGACCGCAATGCCGAGGGCTATCGCTTCTGGAGCGATGAGCACACCCAGGACGAACGTGAATGGCGGCGCTTCGGCAAGACGGTGCGCGGCCTCATCGGCGACGACCCCGACATCGTGTTCGAGCATCCGGGCCGGTCGACCATGGGCGCGTCGGTGTTCGTCACCAAGCGGGGCGGCAAGATCGTGACCTGCGCTGCCACCAGCGGCTACATGATCGAGTACGACAACCGGCACCTGTGGATGCGGCTGAAGCAGATCCTGTCGAGCCACTTCGCCAACTACGCCGAAGCCTGGGCGATGAACCGGCTCATCGATCAGGGGCGCATCCAGCCGATCCTGTCCAAGACGTTCACGCTCGACGAGACGGGCCTGGCCGCCCGGCAGGTGCATCACAACCTGCACGAAGGCAAGCTCGGCGTGCTGTGCCTGGCTCCCGAGGCGGGGCAGGGCATCACCGATCCAGAGAAGCGCGAACGGATCGGCGAGGACCGCATCACGCTGTTCGCCCGCCACGCAGCAACGCTGGAAGCCGCCAGCGCCTGAGGCGCCCGACACTGAGCCGCCGCTACTGATCCGCCGATACCGAGCCGCCGAGAAATGGGGAGCAGCCCGATGATCCTGACCGAGATCGACCACGTGGCCATCGCCGTGAACGACCTCGACGCGGCAGTGGCGTACTACGCAGAAGCGTTCGGCGCCGAGGTCGCTCACCGGGAGGTCGTCGACTCTGACGGCGTCGAGGAGGCGCTGATCAAGGTGGCCGACAGTTACATCCAGCTCACTGCGGCGACCCGCCCCGATTCGCCCATCGCCAAATTCCTCGAGCGGCGCGGCGAGGGCCTGCACCACATCGGCTACCGGGTGGACGATTGCGCTGCGGCGCTCGAGGCAATGATCGACGCCGGCGCGGTGCCCATCGACACGGCGCCCCGACCCGGCTCGCGTGGCACCACGGTGGCGTTCGTCCACCCCAAGGGCAACTTGGGCACACTGGTCGAACTCGTCGAGGAATAGGCTCAACAGCACGCAGCGCGGGCGCCGTGAACCGGGTCGCCGCCCGCGCACACGGGAGGGTTCACATGACCGCATTCACCAAACGATTCGCGATCGTGTTCGCTGTACTGGCGGTATTCGCCGCGGCGTGCACGGGCAGCGACGATCCTGCGCCGACGACTGCTGCGGCACCGGCGACGACGGCTGCGGCCGACGAGCCCGCCGACGACATGGACGACGCCGAGCCGTTCAAGATCGGGCTCGTGACCGATACCGGCAAGGTGGACGACAAGAGCTTCAACCAGTCGGCATGGGAAGGCGCCCAGGAGGCCGCCGCCGCGCTGGGTGTGGAGGCGAACTACATCGAGACCGAAGAGGCCAAGGACTACGAGAACAACATCAACCTGTTCGTCGAGGACGGCGCGAACGTCATCATCACCGTGGGCTTCGGTCTCGGCGATGCCACCATCGCCGCCGCACAGGCCAACCCGGACATCTTCTTCGTCGGCGTCGACCAGTTCCAGGCCGAGGCGATGCCCAACCTGGCCGGGCTGATCTTCCCCGAGGACCAGTCGGGCTTCCTGGCCGGCGCACTCGCCGGCATGCTCACCGAGACCGACATCGTGGGCGCCGTGCTGGGCACCGACCTCGTGCCGCCCGTGGTGGCCTTCAAGGAAGGCTGGGAGCACGGTGCTCGCTACACCAACCCCGATGTCGAGACGATCTCGACCTACCACCCGGGCGGACTCGATGTGGCCTTCGGCGACCCTGACTGGGGTGCGGCCACTGCCCGTCAAGCGCTGGACCAGGGTGCGGACATCATCTTCGGCGCCGGCGGCGCCACCGGCAACGGGGCGCTGATCGAGATCGCTTCTCAGGAAGGCGCCTACTGCGTCGGCGTCGACACCGACCAGTGGAACACCGTGCCCGAGGCGCAGCCGTGCCTGGTGACGAGCGCCATGAAGCTCATCACCCCGGGCGTGGCCGATCTGATTGCCCAGGCACACGCCGGCAGCTTCGCTGGGGGCAACTACCTCGGCGAGGTCGGCTTGGCGCCCTTCCATGACTTCGACAGCATCGTCACCGACGACATGCGGGCGACGCTCGACGATGTGCTGGCTGGCCTGAACGCCGGCGAGATCGATACCGGATGGCCGCCAGGCTGATCCGGCGATCAACGAGCTGAGCGGGCCGCCGTGGACCGCGGGCACCTCACCTCGCCGTGAGCTCGCCCGCCGGTCCGTCGGCGCCCGCGACCGATGATCGGCTCGACCCCGCAGGCAACGCCGGCGATGCTCGCCGGGGCTCCATGCGTGCAGTGATGCGCGCCGCCGCGGTGCCGCTGACGTCGGTCGTGCTGGGCTTGGTCCTCGGTGCGGTGCTCATCGCGGTGCAGGGCCACTCGGTGACGAGTGCCTATGGCGCGCTGGTGCTCGGCGGGGCAGGCGATGCCGACGCGCTGCTGCGCACTCTGCAGAAGGCGACGCCGCTCGTCTTCGGCGGCTTGGCCGTTGCCTTCGCCTTCAAGGCAGGCCTGTTCAACATCGGCGGGCAGGGCCAGCTGCTGGTCGGCGCGGCATTCGCAGCCGGCGTGGGCTTCGGGCTCGAGGGCGTGCCGCTGGTGGTGCACCTGCCGCTGGCGCTGCTGGTCGGTGCTGCTGCGGGCGCCGCGTGGGGTGCCATCGCCGGCGTGCTGAAAGCCACGTCGGGCGCCCACGAGGTGATCGTGACGATCATGCTCAACTTCGTGGCCGGCAATCTCACCGACTGGCTGGCCGCGAACCCCTGGCAGGACCGCTCGGGCTCCAACATCATCGCCCGCACGCCGCTGGTGCAGCCGTCGGCGGAGATCCCCACATGGGGATGGCTGCCGGCGGGTTTCGTGCTGGCGGTGATCGCCGCGTTCGCCTGCTGGTTCGTGCTGGAGCGCACCACGTACGGCTTCGAGGTGCGCAGCGTGGGCGCCAACCGTCACGCCGCCCGGTACGCGGGCATCTCGGTGGGCTGGATCATGGCCTCGACGATGGCGGTGGCAGGGCTGCTGGCCGGTGCCGGCGGAGCGATCGAGTCGCTCGGCGTCGACGGCCGCTTCGAGGCCGGGGTGAACGTGGGCCTCGGCTTCGAAGGCATCACGATTGCGCTGCTGGCCCGCACCAATCCCATCGCGGTCATCCCAGCCGGTCTGCTGGTGGGGCTGATGGAAGCGGGCGCCGCCAAGATGCAGTTCGAGTCGGGGGTTGCGCCCGAGATCATCGACGTGATCCAGGCGCTGATCCTGCTGTTCGTTGCTGCGCCGATGATCGTGCGCTGGCTGCTGCGCTTGCGGGATCGGCCCGATTCGCCCGACCGCCGCCTGACGCTCGGCGCGGGATGGGGCCGATGAGCGCCCCCGACGGCACTGGCGCTGGCCCGGCGACGGCAACGCCGAGTCTCGGCATGCGTGGCTGGTCGCCGCAGCGGGTGTGGTCGGTGGCGGGGGCCGTGGTGCTGGTGGCGCTGGTGTGGGGCTTCTACGCGTGGGACGGGGCGCAGACCACAGCAGTGATGGGGGGCACCGTGCGCGCTGCCACCCTGCTGGTGCTGGGCGCCATGTGCGGGATGGTCGGCGAGCGTTCGGGCATCGTGAACATCGGCATCGAAGGCCAGTTCCTGATGTCGGCGTTCACGGCGTTCACGGTGGCGTCGATCTCGGGCTCGCTGTTCTTGGGTGTGGTCGCAGGCGTCAGCACCGGTCTGGCGATGGGCTGGATGCTCGCTGCGATGTCGGTCGGGCTGCGAACCGATCAGATCATCGCCGGCACGGTCCTGAACATCGCGGCGCTGGGCCTGACGTCGTTCTTCTACGACCGGGGGCGTTCGCTGGGCCAGCCGAAGTACCAGTCGATCGAGCTGGGCCCGCTCGCCGATCTGCCCGTTGTGGGCACGGCGCTGTTCAACCGCCCGCCGCTGACGTACTTGGCGCTCGTGCTGGTGGTGGTGCTCCATGTGCTGCTGCTGCGCTCGGTGTGGGGGATGCGAACGACCGCGATCGGCGAGCATCCTGGTGCCGCGGCCACCGTGGGCATCGATGTGATCCGGCTGCGCTACTGGAACGTGACGCTGGCAGGCGGCCTGGCCGGCCTCGGCGGCGCGTACCTGGCGCTGGAGTCGGTGGGCACCTTCACCCGGGCGATGTCGGGCGGGCGGGGCTTCTTGGCATTGGCCGTGATGATCTTCGGTCGCCGCACCCCGCTGGGCGCCTACGCGGCGGCGCTGTTCTTCGGGTTCACCACGGCACTGCAAGGCCAGTTCCAGCTCAACGACACGTTCGACATCCCGGCGCAGTTCGTGGGGATGCTGCCGTTCGTGGTCACCATCATCGTGGTGGCCGCGGCAGGCCTGTTCGGCCGCATGCGCGACCCGGCCGCGCTGGGCCAGCCCTACGAGGTTCGGTGATGTCCGACACCGCCGCGACGGCCGCGACCGCAGTTCCGCCCGCTGAGCCCGACGTGCTGCTGGCGGGCTACGGCATCACCAAGCGATTCGGCCCGGTGGTGGCCAACGACGACGTGTCGGTCGAATTGCGGCCCGGGCGGATCCTGGCGCTGCTCGGCGAGAACGGCGCCGGCAAGAGCACGCTCGTCAACATCCTGTTCGGCCTGCACCGCCCCGATGCGGGACAGGTCGTGATCGCCGACGAGAACGTCGAGCTGTCGAGCCCGCACGACGCCATCGCCCGCGGCGTCGGCATGGTGCACCAGCACTTCCAGCTCGTGCCGCCGATGAGCGTCGTGCGCAACATCGTGCTCGGCGCCGAGCCGCGCAAGCTCGGGATGATCGACGTGGCCCAGGCGCGTCGCCGGGTTCTGGAGCTGGCCGACCGGTTCGGGCTCGGGGTCGACCCCGACGCAGCGGTGGAGGACCTGCCGGTCGGCGCGCAGCAGCGGGTCGAGATCCTCAAGGCGCTGTACCGCGATGCCCGGGTGCTGATCGCGGACGAGCCGACCGCGGTGCTCACCCCGCAGGAGACCGATCACCTGCTCGACGTGCTGCGCGGGCTGACCGACCAGGGCGTGGGCATCGTGTTCATCACCCACAAGCTGCGCGAGGTCATGGCTGCCGCCGACGACATCGTCGTGCTGCGCGAGGGCAGGGTGGTGGGCGCCACCACGCCTGCGCAGACCAGCGAGGCCGCACTGGCCGAACTGATGGTCGGCCGAGCGGTGGATCTGCACGGGGACCGTTTCGAGTCGGGTGCCACCGGCGTCGGATCGGCGGTCTCGACCCCGGCTGTGTCCAGCGACGATGCCCCGAGCGCCGAGTCTGCCGAGCTGCCGGTGGTGCTCGACATCGCCGGCCTGTGTGCCGATGACGACCGCGGCCAGCGAGCTGTCGACGAGCTGTCGCTCGCGGTGCGCGCCGGCGAGATCGTCGGAGTCGCCGGGGTGGAGGGCAACGGCCAGCGGGAGCTGGTGGAGGCGATCACCGGCCTGCGCCACGCCACGGCCGGCACTGTGTCGATCAGCGACCGGGACGCGTCGGGCGCCCGGCCGCGCCAGGTCACGGTGATCGGCGTTGGCCACATCCCTGAGGACCGGGCCAAGCACGGCCTCATCGGCTCGTACTCGGTAGCCGACAACTCTGTGTTGAATCGCTACTTCAAGCGGCCCTTTGCAGCCGGCGGCATGCTGCGGCGCGACCGCATCGACTCCCACGCTCGCGATGTCGTGGCCACCTTCGACGTCCGGACTCCCAGCGTGGACGCCCCGGCTGACAGCCTGTCGGGAGGCAACAAGCAGAAGCTCATCGTGGGCCGCGAGTTCTCCGACGAGATCGACTTGCTGATCGCTGCGCAGCCGACGCGCGGCATCGACATCGGCGCCATCGAGTTCATCTGGCGCCGCATCCGCGAGCGTCGTGACGAGGGCACGGCGGTGCTGCTGGTGTCCGCCGAGCTCGACGAGGTGATGGCGCTCAGCGACCGGGTCGCTGTCATGTACGAGGGCCGCATCGTGGCCACCGTCGACCCCCGCACCGCCACCCGCGAGGAGATCGGCCTGCTCATGGCCGGCGCCA
>JAJEBN010000018.1 GCA_022822525.1 Acidimicrobiia bacterium | reverse complement strand
GAGCGCACCGGATGTGCCGACCCTGTGGGCTCTCATGTGGTGGTGCTGGCCCGCTCCCCGGCGGGATACGCCGCGCTGGGCGAGTTGATCTCGGCAGCGCAGATGGCAGGCCGCAAGCACGCCCCGCGCTTGAGCACCGGCGAGTTCCTCGCAGCCGCAGCGGCACACCGCGACGAGTGGGCGATCCTCACCGGGCACCGCAAGGGCGCCGTCCCCGCAGCGCTCATGGCTGAAGGACTTGGCGGCGGGCCACGCGCTGCAGCCGCCCAGCTCGACCGTCTCATCACCGCAGCCGGCCGTCACAACGTCTTCGTCGAACTGTGGGACCACGGTCACCCGCTCGACAGCGACCGCAACGACGCGCTGGCTGAACTGGCTGTGCGAGCCGGCGTTGAGCCGATCTGTACCAACGGCGTCCATTACGCCACCCCTGCCGGGCGGCGGCTGGCTACTGCCCTGGCTGCGGTACGAGCCCAGCGCAGCCTCGACGAGCTGGACGGCTGGCTGCCGCCAGCAGCGACAGCGCACGTGCGATCCGGTGCCGAGCAGGCCCGCCGGTTCGCCCGCTGGCCGGGTGTGGTGAATGCAGCCGCGCAGCTCGGTCGCGACTGTGCATTCGATCTGTCGCTGGTTGCACCCAACCTGCCGCCGTACCCCTGTCCCGACGGTCACGACGAGATGTCGTACCTGCGGCACCTCGTGGCTCAGCGGGCACAGTGGCGGTACGGCACCCCTGAGAGCGAGCGGGTGCCGGGGGCGTGGGCGCAGCTCAATCACGAGCTCGACCTCATCGAACAGCTCGGCTTCGCCGGCTATTTCCTGGTGGTGTACGACATCGTGTCGTTCTGCCGCAGCCGCGACATCTACTGCCAGGGCCGCGGCTCGGCCTCGAACTCGGCGGTCTGCTACGCGCTCGGCATCACCAATGTCGACTCGGTCGATCTGGGGCTGCTGTTCGAGCGCTTCCTGTCGCCCGAGCGCGACGGGCCGCCCGACATCGACATCGACATCGAGAGCGGCCGCCGTGAGGAAGCCATCCAGTACGTGTACGAGCGCTACGGCCGCGCTCACACAGCGCAGGTGGCGAACGTCATCACCTACCGGGCGCGCTCGTCGGTGCGCGACATGGCCCGGGCCCTGGGCTGGGAGCCCGGCCAAGCCGATGCCTGGTCGAAGTCACTGGACAGGTACAGCCCGCTGCCCACCTCGAACGGTGCCTCGAACGGGTTGGCGGCCCAGCCCCATCGGGCAGGCCGGCCCCGTGCACGCGACTGGCGCGACGCCGGGCCTGAGCCGACAGTCAACGGGCACAACCGGTCCGGCCCCAACCAGCCACAGCACGATGAGGCTGGCATTCCCGCCGACGTGGCAGAGCTGGCCGCTGCGCTCGAAGGGGCGCCGCGCCATCTCGGCATCCACTCGGGCGGCATGGTCATCTGCGACCGGCCGGTGACCCATGTCTGCCCCACCGAATGGGCCACCAAGGCAGACCGCTCGGTGCTGCAGTGGGACAAGGACGACTGCGCAGCAGTCGGGCTGGTGAAGTTCGACCTGCTCGGGCTGGGAATGCTGTCGGCCCTGCACCACGCCGTCGACCTGATTGCTGATGCGCATCACACGAACGTCGACATCGGCATGCTGCCCCAGGAAGACGAGGTCTACGACATGCTCTGCCGCGCCGACAGCATCGGCGTCTTCCAGGTGGAGTCACGCGCCCAGATGGCCACGCTGCCGCGGCTGCGCCCCCGCTGCTTCTACGACCTGGTGGTGGAGGTGGCGCTCATCCGCCCCGGGCCCATCCAGGGCGGTTCGGTGCATCCCTACATCCGGCGGCGCAACGGGGAAGAGCCGGTCACCTACCTGCATCCCCTGCTGGAGAACTCGCTCGCCAAGACGCTGGGCATCCCGCTGTTCCAAGAGCAGCTCATGCAGATAGCCATCGACGTCGCCGGGTTCACACCCGCCGAGGCCGACGAACTGCGCCAAGCCATGGGTTCCAAGCGGTCCCGCGAGCGGATGGGCCGCTTGCGCGAGCGCCTGTTCAGCGGCATGGCCTCCCGGGGGCTGGTCGGCGATGTGGCCGAGCGGGTCTGGGAGAAGATGGTCGCCTTCGCCGACTACGGCTTCCCCGAGAGCCACTCGGTGTCGTTCGCTCACCTGGTGTATGCCTCGTCGTGGATCAAGCTGCACTACCCGGCAGCGTTCTGCGCAGCGTTGCTGAACGCGCAGCCGATGGGGTTCTACTCGCCGCACTCGCTGTGCCAGGACGCTCGCCGTCACGGGGTGGTGGTGCATTCGCCCTGCATCAACCTGTCCTCCGAGACAGCCACGCTGGAGCCGTGCGACGCCTCCACTGGCGGGATGGCTGTGCGGCTGGGGCTGTCATCGGTGCGGGAGGTGGGCGATGAGCTTGCCGAGCGGATCGCCGTCGGCGGCCCCTACAGCAGCATGGAAGACCTTCAGCGCCGAGCCGAGCTGAGCCTGCAGGCGCTGGAGGCGCTGGCCGCCGCTGGAGCGTTCGACTGCTTCGGGCTGCCGCGGCGCGAAGCACTGTGGGCGGCCGGGGCTGTGCACCAGGGAGGCTCAGACCGGCTCGCGGGGGTCGTGACCGGTGCTGAGTCACCGCCGCTGCGGCGCATGTCAGCAACCGAGACCGCTGCCGCGGACCTGTGGGCCACCGGGGTAGCCCCCAACGGGCATCCGACGAGGTTCCTGCGAACCGAGCTGGCCGCTGCCGGCGTTCGCACTGCTGCGGAGCTGCTTACGTGCCCACCGGGCAAGATCCGCGTTGCCGGCTTGGTGACGCACCGCCAGCGACCCATGACGGCCGGCGGCACGACGTTCCTGAATCTCGAGGACGAGACGGGCTTGGTGAACGTGGTGGTGTCGCGGGGATGCTGGCAGCGGTACCGCTCGGTTGCGCGCGACATGCCCGCGCTGATGGTGTCAGGCCGCCTCGAGCGCCATGAGAACATGGCGAACGTGATCGCCGAGAAACTCGAAGCTCTCGATGTGCCTGCTTCGGTGGCGAGCCGCGACTTCCGCTAGCTAGGTACCAGGTCAGCCCAGCGGGCGGCCGAAGGGCAGATCGTCCTGCCACGTTCGCAGAAAAGCCTCGGCTCGGTAGCAGGCGGCCATGAACGGGCCGTCGTCGTGGCCGGCGGTTTCGGACATGACGGCGTTCACCGTGGCGGCTGTCGCCGAACGCAGGTCGTCGTGGGTGAGCACAGGGTCGGCCCACCAGCTCAATGCCGGACCCGCAGCAGCCACGAAGTCGGCCGCGACCGGCGTGCCCGCTGCTCGCAGCACTGCCAGGGCCTTGGATGACACCGCGGCGGACGAGAAGGCGACCACCGGTGTAGAACCGGCCATCGACGCGCCGTCGCCCGACATCGCAGCGGGCTTCGAGCCGCAGAACAGCACGTCGACGTCGTCTTTCCAGACCGTCCACGGTTTGGCCGGCTCGTTGTCTCCCGACAGCGTTGCCACGCACATCTCGCCATCTGACAGCCAGGCCTCCGCAAGTGCCACCGGGTCGAGTTGGCCATTCGCACAGCCCTTCGCTGTGGATATGCGCGCGATGCTCGCCCCTGCCGCGGCGGCTTCGCGTGCGATGCCCAACCCGGCCGGGCCGAATCCCTCGATGGCGATGCGCTTGCCGTCGAGTCCGCCGAGCAGGCTGGCCGCCGCCGCAGCAGCCCCGACGCCGATGAGCTCGTGGTTGAACGAGATGCCGTCGCGATCGTCGTTGCCGATGAGGTTGCGCTGGTCGTGGGCCAGCACGGGCGCGAGCAGCTCGGCATCGAGCCGCAGACCCGGGCTGGTCGACAGCCGGCCGCTGGTGAAGTCGTCGGCCAGTTCGGCCGCCAGTGCCTCGACGGCCCCGGCGGCATCGGCAGGGTCGGACTTGAGGCCGATGCTGGCGCCGCTGCGCTGTTGCTCCAGCGTGGCGAAGACGTAGGTCAGATGCCGCACCAGCATCGTTGCGTTGCCGGGGATGAGGCGGCTGCCGAGGCGGGCCTCCCCGACGTAGTGCTGGGCGCCGGATAGGTCGAAGATGACGAAGCCAGGTGTCGATTCGAGTTGGCGGGTCTCCACGGGCTCAGTCTGCCACCGGCCGCCCGGCACGCCCCGGGCATGGCTGCCGGCCCGCGTCGGGCGAGGTCGGCGCGGTGCCTAGCCTGAGAGGCTGAGCCGGATGGCGAAGCCGTGGCCCGAGCGGCCCGTGAGCGCAGCGAACAAGAGCGGGAAACAATGGGTGACGCACAAGAAGGTTCTGCCAAGCCGCGTACCTTGCTGACGGCGGTGCGACGAGTGGCGATATGTCTGTGTGCAGTGCTGCTGGCTGCCGCATGCGGCGGAGACGATGCGTCGGAACCCGTTGCCACCGACGTCGCTGCTGCAACGACATCGGCGAGTGGTGCTGCACCCGACCGGACGCAGGTCTCCGGCACAGCGTTGCCGCAGTTCGAGCAGCTGGAAGACGATCCCGCCGTCGGCCGCCAGGCACCCCAGGTGGTCGGCGCCGACCTGCTCACCGGTGCCGAGGTTCGCATCGAGAACCAAGGGCGCCCGATGGTGATCGCCTTCTATGCCCACTGGTGCCCGCATTGCCAGAACGAGGTCGAGGACCTCACCGGCTGGCTGGAGACGAACGAGCTGCCCGCTGGCGTGGACTTCTATGCGGTGTCGGTGCTCGAAGACGCCACACGCGGCAACCACCCGCCCGACAAGTGGCTGCGTGACGAAGGCTGGCAGCACCCCGTCGTGGCCGACACGCCTGCGATGTCGGTCGTTGACGCCTTCGGCTTGGTGTCGGTGCCGTACCTCGTCGCCGTCGATGCCGGCAACGAAGTGGTGCTGCGGTTCGCCGGCAACATCCCAGGCGGCGCGCCCGAGCTGGCGGCCTTCTTCACCACACTGCTTGAACCAGCCTCATAAAGGGCCCGAATGGCGCGACACAGATGCCATAGCGGGCGCACTAACGCGCGCATCGACCGGTGAGGCTGCCACCCTTGGCATATGGCCGAGGGCGATTCCGCGCCGCGCCGCGCCCCGAGACGCACCAGCACGGCGACGCGACGCGTCGAAGCTGGGGCTGCCCGCGGACGATCAGCCGGCCGTGCACTGCTTCGCCCGGTGGTGCGGCTGCACCCGCTCGGGTTCCTGCGAGGTCTGCTCGGCCCCGACGTCACCGGTGCTCGCCAGAGCCTCTCGGCGCTCGCCGTCAGCAGCCTGACGGCCACTGCAGCCGGCGTGCTGCTTGCAGCCGTCACGGGAACGCTCGAGCGCCTGCCGGGCCTGCTGGTGCTGGTTCCTGCCGCCATCGGCATGCGGGGCGACATCTTCGGCGCCTTCGGCAGCCGTCTCGCCACCACCATTCACGCAGGCACCTTTCGGGCGACGGCCCGCCGCGACACGATCGTGGGCCAGAACGTCATTGCCGCGGCAGTGCTGACCTTGGTGACAGCGGTGGCGCTGGGCGTGATGACCAAGGTGCTGGCCCCGGTGTTCGGGCTCTCGGGCATCATCGGCATCAGCGATCTCATCGTGGTGTCGGTCGTGGGGGCCGAACTGGCCTCAGTGGTCGTGCTGGTGGTGACGCTCGGACTCGCGACCATTTCCACCCGGCGCGGCTGGGATCTCGACAACGTCAGCGCGCCCCTCATCTCGGCTGTCGGCGATGTTGTCACGCTCCCGGCCCTGTTCCTGGCGAGCTATCTCGTGGGCATCACCGCGCTCACACCGCTCGTTGCGGTCGCCAGCATCATCGGGGCGGTGGCCGCGACGGCCTGGGCGTGGCGGTCGGGGCTGGAGCAGCTCTGGCAGATAGTGCGCGAGTCGATGCCTGTGCTGTTCGTCGGCGGTTTCGTGCTCATCATTGCCGGAGTCGTGATCGAGCACCGTCTCGAGGACTTCATCGACAAGCGCGCGGTGCTCATCCTGGTGCCTGCCTGCCTGGCAGCCGCGGGCGCCATCGGCGGCATCCTGTCGAGCCGGCTGTCGAGCAAGCTGCATCTGGGTGTCATCGAACCCCGGGCGCTGCCGCAGCGGGGCGCCCGCCTCGACATCCTGTTCGCCTTCACGCTCACCGTTCCGGTGTTCGTGCTGAATGGCCTGCTCGCACATGGATTCGCCACGGCGTTCTCGATGTCGACGCCGGGCCTGCTCCGGCTCGTGGCGATCTCGCTGATCGGCGGCATGATCGCCACGGCCCTGGCGGGGGCCATCGCCTACTACGGCACAGTGGTCGCAGCCCGGGTCGGCGTCGATCCCGATACCTACGGCATCCCGCTGGTGAACAGCACCGTCGACCTGGCCGGCGCTGCGGCGCTCGTGCTGGCCGTCAGCTGGGTGGGCCTGTCGTGACAGGCGCCACGCAACCGTCTGTCGTGAATTCCCTCCTCGCCCTCGCGCCGCAGTGCCTACGCTTGGCGCAGCGGCGTCATCGTGTCCCCGAGCTGAACGGAGCCCGTCGCGTCGCTCGCTGACGATGTGCAATGCGATCAGACCCTGAAGACAAACCCCGAAACCTGAAGTCCATGCTCTCCGAGGCCAAGGACGCCTCCGAGCTCATGGTTGATCTGGCCTACGCCGCGCTCTATTTCGACGATGAGGGCATGGCCGATGCAGTCCTGGGCCTCGAAGAGGACATGTCCGCCCTCGTGCACGAGATGCGATCGCTGGCGATGCTGGCCGTGAGGCACCCGCGCGAGGTCGACGGCATGAGCTCGGTGCTGCAGGTGGTGTCGTCGATCGAGCAGATCGCCAATGCTGCGGTGGACATCTCCAAGATCGTGCTGCACCACTTGGGCATCCCCCGGGCGCTCATCGTGGACTTGGCGCAGGCCGCCGAGGTCTCGCATCGATTGGTGGTGGCAGAAGGCAGCCACCTGGCGAACCGGCCGCTGCGTGACATGGAGCTGCCGGTGGCGGTCGGCATGCGCGTGGTCGCCATCCAGCGGGGCCGTCACTGGCTGACCGACGTCCGCGGCGACAGCATCGTGGAACCGGGTGACGTGCTGTTCATGCGTGGCGACCCGGCGGGCATCGTGCGGTTGCGGGAACTGGCGGCCATGGAGCGCTGGAACCCTCCCGAACCAGACGAAGCGCAGGTGCTCAGCGACCTCGACCGAGCCGTGGACACGCTGGTCGAGATGAAGAACATGTCGGAGGCGGCGATCGGGCTGGCCTATTCGGCGCTCGTGCTGCATGACCTGTCGCTCGCTCGCGAGGTGCGCTCGATGCAGGAGCGGCTCGACGGGATGAAGGCGTCGATGCAGACGTGGGTGCTGCGAGCGGCCGCCGATTTCGCCCGGGTGTCTGACGCGGACCCGGCGGGGCTGCGCGGCCTGCTGCACGTCGCCGAGGCTGCCGAGGACATCGGCGACCAGGCCCGCAACATCACCTCTCTCGTGCTCGAGGACGAGGACATCCACCCTGTGCTCGCGCTCGCGCTCGGCGACACAGATGATGTCGTCGTGCAGGTGCCGGTTGCGCCCGGTTCGCAGGCTGACGACTCGTCACTCGGGTCGCTCGGGCTGGCCGTGGATCCCGGCTATCACGTGCTGGCAATCCGCCGTGCCGCCAGCTACATCTACAACCCGCCCCGCACGGTGCGGCTGTGGGTCGGCGACGAGCTGCTCGCGTCGGGTCCCGAGGAGGGCCGTGACCGCCTCGCGGCGATCTGCGGCTACTCGATGGACATCGACGAGGAAACCGGGCACATCGAACTCACGCCGGTCAGCTGACCGGCGGGTTTGCCGTCGGAGCCGCGGGACGTTCCGCTGGCACAGCGCTGGCGCTCTTCAGCGGACCGTCGAAGCCGACGGGTCGGTTCCCGGGTTGTGCTGCGCGGGGGCCACTTGACAGCGTGACCTGCCCGTCATGACTGCCCCGCTCGTGTTGCTGCGCGGCCGTGCGGAACCCGATGCGGTCACCAGCAGACTTGGATTTTGTCGCCGCCGTCGCGGTAGTACGTGGACGTGTCGAACTTCGGGCCGTTTTGCCGGTAGACGTGTACCTGTACCCAGCCGGGTCCGGTGCGGTGGCAATCGACTCTTTGGTCGTACCACTTGTGCCTGGGCGTAAAGCCGTCGTCGTCGGCGGGCACGTTTATCGTGATTGTGGCGCCATCGTCGCTGAACGAGTTCTTGTTCGGCTGCGGGTGCGCTGCTCCGGTCTGGAGGACGAGCAGTCGGTACGGTTCGTAGTAGGAGCGGCCCGTCTGCACGCTAATGTAGGCGTTGTAGGGCGGAGTCTGTCCCGTCGAGCCGGACTGCCGCCGGACGTACACCCAATCGGGCGACATCGGGTGGTAGCTGTCGTCGTCGGTGATGGTGATGGTCTTTGTCGCAGCGCCGCCTGCCGGGTTGGTGTCGCGGATGATGACCTGCCGCTCGACGATGGTGTTGTCGTCGCACGGGCTTGCTTGCAGCCAGCCGTTCTTGGTGTTGATCATGATGCCGAGGAGGCTCACGTTGTCGCCCCAGTTGTCCGGGGTGGATGTGCAGCCGTCCCGGTACGGCTTGGTGCCATTGTGCGACGCGACGACATCGATTTCGAGGGCGATGGTCGAGTCGAAGTTGTCGCACCCCTCGGGGGTGTTGCCGAGCTTCACCATGAGCAAGTCGTCCTCGCCGATGGTGATGTCGCTGCTGTCCCAGTCTGTGCACGCCGGTGCCTGGTCCTGCTGGCTCTGCTGTTGCAGCGAGTCCTGCTGGCTCTGCTGGTCCTCAGAGGACTGCTGCTGTTGCGGCTGCTGGTCCTGAGAGGACTGCTGCTGCGAGTCTTGCGATGACTGCTGCAGTTGCTGTTGTGTGTCCTGGCCGTCGGTGCCTGAGTCGTCGTCGGTGTCCTCAGCGGCTTTCTCGGTGCAGGCCAGGGCGGCGTTGATGGGCACCCACCCTGCCCATGTCTTGCCGTTGCTGAACGTTGCAGCATCGGCTGCGGTGATGGTGTCATCGGTCACGTCCGCGGGCTTGGCAGGCAGGTTCTCCGCGTCGAGCGTGTTCAGGATCCGCCAGAACATCGCCTCGTTAGTGCCATAGCTGGTGTGCCAGTCGAACGCTGCACGCGCCTTGCTGATGGCGTCAGCCGTATCGCAC
>JAJEBN010000081.1 GCA_022822525.1 Acidimicrobiia bacterium | reverse complement strand
GATGACATCCACCACAGCCTTGGTCAGAGCGCGCATGATGAAACCGGCCTCCACGGTCGTCAGGTCAAGGACGACCCCACCAATACACCGGGGAACCAGACGACCCGTGGACGGCCACCTATCCGCGCGGCCCCTTAGGGCGGTAGCCCTCCGGATTCGAAGGTGACACCGGCCCATTGCTGCTTGATCTGGCTGCGGGAACGCGTTCACACCGTCCGTGTTGTGAGCGGCCAGGCAGCCGGGCGGGCTGTCGCGCGCTTTCCCATTGTGACCAGATTCGCAGGTGGGTTGTCTCCTGATTCGGCGGCCCGCATCTGCTCAGCGGTGATCCGACCCGTTTCCTGGCATCGAATCGAGCCAATGCGACTGCGCGCGAATGTTTGTTTGTACGAACATTCGTGTGTATACTCTCTTCATGTTCACGGAGCGGCACTTCGAGCACCTCGCCGACAGCCGTGTTGCGGTGCCTGAAGTCCGTCCGGTCGGTCAATCTGACGATCCCGCAGGGACGGGAGGCGGCGAGCCGGATTGGGCCGAACTCAACCGTGAGGCGGACAGGATCGGGGCTGCTGCTCGGGGCGCTGAGCGCGGCCCGTTCCTTGAGGCGCGATGCGCGGCGAGACTGGGGCTCGAGTCGCTGAGCGACAGCGATCTGCTGGCCCGTGTCGTCGGGCTGATGGCGCAGCGGTCCCGTATCGAGGCGGAGTGCCTGGCTGCGGTGGGCGAGCTGGTATCCCGTGACGGCGTGCAGTCTGCTGCGTGGCAACTGCGCGAGTACACGCGCATGAACGCCGCGCAGGCGCGTAGCGAAGCCCGGCTCGCCGAATCGCTCGCTGCGAATGAGCTGGGCGACACGCTCGATGCGCTGGCGGACGGGGAGATCCAGTTGTCCCATGCGAGGGTGATCGCCCGGGAGGCACCCAAGACTCACCGCCGCAGCGAGTCCGACTTCTTGGGGCTGTGCCGGGACTATCCGTCAGATGTGGTGGCCCGCCACTCCCTGGCCTACGAGAGCGAGCAGGTCTACGCCGACCTTGCTGCGGAAGCCGCTGCGGCAGCCACTGGGGGAACGGTTGAACCCGCTGACGCCGAGCTTGCGCTGCAACGGCATCAGCGGCGCTGCTCTATGCGGCTGGGCGATGACGGCATGTGGCACCTGAACGCCGACCTCGACTTCCTCGTCGGCCGCCAGCTGAACATGCAGCTCGCCGCAGCCGAGCGCGCCGTGCGCCAGCGCGACGACTCAGCCGACGACACGTTCTCTCAGCGCAACGCCGACGCCCTATGCGATCTGATCCTGGGCCGCCAACGACCCGGGGCCAGCCTGGTGATTGCCGCCGACTACGACTGTGTCTCGGGACAGCTCGCCAACCCTCGGCTCGATGACGGCACGCCCATCTCAGCGAATCAGCTTGCTGAGCTCGCCGCCGACGCCAAGATCCTTCCGGCCGTCTTCAACAGCGACTGGAGCCAGCTCGCCTTGGGTCGAGTGCGCAGTGCATCCGAAGCGCAGCGGATCATCCTGGCCATACGCGACGGCGGCTGCATCGCATGTGCCACCCACTCCGAGCACTGCCACGCCCACCACATCGACCACTTCGAAGATGGCGGGCACACCGACATCCCGAACCTCGCCAACCTGTGCGAACCCTGCCACCTCGACCACCACCAACACCACTGGCCCCTCAAAACACCACCCAACGGCCGACCACGACGAGCGCCTCCCGCCGGCCAACCCAGCCCGCCACCACCCGCCGGCCAACCCAGCCCGCCAGCGCCCGGCGCCCCATCTGGCCGAGACCCGACAACATCACCCAGCGGACACCCGACCCGGCCACCTGGCTCGGCCATCGCCGCAGACGACGATTCGGCAGCCGCAGCCTGACCAACCCACCTCAGCCGTTCGCTCAGCGTTCAGCGGGCCAATGGACCCCCGAAGCTCGGCGAAGACCGGCACATGGCCAGGTGCGAGGCGATCGCACATGGCGGGGACTGCGGCTTCGGCTGCTGCCTGCCGTCCCGGTCAACAGTCGTGACCTGGGGTGCGTGAGGAAGCCTGAGACGAGCGGGCATCCTCTGAGCCGCTCTCCTAGGGTGGCGGGCATGTGGATTCGTCTTCGTCAGATTGCCGTTACTACTGCGGACTTGGCCCAGACCTCGGCGGACGTCCAGAGCGTTCTTGGCGTGGAGCCTTGCTTCACCGATCCTGGTGTCGGCATCTTTGGCCTCAAGAACGTGCTGTGGCCGGTGGGCACTCAGTTCCTCGAGTGCGTGACGCCGATTCAAGACAACACTGCCGCCGGCCGGTACCAGCACCGGCGCGGCGGCGACACCGGCTACATGGTCATCACCCAGGTCAGCGACGTTGCCGCACGCCGCGCCCACGTCGACGAGATGGGCATCCGGGTCGCATTCGAGATGAACCACGCCGACGAGGGCCACGTCGGCATGCAGCTGCATCCGGCCGACACTGGCGGTGCGTTCTTCGAGATGGACCAGATGACCGGACCCACCGGCGGCGACGTCGGCGGCGCCTGGACACCCGCCGGGTCCTACTGGGAGCCCTACGTCTGCACCGACCGGGTGAGCGGCATCGCCGCCGCTGAGCTGCAGAGCCCCGACCCTCAGCGGCTGGCCGAACGCTGGAGCCAGATCGCCCAGATCGACCTCGACACCGATGCCGACGGCCATCCCACGATCCAGCTCGACAACGCCACGCTGCGGTTCGTGCCCGACGCCGACGGCCGGGGCGAAGGGCTCGGCGGCATCGACGTCACGACCGTCGACCGTGAGGCAGTGCTCGCGGCGGCCCGCACGCGGGACTGCTACCTCAACGACAGCCAAGTGGCGCTCGCCGGCCTGAGGGTCAACCTCGTCGACTAGCGACACGAGCCGCCATGCGCGGTTGCCGTCACCCCACAAGTGACACAACACACCACATTCGACGCTCTGCATTCGACACGGCATGCGGTCGGCGTTGGCCGAAGCACGCCCTGTCGGCTCACGGCGGCGTACCATCGGCTTTCGCCGTAGGTCGCCAGTCCGTCGCGACTGCACAGGCGCAACCGCAATGGGAGGTTCTTGCGAATGAGCGAGATCGTTGACCAATTCAAGCGCTCTGTCGCGCTCTTCGACTC
>JAJEBN010000092.1 GCA_022822525.1 Acidimicrobiia bacterium | reverse complement strand
GATGACATCCACCACAGCCTTGGTCAGAGCGCGCATGATGAAACCGGCCTCCACGGTCGTCAGGTCAAGGACGACCCCACCAATACACCGGGGAACCAGACGACCCGTGGACGGCCACCTATCCGCGCGGCCCCTTAGGGCTTCGCCGCCCCCGACCGCGGGCAGCACATTGGCTACCGAGCAAGGCAGTGCTGCAAGCCGTAGCTTTGCCGCCATGGCTGATTCCGATGTCAAGGCACTGACGGGCGGGCTCGATCTCCCCGATTTCGAGACCACAGCATTCACGACGCCGCCGCCCCTGGCCGAGGCCACCGTTGCCATCGTGACCTCTGCGTCGCTGCACCATCCCGACCAGGACGATTTCTCGCCGATGGACACCGGCTACCGGGTGCTCGACGGCAGCCGCCGCGACTACATGTGCGGCCACTGGAGCCCCAACTTCGACGCCACCGGCATCGCCCTCGACCTCAACACCGTGTTCCCGATCGACCGTCTCGACGAGCTGGCGGCTGACGGCACGATCGGCAAGGTGTCCGACATCCACCTGTCCTACGCCGGCAACCAGTTCGACCTGTCTGCCGTGCGAATGGACTCCGGACCGGCGGGCGCGAAGTTCCTCCGTGATCACGAGGTGGACGTCGTCCTGTTCACACCCGTCTGACCGCTGTGCACGCGCACCGTGAGTGCGCTCGGCCACGTCTTCGAGCAAGCCGGCCTGGCCACGGTGGCATTGGGCTCCATCGGCTCCCACATCCAGGGCACCGCGCCGCCCCGAGGGCTCTGGTGCGACTTCCCCCTCGGGCGCCCGCTCGGCAAGCCCAACGACGCCGATTTCCAGCACCGGGTGCTGGCCCACGCCTTCGGGCTGCTCTCCTCGCCTGGGCCGGTCGTAGAGAAGTTTGCTGAGACGATCGACGACGATGGCACCGAGACGATGTCGTGCGAGCTGCCGCCGCGCCACGATCCGAGCCTGCATCCGGCCGTGGACGAGGCCCGGGGGCTGCGGCCTGCCTACGACCGCGCCGTGGCCAAGCTCGGCAACCGGGTGGGCGCCGGCCGCACCGTGAGCGCCGATGACATTCCCGCGGCGGTGCAGTCGTTCATCAACGTCGCCGGGGGCACGCCGTGGAAGGAGGCGGGTATCCCGGGCATCCCTGCCCGTGTCGCCCAGGACATCCGCGGGTACTACGAGACCGCGGCCTTGGCGCTGGCTGAGCATGCACCCGCTGCGTGGGCCGGCGCGCGCTGGTTCTTCACATCGACCGAAGCGGGCCGCACCATCATGGCGGCACGTCAAGCCATGGCCGACGCGGGCGAGAAGCAGCCGATCTGGTTCTACATCGCGCCCGGCGACATGTAGCGGCTGCCGCCTCGCGCGGCATGCCACACACATGAACTTCATCTCGTGAATCCACTGATCGGCCATCCGTTTCACGGTTGGCGCGTGGCGTGGGCCGGCTTCTGGGTGCTGTTCATCGTGTACGGCATCCAGTTCAGCTACGGCACCTTCGAGGGCGCCATCAGCGCAGACAAGGGCTGGTCGGCGACATGGCTCCAGCTCGCATACGCCTCCTACATCCTCGCCTACAGCGCCGCCAGCGCCTGGACTGGGCAGCTCACCGACCGGTTCGGCCCGCGCCGGGTCATAGCGACCGGTGCTGCGCTGCTCGCGGCGGGTTACCTGGTGCTGTCGGCTTCAGGAACTCTGGCGATGGTGTTCCTCGGTCTCGCCGTGATCGCGCCGCTGGGGATGTCGTCATCATGGGTGCCCGCGAATGCCACCGTCGTGCGCTGGTTCACCGAGCGGCGAGGCCTGGCAACTGGCATCGTCGGCTCGGGCGGCAGCGCCGGCGGCATTGTTGTGCCCCCGATCGCCGCGTGGCTCGTGGAGCAATACGGGTGGCGGACGGCGATAGCGGTCATGGCGGTCTCGGGCGGTGTGCTGATGGCCGCCACGGCCATGGTGTTCGTGCGCGACCCGGAGTCGATCGGCCAGTACCCCGACGGCCGCACGCCCCGCCGTGCTGAGCGCCCGCCGATCCGTTCGCGGGTGGTGTCAAGGCCAGCGGGATTCGTCGTGGAGGCCACCCGCGGCGAGGCGCCCGACGCAGAGAATCCTCGCACTGCATGGACCGCCCCCCAAGCGTGGCGAAACTCGGTGTTCTGGCGCATCTTCGGCATGTTCGCCTTGACGTTCGTCGTGGTGTTCGTGCCGTTCGCGCACGGCGTCCAGTACGCCCGCAGCCTCGGCTTCTCCCTGCAGTTGGCATCGGGCGTCATCAGCTCGGTGGGCGTCGGCGGCCTCGTGGGGCGCATCGTGACGGGCCCGCTGTCGGACCGTATCGACCGCCGCCGAGCCGTCGGGCTGGCGCTGGCGATCGAGACGCTTTCGTTCGTCGGCTTTGCTGTGTCTGACAATTTGGTGCTGCTGTACGCCTCGGCCATTGCGTTCGGTCTGTCCTACGGCGGAAGCGTGGCAGTCTTCCCGGCGCTCGTCGCCGACTACTTCGGCCGTTCCCACGCCGGCGCCATCGTCGGCCGCTTCTTCGCTACCGCGGGGTCGTGCGCCGCAATCGGGCCGTATGTGGCACAACTGCTGCTGAATGCGACCGGGGGCTATGGCTGGACGTTCTCGATGGCGGCGGTTGCCAACGCCGGTGCGCTCGGCCTCGCCTTCACGCTGCCCCCGCCCGGTCTGCTGCCCAAGCGCTGAACCGCAGCGCCGCGCAGGGCAGCGAGCCCGCCAAACCTGAGCGCGCTCGCTTCACCGGCGGCTCTCTGGGCTGACGGGTAGCCTCGCAGGTGGTCGCTGCACACGCCGCCGCAGCGCATGAGGGGGATTCCATGGCTCTCGCAGACTTCAAGCTCGAGGATCGCTTCGATCGCGCCGAAGGCGACGTCGCTATGTCCGGTGTGCAGGCCTTGCTGCGCGTGCTGCTGGACCAGCTCCGCGCCGACCGCCGTGACGGGCTGAACAACGCGGCCATGGTGTCGGGTTACCGCGGATCGCCCCTGGGCGGCATCGACGCCCTCATGACGACCAACGCCGCCGAGCTCGAGCAGAACAACATCATTTTCGAACCCGGTCTCAACGAGGATCTAGGCGCCACCATCGTGTGGGGCAGCCAGCTCTCGAACCGCAACTTCGAGGGCCGTTACGACGGCGTGCTGGGCATGTGGTACGGCAAGGCGCCCGGTGTCGATCGCTCGGGCGATGCGATCAAGCACGCCAACGTCTGCGGCGTCGATCCCAAGGGCGGCGTGCTGCTCGTAGCCGGCGACGACCCGGCGTCGAAGTCCTCCACGCTGGCGTCGGAGTCCGAGCCGGTCCTGATCCACTACCAGACGCCGATCCTGTACCCCGGGTCGGTGCAGGAGGTCATCGACTACGGGCGCTGGGGCTTCGAGCTGTCCCGCTACAGCGGCTTCTGGTCGGCGCTCAAGATCGTCACCAACGTGGCAGACGGCTACGCGACGGTGCAGGTTGGTCCCGGCCGCGTGTCGGTTGCACGTCCCGAATTCGAATGGGAAGGCAAGCCCTGGGCGCACACCCAGCAAGACGCCCTGTTCGGCCCCAATGCGGTGCGCATGGAGCTCGAGATCCACGAGGGCCGGATGGTTGCGGTCGACAAGTTCGTGGCCGCCAACAAGCTCAACCGCCAGACGCTTCCCACCCGCGATGCCCGGATCGGGCTCGTCGCTGCGGGCAAGACCTACTACGACCTGCGCGAGGCGCTCGACCGCATGGGGCTCGACGACATCGAGCTCGAGCGCCGCGGCGTGCGCATCTGGAAGCCAGCGGTGGTGTGGCCGCTCGAGCCCACCAGCCTGCGCGAGTTCGCTGACGGGCTCGACTTGATCGTCGCTGTGGAGGAGAAGCGCTCGATCATCGAGTCGCTCATCAAGGAGAACCTCTAC
The DNA here is from genome assembly GCA_022822525.1 of Acidimicrobiia bacterium. Classification (GTDB taxonomy): domain Bacteria; phylum Actinomycetota; class Acidimicrobiia; order Acidimicrobiales; family Poriferisodalaceae; genus Poriferisodalis. Next base: position 17,685 of record JAJEBN010000092.1, on the reverse strand, counting down.
GGCATGGCCGACGCGCCGGTCGTGCTCGGCAAGCGCGACGCGCAGGGCGGCTTCTGGTTCCCCGGCCACGGCGAGATGGACGCCGATCTCATCGCCCGCAAGATCCGGCCGTTCCTCGTGGACCGGCTCGGTCCCGAGGGCATCGGTCCCGCAGTGCCCGAGCGCATCACGATCCCGTTGGCGGTCACCACCTCCAAGGGCACCAAGGCCGCCGGCCGCACGCCGGGGTTCTGTTCGGGCTGCCCGCACAACCGCTCGACCTGGGTGCCCGAGGGCTCCGAGGCCGGCGGCGGCATCGGCTGCCACGGCATGGCGGCCATGACGCCCACCCGCAACGTCCGCGGCACCACCCAGATGGGCGGCGAGGGCTGCCAGTGGATCGGCTCTGCGCCGTTCGTGACCATGGAGCATCGGTTCCAGAACATCGGCGACGGCACCTACCACCACTCCGGTTCGCTGGCATTGCGTCAGGCGGTGGCTGCGGGCACCAACGTCACCTACAAGATCCTGTACAACGGCGCCGTTGCCATGACCGGCGGCCAGGACATCGACGGCGGCATGGCTGTGCCCGAACTCACCCGCTCGGTGCATGCCGAGGGCGTTGCCAAGGTGATGGTGGTCACCGACGACCCCAAGAAATACCCCGCCGACGCGGAGTTTGCGCCCGACACCGAGATCTGGCACCGCGATCGCATGGACGAGGCACAGCGGCTGCTGCGGGACATCGAGGGCTGCACGGTGCTGATCTACGACCAGGCTTGCGCGGCCGAGCTGAGGCGCGACCGCAAGCGCGGCAAGGTGGCCGAGCCCGCGATGCGGGTGTTCATCAACGAGGCGGTCTGCGAGGGCTGCGGCGACTGCGGCGAGAAGTCGAGCTGTCTGAGCGTGCAGCCCGTCGAGACCGAGTTCGGCCGCAAGACCCAGATCCACCAGTCGTCGTGCAACAAGGACTTCACCTGCCTTGACGGCGACTGCCCGGCGTTCATCGAGGTGGTGCCAGCGGGGAAGATCCCCACCAAGGCCACGGTGGCCATCGAGCACATCGGCGATGACCTGCCCGAGCCCGACCGGATCGACGAGGGCAACATCTTGATGATGGGCATCGGCGGCACCGGCGTGGTGACCGTCAACCAGATGCTCGCCACCGCAGCGCTGCTGGACGGCAAGCAGGCCAACGGCCTCGACCAGACCGGTCTCGCCCAGAAGGGCGGCCCGGTGCTGTCGAACCTCAAGGTTCGCCGTATGGGCGCGAACGGCGATGACACCTCGGCGGCCGACGATGACGGGGGCGACGAGGCCAACAAGGTCGGCGTCGGCGAGGCCGATGCCTACATCGTGTTCGACCTGCTGACCGGCACCAACCCGGCCAACCTCGACAAGACGCTGGCCGGCAAGACCGTTGCCGTCGTGTCGTCATCCAAGGTGCCCACCACCTCGATGGTGCGCGACACCTCCGCCGAGTTCCCCGAGTGGACCGCCTTCCAGCGGGTCATCGACGAGTCCACCAGCCCTGAGCGCAACGTCTACTTCGATGCCGGCACGCTGTCGGACAGCCTGTTCCGCTCGCACATGCCGGCCAACGTGCTGGTAGTGGGCGCCGCCTACCAGGCGGGCGTGGTGCCGATCAGCGCTTCGGCCATCGAGCGGGCCATCGAGCTGAACGGCGTCGCGGTGGAGATGAACACCCAGGCGTTCCGCATCGGCCGCAAGATCGTGCTCGACCCCGACTTCTTGGGAACGCTCGAAGTCGAGCGGGTCGGCAAGGTCAAGCGTGACACCGGACCGTCCAAGCGTGAGCAGGGCCTCATCGACACGGTGCCCAACCAGTCAGAGGAACTGGCCCGGCTGATGCGCATCCGGGTGCCCGACCTGGTGGACTACCAGAATCACGCGTATGCGGCGGCCTATGCCGACTTCATTGCCAAGGTTCGCGAGGCCGAAGCTGCTGCGGGCAGCGAGACTGCGCTGAGCGAGGCGGTGGCGACGTACCTGTACAAGCTCATGGCCTACAAGGACGAGTACGAGGTGGCCCGCTTGCACCGCTCGAAGGCGTTCCAGCAGGCGGTGCGCGACCAGTTTGGCGACAAGACCGATGTCACCTACAAGCTGCACCCGCCGATCATGCGACGCATGGGCGTCGAGAAGAAGATCGGCCTGGGCCGCTCTGGCGACGCTGCGTTTGCACTGCTGGCCCGCATGAAGGGCCTGCGCGGCGGAGCGCTCGACATCTTCGGCAAGACCGCCCATCGGAAGATGGAGCGGGAGCTGATCGACGAGTACCGAGCCATGATCGAGCGGGCACTCGACACGCTGAGCGCGGGCGACGAGGCCGCCTATGCCCGAGCCGTCGAGATTGCGCGGCTGCCCGACATGATCCGCGGCTACGAGGAGATCAAAGAGAACAACGTCGAGCTGTTCCGGGGCCGCGCCGCCGAACTCGGCGCCTGAGCGGGGCCCCATGGCTGCCAATCGGCCGGAGGGGCATACGCCCAGCGCTCCGGCGTGGTGCGTGGTCGACTTTCCCGAGCTGACCGCCTATTCGATGGTCTTCTCGAAGGGGCCTGACAACGCCGACACGCTGGCGGAGCTGCAGGCGGCGCTGACCGGGGGCGAGCATCGGCCCGACCACGTCGAGCGGGCCCGGGTCGTCAACTTCACCGACGAGGGCGACGACGCCGAGGAAGCCCAAGGCGACGTCGAGACCGTGTTCATGGCCTACTGGGTGAACCCAGCGGTCTACGAGCGCTGGCGGGATGGCTGCGATGTGCTCGAGCGGGACGGGGTCTACTGCGAGACCGCCCTCATTCCGGCGGAGCGCTGGGAGACGATTGCGGGGACCAAGCGGCCGCTGCCGGGCGTGCGCAACCTGACGTCGGTGGATCTCACCGAGCTGCACGACTACTGGGGCGCGGCGCGGGATCGTATGGCGGCCAGCGCGGACGACCCCTTCGAGGCGGCGCCCGGCTCGCCGCTGCCGGCCAACCTGTGCCTCATCCGCTCGGGCCAGAAGTGGGACGAGTGCCTCGACGACGAGCGCGAGATGTACTTCACCGACATCGAGCCGAAGCTGAGGGCCGGCATCGGGTTCTTGGCCGCCAACCGCGACTCCGGCTGTATTTCGAGCAGATTCCTGCGAGAGCAGTCCATCGACGGCGAGGATCTCGAGTCCACGAGCTTCGTGGGCTGGTTCGACGACCTCGAGTCGCTGGAGGCGTGGTCCCGGTCGCACTCCACGCACCTGGCCATCTTCCACTCGTTCCTGTCGACGGTGCACCTGCTGGGGCGCCCGCCGAAGCTGCGGCTGTGGCACGAGGTGTCGGTGCTGCCCGAAGGCGGCGTGGAGCTCGTGAACACCGAGCTGTCCCCTCTGGCCGAGCTGACCGCTTGACGCCCGGGCCGCCGGTTCGGCGTACCCGGGACGGTGTTCGTAGGCTGTGATGCCGTGACTGACGCCCACTCAGGGCCTTCGCCGATGCCCGAGGCCGTCAAGGGCCTGGACATTGCTTCGTCGGTGCTGGACCTTGTGGGCCGCACGCCGATGGTCCGGCTGAGGAATGTCGAGCCGCACATCGCAACACCGGTCGTCGCCAAGCTGGAGACCACCAACCCTGGCGGCTCGGTGAAAGACCGCGCCGCAGTGGCGATGATCGACGCCGCCGAAGCTGACGGATTGCTGCAGCCGGGCGGCGTGATCGTGGAGCCCACATCGGGAAACACCGGCGTGGGCCTCGCCGTGGTTGCGGCGCAGCGCGGTTACCGGTGCATCTTCGTTTGCACCGACAAGGTGGCGCCCGAGAAGGTGGCGCTGCTGCGGGCCTATGGCGCAGAGGTGGTGGTCTGTCCGGTGGCGGTTGCGCCCGACGATCCACGCTCGTATTACTCGACCGCGGAGCGCCTGAAGAACGAGACGCCGGGCGCATATTCGCCGAACCAGTACGGCAACCCGAAAAACCCCCAAGCGCACTACGAATCCACCGGACCGGAGATCTGGGCACAGACCGAGGGCCGCATCACCCACTTCGTGGCAGGTGCAGGAACTGGCGGCACCGTCACCGGCGTAGGTCGCTACCTCAAAGAACAGGATCCCGGCATCCAGGTCGTGATCGCCGACCCGCCGGAGTCGGTGTATGTCGGCGGAGACGGGCGGCCCTACTTGGTGGAAGGCATCGGCGAAGACTTCTGGCCGTCCACCTACGATCCCGGCGTCGTCGACCGTGGCATTCCCGTGACCGATGCCGAGTCGTTCGCGATGGCACGCCGGGTTGCCCAGCGCGAGGGCCTGCTGATCGGCGGTTCCGGCGGCACGGCCGTGACGGGCGCATTCGCCGTTGCCGCGGAACTCGATGCCGCTGGCCGCTCGGAGGAGTCGTTGGTCGTCACGCTCATTCCCGATTCGGGCCGTGGCTACCTCAGTCGGGTGTTCGACGACGAGTGGATGGCACAGATGGGCTTCCTGCCGCAGGCGCCTGGGCCCGGAACGGTGAGCAGCCTGGTCGACGGCGAGTTCGTGTTCGTGCGGCCCGATGACACTGTGGCCGCTGCGCGGCAATGCATGGATCGGACGGGATTGCGTGCCGTCCCGGTTTGTGAGGGCGAGATGCCCCTGGCCGCGGCTCAGGTGGTGGGTTCGGTGGCCCAAGACGGGCTGCTGGCGGTGGAGGGCAGTGCCATGGTGGCTGCGGCGATCGAACCGCCGCTGCCTGCGGTCGGCATCGGAGAACCGATCGGTCGAATCGCCGAGCTGCTAGCCCGAGCCGGCTCGCTCGCAGGACCCGAGGCAGTCGTGGTCTATGACCGGGGCAGGCCCGTCGCGACGCTCGGCGCGGACGCAACAGGAGGCAATGGGTGCTAGGGGGCGATCCGCAGGTGTCGGGGTTCGAGGACCCCGACGAGTTCGGCTTCGAGACACGGGCGATCCGGGCGGGACAGCCGCATGACCCCTACACCGGCGCGGTCGTCACGCCGATCTCGCTGGCGACCACCTTCGCCCAGGAGGCGGTCGGCCAGCCGCGGCACGGCTACGAGTACGGCCGCACAGGAAACCCGACCCGCCACGCCTACCAGGTCTGCGTGGCGTCGCTGGAAGGAGCCCGGCACGGGTTCGCCTTCGCCAGCGGGCTGGCGGCCTCCGATGCGCTGCTGCGCGTACTGCGCCCCGGCGACAGCCTGCTGCTCGGCGATGACGCCTACGGCGGCACGTTCCGGCTCATCGACAAGGTGTTCGGCAACACGGGAGTCGGGCTCGCGGCAGTCGATCTCACCGCCCCGGACAAGATCCGCGACGCCTGGACGCCCAGCACCCGCATGGTGTGGCTGGAGACGCCCACCAACCCCCTGCTCACGGTGTTCGACATCGAAGCCATCTGCACGGTCACCCACGAACTGGGCGGCATCGTCGTGGTGGACAACACGTTTGCGACGCCGTACCTGCAGCAGCCGATCGCCCTCGGCGCCGATGCCGTCGTGCACTCGGCGACCAAGTACCTCGGCGGTCACAGCGACGTGGTCGGCGGCTTCGTGGCCACCGATGACGACGAACTGGCGGACCACCTCGTGTTTACCCAGAACGCCGTGGGCGCCGTGCCGAGCCCGTTCGACTGCTACTTGACCCTTCGCGGCATCAAGACGCTCGGCGTGCGCATGGACCGCCACTGTGCAAACGCCCAAGCAGTGGTCGCACTACTGGAGGAGCACCCAGCCGTGCGCTCGGTGCTGTACCCCGGGCTTCCCGATCATCTCGGGCACGACATCGCCCGCGGCCAGATGAGCGGCTTCGGAGGAATGGTGTCGTTCCGGCTGCACGGCGGGCGATCTGCGGCGGAGCAGGTCGCAGCTTCGACCAAGGTCTTCACGCTGGCGGAGTCGCTGGGCGCAGTCGAGTCGCTGATCGAGCATCCCGGCGCGATGACTCACGCCTCGGCGGCTGGCTCGGCCTTGGAGGTGCCCGACGACCTCGTGCGGCTGTCGGTGGGCCTCGAGACCGTCTCGGACCTGCTGGACGATCTCGGCGCCGCCCTCAGCGCCGTATGAAAGACGGCTCATAGGCGGCTGGCCTGCAATGATGTGCGGATCAGCCTCCGTACTGCCCGCTGGCGCGTCTGCGCGCGACGAGGAGAGAAGCGATGGAAGGCAACATTGCCTGGATACTGACCTCAGCGGCCTTGGTGCTGTTCATGGTGCCGGGGCTTGCGCTGTTCTACGGCGGCATGGTGCGCGCCAAGAACGCGCTGAACATGCTCAACATGAACATGTGGTGCCTCGGCATCGTGCCGGTGATCTGGGTGCTGGTCGGCTACAGCCTGGCAGCGGGCGAGAGCGGCCTGCCGATCATCGGCGATTTCTCGCTGATGGGCATGGCCGGCATCCACGATGCCGAGGGACTGGCCACGTTCGCCTTCCTGATGACATTCGCGGCCATCACTCCTGCGCTCATCTCGGGCGCCGTCGCCGACCGCATGAAGTTCTCGGCCTGGATGGTGTTCGTGCCCGTGTGGTCGCTGCTGGTGTACGCGCCGGTCGTGTACTGGGTGTACGGCGCTGACGGCTGGATCCTGAACCTGCCCGCCCACGACTTCGCCGGCGGCACCGCCATCCACGTGAACGCCGGTGCTGCGGCAATGGCGTTGGCACTGGTGGTCGGCCGGCGCTCCGGCTGGCCCGACAACCGGCCGGTTCCGCACAACGTGCCGTTCGTGATGCTGGGTGCGGGCATCCTGTGGTTCGGCTGGTTCGGCTTCAACGCCGGTTCGGCGCTCGCGGCTGACGGCGCAGCGGCGCAGGCCTTCGTCAACACGTTCATCGCTGCGGCGGCCGGCATGGTCGGCTGGGCCTTCGCCGAGTACGCACGGCACCAGCGGGTGTCCACCATTGGCATCGCCTCCGGTGTCGTGGCGGCGCTCGTAGCCATCACACCGGCGGCGGGATTCGTGGGCTCGATGCACTCACTGGCGTTCGGCGCCATCGCCGGCGTGGTGTGCTTCTTCGCCATCGAGGCCAAGTTCCGGGTGGGCTTCGACGACAGCCTCGACGTTGTGGGCATCCACTGGGTCGGCGGCGCGGTCGGCGGCGTGCTGCTCGGCTTCTTCGCCGACGCGTCTGCGGTGCCCGGGGGCGACTTCATCGACGGCGTGTTCTTCGGCGGCGGCGTGCTGCTGTGGAACCAGGTCCTGTCGATTGCGGTGGTCACCGCGTACTCGTTCGCTGCCACGTGGATCATCGCCAGCGTGATCAAGGCCACCATGGGCATCCGGGTCTCGGCAGAGGTCGAGATGGCCGGTATCGATGTGAGCGACCACGGCGAGGCCGCCTACCAGCTGTAGCGCTCCGGGTGACGGCGGGCTGGCCGCTAGGTTGCCCGCCGTGACATCAACCGACGAGACACCGGCGGCGGCCGCAGACGCGGAACCTGTCTACGACGACTACGACCTTGCGCCGTCCGACACCGAAGTCCGCCAATTCGAGCAGGAGCGGTGGATCCGCCCGCCCGGCGCCACCGAGGTGCTGCTGGTGCGCCATGGCGCCTCCCAGGCCTACATCCCCGGCGAGCCGTTCCCCATGCGCGGCGACCAGGGCGACCCGGCGCTGGCCCCGAACGGTCACACGCAGGCTGCGGCGATGGCGAACCGGCTCGCACACGAACCGATCGACGCGCTGTACGTGAGTTCGTTGCAGCGCACCCAGCAGACGTTCGCGCCGCTTGCCGAACGGCTGGGCATGACTCCGACGATCGAGCACGATCTGCGCGAGGTGGCCCTTGGCGAGTGGGACGGGGGTCGCATCCGCCAGTTCGCTGCCGACAATCATCCGCTGTACGAGCGCTTGCACACGGAGCGGCGCTGGGACGTCATCCCCGGCGCCGAGTCGAATGAGCAGCTCGCAGGCCGGTGCATGGCTGCCCTCGGGCGCATCGCCGACGCACACCCCGACCAGCTCGTGGCGGCATGCGTGCACGGCGGGGTGATCGGTGCCGTGCTGGCGCATATCACCGAGTCCACGCCATTCTTGTTCGGCGGTTCTGACAACTGCTCGATCACCCAGGTGGTGCGGTGCGACGGCGACTGGGTGCTGCGCCGCTTCAACGACTGCTCGCACCTCGACAACCACCTGCACCATGGCTGAGCGCGGCCAGCGGGCTGGCCGCTCAGAAGCCGCCGAGCCGTTCGTCAGTGCGGTGGCTCTCGGGCGTCAGCTGGCTGCGAGGAAGGCGCCGAGTGCGGCGGCGAGCAGGGCGGGGTCGTCGCTGCCGCCGAGCTCGCGGGCCGAGTGCATCGAGAGCTGGGGTGAGCCCACGTCGACGACGCTCATGCCCAGCCGGGATGCCGTGATCGGACCGATGGTCGAGCCGCACGGCAGATTGCCGCGGTGGGAATAGACCTGGTGAGGCACACCGGCCGCGTTGCACGCCGCCTCGAACCGGGCATGCGTGCGTGCATCGGTTGCATAGCGCACGTTGACGTTCGTCTTGATCACAGGGCCGCCGTTCAGCAGCGGCAGGTGCTGGGGCTCGTGGCGTTCGGGATAATTCGGATGCACCGCATGGGCCCCGTCGGCCGAGACGCACAGCGAGCGGGCCACCGCCCGCAGGTACTGCTCACGGCCGGCGCCCAGCGCGGCGGCGATGCGCTCGAGGGCATCGGCAAGGATCGGGCTGCCGGCGCCTGTGGCGGAGTCGCTGCCGATCTCCTCGTGGTCGAACAGCACGACGACCGCCGCCGTGTCCTCGGGAAGCGAACTCAGGCTGGCCAGCGCTTCGATGGCTGCATGGCACGAGGCCAGATTGTCGATGCGACTGGCGGCGTACATCTCCCCGTCGAGTCCCAGCCGTGCCGGCGGCGTGAGGTCGTGCGCCATGACATCCCACGCCAGCACGGCCTCGGGCTCGACCTCGAGCTCGTCTGCCAGAAACTCGCGGAACCCCGTACCGCTCGGCTCGCCCAGCCCCCACACCGGGGTCATGTGCTGCTGGCGGTCGAGCTTCAGCCCGTCGTTCACCTCGCGGTCGAGATGAATCGCGAGCTGTGGGATGCGCAGCAGCGCCCGGTCGCAGCGCCACAGCACCGTTCGGGATCCAGCCGCTGGGGCGTCGCCGTCCCTGCTGCGTACCTCCACGCGTCCCGACAGGCCAAGGTCGCGGTCGAGCCACGAGTTGAGCAGCACGCCGCCGTACACCTCCACGCCGAGCTGGCGGTAGCCCAGCGTGCTGCTGTCGGGCCGGGGGCGGACGCGCAGGTTGGGGCTGTCGGTGTGCGCACCGATCACGCCGAAACGCAGCCGTTCCGGATCGACGCGGGCCGCGGCGCGCACAGCTACGAGCGTGCCGCCGTCGCGCACCACGAAGCCCTGCGCAACGTCCAGCTCGCTCCATGGCTCGCCGCGGCCGGTCTCGACAAAGCCCGCCCCCACCAGCCGGTCGGCCGCCGCTGCAGCCGCGTGAAACGGCGATGGCGACGCTTCGATGTACTCGAAGAGCGAGTCGAGCATGCGCGGACTAGGCGTCGGCGTAGGCGGTGATGATGTCGCGGCTGAAGTCGTCGAAGCGGGACCGCGACATCGGATTGGTGATGAGCCGAGTGATGCCGATCGCCGCGTACTTCTCCACCCACTCGGGAGTCGCCGCGCCGATCGTGGTGAAGTCGAGCTTGTCAGGGTCACGCCCCGCCTTCTCCGCGCAGCGCTTCGCATGGTCGAAGAGCATCGCCATCTCGTCGAGGTCGCCTGACACGGGGAAGAACCCGTCGCCGTGCTCGCCCGCACGGCGAGCGGCACGCTTGCTGTCGCCGCCCACGATGATCGGGATGTGGCCCGACGGCTGGGGGCGGCAGTACACGCGGTCGAAAGAAACGTGCTCGCCTTCGAACGAGCAGACATCCTGCTGCCACAGCGCCCGGTAGGCGTGCAGATGCTCATCAGTGATGTCGCCGCGGTCGGCGAACGGTACGCCCAGCGCATCGAATTCCTCTTCCAGCCATCCGGCGCCCACGCCCAGCAGCACGCGACCCCGCGAGAGCCGGTCGAGCGTGGCAACTGCCTTCGCCGTGACGGCGAAGTTGCGCTGCGGCACGATCAGAACGCCCGTGCCCAGCTTGATCTCGGAGGTCACTGACGCCACGAAGGCCATCCACATCAGAGGATCGGGAATGTCGATGTCGTCCCGCTTGCCGGGCATCTTGCCGTCTTCGGCGTACGGGTAGGGCGTCTGGTAGCCCTCCGGCACCACCACATGCTCGACGGTCCAGAGCGATTCGAAGCCGGCCGCCTCTGCTGCCTGCGCATAGGCAATCGCCGACTCGCCCTCGACGTTGGGGCCCGTGTTGGCCAGTGTCATGCCGAATTTCACTGCGCACCTCTTTTCACATAGCTGCAGGTCGTAGTCTGCCCATATGCGACGCATCTCTGCTCTGTTCGTTGTGCTTGCCCTCGCAGCGGCGGCGTGTGGCGGCGGCGACGATCCGCCTCCTGCCACCGAGGCAGCCGCGCCCACCACTGCAGCGCCGGCCACGGTGGCTACCACTGAGGCACCGCCGCCCACCACCACCGAAGCACCGCCGCCGCCCACCACTGAGACGCCGCCGCCCACCACAGCGACGCCGCCGCCCACCACCACTGAGGCGCCGCCGCCCACTACCGAAGCCGCCGCGGAGGAGGGCATCGCGTTGCCCCCGGCGGTGGAAGGCGCCCTGCTGGAAGGCCAGACACCCGAGGGATTCGACACCCTGCAGACCGCCACCAACATCCCGCGGTCCGAGACCTGTCCTGGCACCCCGGCCTACGGGGGCATCGTTCCTGTGGCGTACTCCGAATCGGTTTGGGCGGCCGATCCGCTCACGGGTCCGTTCCTCGATGTCTCCATCTCTCGATTCGAGTCACCCGAAGTGGCGTCGCAAGCCTTCAACAACTACATCGTGGAGGTCATCGCCTGCGGCGAGTTCCCCGAGCCGTCTACCGGCGCGGTGGGTGCGTTCAGTGAGGGAGAGAACCCCGCCCTGGGCGACGAGTCGTTCGGCACTGACTACACGGCCACCTTCCAGGGGCTGCCGGTCAACCGCTACGGCGTGCTCGTACGCATCGGCGACTCGATGTACAGCTCGGGCGCTACCCATGTGTTCGTGGATCCCGACAAGGCGCTCGTGCTCGCAGCGTTGAACACCTTCCTCGGCCAATAGCCGGTCTGTCGGCTTGAATCGGCGTTGATATGTCAACGCTGAAAGCGCCGACGCTGAACTACAGCGCCGAGCAGCTGCGTGGCGACGTCTTCGGAGGTCTCACCGCGGCGGTGGTCATGCTGCCGCTCTCGCTGGCGTTCGGCGTGGCTTCGGGTCTCGGCGCCATCGCCGGTCTCTACGGCGCTGTCGCCGTCGGATTGCTGGCCGCGCTCTTCGGCGGCACCCGAACACAGATCTCCGGGCCCACCGCGCCGCTGTCGGTGGCGATGTCGGTGGTGGTGATCGACTACGCCGGCGGCGATATCGAGAAAGCCCTGGCGATCGTGGTGCTCGCGGGGATCGTGCAGGTGCTGCTGGGCGCATTGCGTCTCGGCAGCTATGTGTCGTACACGCCCTATCCGGTGGTGTCGGGATTCACCTCCGCGGTCGGGCTGATCATCATCGTGGTGCAGTTGATCCCGCTGCTTGGCCACGAAGTGGCGCTCGGCGGCGTGTCGGCATCCATACGGGCGCTGCCCGATGCGGTGGGCAGTGTCGACTTCGGCGCATTCGCGCTCGGTGTGCTCAGCATCGCCGTGTGCCTGCTCTGGCCGCGCCGCTTGCGTCAGGCGTTGCCACCGTCGGTTGCGGCGCTGCTCGTCTGCACGGTGCTCAGCGTGCTGTGGATCAGCGACGTGGCGGTCATCGGCGATGTGCCCTCAGGGCTGCCCGACGTGCGGATGCCGTCGTTCGGTTGGAGCGATGTCGGCGGGGCTATAGCGCCCGCTGTGACGCTCGCGCTGCTCGGCTCGGTCAACAGCCTGCTCACGGCGATGGTGGCGGATTCGATGACTCGCGACCAGCATCGCCCCAATCGTGAGCTGCTCGGCGTCGGAGCGGCCAACGTGCTGGTGGCGTTCATCGGTGCGGTGCCCGGCGCGGGTGCGACCTCGGCGACTGTGGCAAATGTCAAGGCAGGCGGCCGCACCCGGGTGTCGGGGGTGCTCTGCGCGGTGGTGCTGGGTGCGCTGGTGCTCGGACTGGGGCGGCTCGCCGAGGTCATCCCGCACGCGGTGCTCGCCGGCATTCTCATCAAGATCGGCTTCGACATTGTCGACTGGGAGTACATCGTGCGGGTGCGGCGCAGCCGGCTCGACCAGTACGGCGTGATGGCGCTCACGCTGACCCTGTCGATCGTGTCGGATCTGGTGGTGGCCGTGGGCGCGGGCCTGATTGCCGCGGCGATGACCGGTGCCCGGCAATTCGAGCGCCTCGAACTCGACGAGGGCGTGGTGTCGACCCCGCTGCTCGACATGACCTTCCTGTACGCCCCCGGCAGCGACGACGTAGAGGGCGCCGAACCGGGCGGCATCAGCCTGGCGAGCCTCGACCTCGACGGTCCCGACCCGTTCGCGGCGCGAACCGGTCTGCTGTCGCTGCGCGGCTCCTATACAGCTTCGTCGTCGATCCGGTTGTTCAACTCGATCAACCACGACGTCGAAGAGCACGAGGTAGTGATCTTCGATTTCAGCGAGACCCGGCACATGGACGACAGCGCCGCATTCATGATGGGTCAGCTCATCGACGTGGCCTTGGACTCGGGCGCCAAGTGCATCGTGATGGGGCTCGAGGAGTCGCAGGCGACGAGCGTGAAAGAACTGAACGTGCTGCGCAGCGTGCCCGAGGAGAACTTCGTCGAAGATCTCGACGGCGCCCGGGTCGTCGCCCGCCGGCTCCTCGACGACTCCGGCAGCGACGAGAGCTAGGCGCTGACCCTTGCCGCAGCTTTCGCTGCGGCCTTGGCGGCCCGGCGTGCTGCCATCTTCTGCCGGTGCGCAAGCGTGCGCTCGATGTAGGGAGCGATGTCGGGCGTCTTGCAGCCGGTCTCTCCATGGTCGACGTGGGTCGGGCCGAGCCGACCGGCAGCGTCGAGCACCACGCGGCGCACACTCTCGTCGCGCAGCCCGATTGCGATGAGCACGCCGTTCATCTCGTGGCGCACCCGGTTGGGCCGCTCAGCAATCTCATCTTCGATCTGCGTCACCAGGACGCGCAGATCGTCAGCGGTCCAGATATCGGTCTGCTCGGCAGTGCAGGTCACGATGAACCATCCCACCGATGCCGGCCACTCCGAGGGCGAGTCACGCCACTCGTCGCTGAGCTCTCGCGCGTGCGGCGACTGCGACAGCAGCCCGCCCAGACCCTCAGCCAGGATGTAGTTGTCGACGTCGCGGAGCCACCGACGGGCTCGGGTCTTGGTCATCGCCCCAGCGTCGGCGACGCGCAGCGCCAGCACCCGGGCGTCGTGATTGCCGGAATCCCACAGCCCCGCCGCGAGCGAATGGTCGGTCTTCAGCGGCTTGGCGATGCGGCCGAGGTCCTTGTAGCTGACGCCGAAGATGGGCTCGGCGGCCCCGTGGCGCGCGTACACCTTGCGGTTCTGCGCGGTGCCCGCGAGCCGCAACTGGTCCATCACGTCCTGCAGCGTCGACATGAGACTGCGCCTTTCAACCCTCGAGGTCTCCCCGCAGCGAGCCCTCGCCGTGTACCTGAGTCCCCAACCCCTCCGGTCGGCCGAAAGCTAGTGGCACGTGCATCCGGCCCCTCACGCCGTGCTCGTAGGGTTCAGGCTCGTGCGCAACCTTGGACTCCGACGCAGCGGTCAGCCCACGGCGACTGTCGTGCTGGGCGGCGTCTCGGTGGTGATCTTCTTTCTGACCCACGAGATCTCACGGATCCTGCGGTTCGCTGGATGGTCGCTGCGCGACTCCGCCTTCAGCGACTACGCCACCTACGGGCCCTTCATTGCCGAGTGGGGGGACTGGTGGCGCATTGTCACCGGCACGTTCTTGCACGCCGATCTGCGTCACCTGATCTTCAACATGCTGGTGCTGTTCCTGCTCGGCCGCAGGCTGGAGAACGCAGTCGGCTCTGGCTTGCTGGCGGGCACGTATGTCGTCTCCCTGCTGGGCGGTTCCGCGGGCGCGCTGCTGCACCGCCCCGATGTGGCGGCTGTGGGGGCGTCTGGGGCGGTGTACGGCGTCATGGGCGCCGCCTATGTCGTGGAGTACCTGCGTGGCGGCAATCCGTGGCGGGACGGGCTGGGCAGCCTCATCATCATCAACGTCATCATCTCGTTCCTGATTCCGGGCATCTCGATCGGCGGTCATCTCGGGGGACTGGTGACGGGCGTGGCGGTCGGCTTCGCGATCGGCGACACCAGCCGGCGGCGGCAGCCGCCGACGCTGGCAGAGCGACTGTCGAACGAGCCCATCGACACGCGGATGCGCCGCTCGCCCGTCGTGGTCTGGACCTTGGTGGCGGTGATCGGCGCGGCGGCGTTCGCCGGAGCGCTGGCCGCCGCAGCCACCTGGCGCAGCCCGCTCTTCTAGCGACAGGCCCCCAGCGCCGAGCCGCTCAGGGGACGACGTCGCTCGGCGCAGGGTCCGATTGCCGGTTGATCACGATCGCCGCAATCACCGCCGCGATGCCCACCACCTCACGCGCGTTCGGAACCTGCGACAGCCACATGAGCCCGATCAGCGTCGCGGTGACCGGTAGCAGCGCCTGCAGCAGGGCGAATCTCTCCCGTGCCAGCCGTTGCATCACGAGCTGGTCGATGCCGTAGGGGATGACGTTGGACAGCACCCCCGCCGCCACGCCGGCTGCCAGCAGCAGCGGCGCGCTCGCCGCGGCGCCCAGCCCGCCGTCGCCGCCGATTCCTGCCGGGCTGATCACGAGGGCCCCGATGAGCATGCCCACGCCGAGCCCGTCCACCGCCATCCCGGCGCGAGCTACCCGATGGCCGAGCACGATGTACCCCGCCCATAACGCTCCCGCAATCAGCGAGAACAGTGCACCGAGCTGGGCCTCTGGCGGCGCGAATCCCGCAAGCGCCACCACTCCGCCGACAGCCAGCGCCAGCGCCCCGCCTGACCGCAGTGTCCGGGTGCCGAATGCCGCCACGGCAATGGGCCCGATGAACTCGATAGCGACGGAATTGCCGAGGGCCACGCGTTCGATAGCGAGGTAGAAGAACAGGTTCATCGCCGCCAGGGCAATGCCGAATGCCGCCGTCCACCCCAGGTCCGCCGCGGACCAGTGCCGCCGCCATGAGCGTCGGAGCAGGATGATCACCGCTCCGGCCCCCGCGACCCGCAGAAGGGCGACAGTTCCCGGCCTCAGTTCAGCGAACAGTTCGACGGCCGTGGCGGCACCCAGGTATTGCGACACGGCGCCGACGGCGAACAGCGCCTCTGGCGAGATGCTGCCCGCCCACGCACGATCTGCGGTCCCTGCGCTCAGGCGAACGGCTCCTCAATCCCGGTCACGCGACGCTGTCTCGAGCATCCTCATTGACTAGCAGGTGTGTCCCCCCCCGAATGCGGGTCCGATGAAGCGATCGCGGTGGTCTAGGGTCGTTGGCACGCATTGGTTTGGCGGAGGACACCGCTGTCCAAGCGGTGGTGGTCCGATAACCGTTGTTATTGCCAGCTACGGTCGTGAACAGAGTTCGTCATGCCGCAAAACGGGGAGGAATGCACATGACAAAGAGGGTCCGCAAGCTATTGGCTCTGCTGTTTGTACCAGCCTTGATTGCCACGGCTTGCACTGGCAGCGACCGTCCTGAAGCCGGCGCGCTCGGTGTCGTCGAAGTCGAGTCCGGTTCGGCTGTCCAGGTCCGCTCGCTCAATGCGATCACCGGCGACGTCGCCTTCTTCGGCCTGCCGCTCGAACGGTCGGTTGTGTTGGCAATCGAGGACTACGGTCCGATTCACGGCTTCGAGGTCGACTTGGGAACCGGACTCGATGACCTGTGCTCCAATGACGGCGGCCAAGCAGCTGCGCAGATCATCGTGGCCGACGAAGACGTGCTGGGAGTGATCGGCACCTCCTGCTCGGGTGCTGCGGTGGCTGCGGCGCCGCTCATCACCGATGCCGGCATGGTGCTGATCTCGGGCGGCAACACGTCACCGGCGCTCACGTCTGACCTGGCAGGAACAGCAGGCGAGAACTACAACGTCGGCTACTACCGCACAGCCCACAACGACCTGTTCCAGGGCGCTGCGATGGCGAAGTTCGTCTTCGGCGAGTTGGGGCTGACCACGGCCGCGGCGATCCACGACGGCGATCCGTACACCCAGGGCCTCGCACAGGCATTCGCCGACGCGTTCGAGGCCGAGGGCGGCACGGTGACCGGATTCACGGCGGTCAACAAGGAGGACACCGACATGGTGCCGGTGCTCACCGAGATCGCTGCTGGGAGCCCGGAGGCGCTCTTCTTCCCGATCTTCCAGCCGGCCGGCGACTTCGTCGCCGATCAGGCACCGGGCGTGTCGGGTCTGGAGAACACGGTTCTGCTGGCCGCTGACGGACTGCTCAACACGAACTACCTCGCGCTGTCGCAGACTGCGGGCATGTACTTCTCCGGTCCGGACACACGCTTCGGCGAGAACGTGAACCAGAGCACCGGCAAGACTGCCCAGGACTTCCTCGCTGCGTACGAGGAACGCTGGGGCGAGGCGCCGGCAGCGCCGTTCTGGGCCCACGGCTACGACGCGACCACACTGCTCTTGGATGCGATCGCAGCGGCCTCGTATCTCGACGGTGACACGCTGGTGGTCGACCGGCAGGGCATCCGCGACCACCTCAACAGCGTCGAGGGCTACAGCGGCCTGATCGGCACGATCAACTGCGACGACTTCGGCGACTGCGGCGCTGCCCGCATCACCGTCGTCCAGAACATCGGCGGCGAGGAGAACGCCGAAGCCAGCATGGACAACGTCGTATTCTCCTTCGCTCCGTGAGCACAGGAGGAAGGATCCTGAGTCGGTCGATCACGGCCTTCTAGGGTCAATCCGGTGATGGAAGAAGGGGCGCCCCCCGGCGGGGCGCCCCGCCACCGGCCCCACGACGACACCGAACAGCGGGCTCTCGATGGGGCCCCGACCGGGGCGCCGCACGTCGCGCCGCGCCGCCGGGGCCTCGGTGCCCGGCTCCTTCGGCCCCGCACCCGGGTCGACTGGTTCCTCACCGTCATCCGCGTAGCGGTGCTGATTGTGCTGGTTGTCGGCTTTGCGGCCTTCATCGCCCAGGAGATCGACCCAGACAATCCGTTCGCCCGCTGGGCCAATCCCGATGCCACCGGCCTCACCGGGCCGCAATTCCGCGGGCTGGTGATCTCGGGCATCGCCCAGGGCTCGATGTACGGGCTGATCGCGCTCGGGTACTCGATGGTCTACGGCGTGCTGGGGTTCATCAACTTCGCCCACGGCGAGGTGTTCATGGTGGGCGCCATGACCGGCATGATCACCTCCAACAAGCTGGCCGACGCCGGTCTGTGGGAGTCGAACTTCATCGGCTCGCTGGTGTTCATCGTGGTGGTGTCGATCATCGTGTCGTCGCTGACGGCGGTGATCATGGAGCGGGTCGCATACCGGCCGCTGCGGGGCTCGCCGCGGCTGATCCCGCTGATCACCTCCATCGGCGTGTCGTTCTTCCTGCAGAACGCATCGGTGGTGCTGCTGGGGCCGGCCAGCAAGTC
>JAJEBN010000030.1 GCA_022822525.1 Acidimicrobiia bacterium | reverse complement strand
CCTGCACCACAACGGCACCAACTGGGCCACCGCCTGACCCCCCCACGCCGCCGACTCCCGCACCAGCCGTCAAACCCGCCAACCGCGTCACAACACCAAACCGACGCCCACAGCACTCAATTGCTCAGCAGTCTCCTAGGCCGGCGGGCTGGCTACCTCCTGCCCTACGACAATCGGGGCCGCGGTGGCAAGGAGCACAAGCGGTACGGTGCCAACGCCGAGTTCGCCGAGTTGCTGGTGGCCTCGACTGTCACCCCAGGCGACCCCATCGACTTCGACGAGTTTCTTGATCATCTTCGCGAGTCCTTCGGAATCGTGCTCGGTCGTACGGTCGACTTCGATGTCATCCGTCACAACGACCTCAACCCGGGCCACGCCGTCCGACGGTCTGTCTCGGTGATTGAGTCAGATCTTCGAAACAACTTGCTTGCCTTTCGCGATCTCATTGTCGAGATCGGATTCGCCAAGTCCTACGCCGACGGCCGAACGGTCGTCACGACCGACGGGACTGCGGTATGACACCTTCTTCGTTGCCCCCAGAGGCGAGTCTCCTCGTCTCGCAACTCCTCGCTGAAGCTGTTCGAGAAGCCCAGGGGCAGCCTGGCGTCCTCGTCCGCGATGTGCCCCACCTCGACCCTCGCGCCGTGCTTCCCGAATTGGCGAGACTCATCACCCAAGACGTCGATCTCAGGATTGCGTACCTGGACCCGACTGCACACGCAAGCGCGAGTGTCGCAGGTATCAGCGGCGACATCTTCACGACCAAGGTCGAGCAGGCCGAGGTGTGGCGCAACACGCGAGGCCTCGATGCGCTCGTCGTCGTTATCACGGAGATGGACGCCGCAAAGTTGACTTCGTTGGAGGACTTCGCTCCCGCCGGTCCGGGGCAACTCCGTCGCTACCTCGTCGAACGCGCAATCGTCAAGTTCAGCGAGCCCAATGAAGTACTGCCTCGCTGGTGGCAGATCATCGGCGCCGACGACCAGATTTCCTTCTCCGACCTTGTCGACTACTTCCTGACTCTGCGTGACCTGCAGGGCGTGGAGCTTCGCGACCAGGCGGCCCTGCAGATACATCGCCTGGGCCTCCTTCCGGATCCAACGTTCTTCGACGGTCCGAGCGAGAAGCAACTTCGCAAACGCCTCGCCGATAATCGCACCATTGCCCTCCGCCTTGCGAACTTCAGTGAGGAGGACCGGCAGCGAGTTGACAAAGCGCTTCTCGCTGAAACCGAGCCAGATCGCCGCGCGATGCTGCGGGAGCGCTTACACGATCTTCAGGAGTTCCGCAGGGGCGGTGAGCTCAACCTCACTGCAGAAGATGCCCGCCAGCTCTTGAACATCAAACGCACCCCGCCCCCGCCCCCTCCGCCGCCGGGGAATCCGGATGTCGAGCCGCCACCCCCTCCTCCGCCATCGTTGAATTTCACCTCCCTCGCGGTCGAGAACCTGCTACGCGACGACGCCGACGATGACGAGGATTCGGCCGAGTCGACTCTCGACAACGCTGTTGACGAGCTGCGGGGACAACTGACCGAGATCGACGACTCCACGGTCCGACCCGAGCACGTAAGCGTCAGCCTGCCGAGCGGCGTCCAGGTCGACGGTGTCGTCGCGACCGACGTGGTGAACATGGTCAACCGTCTAGTCGGCGAAGGTTCCTACGGCGCCCTCGTCAAGTCGACAGGGCACGACATCGACACCATGGTTCGCGGATTTCACCAATCCGCAGACGTGCTCCAATACTTCGAGCGGTCTCAGATCGATGTATTCCTCGACGCCTTTGCGGCAGTCTCACCAGAAGGGGCCGCGCTTCGAGACGCATTCTTCGACTACGACGCGTCGCGTAACGCGCTGCTCCCGCATCTCGGCGAGTTGTGTGTCGCTCCCTTGCTGGTCTCGACCGCACCGGCCACTCGTGAGTTGATAACACCGGTCATCGAGGCGTATCGCAAGGTCATCAACAGGCGTTGCATCGGCTTACTCGACGCTCCACATGGAGTTTGGAGACGACGCCCGAGCACTTACCGAGTTGCTCATGCTCATCGACACTGTCGTCCTCGATAACGAGTCATCTCTTGTCGCTCTGCTCACTCCGCTCCACCCGATGCTTCTCTGGCACTACGCCGAGTACGCGCGCGTGATCGAGAATCAGAGGGATCTGCTGGACGCCCGCGATCGAGACCTCGTGCGCTCCGAGCTTCGGAACGGGGGAGTGCCATTCCTATTTTCTTCCCTCGGCATTCCTCGCACGATTTCCGAGTC
The DNA here is from genome assembly GCA_022822525.1 of Acidimicrobiia bacterium. Classification (GTDB taxonomy): domain Bacteria; phylum Actinomycetota; class Acidimicrobiia; order Acidimicrobiales; family Poriferisodalaceae; genus Poriferisodalis. The sequence continues at coordinate 30,481 of JAJEBN010000030.1, read as the reverse complement.
GGCACCGACGAGCCTGCCGTTCTCGGGCCGCTTTGGCGGCCTTCCCCACTTCAGCGTCCAAGCTGATGCCCGCGACCCAAGGGACGGTGTTGGGCCGATGCGACGGCTCATCGAGGCCTTCGTGGCCATGCATCCGGCCGCCACCGAGGGTTTCCGGCTCGGCCTACTCGAACCGCCCGAGGCAGGCGTTTACCTGTCAATGTGCTGCGACCTTGCCGACGACGACACCCTTCGGGGAATCCACATCACTGTGTTGCGACGCGGCTCCGCTGTTGGAGCCGAGCTGAACCTGCCCGGTGACGAGGAGCGGCGGGTTCAGCAGCGCTTCGGAAACCACGCGGATCGCCGCTTCACCTTCGAGACTCGGCGCGTCGCCCCGGACGCCGTTGGAGTTCCCGATGGTCTTGCCCCGCACATTCTCGCGGTATTCGACCAGACTGACCGTCAAGTTGCCGATGCCGGTGCGCCACTCCAAACGATCCAGCCGCTCGCTAACCGCAGACGCCTCGTTTACCGCATCGCCACTCGCAACCTCGATTTGGAGCCGGCGCTCGGCGGCATCCTTGCTGAGTACAGCTCGATGGCCAAGCTCGCAGTAGGGACGCAGGTCAATTCCTACGCCACCATGCATCAAGGCGGTCAATTGGAGGCTCGCTTCAAGACAGCGGCGCAGGAGGTGCCCTGGTACGCCATAGCCGACGGTCACGTAGATCGTGATCTCCGGCTAGACGCTCTGCGCGTCCTTACAGACCGTGAGCGCACTCGCGATGTTGTTGCGTTCGCACGTTCGCCGGCAGCGTTCCGCCGCAGCCTGCGCGATGTTGTCCGCCAGTTCAATACCTCCGTTAGCGATGAGAAGCTCGACGCACTGCTCCACGAGTTGAGCGACCTCCTCGACGCCGGTCTTCTGTCGCTACGACCCGGCCGCTCAGGCGAAACCGTGCAGCCACATGTGCGCGGCCTACTCGGGCTCTTGGTGTCAGTGGAGGCCTTGCGCGATCTGACGCCAGCCGGACACGACCGGGTCATTCTCAGCCTCGACAGCGATCAGGCGCGCCGCTGGCTGCACCTGTCGGATGACCCTCACCGGGCCGATCTGCTTGTTATCGACGGCGCCGATGACCGCTTCACGGTGACAGTCGTCGAGGTGAAGACCCGTCAGGACACGACCAGCGAGTACACCATCACAGGCGGCAAGGTCACAGGCCCCGCAATCGAACAACTCCTCTCGACCCACGGGTTGCTGCGTCAGGTCTTCGATCCGGCGTCTCCGGACTTGCTCATAACTCCCTCGCGGCGCGAGATCCTGCGCGACCACCTCTACCGCGAGCTGTCAAAAGCGGGCTATGACGAACTTGCGAAGCAGCGCTGGGCGAAGCGATCGGAGGACCTCTTCGAGGGAGCGCCCGACATCGACCTGCGGTGTGCGCTGATTGAGGTTCATCTAGGCGTCTCGAGCGCCGGCCTTGCGCCACGCCGGGAAGTGCAGGCCGGCGACGATGACCATCTCACGCCGGTCTTGATACTCGATCTCAACGAGGACGGCGTGCCCATCCTCGAAGAGGCGCTGACCCAACAGGCGGATGCCGAGCCGCCGTCGGATGAAGGGCCCGGCGACGGATCACACCGAGTTGAATCGCCGCCTGATGCTCCGCCGACGCCGACGAATGACGCGGTCGAACCGATCCTGCGGCCCGCCGAGCCGGAGCCCGGCGCAGTGTCAACGCGACCGAGGGTGATGATCGGCCACGGGACGGCAAGATCCGGCCCGCAGCGCGAGGTCTGGTTCGACCCACAGAATCCTGAGCAATCGTTGAACAACCCGCACATCTCCATCTCGGGTGAGACAGGTAGCGGCAAGACACAAGCGACCAAGGCGCTACTACACGGTCTTCTGCCCCAAGGGCTTCCTGCGCTCATCCTTGATTTCAAGGATGATTACTCAAGGGGGGACTATGCCGCCGTTGAGGGTTTCACCGTCCATGACGCGAACTTCGGCAGCCTGCCCTTCAACCCGATGGTCCCTCCGATTGACCCTGAGAGCGGTCGAGTCAACCCGGTGGGACATGTGCACGAGCTAGCCAACATGATTCAGCGCATCTACAGGCTCGGGGACCAGCAGGCGTTTGCGTTACGCGAGGCGATGAAGGAGACGTACGCCATCGCTGGAGTTGGGGATCGGCCCTTCGTGCCCGCCGAGGGCCAGGCGTACCTGCCATTTGAGGCCATCCGAGACGTGCTCGTCCGTGAGGAAGCTACGACGCTGCTCGGACGGCTCTCACCGATCTTCGACCTCGGTCTATTCAGTCGCAGCGATGACAACACCAGCCTCAACGAGTTGCTCACCACGCCGACGGTTATCCGGCTGAGCCAACTCCCCGGAGATCAAGTGAAGAACGCGGTCGCCGAGTTCTTCCTCATGGCCCTCTACAGTTTTCTGATCCGGCGAGAGCACCCGCACCGCCTGGAGCGTGTCCTCGTGCTCGATGAAGTGTGGCGCCTGGTCCAGTCGCCGTTCCTCGAACCGCTCATGCGGGAAGGTCGAGCCTTTGGCCTTGGTGTTGTGCTGGCGACGCAGTTCCCCAAGGACCTCCCCGATCAAATCGCCGGATCGACGGGCACGCGTCTCTTCTTCAACCAAACCAAGGCCGAGCAGGTACGCGAGATCCAACGGACACTCGTGGGGAAGACCTCGGGAACGGAGGCAGACCACCTCGGCAACCTCATCCGCGGGCTCGCGCCAATGGAGTGCATACTGCAGAGCCTGCACTACCGCCCCTGGGTCCGGTTGCGAGCCATGCCCTACTTCTCCCTCGTCGCTGATCCACAGCAGCCGAGAGACGAGTAGTCGCGTCGTCATAACGGCGGGAGGGATGCGCAGCCGCCTCTGCCGTCTGCACTCGCTGAATCGAGCGCGAGCTAGCCGGTCTGTGCCGCGCCAGCCGCTAGGTGGGGAGTCGCGGCCGTAGTCGAAGCTGTAAGGAAGGCCCCGAATTGCATGCGCAGCGAAGAATACAACCGACAGGTCCACGCAGGCCACCGGGTATCGTCCAGCGCATGTCTAGGGAGCTCTTCCTCGATCGCCTCTCGCGAGGTCCGGCTGCGCTCCTGCTTGGCCAGTCCCACCTTATGCTCGGCCGCCGCTCGGACCCGTTGGTAGACCTGCTGGCCTCGAAGATCAACGGTGAGTCAGCACGCCGGTACGACCTATTGCTTGCTGGCGATGGACGCGACGAAACCCTCGTCGAGTGGCTCGACGCCCAGAGTCGTGGTCTGAGCGTGTCGGATCATCTCAGGACCATCTCTGGGTTCGGTTGGATTGGTGTCTGGTCCTCCGCAGTGGACTCGTTGTGGGCGTTGGCCTTCGATCGGACATGGCGCGAGGTGCAGCCGGTGCTGAGCGAGGATTACCGACCCAGCGATCCGCGCAACCGCCGCCGGCTTCATTGCACCTACCTGTATGGAGCAGTCAGCCGAAGCGATTCGGAGGAGAGATCCCCGACTTCAGCAGTCGAACTCACTCGCAGGCGTGGTGTCGCCAATGCGTTGGCAAGGCGGATTATCACCGCGTTGGGCCCCACTGGGACGTTGGCGATTGACGGCTACGGCGCCGACGACTGGTTTCGTGCCGAAGATCTAGCGGGTGTGATGTCTCAACTGCAGCCGGGCCAGGGGTACCTGTTCGGCTGTTCAGATGCGCTGATGGGGGATCCGAATCTCTCAGCGCTTGTTGCAGAAGGACACCTAGTCGTCGAACGAGATCACCTCGCAGCTGTGCTGAGTTCTGGAGCTCACGCCGGGCGAATCAAGCTGGAGGATGAGTCGGGAAGTCTGAATCACGGCCGCCTCGTCTCATTTGCAGGGTCCACGCACTCAATACCCAAAGAACTGTGGGTCCAACTCACGACCTGCGCCCGAGCCCTCGACGAGGAGCTACTGGCGCCGAAGACCAGTCTCACAGATGAAGCTCGATACTCGGCGTTCCGAGAGTTCCTCGGGACGACCGGAGGACCGGCTCTTTGGGATGGAATCTCACGTGGATTCGTCTTTCGCCGCGAGTTCGAATCTGAACTCGAGTCCGCTGTCCGGGCTGCAGTGCGACAGAAGCGGATTGATGGCGCTCCCATAGTTGTTCACGGTGCGACTGGAACGGGCAAGAGCCTGGCCATGGCAAGCGTCGCTTATCGCATCGGGTCTGAACGTGAGTACCCAGTTCTCTATGTTGATCGTCGAGCTCCCGAAGACCTGCGAGATGCGGTCGATCGGTTCTGCAATTGGGCCGAGCGGAACGGAGCCGATCTGTCAGTCGTCTTTTGGGACGCGATGCTCGAGTTGGCTGACTACGAGCGCCTCAAGCGGTACTTCGCCAGCCGCGGGCGCCAAGTAGTGCTCATCGGCTCGGCGTACCGTTCGTCCCCCCCTTCGGTGGGCCAGCGCATCAACCTTGTGGCGGCACCCGGCACCCTGACCGCGAAGGAGGTCAGCGGGCTCTCTGACCTGTTGGGGGGATTCAGCGACCAGCTGCGCAAGCTGCCTGCGGCGGCGTCTTGGGACCGCAGTCTCTTGGTCTCGCTGTACCGGCTGCTTCCTTCTACCCGCAGCGCTCTGCGCGCCGGCGTGGTTCGCGAACTTGTGCGTAGCGAACGTGTGATGGTGGAAGAAGCCGGCGAAATGACGGTTGACCAGTACAAACCGCCGACAGCGTTAGCGCGTGCACTCTTCGACGCTGGGCTTGTTCGGGAGTTGACAGTCGACGGGAGACCGTCTGAGCGATCGCCGATCGAGCAGTTCTCGCTTGTTCAGGACCTGACAGCTCTCGTCATGGTTCCTGCGCAGCACGGATTGGATGTCCCCCTTGAATTGGTGCTCCGCACAGTAGGGCGCGAGGGATTCGCGCAACTACCGGGACTCCTTCGTGACATCGATCTCGTTCGGTGGATTGAAGACGGCGTCGGTAACTTCCTGCTCGGCGCGCGGAGCCCACTTGAAGCACAGTTTGTCGTCAACAGCCGACTGGGGACGGTTGAAGCGGAGATCGCCTTCGCCCGTCGCCTATTGCATGAGATCCGTGAAGATGCAGACGCTACGGGTCGCGACCTTGAGGTCGACTTTGCTGTTCGTCTGTTGCGTGCGCTCGGCGCTCAAGGGCAGTCGCAACGGCGCTATCGGGTCGGCTATGCCGAACTGGCGGACGCCCTCGCCAGCCTGCGCGAGGCACGTGGCATCGTCAATCCTCGATTGGTCCTTCAAGAAGCCAACCTCCGGCGGGAGGTGTTGAGATCCCAACGGGACCAAGGGGTGCGACGCACAGATGAGCAAATCGCAGCCGAGCGGGATGTCTGGGAGTTGTCAGAGGTTCTTCACGAGTCAGCCCTAGCGCTGCACCCAGGACGAAACGAACAACTGAGGCTCAGTCTCGAGGTTGAGCGCGCTTCGGGCTTGGCGACCCTCTCGCGAGCGGCCGAGTCTCCGACCGAACGGGTGGATCTCTACTTGGCGGCTCGCCAAGCAGCGCACTCGGCACGAAAGGCGGGTGAATCCAGCTACTACCCACTCGACGTGCTCGCCTGGGCCAGCCGCGATGTGATCCAGGACGACCTACTCCGCAGAGAAGAGGAGGCTGAGGTTATCGCCGAACTCCTCGGCGCCTTCGAGATCTTTGATGTCGATGTGGCAGACATCGATCAGTTCGAACGATTTCATAGTCGGCGTCAGCAGCTCGCAGACCAATTCGGAGACTATGGCGTTGCTGACGAGTCATTCGAGGCGCTCTTAGCGCGAGGATCTGCAGCCGGCGTGTACCTAAGAGCGCGCGAGATCGCAACGCTTGCCGCATGGCAACAAGGCGGTAAGCAGCCGGAACCAGCATCCGTCCGGAACGCACTTGAGTATTTGGGCAGGTACGCGAATGTGACAGCTGAAGACTCCAATTGCTTGAATCTGGCATTCGATCTCTGGTGGCTGTCGCACATCGGAGGCCGCCCCTTGAAGGGCGAGAGGGCGTGCCTGGCGCTCGACACGACCGAGTGGGCGGAACTTCGGGACATGTGTTCTCAACTGCTTGAGACGGGTCGGAGCTACCGTCAGGTCACACTCATGTTCCTCCGAGGACTTTCGGAGTTTCATCTTGGGTCCATTGGGGATGCCCTCTCGACCTTTGCTGAGGTTGAGCGACAGTCGAATGAGATTCGAGGAAGGCGCAGGATCGTCCGCGCCTACTTGGCCAGTGGTATTTCCGGAACCCCAGCCCGCTTTCAAGGAACGGTGAACTGGGTCTCAGATGACAAGCGCAGGGGAGAAGTGCAGGTTGATTCACTACGTCAGAGGATTCGTTTCATTCCAAGTGAGTTCCGTTCGCGCGATCTGACGCGTGGCTCAAGTTTGGGGGAGTTCCACATTGGATTCAACTACTTGGGAGTGATCGCGGACCCCATCGGCTTCTATCGTCCGGCCTCGGGTGCTGGAACCGAGTCATGAGTTCGACGAAGCCGGTCGATGCCTCTGTCTTGGAGATTGTGCAAGCGATCGAGCGCATCGACATATTCAGCCGTGCCATCTTGCCAAGCCGTTCCGAAGTATTCGGTCAAGTCTCGTTGCATCCGCCGCAACTGGGTTCAACGCCTGAACTCGTCTTCATCCGCGCAACGAGTTGGCTCTACGTCCTCAACTACGAGGCTGGCCGCGTGAGCGTCAAGCACTTGGTCCAAGATCGGCCGCCCCTGAGGAAGCACTGGGAACTCACGCGGTCACTTCGGACGTGGGCACAGCACAACCTGGACCCCACGTCGTCGCACGACATAGAGGTAGCAAGGTCATGCGAGGAGTGGTTTTTCCGCGAATGCGGTACGCGGCAACCGCGTAACGATGAGCATTGGATGAAGCTATGCCTCGCTCTACTCGATGCGTCTGCCGAGTTTTTCCGTGGCATTCTGGATGTCATAGGCGAGATCGAGGTACATTCGGCTTGCGCAGGTCTCGTTGAGGAATGGGAGCGCAAGCTGTCGCGTGACTGGCCAGTCCACCGGTTTCATACACTCATCGAATCGGTAGCCACTGATTGTGGCTGGACAGCGCTAGATCCAGCACGCTTCCATCGACAGAATTCCTCTGAGTTGCTAGATCATCTGCGGTTGTTGGACGATGAGTGTGATCTGGAACTAGAAATGCGTAGGGTGATCGAAGCGCGCGTCATGGCGCGCTTCTCGGAAATGTTGCCTGTTACAGGTCAGGATATTATGGCGCACTTCCAGATAGGACAGGGTCCCGAGGTTGGACGGCTGCTAAACGAGGCACGGCGGCTATACGAGGAGATTGGCCCCTGTTCTGCGCATGAATTGCTGGAGCAGGTAGAAACACGCGATTCCTAAAGGGCGAGCGTACCAAGGATCGGTGTGGTCCAGAATAGACGAGAGCAATACTTGCTGGCTGCTGTCGGTGGTGCAGTGGCCGACGCCTCGTTGACTTCGCTAGTCGAAGGTCGATGCGCACCCGGAGTTGTGTTTCCGCCATTCGCCGGAGACCGGCGTCGAAGCAACTGTGACCGATTCCGGGATCAGAAGCCGACTACTGAGTCGGTGACGGCGAGCCAGACATCCTCTATGCCGTTGAGCACGCCTTCGTTATCGCCGATCTCGACTCGGGCGCCGACCCGCCCAGAGTGCTCGCGGTTGGGCCAGACGCCGCCGGTAACTTCCTCAAGATCATCTGGATTGAGCTCGCTGAGCAAGCCGAGCTCGTGATTCACGCCATGCACTTTCGACCCGTGTACTACGACCTACTCGCGCTAAGCAATGGCCCGGCACCATGACCGTTCGCACGACCAAGACCGGACGGGTCCTCACCGATGCCGACCTCGACGCCATCGCGGAGGAAGTCGAATCGACCGGCTACGACGTCGAGGCGCTCAAGACTCGTCGGCGTGGCCGTCCCTCCATGGGCTCGGGCCCCGCCGAGGTCGTACCGGTGCGGATCGATCCTGAGTTGAAGGCGGCGATTGAGTCCCGAGCCGAAGCCGATCACACCACTACCAGCGAGATCATCCGAGCAGCACTCCGCGAGTTCCTCGACGTCGCCTGACGCCAACAGAGCTGCCGTTCTGGACGGAAGCTCAGCTTTCGCTAGAAGACGGGGAAGATGGTTCCTGTTGAGCGTTCGGCTCGGGTCAGGGCGTAGAGGACGCCCCAGTCGCCGTTGCGGTCTCGGGCGATGTTGATGCAGATGTCGATGATGATCGCTGCGCCCTCTGGGTCGGTGGCTGGGCGAGGCTGACCGATGCTGACGGCGAGGTCGTCGAGATGCAGGAGCACTTCGATCAGCCTGGTGCGGCAGAAGTCGTCGAGTGTGAGGAGACGGCCTCCCAGCGCAGCGACGAGCCGGTCGGCCGGTTCGTCGGCGAGCCGTGTTTCGAGGTCAGTGGCCAGTTGGCGGCACTTGGCCGCGGTGGCGTCGTGACCGATGGCCGATTCGGTGGCGGAGACGTCCTTGATCTGGTCATGGATGGGGGAGTCGACCGCGGCGTGGAAGTAGGTGACCGCGGTGAGCAGGTCGTCGTCGGGACGCCGGTCGGGCGGGGTGCGGTCGAGGTAGGCGATCGTGGCTCCGGCGGCGCGTACGAGGTGGGCCGAGAGCGCCCCGACCGTCATGCCCTTGAGAGCGGACGGCTCGTCCCATCGCTCGGCTGCAGCAGGGGTGGCGATGAGCTCGGCAGCTTGAGTGACGGCCTCGACCACCAGCGCCCGGACACGGGCCGAGTCGTTCGCCAATGCGGCGGCAGGCGTGCTCATGTCTGATCTCCTTCAGCGGGGGCGGGGGCGGGGGTAGGTGGGGTGCAGGTGACGTTGGCCGGGGCCGAAGAAGTTCTCCCGGAAGGTGGTGCCCTCGTAGCTGGTGCGGAACCGGCCGCGCCGTTGGAGTTCGGGCACCAGGCAGTCGACCACCTGCTCGAAGCCCCACGGGACGGGCGCCGTGGTCACGTTGAACCCGTCGACGCCGGTGGTCTCCATGAACGCTTCCATCTGGTCTGCGACGGTCGTGGGCGAGCCCACGAATCCCAGCCCGCCAGCGGTGTCTGACAGCCGCCGGGCGACATCGCCGACGGTCCAGACCTTGTCGGGATCCTCCAGCTTCCAGCGCTCGACCTGGGTGCGGATCGCGTTCGCCTCGATGTCGTCGATCGGCGTGTCGGGTGGATGGCCGCCCAAGTCGATGCCTGTCCAGCCCCCGTACAGCGCCAGGTAGCCGTCAACCGAGAACAGCCGTGACCACTCGTCTCGCATCGACCGGGCCTCAGCGTCGGTCTCGGCAACCACCACCCGCGCCACCTGCAGGGCGCGGATGTGCTCGGGGTCACGGCCGGCCGCTGCCGCCTGCTCGCGCAGCGACGCCACGACGGCGGCGCCCTTGTCGTTGCCTGGCACCGACATGAACACGACCTCGCCGGTGTTGGCTGCGAACTCGACGCCGCGTGCCGAGTTCCCCGCCTGGTACAGCACCGGTGTGCGTTGGGGAGAGGGCTCGACCATGTGCGGGCCTTCCACCGTGAACCAGTCGCCGGCATGGTCGATCTCGTGCACCTTGGCCGGGTCGGTGAACGTGTCGGCCCCGGCATCGAGCGCTATCGCCCCGTCGTCCCAGCTCTGCTCCCACAGCTTCAGGCAGACATCGACGTACTCGTCGGCCCGGTCGTACCGGGTGTCGTGGGGGAGAATCTGGCCGAGCCCCTGGCGTTCGGCATCGGACAGGTACGAGGTCACGATGTTCCAGCCGACACGGCCGCCGGTGAGGTGGTCGAGCGTGGAGAACAGCCGGGCCGTGTGGTACGGCGCGTGGTGGCTCGTCGAGAAGGTCACGGCGAAGCCGAGATGCTCGGTGCACGCCGCCAGCGCCGGGATCAGCAGCGTGGGATCGATGCCAGGAATCTGGACCGCACCGCGCAACGCAGCCTCGCGGCTCGCCCCGTACACGTCGTAGGTGCCCAGCACATCGGCAAAGAAGATCCCGTCGAAGCAGCCCCGCTCCAGGGTGCGCACCAGGTCCTGCCACCAGCTCAGCGTGCGGTACCCCCACGACGTCTCGTCGGAAGGGTGCTTCCACATCCCCTTGATCTGATGATTCGGGGACGCCTGGATGAACCCGCTCAGGTGCATGGCGACACGCTCAGATGCGTCGTGACCCAGGCGCCGAACGCCGAGAGGACCATCGACCGCTTCTCGTCGTAGGACATGAACGGGGCTCTGGACAGCTCGAGTTGGATCCAGGGCATTTCGGCCGCATGGGACCTCGTGATGTAGCCGCCACGGAACGGGTGGTTGATGCCGACCGGCCCCTCGATGAGCTCTGAGAAGCATGCCGCCAAGCCTTCGAGCCACTCCTGCGGGCAGGTTCCCTCGCCGTTGCTCAGGCAGAGCCACGGGCGTTCGCTGCCCGGGTCGGGACCGACGGGAGGGCCGCTGGCAGCCATGGTGTGGCAGTCGATGCCGAGCGGCCACTCGCCGCTGGCCCCCAAGGCTGTGAGCCGCTCGTGGTAGGGGGCGTGATAGGCGTCGAGCAGTTGCTCGATCTCGGGTGCCGCGAGCGGCCGGCGGTACACGGGAACATCCCAGCAGGTGTGGGTCTTGACGACGCCGTCGCGGCGCCGGTCGTCACGTGCCCGGTTCATGTCGACGATGGCGCGGGCGACATCGGTGGTGACGAATGCACCCACCTCGTCGGCGATCGAGTAGATCTCCGCGGCCCCACCATCTCCGTCCTCGGCGATCTCCTGCGGCGAGAGCACGCAGTTGTCTGCGACCTCGCTTGGCACACGAAGACCTGCGTGCGGCACCGAGATGACGATCGGAAGCCGGCTCACGTCGAGTGCGGCGCAGCGATCGGGCCGGCGGCGGCGCCGTCCCGCCGGGGGTCTGCGACGCCGATGAGCCGATCGCCGTCCCTCATCACGAGCTGGACGCAGCCCATGTAGAACGAGTAGGGCTCTCGCTGGTTGATCTCGAAGCCCGCGTCGGCGAGCGCCTGCAGCACGTCGGTCGCGATGCGCGAGGCCTCCACCGAGACGACTCCGTCGATGGAGCAGTGGATGCGGGGCGCGTCGACGGCTGACATCGGAGTCGCCCGTCGCAGGCGCAGCAGCACCTGCAGGATCGTTGGGGGGATGCGCTCGCTGCCGGGCGAGCCGATCGCCAGCCACGGCTCCTTGGAGCGGAACACGATCGACGGCGCGACGCTTGCCCACGGGACCGCATTGGGCCGCAGGTAGTACGGATGGGACACGTCTTCGCTTTCGAACGCGTTCATGTAGTTGTTGTAGAGGAACCCGAGTTCGGGCGACGCAGCGCACGAGCCGTACACGTTCTCGATCGACTGCGTCAGCGCGACGACGTTGCCGTGAGCGTCCATGACCTACAGGTGCGTGGTCTCGCCGTGGCCGAAGCGGCGTGCCATGTCGCGTGCAAGCCCCCGGGCGTAGGTGCGGTTGAGCATCTGCTTGTCGGAGGCCGGCGAGTACAGGTTGGGGTCGCGAGGTCGGTCGTTTCGGTCGATGAGCGCCTGCTGGATGGTCTGGGCGAGGCAGACCGCTCCTTGGGGCGAGTCGATGTCTTGGAGCTCGCGGGGGAGGCTCTGGTGGATGTTGAGCATCTCGATCAGCGTGCGCCCGGCGCCGGGGAGCGGCATCGTCATCAATCGGTCGCGTCCGAAACTGACCGACAGCGGTCGCCGCTCGATCGGGTGGGGGATCTGCGCCAGGTCGTCCGCGAAGACGAGCCCGCCGTTGGCCTCCATGTCGTCATGGATCAGGCGGGCGATCTCGCCGAGGTAGAAGTCCTCGAAGCCGTGATCGCTCAGGCGCCGCAGCGTTCGGGCCAGCACCGGCTGGTTGATCCTCGTGCCGGCCCGATACACCCGGCGGCCGTCCTGGAGGAAGAACTGCCGCGCCGAATGCGCCGCGAGGTGCTTGCGCTCCCGGCGTGACAGCCGGTACTGCAAGAGGCTGACTTCGTAGCCGTCTTCGGCCAGCGCGATCGCGGGTTCCAGCACCGTCGAGGGCTTGAGGGTGCCGTAGTTCTCGAGCGCGTGGGCGTAGACGGCGGGTGAGCTCGGCACTGTCGTCGCGAGATGGCCCCTGCGGGTGTCCGCTCGGAGATTGTCGAAGCTCTCGACGAGCGCCCGGTGGGGGGCTCGTGATGAGCCGTCCAAGGCGATGGTGCGGCCGGTGGCGCTGTGATGGAGGACCATCATGGTCTGGCCGCCGAGCCCCGATGCCGCCGGTTCGCACACGCCCAGTGCGAGTGCTGCGGCGACGGCGGCATCGATGGCGTTGCCGCCGCGCTCGAGCATCTGGACGCCCGCTGCTGTGGCGGAATAGTGCGCAGTGGCAACCATGCCGTGGTCGGATGCGGCGATGCGCTGCGGCTCGTGGATGCGCGTGTCGGTGAGCTCGAGCAGCTCGGTGTTGACCTGCCGGCTGGGGCGCCGTCGGGGGCGGTCGACCACCGGCGGCTCAGACGGCCCCGGCGGTGGCGCCGTGGAGCGCTCGGTGTCGCGGTCGGCGACGTGCTCGATCACTCGTTCATCGCTTCGCCCGGCCGATCAGGTACTCCGCGAGCAGCAGCGTGCGCTGCACGAGGCTGATGCGCTGTACTGCCTCGTCGGGCGTTCCGCGGTCTCGTGCCACCGGGCCCACCCCGCAGACGACGGACGCCTGCCCGGGAACGAGCCCCGCCACCGACGGCCATCCTGACGACTCGTGATCGAGCGGGATGTCCCATGTGGCGGCTGCGTTCTCGAGGGCTTCGACAACCTGCTGGTTCGCCGGGCGGTCAACCATAGGCGGCCGATCGGTGAGCCGAGTGAGATGCCACGTCGGCCCGCCGCGCCCGAGTATCGATCGCATAGAGCGCTCGGCTTCGTCGGCGTGGGCAGGGTCGAGGTACGACATGATCAGCGAGGCCTCGACGCGATGCGGGACGAACATCGCGTGCCGCTCGGTGTGCACATCGAGCGCAGCGATCGAGAGCCGCTTGTTCGGCGCGTTGAGCTTGCCGATGGCGACGAGCTTGTCGAACGTCCAGTTGGCCACGGTGCGTCGCCGGCCGATTTGTCCCGGGCTCAGTCGCGCCCCCTCGACGGTGAGTTCGTAGCGGCGGCTGCCTCGCCGCTGGGTGACGATGCCGTTGTCGACCGTGCCGGGGCGGCAGACAAGCACGTGCTCGGCGCGCTCGGCGGCTCGCCTGATGAGGGTGTGGCTCTGGATGGCGTCCTGTCCCTCGTCGGAGTACAGCAGCACGCCGAGGGGAACCCGTCTCAGGGTGCGGATGGCGCGCAGGGCCCGCAGGGCATACTCGAGCATCACCAGCGAGCCGCGCGACCGGCCGATGCCCTCGCCGTAGAGCCACTCGGGGTCGCGACGGAAGCCCTGGCGCAGCGCGGCGCCGGTGGCGGGCACGTCGAGGTGGGCGACCAGCAGCGTCCCGCCGTCGAAGCCGCGGGCGGTCTCCCACATGTAGGCCTCGGGTTCGTCGGTGAGGTCGAGCACCGGCCTCATGCCGATGTCGGCGAAGATCCGCCCAGCTCGGTCGGCGGTCCGTGCGAGGCCGAGCGGGTCGTCGGTCCGGCTCGGCAGCTCCACCCATTGCTGCAGCGACCGCTCCATCTGGTCGCGGCGCTGGGTGATGTACTGGAAGACCTGCTCGGAGGGGTCGGCAGACTTCGCGTCGACCGACGGGGGCTGTGGGGTGCCGAAGTAGCGGGCGCTCGCCACCTCGACGAGGCGATTGACGAACGCAGCGAAGTCGAGCCCGACATGGTCGGCGCCCACGAGGTACGACCCGTGCTCGCCGAGGCTGGGCAGGCTGTTGACCTCGAGCACGTAGGCGTTGTCGTCGTCGTCTATCCGCATGTCGACACGGGCGCAGTCGAACAGCCCGAGCGCTGAGAACGACCGCACGGCGATGTCCTGGGTGTGCCGGGCGAGTTCGTCGGGGATCGGGGCGGGGCACAGCGGCTCGATGGTCCGCCCGCTGCGCCCGGTTTTGTCTTCGTATGTGTAGATCTGCGGGCCGTCGGTTCCGAAGCTCAGCATCACCGGCGGGAAGGCTTCGGGCGGGGAGTTGCCCAGGATCCCGACGTTGACTTCGCGGCCCTCGATGAACTGCTCGGCAAGCACTGGCTGGCGAAACCGCTCGAAGATGACCCCAGCGGATTCCCGCAGCGCCTGCTCGTCGTCGACCACGGCGAGGCCGAACGACACCGCCTCGTTCTTGGGCTTGACGATCATCGGGTAGCGCAGATCGTCGGGAACCGGCGACTGGGGCGTCTCGAGCACGACGAATTCGGGGGTGGGAATGTCGTGCTGGCGCAGGATCATCTTGGTGACGACCTTGTCCAGCGCCAGCGAGTGCCCGAGCGGGCCGGAAGCCACATAGGGGATGCCGATCATCTCCAAAATGCTGGGCACGTGGGTGTAGCGCGCTTGTCCCTGCAGCCCGTAGGAGACGTTGAAGACCATGCCCGGTCGTTCGCCCTTGACCACGCGCGGCATGAACGACTCGAGTTGGGAGATCAGCTCCTTGTCGGCTTCGAGGGCCGTGACCTGGTGGCCGCCGGCTCGCAACGCATCGCTGAGGCGCTCGATGGTTCTCAGGCCGATCTTCTCCTGGTTCGGCATGCCGAACAGGTTGATCACATTGCGGCTGTCGCGGTTGTAGACGACGGCGATTCTCACGTTCGAGACCTTACGGGAGTGACGGGGACCCGATAGTCGGTCCAGCTGTCATGGGTGTTGGTTCGTGGTGATTGTCGGTTGTTCAATTCGGCGGCGACCCCGTCGGCGTCGATGCAGTGGTCGACGGTGATGGCGAGCGCTTCGCGGGCGAACTCGTCGATGACGTTGAGCAGCTTGAGGCGGCGTCGGGCGGCGGTCTGGTCGAATCAGAAGTCCAGTGCCCTCCATTGCCGCAGGGCGGGCGTTGAAGCCGGATCTCGCCGGAGGACAGACTGTCGTCGTGGACGGCAGGGAGTTGCGTGTGGTCCGGCTCGGGGCAGCGACCGCAACGCTGCGTGACCCGTCCGGTGACGAGGAGATTGTGGTCGCCTACTCGTACCTGTTCGAGAAGCCGCTCGGGATCCGGCCTGGCGCCGCCGGTGGTGCAGCCGAGTCGCCCCCTGAGTCATGAATCTGCGGGCGCTCCAATTCGGAGTCGAGGATGTCGCGCAGCCCCTGGAGCAGCCGCACGCGATGCCGACCGAGGGCTGGGCATGGATCGACATCACGGCGGGCCCCGATGACATCGAGCACATCATGGAGTTCGCCGAGGGATTCGGCCTTGATGCCATGGCGGTGCGCGACGCAATCGCCGATACCGATCTTCCCAAGGTCGACGACTTCGGCCAGTCAGTGCACGTGGTGCTGCACGCGCTGAGCGATGAGCGCATCGAGAGCTATGAGATCGCCTGCTTCCTGTCGAAGCGCTGCTTGGTCACTATCCACGGTCCGCGCTCGCGTTCCATCGAGGCGATGTGGCACGGGGCGTCGCGCCGGCCCGAGCTCGCGAGCGGCGGACCCGACGAAACGCTGGCGCGGCTGGCCGACGTCGCCACCCGCCGGCTCGTGTCGGTGCTCGATGTGTTCGACAATCGCAACGACGAGCTGAACGAGCTTGCGTTGAGGGCCGCCCCCGGGTTCCTCGCTGAGATCACCGCCGTGCGTGCCGACTTGGCCGCGCTCCGCAAATCGGTTCACCCCCAGCGCGAAGCCCTCGACATCCTGCGCCGCACCTCATCCCCGGTGTTGACCGAAGCTGGAAGACGGCGCTTTTCCGATGTGTTCGACACGGCATCACGCGCCGCGCAGGGCGTTGAGGCCGCCCGCACCGCGCTGGCGGAGAGCCTCGACGCATACCGGGGCGCCGAGGCGCGCCAGGCAACCGAGGTCACCCGCGTGCTCACGATTTACGCGGCGATCATGCTGCCGCTGTCGCTGGTCGCGGGGTTCTTCGGAATGAACTTCGTGGATCTGCCGCTCATCGGGCGCAACGACGGCTGGATTGTCGTCGTCGTGCTCATGGCACTCATCGCACTCGTCTCGCTCGGCGTCTTCGTGGCGCTGGGGTGGATGCGCCGGCCCTCTGGCCGCACAGCCGGCGGGGTGCTCGGCCGGGGCCTCATCGAAGCCGCACGCGCCCCGGCGCAGCTCGTCGGAGCCGTCGTCGAGATATCAGCGACGCCGCTGCGCACCATCGCCGGCTCGGTCGTGCGACGCCACCGACCCCGCGATTCCGGCAGCGATTAGCTAGGGGATCCGCGCCAGCAGCGGGGCATTCCTGGCTGCCCAGCGATGCAGGCTGAACTGGGTCGGTCGCACAACCGAGCAGGATCCTCAGCAGTGTCCAAGCCCAGGCTCTCTTGGTTTGCGTCTGATCGCGAGAATCGAGTTCCACAGTGCATCTCGTTTGTCGGATCTCGAATGAGTGCATCACGCGACGCCACAGTTGTGACCTCTGTGACCTCGCTGTGCGCCCGACAGACGCTCAACGGAGCGCATCTGTTACGAGCCAACTGCGGAGCGACGCGGTGCAAGGGAGCGCACAGGGTCCTGCCGCCAGCTCAGCATCCGGTACCCCCGCGACGTCTCGTCGGCAGGGTGCTTCCACATCCCCTTGATCCGATTATTCCGCGATGCCTGGATGAGAGCCCTCAGATGCACCTCGTTCCGGCTTGTCGATCGCGGTTCGTGGATGGGTGCGCTGCTCGCTAGGCGGCGGCGACGGCCGGTCGTGTCGTCAGCAGGTCTTGGCAGAGCAGTCCGGCTGCGCGGTGGCGGTGCATCTCCGCGTAGTCGGCATGGTTCAGGGTCTGAATGAACGCAGCCCGGTTGGGGAAGTGCATGATCAGCACGGCGTCCCAGTCGCCCTGGCCGATGAAATAGCGCTCGGCGTGCCCGTAGAGCAGGCAGCTCCCGCCGACCTCGCTGGCGGCAGCCCGGAAGGCATCGACGTAACGCTGGTAGGCGACGACGCCGGACTCGTCGTTGGCGTGCTCGGGCTCATCTGGCCCGTAGGCGGCCTTGATCCGGAATTTCAGCAGGTTGACCTGTGCGATGGGCCCGTCGTGGGGGTCATCGCGGAAGGCGCGGAACTGGTCGGCGGTCGGCTGCATTGCAGGCATGGCACCTCGCTGTCGGTTCGGGGCTGTCGCACGGATCGTGCGAAGCGAGCCCCCTCAGTGAAGCGCAACGCGCCCGCCGCCGCTGGGCTCCCGAGCGCCGGATCAGTCGAACCAGAAATCGTTGAGCAGCCGGCGGCGATCGTTGCGGCTGTCGCGCTCGACGAAAGCCCGGGTGCCCTCGCCGAAGGGCACGCGTTGCGGGGCCCCTTCGAAGGCCATCACGTTCTGGTAGTCGAGGTCGGCGCCTTTGTCGATGAAGTACTTCGTCACTTGCATCGCCTGGGGATGCTTGCTCAGGATGATCTCGATGAGCCGATCCAGCTCCGCGTCCATGTCGCCGGGCTCGACGAGACGGTTGACCAGGTTGTGGCGCTCGGCCTTCTCGGCGCTGAACAGCGTGCCGAGCAGGTTCCATTCCTTGGCCCTGCGACGGCCCACGTGCTTGGCCAGCTTGCTGGTGCCGCCCCATCCCGGGGTGATGTCCCAGTTGATCTCCGGCATGCCCCACCGTGAACGGGGCGTCGCCAGCACGAAGTCCGCAGCCAGGGTCAGTTCGAGACCGCCGCCAGTGCACACCCCGTCGACGACGGCGATGGTGACCGGGAGCAGGTCTTCCATCAGCGAGACCGTCTCCTGGTAGAGCCGAGCCTGCCAGAGGGGGTCGTCGGGCGTCCAGTCGTTGAACTCCTTGATGTCGTCGCCGGCGCAGAAGGTGTGGCCCGCACCGGTGAGCACCATCACCCGGCACTCCCGGTCGACGTTGATCTCACGGACAGCGTCGTTCAGCTCCTGGGACATCTCCCTGTCGAGGGCGTTGTGCACCTCGGGGCGGTTGAGGATCACCGTCGTGACCGGGCCGTCTCGCTCGACGATCAGCTTCCCCGAAGGCGAACTGGTTTCCGGCATGGTGCCCCCTCGTCAACGACCCTCGATGCTGCGCACTCTCCCATGCTCTAGCAGACCCTCGGGGATCAGTTGCCGTACTCGTCGTTGACCCAGTCGACCATCCGGCGGCGGAACAGCAGCCCTGCCTTGTCGCCCTGAACGCTCATTTCCTTGAACGGTGTGGTGTCGACTTCGAGCAGACGCTGCATCTTGTCGACGGCCCAGCGGTCCTCCTCGAATCCCTTCTCGAGGTGGCCTTGCATGAAGGCGTAGAAGGCGTCGTCGTCAAGGGCGAAGTCGTTGGACACCGACCACCAGTAGTGGGCCGACGTCGCCGTCTCAGGTGTGAGGAAATGCATGATGTGGGTCTCGAAAACCTCGCGGTCGTCCGTGTCGGGCTCCCCGACGATGATGGGTGCGTAGCCTTGGAAAACGCCGGGAGACACCGCCATCCCGCCGTCCCATCGCTCGGCCGGCCTCCCCCGAACCCGCTCGCGGATCGCGGGCGGCAGCGCACCCGTAGCGCGCCGCGGATCCGTGTCGATCCGGTTGCAGTAGATCCCCTCGGGCCGCTGCTCGACAGTGGTCGGCAGATCGAAGAACGAGTGGTCGAACCTGAACGTCTCGCGGTGCAGGTAGGCGAAGTGAGTGAGGTCGTTCAGGTTCTCCAGCATGAGCAGGTAGCTGCCAGCAACGTCGGTGGCGCCGAGCATCGAGCGGTAGCCGGGATCGCCGAGGAAGGGGAGATCAGGCAGCTTGTCGGTATCAGGCGAGGCGGGGTCGCCCATCCAGATGAACACGAACGGACCGATCTCGTGCACCGGGTAGGTGCGAAGCGCCCGGTTGGGGGTATTCGCTTGGCAGGGAATTCGCACGATCGTGCCGTCAGGTCCGTACCGGGCGCCGTGGTAGCCGCACACGATGTCGTCGTCGACAACGGTGCTCTCGGCGAGCGGGAAGGAGCGGTGCAAGCAGCGATTCTGCAGCGCGGTCAACTCGCCGGATTGCGTCCGGTAGAACACGATCGATCGCTCGAGCAGGGTCTTGGCGCTCGGCTGGTGAGTGAACTCCTCGCCCAGACCGGCGACGTACCAGTGGTCGTACAGCAGGGGGAGGGCGATGTAGTCGCGGACGTTCTTGACTCGGTCTATGTAGGCCGTCACGGCGGCTCCTTCTGTTCGAAATTCGCTATTTCGGAAAATGTTGCTGTGCCCTGCGCCTCGATGGCGGCGGGTGGGCGCTACTCGTGGAAGATGGCGCTTGTCGGGGTGATGCGGATGACGGTGCGCTGCTGCTCGTTGAGCATCGGCACGATGCCCGAGGGATCGGGCCGCTCCTTGCCCATGAGCCGGGCGAAGACATCTGCGGTGAGCTCGGCGCGCTGCGGATCTTCCGAGATGGCCTCGGCCGTGCCGTAGACCACCAGGTGGACTCGGCCGTCGGGAACGCACAGGCTCACCGACGGCTGACGCACTGCGTTGTGCCACTTGGCCGTGTAGCTCTTGGCCGAGATCACGATGCGGCCGTCGTCGTCGACGACGTAGCCGATCATCGATTGCTGCGGCGAGCCGTCGCTGCGGCCGGTGGCCAAGATGGCCCAGACGTGCTCCGCGAGGAAGCCGCTCTGCTGTTCATCTAGCACGGTCATGTGAGTTTTCTCCTTGGGTCTGAAGGTTCTGGGGTGAGGGGTTCATGAAGCCGGGGCTGCGCTGCCGGCCGATCGACCACGCGAGATCTCCGTCACGCTGGCGCCTGCGAGTTCCGGTCCCGTGTCGTGCAGGTGGCACGCCACTTCGACGTCGCCGTAGGCCACGAGTTCGGGCTCGACTCGGCGGCAGAGGTCCATGGCATGCGCGCAGCGGGTCTGGAAGCGGCAGCCCGGCGGGGGATCGACCGGGCTCGGCATCTCGCCGGTGAGCAGGATCCGCTGGCGACGACTTGCGGGCTTGGGATTCGGCATCGCCGACAGCAGCGCCTCGGTATAGGGGTGCCGAGGGCGGTTGTATACGTCGTCGGCGGGTCCGACTTCGACGATGCGGCCGAGGTACATCACGGCGATGCGGTGGCTGATGTGGTGCACCACAGCCAAGTCGTGCGCAATGAACAGGTACGCCAGGTTGCGCCGGTCACGCAGCGCCTCGAGCAAGCTGAGCACCTGCGCCTGGGTGGACACGTCCAGCGCCGACACAGGCTCGTCGCACACCACCAAGTTCGGCTCGAGCGCCAGCGCGCGGGCGATGGCAACACGCTGTCGCTGACCGCCGGAGAACTCCGATGCGTAGCGCGAACCGTGGGCGTGTTCGAGGCCGACGTCAGCCAGCAGCCGCTCGGTGGCCGACAGTCGATCGGCTCGGCTGACTCCGTAGGCCCGCAACGGCTCGGCGATGATGTCGCGCACGAGCCAGTTCGGATCGAGTGATGACTGAGGATCCTGAAAGACGATCTGCATCTTGCGGCGAGCTGCACGCAGTTCTGGCCCGTTGGACTCGGTGATGTCGTCGCCGTCGAGCACGATGCGGCCCGCGTCGACATCGGTGAGCCGCATCACCAGCCGGCCGAGGGTCGACTTGCCAGAGCCAGATTCCCCGACGAGACCCAGCGTCTCTCCGGGATTGATGGTCAGCGACGCCTCCACGACCGCCTGCAGCCGGGCGACGACACGGCCGAACACGTCTTTGGACGCTGGGAACGACTTGGAGACCTCCGACACCTCCAGGATCGGCGTCGAAGCGGTGCTGCCCGTCGTGTTCACGATCCGACTCCGGGCAGTCTGAGGTCATCGGCACGCAGGCACCGTGCGCTCCTGCCGCCGACAGCGACGAGCGTGGGGTGGCCCGAACCGCACAGTTCGATCGCGTGCTCGCAGCGGGGCTCGAACCAGCATCCAGGCGGCAGCGCATGGCGCGGCGGGACGATGCCGGGAATCGGATCGAGCGGTTCGTCGGGATGCAGTCCCGGCAGGCTGGCCAGCATGGCGGCGGTGTAGGGGTGGAGGGGCCGCGCGAACAGCTCATCGGTGCTGGCCGTCTCCACGATCTCTCCGGCGTACATGACGATGACCCGCTCGCAGGTCTCCGACACCACACCGAGATCGTGCGTGACCAGCAGCACCGCCATGCCCATCTCCGCCTGCAGCCCGGCAAGCAGGTCGAGCACCTGCGCCTGCACGGTCACGTCCAGCGCCGTCGTGGGCTCATCGGCGATGAGCAGATCCGGCTCGCACGACAGGGCCATGGCGATAAGCACCCGCTGGCGCATCCCGCCCGAGAGCTCGTGGGGGAAGCTGTCGATGCGTCGATGGGGATCGGTGATGCCGACCCGGTCGAGCAGTTCGACGGAGCGCTGTCGTGCCTGCGACCTGGACATCGGCAGGTGGCGTCTCAGCACTTCGACCATCTGATTGCCGACCGTGAACGCGGGATCGATGCTGGTCATCGGCTCCTGGAAGACCATCGCGACCTTGCGACCACGGATCTCACGCATCTCCCGGCTGTCCAGTGCGAGCAGATCCCGACCGTCCAGCCTGATGCAGCCACGTGAGACTCGCCCTGACCGCTGCTCGATGAGCCCGAGCACGGCCATGGCCGTCACCGACTTCCCGCACCCGGATTCGCCGATCAGCCCGACGGTCTCGCCCCGGCCCACCTCGAACGACACGCCGTCGACCACGGTCAGCCAGCCGTGCTCGGTGATGAACTCGACAGCCAGATCCTCGATCTGCAGCACCGGGTCGACTGCCGAAGACGCATGACTACTCACGGCGGATCTCCCGTCCGAGCGAGTCATTGAGACCGTCGCCGAGGACGTTGAAGGCCAGAACTGTCAACAAGATGGCGGCGCCGGGAAACAGGATCAGCAGCGGCTGCTCCTCGAGCTTCACGGTGCCCTGGCCCAGTATCACGCCCCAGCTGGCGTCCGGCGGCTGGACGCCGAGTCCGAGAAAGCTGATGCCGGCTTCGGCCAGCACGGCGAAGCCCAGCGCCAGCGAGATCTGCACGAGCAGCGGCGAGAGCACGTTGGGAATCACGTGCGTGCGTGCAATGGTCAGCATGCCGACGCCGCTCGCCCTGGCGGCGTCGATGTAGGTCTCTTCTCGCACCGAGATGGCCGCGCTGCGCACGACCCGGAACAGCCGCGGTGCATACACGATGCCGATGGCGATCATCGCGTTGGTGAGGTTGGGCCGCAGCACGCCGATGATTGCCAGGGCGAGCACGATGGCCGGGATCGACAGGACTGCGTCAGCGACCAGCGAAGCAACGGCGTCGATCTTCCCCCGGGCGAGGCCCGCAATCACGCCGATGGGGACGCCGAGCACGGTTGCCACGAGCACCGCTTGCGCTGCTGCGAGCAACGAGTACCTGGCACCGAAGATCAGTCTGGAGAGCGTGTCGCGGCCGAGCCTGTCGGCCCCGAGCCAGTACTCGCTGCCCGGCCCGGCGAAGCTGTCTGTGAGGCTCTGGCTGAGCGGGTCGTGCGGGGCCACCCACGGGGCGAAGATTGCGCTGATGGCGACGATGACGAGGAACACCAGCGCCCCGATCGCCCAGCCCTGGCGGCGGAACCGCCGCAGGAAGCGCGCTCTCCTCGATTCGGTCGTCGCAGATTCCACTGCGGTGCTGGACATGTCGTGATCGGCGATGGTCATGCTGCTGCCCGCACCCTGGGATTGAAATAGCCGTAGGAGATGTCCACAGCGGCGTTCACCAGCACGATCACCGTCCCGAGTATCAACACCGTCCCCTGGATGAAGGGCACATCGTTCTCGAACACCGCCGCGATGAGGCGGCTGCCAAGTCCCGGAATATTGAAGATCTGCTCGATCAGCACCGACAGGCCGAACAGCCGCCCGATCTGCAGGCCGATCACGGTGATGACGGGGATCATGGCGTTCTTGAGCGTGTGCTTGCCCAGCACCTGCCACGTCGCGAGCCCGTTGGCATGCGCTGTCCGCACGAAGTCCTGCTTCTTGACGTCGATCACGCCGGCACGTGTCTGACGGGCGATCTCTGCCGCCCCTGTGAGCGCCAACGCGATGGCCGGCAGCATCAGGCTGCGCGCCCAGTCGATGGGGTTGGCAGTGATCGGGACATATCCGGTGGCGGGCAGCCAGTCCAGCTTGATGCCGAAGATGAGGATCAGCACCGGAGCGGCGACGAAGACCGGCACGGCGACTCCCACGGTGGTGCCCATCGTCAGGAAACGGTCGAGCACCGTGCCCTCCCGCCAGCCGGCGAAGGTGCCCGCCGGCACCCCGATCAGCGCCGAGATCGCCAACGACAACCCGATCAGCGACAGCGTGGCCGGCAGTCGGTCCCAGATCTGGGTTGCCACCGACACCTTCGAGAACAGCGACACGCCGAAGTCGCCCCGCACCGCGTCGCCGAGCCACGAGGCGTAGCGGACGGGCCACGGGCGGTCGAGACCGAGTCCTGCGCGAATGTCCTCGATCTGTTCCTCAGTGGCGAACTCGCCCGCGATCTGCACCGCGGGATCGCCGGGCACGAGGTTCAGCAGCCCGAAGGAGATGAAGCTCACCAGCAGCAGGAGCGGGATGACCTTCAGCAGCCGTCGGGCGGCCAGGCGCAGCATCGGGCTGTGTCAATCGAGTCCGGTTACTCGACGAAATAGATCTGGGACACGTCCACGTCTGTCTGGGTGGCCAGTATCTGCACCCCGCCGACTTCGGGGCGGTGCACCATCAGATTTGCTGGGGTGCAGAAGACGATCGTGGGCTGCTCGTCGGTCAACAGCTGCGCCATCTCGTGGTACGCGCCGGCACGCTCCTCGGGAGTCGTGCCCGACTGTGCCTGGAGATGCAGCGGGAACAGCCCCGGCACTTCGTAGCCGCCTGGATTGAACGGGCTGGGCGGCAGCCAGATGGTGCCGACCAGTTTCGCCGGATCGACCGCACCTGGGTTCACCGAGAAGTACGCCTCGGCGGTCTTGTTCACGATGAACCCCGCGATGAGCTCCGGTATCGGCGTTGCCGCAACGTTCATCGTGACGCCGATTTCGGCGAAGAATCCTGCGACTGCCTCGGACATGGCGACGAATGGCGGCAGGTTGGCCGTAATCGAGGTGAACTCGAGGTCGGTGACGCCCTCGGCTTCGAGCAAGGCGCGGGCGGCAGCAGGATCGTAGGGGTAGTAGTCGGCGTCGATGTCGGGGTTCGCGGCCCACCAGCCCTTGCTGAACACCTGATCGGACGGGGTGCACTCGCCGTGGTGCAGCGCATCGCTGAACGCCTGCTGGTCGATCGCCATCGCCATGGCGCGCCGAACGTTGACGTTGGCGAACTCGGGCACCAATTCCGTGTTCAGGAACAGCTGGAACATGCCGGTCGAGACCCTCTCGGTGATCACCAAGCCGAGTTCGATGGCGTCGTCGCGCGAGTGGGTGACCACGTCCATGAATCCGCCGTGCAGCTCGCCGCTCGAGATGGCATTCAGGCGGGTCTGCGGGTCGAGGATGAACCGCAGCTCGAGCTTGTCGACCTTGGGGATCTCGGGGTCCCAGTAGTCGTCGAAGGCGTCGGCGAACATCACCTCGTCGACGCGGAACGCGGTAGCCACGAACGGCCCGGCCCCGACTGGCATGGTGCCGATGTCCTCGTTGTCCATGGCGGTGGGGGAGATCATCATGCCCGCCTGATCGCCGAGCAGCATCGGCAGGGCGCCGCCGGGCGCCGAAAGGTTCAACCGCACCGAGTACTCGTCGACCACATCGACACTCTCGACGGCGAGCAGGTCGACAAACGTGGCCGGCGCCGACTGCGGATTGCGTGCCCGGTCGAGGTTCAGCTTTGCCGCCTCGGCGTTGAACGGCGCTCCGTCATGGAATACCACCCCCTCGCGCAGATGGAAGGTGAGCGAGCTGCCGTCGTCGCTGAACTCCCACGAGGTCGCGAGCATCGGCTGGGGGTTGCCGTCGGCATCGACGTTGGTGAGGCGGTCATAGAAGGGATACATCCATGACCGGGCAAAAGGATTGGTCGAAGCGTGGGGGTCGTAGAAGTTGGCGCCGTTGGAGGGAAGGGCCCACAGCAGCGTCCCGCTTCTGCCTGCTGGCGGTTCGGGCTCGTCGGCGGCCGGCGCAGCATCGTCAGCAGCGTCGCCGGTGTCGGCATCGCTTGTGTCGGTGTCGCTGGTGTCGTCGGCGACGTCGGCAGCGGTCTCGGTCGCCGCGTCCGTCGCCGCTGGTGCCGAGTCGTCGTCGCTGTCGTCGCTGTCGTCGCTGGTGCCGCATGCGCCCGCGAGGAGCACGAGCGCCAGCGCGGCGGCGAGCCACCTGACTCGATTCCGCCTCGTCGTCACAATCTCTTGAGCCACTGCGCCTCCCCGGTTGTGCCGTGACGTGCGTCGTCGACGGCGCGCGCGACCCTAGGCGGGATAGTTCGCTGGGTCAATCAAATATCGAAATTCAGGGAGAAATTCGTTTAGCGCGGCGGGAAGTTCGGAGTGGGATGACCGTGGTCGGACACCCGCACGCAGCGGTTAGTCATCGTGCCGACGCCCTCGACCGTGGTGGTGATGACATCGCCGTCTGCAAGAAACAGCCCCTGCACCGCGCCGATTCCCTCCGGTGTGCCCGAGAAGATCACGTCGCCGGTCTGCAGCGTGGTGATGCGCGACAGGTACGAGACCAGCGTCGGGATGGAGAACATCAGGCTGGCCGTCGTGTCGTTCTGGCGTTGCTCGCCGTTGATATGGGTGGAAACACGCACGGCGTCGAGATCGGCGAAGGAGTCGGTCGACACGAGCACCGGACCGATCGGCCCGAAGGTGTCGAACGACTTGCCGAGGTCGAAGTGCGGCGGCTTGGAGGCCATCTGCATGCCACGGTCAGAGACGTCCTGGCCGGCAGTCAGCCCGACGACGTGGCTCCAGGCGTCGGCTTCGTCGATGTCCTTGCCGCCGGGACCGATGACGACGACAATCTCGCCCTCGTAGTCGACCCGCTCGCTGCGCAGCTCGACATCGTCGTTGGGCCCGACGATGCACGAGGGAAACTTGGTGAACACGAGCGGCGCCTCAGGCACGTTCATGTTGGCTTCTGCAGCGTGCGACCGGTAGTTGAGCCCGATCCCGTACGAATTGCGAGGCGCCGGCACCGGCGCACCCAGCGGGGCGTCGGCAAGCGAACCGGTCGGATCATGAGCGTTGAGACCCGCGGACAGCTCGGCGAGCTGGTCTGCGGAGCCGAGCGCGGCCATCGGGTCACTGCCGAGCGCGCCTGCAGACACGGCTTCGAGGTCGTAGTAGTCGTCGCCCGCCACCAGGGCGGCGCGGCCGTCGACGTTGGCGAGTGTGAAAGGCATCGGCGAACCGTTAGGCGTGCCGGCCGATTTGCCAGCCGACGGCGCTCAAGTGGTCGCTTCCGAACTCGCTGGGTTCCGACTCGAGCTGGGTGGCCATGGTGTCGTTCCAGCGGTTCAAGTAGCCGAACAGCGCACACACGGCCACGATCGCCACGATCTGCTCTTCGGTATAGTGCTTGCGGCACTCGTCGAAGTCCTCGGCCGTGGCAGCATTCGGGCTCGAGCCGGAATGGAAGGCCAGCCGCAGGGCCGCCCGCTCGGCGTCGTTGAAGAGGTCGGATGTCTCGAACTCCCAGACGGCAGCGATCTTTGCGGGATCGGTTCCTTGGTTGGCAGCGGTTGCGCCGGTGTGCGCCTGGCAGTAGCGGCAGCCGTTGGCAGCGCTCGCAGCGTGCGAGACGAGGTTCTTCAATTCGCCGTCGATCACCGGGTTCTGCAGGACCGCTCCGCCGAGCGCCAAGAAGCCGCCCAGAATCTCGGGCACGTGCCCCATCGTGAACAGCGAGGTCGGGAGGAAGCCCATGTTCGCGTTAACCATGCTGAAGACCTCCTCGAACTGGGGGAGGTCTTCGCGAGCGAGTGGTTGGACGTTTGGCATGTTTGCTCCTTTCGGCCACAGCCTGCGCCAAGAATTTCGAAATGTCAAGCAAATGGCGAGAATAGCAGCTAACAGTCTCCCAATTGCTAGTGTCGCGGCCACGACAACGGCAATGCCGGAAGGATCGATGGCGAGGCCAAGATGAGATGGGTCACCTGCCGAGATGACGCTTCGACGGAACGGGTCGGGCTCGTCCGCGGCGATTCGGTCCACCTGCTCGACGACGAGACGGCGCTCATCGATCTCCTCGGCGACGACGGGTCAACTCTCGCCGAGGCCGGCGAGCGAGCGGAACGTGATCCGATCGAGGTCATCGACCTGGCTGCGGCGGACCTCGCGCCGCCGCTTCGGCCGCCGCAAGTCCGCGACTTTCTCTGCTTCCTCGACCATCTCAGGAATGCGCAGTCCGCGGCCGGGATCGAAATGGACCCGCTGTGGGAGCAGCTCCCTGCGTTCTACTTCTCGAACACGACGTCAGTCGTCGGCCCGAACGATGCCGTCGAGATCTCGCCAGGCTGCGTCTGGTTTGACTATGAGCTCGAGGTTGCGGCGATCATCGGTCGAGGCGGTCAGAATCTCCATCCGGACTCGGCCGAGTCGCACATCGCTGGATTCACGATCTTCTGCGACTGGAGCGCTCGCGACTTGCAGATGCGTGAGATGAAGCTCAGCCTGGGACCGTCCAAGGGGAAGGATAGCGCGAACACATTCGGCCCCATGCTCGTGACTGCCGATGAGCTGGAGGCGTTTCGTTCCGGCAACTCCTACCACTTGGAGATGGCCGCCTACGTCAACGGTGAGCAAATCTCGCATGGCTGGATGGACCAGATGGACTGGTCATTCGGCGAGATCATCGCCTACGCATCGCGGGGCACAGCCCTGCGTCCCGGCGAGGCCATCGGTTCGGGAACGGTCCCGACTGGCTGTCTCTTCGAGCATTTCGCGGTTCTAGGTCCGGCCGAATTTCCCGGGTGGCTCGTGCCGGGCGACGAAGTCCGGCTTGAAGTACAGGAACTTGGAACTTGCTCACAGAAGATCCTGCCCGCGGCCGAAGTCCATCGGCTGCGTACGGGAGTCTGACGTCCTGCGCATGGGGAGGGGCACTATGGACAGGAACTTCGATCGCGGTCTCGTCGAAATCGGCGACGGCACCTTTGCCTGGCTGCAGCCCGACGGCAGTTGGGGCTGGAGCAATGCCGGGCTCATCACCGGCGATGGCGCATCTCTGCTGGTCGACACGCTATTCGACCTCAGGCTCACCCGGAACATGCTTGACGGCATGGCTGCGTTGACGGCGAACTGCCCGATCGGCACGCTCGTCAACACCCACTCGAACGGAGATCACACCTTTGGCAACCAGTTGCTGGACGGCGCGGAGATTGTCGCTACCGAAGCCTGTGCCCAGGAGTTCTTCGATGTTCCGGCCGACGCGATCGCGGCGATGATCGAGACCGACTACGGGGATCCGGTCGTCAATGAGTTCTTGCGCGCGGCGTTCGGCCCGTTCGAGTTCGGCGGCATCGTGATGACCCCGCCGACTCGCACGTTCAACGACTCTCTCAGCCTGTCAGTCGGCGGTCGCACGGTCGAACTCATCGAGGTCGGCCCGGCGCACACTGATGGCGATCTGCTCGCGTATGTGCCCGATACCAAGACCGTGTACACGGGCGACATTCTCTTCATCTACGGCACGCCGATCGTCTGGGCGGGGCCGTACGCCAACTGGATCTCAGCGTGCGATCGGATCGTCGAACTCGACGTCGAGACGGTGGTTCCCGGCCATGGGCCTGTGACCGACAAGCAGGGGGCTCGGATGGTCAAGGACTATCTCGAGTTCGTACATCGCGAAGCTTCGGCGCGCCATGCAGCGGGCATGTCGGCGAGCGATGCGGTGCACGACATCGATCTCGGCGACTTTGCAGATTGGAGTGACAGCGAACGCCTCGTGGTCAACGTGCAGGCCGTGTATGCCGAACTCGATCCTGATGCGGAACTGCCGCCGATCCCGGAGCTGTTGGTCGGCATGGCTCATTACGCCCGTCGCTGACGAGCAGTCCCGCCTTGTCGCCTTGGGCGCTCAACTCAGCGCAGCCGGGCCGGCATCGAGGCGAAGCCCTGCAGGATGTTGTTGACGATCGGGACCGGCGGGCCCTCCAGTTCGAGCCGGTCAGCGTGCCGGATGAGGGCGTGCAGAAGCTGCTCCATCTCCAGGCGAGCTAGGTGGGCGCCCGCGCAGTAGTGCGATCCGAAGCCCCAGCCGAGGTGATCGCGCGGGTTCCGGTCGACAGCGAACGCCTCGGGGTTGTCGTAATGACGCTCGTCGTGGTTGGCGCTCGACCACAGCACCAGCACGCCAGCGTCGGCGGGCAGTGTCGATCCATCGACTTCCCAGTCGGTCTCGGCAGAGCGGGTGAATCCGCGGACCGGCGATGACACCCGGACCGCTTCGTTGACGGCGCTCGGCACGAGACCGGGATCGGCCCGCAGCGCGTCGTACGCCTCGGGATTGCGGGCCAGCTCCCAGAACAGGTGAGCCGCGGCGAGGATGGTCGTGTCGAGGCTGGGAGCGATGTAGTCGATCAGCATGCCACGCCCCTCGTCGGAGGTGAGCCGGCCGTCGCGGACCGCTTCTTGGGTGCGGGCGGCCCATCCGCCCGGTGTCATCTGGGCGTACTCAACGGTTTCGGTGTACTTCAGCAATCCCTGGATCCTGGGTATCGACTTGGCCGCCCGGGCATTCATGGGGCCGATCATCTGGAATGTGGCAGCGGCCCAATCGAGCATCTGCTCACGGCCTTGTGGGGGCAGGCCCACAAGATCGGTGACGACCTTCACCGGCAGATGGCTCGCGAAGTCCTTCACGGCGCAGAAGCCGTCGCGCCCCATGAGATCGACTACAAGCGCGTCGGCGGCCTGCTCCACCCGGCTGACAAGCTCGTTGATCTGTGGCCGTCCGAGGCTCTCCATCAGCACGGTCCGGCGCCGCTTGTGAACGTCGCCGTCGCTGACGAGCACCGTGTGGGAGGGGCGCGTGTTCAGGAAGTTGTTGACACCGATGCCGCGCCCGTTGACCAGCGTCTCGTCGACCCGAAGCGCCTCGCGCACATCGGCGTAGCGAGCGTTTGCGAAGACGTCCTGCTTGTCGAAGTACACGAGCGGCCCGAGATCGCGCAGCTGCCGGTTGAGGTCGTTGGTCGCCAGCAGCGACGTCTTCGAGAAGTAGTTGCCTCTGTAGGTCGGGACGTCCATGACTCTGGCCTCCTAGACCGAGACGGGCTCGAGCCGCACCGACGGCGTGGTGTCAGCCGGCTTCCACCGGTGGGGTGGTCTCGCTGAACCGGTCCCACGCCACGTCGTCGGGGATGCGCATGACGGCGTCGTGGTAGTTCACCGGCAGCAGCGTGGCGTTCTGCCACTTCTCCCGCGGGGGCTGGGAGACGCCGCCGCCTTCGGACTCGAACGGCTCGGGGTGCTTCAGCGCCTCGATCTCGGCGTCGGAGATGCCGCACAGGCCCACG
>JAJEBN010000079.1 GCA_022822525.1 Acidimicrobiia bacterium | reverse complement strand
CCTGCACCACAACGGCACCAACTGGGCCACCGCCTGACCCCCCCACGCCGCCGACTCCCGCACCAGCCGTCAAACCCGCCAACCGCGTCACAACACCAAACCGACGCCCACAGCACTCAATTGCTCAGCAGTCTCCTAGGTCCAGAACCAGCCGAAGTCGTCGAGCAGTCGCGACACCGCCACCAGCCCGGCAATCTGGCTGACTTGGGCGGTCGCGCCCAGGACATCACCGGTCATGCCGCCGAACCGGCGGTAAGCGACGAGCCCGACCAACACTGCACCACCGGTCGCCGCACCAACGGCAAACACACCCACAGGCCCGAGAGCGAACGCCGCGCCGTAGCTGACCAGCAACGACACGGCGCATGGCGCAGCCCGAAGGTGGGCCGCGTAACCATGCCCCAAACCAGAGCCCGACGCCGCCCGCATCAATGACATCGCTGTCACTGCCGACGCCCGGCCGACTCCATGGGCGAGAGCCATGGCGATGATCGCGTCGCGTGCGGCCAACGGCATGACAGCAAATACCTGCACCAGCGTCGCCAGCACCAGCGCCAGCGTCCCGAACGTGCCGAGGCGGGAGTCCTTCATGATCTCGCGGCGCTGCTCAGGGGTCGTCCCGCCCAGCGCATCCACGGTGTCCGCGAGCCCGTCCTCATGGAATGCGCCCGTCAGCGCAGCGCCCGTGGCGACCGCGAGGATTGCCGCAAGCGGCGCGCCGAGCGGCGTCCACACGGCCCAGAACACCCCGCCGCTCAGCACCCCGACGATCGCGCCGACGAGTGGGAACCATGGGACGCTGCGGCCCAGGTCCCGCTCGGTCGACGGGTGTGCGCCTCCCGGCAGCCGCGTCAGGAACGCCCACGCAACGCGCAGGCTCACGCCGAGTCCCCCACGTTTCGCAGGCTCACGCCGAATCCCCCACGTTCCGCAGGCTCACGCCGAATCCCCCACGTTTCGCAGGCTCACGCCAGGCCCCACTCGGCCAGTGTGGCGACATCGGTGACCGCAGTCGCTGCGATCCTGATGATGGGAACGGCCGCGAGCGCCCCCGAGCCCTCGCCGAGGCGCAGATCGAGGCGCAGCAACGGCTCGAGACCGAGCCGCTCCAGCAAGTGCTCGTGACCCGGCTCAGCCGAGCAGTGCCCGGCGATGCAGTGATCCAGGCTGCCCGCTTGGGCCAATTGCAGGGGCGCAAGCGCCGCAGTGCAGATGAAGCCGTCGATCACCACCGGCATCGAGCGATGCCGCGCTGCCACGGCCGCCCCGGCCATCGCGGCCAGTTCACGGCCACCCAGCCGCCGAAGTGCCTCCAGCGGCGCGACCTCCCCGACGCGAGCCAGCGCGTCCCGCACCACCGTTCGCTTGTGGGCCAGGGCGTCGCCCTCCACACCTGTGCCCGGTCCGGTCCACAGCGCAGCCGCCTCGTCCAGCGACTCAGCATCCGCGCCGAAGAGCCCGCCGCAGACCGCCGCCGCTGCAGTGGTGTTGCCGATGCCCAGCTCACCGAGGATCACCAAGTCCGCCCCGTCGCCGGCTGCCTCGGACACCGCGGCAGCGCCCGCCTCGACGGCCTCGTCGAACGAGGCCGGCGTCATCGCATCGGTCACCCGCAGGTTTCCGGTGGGATCACCGACACCGAGATCGTCGACACGCACCGTGGCGCCAACCAGGCGCGCCACCGCCGAGATGGTCGCGACTCCCTGGGCGACCGCTTCGACCATCGCCGCCGTGGCTTCGGCGGGATAGGCGCTCACGCCTTCCGCAGCAACCCCGTGGTCGGCCGCGAACACGAGCACCGCCGGGCGTTCGACACGTGGTTCGATGGTCCCCTGCCAGCCGGCCAGCCACGCTGCCACCCGGTCCAGCGGTCCGAATGCGCCGGCGGGTCGCAGGATTCCCGACGCCCGCTCCGCCACGGTCTGCTGCGCAGCCTCGTCGGGCCCTGGGAGGTCCACCAGCATTCGCTCGAGCAGGGACGAGGTGCGGTGCCGGCGATCTCCAGATGACAATCCCGGCACCGCCTCAGGTCCAGCCGTCAGGCGCGGCAAGTTCCAGCAGCCGTCCAGCCACGACGAGGCAGGCCCGATCCGCAGCGCCGACGACGATCTGGTTCGCTGAACCCAGCGCGTCGCGGTACGCGCGCCCGAGCGGCGTAGCCGGAACCACGCCCGAGCCGACCTCGTTGGTCACCACGATGGAGGTGCCCACGCGTCCTTGCAGGCAAGCGACCAGCTCGCAGGTCTCGGCCATGATCTCGCTCACACGTGCGGCATCGGCGCCGGCGTCGGCACGGCTTCCCTCCAGCATCCGGTTCGCCGCCCACATGGACAGGCAGTCGATCACGACCGTCTCGGCCGGGTTCACCTGTCCTGCAGCGTCGACGAGGTGGAACGGCGCCTCGGCCGTCGTCCATCCCGCAGGCCGCTCTGCGCGGTGGCGCTCGATGCGCTCGGCCATCTCGGCATCGCCGGCTTCGGCCGTCGCGATGAAGGTCACCGGGGCGTCCAGCGAATTCGCCAATGCGACGGCCGCCCTGGACTTCCCGCTGCGAGCACCGCCCGTGAGCGCGATCAGCACCGGACGGGGCCCATCAACAGCGGACCAGCAGCACGCCCGATCGGGCTTTCGGCAGGAAGTAGGTGGTCTTCGGGGGCATCACGCCGCCGAAATCTGCCACGTCAAAGACCGCGTCGAGCGGCGCAGGCGCCAGCATGATCGTGACGGGCGCATCGGCCACGGCAACGCTGGTGGGCCGGTAGGTGATCCTGGGATCGGAGGCGTTGGTGACGCCGAAGATCTCGGCCAGCACGAAGTCGTGCACGAACGCCGCATCGAGTCCGCTCGCCGGGTCGACACCCGAGGGCATGTCGGCCGGGTCATCGACATCGAGGCGTCGCGCCCGGAACCAATGTCCGGCCACGCCGACGCCGATCCAGCCGGGCTCGGTCGGGCGAGCAGCAGCGGCATCGGCAGCGTCGACAACCTCGCAGCGGGTGCCCAGCAGCTCGGCCACGCGCCTCGGCATGATGTCGAGTTCGCTCAATTCCCGGTCGAAGCCGCCGAGATGCAACTCCGAGGCCGGCACCAGCGCGACGAGCACCTGGGTGAAGCCGGCCTGGCGGGCAGCGGCGACCCGGTGATGCCCGTCGACGATGTACAGCGGGCCCTCGAGGTCGACGCTGGTGCCGGCTTGGATCACTGCCGGCCACAGCGTGACACGGGCCCCGTCAGCGGTCTTGGTGTCCAGCAGAGGCTCCAGCGGCGAAGGATCGCCCGCTGCCGCGAGCGTGGCCTCGATGACGCTGACGACGCTGTCCAGTCTCGGCGCGGTGACCACCACCGGGCTGGACATGCGGCCGACCTCGGTGAAGTGCACCGCCAAGCCGTGGACCCGGCCCGGCTGAGTGTCCTCGTGGGGCCGCAGCACGTGGGTGTTGAGGTCGACGGCTCCCAGCAGCGCGTGCTGGATGTAGCCGTTTGCTTCGACGCAATGGACGTAGAGGCTCGGTGCCCGGGTGGCTCCGAAGGCACCGAGCCCGATCAGCCGGTCCAGCGCCTCGGTGCTGCGGGCGGCGTGTCGCAGGTGCTCGCTCGGGTGGCCGAAGGTCTCCGGCGGCGATCCGGCTACGTGTGCGAACGAGTCGGGGTTCTCTGCGAGATGCTGGGCCCGCTCGTCGCGTGTCAGTGCGTCGTATGGCGCGGGGATGACCGTCGGCGCCCATTCGGGCGTCAGGACACGAGCGCTGACCGCTTCGATCATCCCCTCTCCCTCCCCGCCGCCCCATCTTGCGCACCCGGGTTGTCGAGCCCCGAGCTCTGGGCGCACGGCGGCGCGGCGGATCGAAGTTATCTCACGCCCAGCCGTCGTCTCGACGCGCGGCCGTTCTCGGCGTGCACGCGTCAGGGGATGACACCTGCCTGCTTCAGCTGCTCGATGTCGTCCCAGTCGTAGCCGTGCTCCAGCAAGATCAGCTCGGTGTGCTGACCGAGCTCGGGCGGCGGGCCGCCGGGAGCCCACGCACTCTCTGAGAAATCCACCGGTGTCGCGACCATCTCGGTCGTGCCGCCAGCGGGTGTGGGCACCCTCACCCAGCAGCCCGCAGCGTGGGCCTGCGGGTCGGACCGCATATTCAGCGTCGACTGCACAGGCGCCCACCAGACGTTGTTTGCATCGAAGATCTCGCCCCACTCGGCGCGTGTGCGAGTGGCCATGACGGCGTCCATCTCAGCAGTGAGGGAGGCGGTGTTCTCGAGGCGGAGCACGATGTCGGCAAAACGGGGGTCGTCCTCCCACTCGGGCCGATCCAGTGCGCGCACCACGTGCGGCCAATGTCGGTCGCCTTCGAGGCCGAGCATCCAGAGCCACGCGCCGTCACCGCAGCGATAGCAGTTGATGAGCGGATTGGGCGGGCTGTCGCGCCCCCAGGCCTCGGTTTCGGCACCCGTCATGGCGGTGACGTTGTGGTCCCAGCCGAGCAAGTAGGTGCCTAGGCGCAACAGCGACGACTCCACGAGCTGGCCCTTGCCGGTGCTGGTGCGGTGGAACAGCGCTGCCGCGACTCCGGCCGCTGCGGCCAGCCCAGTCATGTGATCGCCCATGCCGCCGCGCTGGTACGGCAGGTCGCCATCTTCTGGAGTCAGCGACCGGACGATCCCGGCCCGCGACCAGAATGCACCGACGTCGTAGGTCTGGCGATCGCGCTCGTCGCCGCGCAGCGAGAGGCCCGTCACGCTCGCGTAGATCAAGCGCGGGTAACGCTCCGCGAGCGAGGGGTAGTCGAGGCCCATCCGCTCGAGCCCGCCGGGCCGGATGTTGGACAGGAAGACATCGGCGTCAGCCAGCAGCGAGTGCAGGGCGGCGAGGCCTTCGGGCTGCCGCAGGTCCAAGGCAATGCTGCGCTTGCCCCGGTTGTCGAGATCGAACGGCGGGTTGCTGTCGCCTGGGTACAGCCACTCCAGCGAACGGAACGGGTCGCCGTCTGGGGTTTCCACCTTGAGAACGTCGGCACCCCAGTCAGCCAGGATCCCGCCGCAGGCGGGTCCAGCGATCCACACGCCCAACTCGACGACGCGGATGCCCTCCATCGGCCCGGCCATCGGCCCTCCCCTGATCGCAGCGCCGAAGCGGCAGCGTACTCAGCGGTCGTCGAGACACAGGCGCCGGGCGGTGACGGCGTCTATGCGTTCTGCGGGCGCGAGCTCCCGACCGGTGGCCGCTTCTACCCACTCGGCGGGATCGGCGGGAACCGTCGGAGCGTCGGAGGACAGCGTGACGCGGATGCCGCGGCGCAGCAGGCTCGCCAGCGGCCACAGCCACGCCTGCTCAGTCGGAGTGAGCTGTTCTCGGTACTTCTGCGCCCGCCGAGTCACGAAGCTGGGCTGGGTCACCACCGCGACGCCGAGCCGGGCGATGCGGTCGAGCTGTTCGGGCAGTGCGAGAGCGCAATGTTCAATGCGGTCGGGCACTGGGCGGTCGGGCACTGGGCGACAGGCTTCGTTCGTCGCCATCCCGGCCAGCAGCGGCGGGTGCGCCTCCAAGGCATCCAAGGTCGCTTGCAGCGTGTCGATGTCCATGACGTGGATTGCCACCGGGAAGCCGTGCTGGCGGGCCATCGCCACCAGACCGGCAATGGCGCTGTCGTCGTCATGGGGCGGCATCACCTTGGCGTGGCCGATTTGCACACTGCCAACGGCACCCGCTGCGGTTGAGCCGCGCACCTCGCCGCCGAAGGAAAGTCCGCCGAGCGAGTCGAGCCGATCGGCACCCACCATCGCCGTGACGTCAATGGATGGCGACATGGCAGCTGCTTCTGCAAGCAGCTCCAGCGCAGCGAGGTCGTTGGTGTGAGTTGCGTCGGTGCAGGCGGTGATGCCCTCGGCAGCCAAGTCAGCCAGCACCTCGGCCACGCTCGCCACCGTCGCGCCGCGATCAGCTCGGGGCACCGCTGCCAGCAGATCCTGACGCTCGACGAGCACGTCGCCGGACGTCAGGCCCAACGCTCGGCCTGCAGCCGTATTCACCACCGCCACATGGCCGGTGACGTGGTGCACGACGGTCGGAACATCCTCGGTGGCAGCGTCGAGCTCGGCGACGGTGGGGTGACGGCGCTCGGCCAGCAACGCGTCGTCGTAGCCCCACACTCTCAGCCACGACGACGAACCGCCGCCGTGCCGCATTGTGCTGCCTCGGCGGTTCTGCAAGAGCGTCGACGCCTCTGCCCTGCGTGCAGCGTGCTGCACGACGTCCAACAGCTGCCCCACCGATGTCGCGGCCTGCACATCCACCGAACGGCGTGCGGCGGCACACGCCAGCAGATGCAGATGATCATCCCGATACCCCGTCGCCAGGGTGGTGTTCACGGCTGCGCTTGCGATCCCGGCCAGCCCAGCAGCGCCGCGCCGAGCCCGGGGACCGGCCTCAGATGCCCAGCTCGTCGAGCATCGGGATGAGGTCGCGGCGCAGCAGCTTGCCGGTGGAGGTGCGCGGCAGCTCGTCCATGAGGTGCACGAACTCGGGGCGCTTGAACGGTGCCAGCCGCTCGCGGGCGTGGGCAACCAGATCGTCACCGGACGTGGCGGCCTCGGGGCGGACCACGGCGGCGGCAGCCACGCGCTCACCCCATTCCTCGCTCGGCAGGCCCACCACTGCGGCTTCGAGCACGTCTGGGTGGTCGTAGAGCACTGCCTCGACCTCGTCGGGCAGCACGTTCTCGCCGCCCCTGATGATCATGTCGCCGGTCCGGCCATGAAGGAACAGGTAGTCATCGTCGTCGAGGTAACCGAGGTCGCCGGTGTGCACCCAGCCCTCGTCGTCGATGGTGACCCGGGTCTTCTCGTCCTGGCCCCAGTAGCCGTCCATCGCCCGGTCGGTCCACAGCTGCACCTCGCCGATCACGCCGGGCTCGACCGGCTCGCCGCTGTCGGCGTCCACGATGCGCACCTGCACGTCCTCGAGCACCTGGCCCACCGACGAGAGCCGGTGCAGCTTGCGCTCCTGCTCCTCGGAGGTGCCCTCGATGCGGTGGTCGTCGGGATCCAGCACGGCCACGGTCGAGGTTGTCTCGGTCTGCCCGTAAGCACCCGCAAATGCAACATGGGACGGGAACTCGTCGATGGCATGTCGGATGACCGAAGGCGGCATCGGCGCTGCCCCGTAGGTGACCGCTTCGAGGCTGTCGAACGCGTCCGGCGAGAAGTTCGGCGCATGCAGCACCCGGGCGAGCATCGTGGGCACCAAGAACGCATGGGTCACGCTGTGCCGCTGTATGCACTCGATCCACGAATCGGCTTGGAACTGGGGCAGCAGCACCACGACGCGCCCGCTGTACAGCGCGTTGAGCATCGAGGTCAGCCCGGCGATGTGGTACAGCGGCGCTGCCACTGCCATCCTGCCCATGTCCTCGCCGGTAGCGGCGTCGTTGGTGCCCATGACGTAGCCGGTGATCGCGCCGTTCGTCAGCTTGACGCCCTTGGGCATGGCCGTCGTGCCGCTGGTGTACAGCAGCGTGCACAGCCCGTCGAACTCGACATCCTCGGGGACCGGCAGCTCGAAGGACTCATCCCGGGCGGCAGCGAACGAATCCGGGTCGTCCAGCACGTAAACGTGCTCGAGATTGTCCGGCTTGTTCTCGTTGATGAGATCGAGGTAGCGCGACTCGGTGAACAGCACGCTGATGCCGCTGTCGCTGAGCAGGTGCGCTGTCTCCTCCTGGCCGGCCCGGAAGTTCATCGGCACGACCGAAGTGCCGCAGAACGCACCGCCGAAAATGGCCTCGACGCACTCGACGCTGTTGGTGGCAAAGATGCCGACCCGGTCGTCGACGCCGACCCCGAGCGTGGTCAGCATTCCGGCCACCCGTCCGACGTTGTCGAGCAGCTCCTGATAGGTGACTTCGCGGGCTGCGCCGCCGCCTGCCTCCGTCGAGGTGTCGATCAGGATGACCTGTTCGCCGGCGATGGTCGCCGGCATGAAGAGCAGCATTCCAAGATTCACGTCGATCCCCTATTCCGTGCGGCCGTGCGGCCTGTCTCCGCAGAGTCAACGGCGGATATTCGCAGAATGTCGCTGCCAGCGCACTCGCAGGGGCGCAAGCGGCGACACAGTCTGCCCACATCGGGCGCCCGATGACTCGCCCGAATGCGGGGTCCCGGTTCAGAATCGCCTGCTTCGGGTCATACGCTGCGCGCATGAAGCACCTCGCATCGGCACTGCTAGCACTCGGCCTGCTGGCGGCGGCCTGCAGCAGCGCCGACGAAGCGGCGCCGAGTGGCACCGCTCCGCCTCCGGCAACCACTGAGGCGCCGGCGCCCACGACTGCCGCCCTGCCTCCGCCAACCAGCGAGGCGCCGCCTGTCACGACCGCCGTTCCGACCACGACGGCTGCGCCGCAGGACGAGCCGGAGGCTGAGCCCGACAGCGAGTCCGGCGACGAGCCCGAACCCGATGCCGAGCCCGCTGACCCGCTCAGCGCCGCGATCGGGGCCTGGATGGACCGCACCGGGGCGCCCGGCATCGTGCTGGGCATCACGCAAGGCGGTGCCGAGCCCAGCACGTTCGCTTGGGGTGTCAGCGACATCGCGACAGGCGCCCCGATGACGGTCGATCACCATGTGCGCATCGGCTCGGTCACCAAGTCGGTCACCGCTGCTGTCGTGCTGCAGCTCGTCGCCGAAGGCCTGGTCGAGCTCGACGCGCCGGTTGCGCAGTACCTGGGCAACGGCTGGGCACCGGGGTACGAACACGCCGCCGCAGTCACCGTGCGTGACCTGCTAGGCCATACCTCGGGCTTTGTCGAGTACGCGTTCGACGTCAGCTTCTACCAGCTCGCCGCGCCCCGGTTGGCCGAGCAGATCTCACCAGAGGAGATATTGGAATTCGCTTCCGAGTACGGACCCGTGGCGGAGCTCGGGTCCGAGTTCCACTACAACACCACCGGCTACCTGGCTGCGGGGCTGTTGATCGAGGCGGTCACCGGCAACTCGGCAGCCGCAGAGCTGCGGGCTCGTGTGTTCGAGCCGCTCGGTCTGGAGCACACGTACCTCACTCCTGACGAGTTCCCGCCCGAGCCCACGGCGAACGGGTACGTCGGCGGGACGATCGGCTACCTGATGGCGCCGCTGCTGGGACTCACCACCGACAACCAGATCACCCACAACGACGCCATCTTCGTGGACATCGGCACCGTGCCGAGCGACTTCGCGCGTTCCGCGGGATGGACCGGCGGCGGCATCGAAGCACAGATCGGCGACGTGGCGCTGCTGATACGGGGACTCTTCGCGACCGACATCCTCGATGACGACCAGGTCGCGCTCATGACGACCGGTCACCCGGATCCCGCCAATGACTACGGCTTGGGCATATCGACCGACGAAATTCTCGGTCTGACGATCTACACCCACGGGGGCGGCGTGCCGGGCTTCCGGACCATTGCGGCCTACGCGCCCGCGTTCGACCTCGGCATCGCGCTGACGACCAACCTGCTGGGTCTCGAGGGTGACGACGATGTCGGGGCGCTGCTGGCATCGCTGGCTCCGATCCTGGCTGCCATGAACTGACGGGGCTGGCGGGCCGGCGAGTCTCTGGAGGCCATCGGCCATACTCTCCCCGTCAGGACCGGTCCTCGGAGCCGGTCAAGGGGGCAGCAGTGAGTCAGTTGTTGGCCGGCATCCGGGTGCTGGAGCTCTCATCGGGGATCTCGGGCCCGTACTTGGGGAAGCTGTTCGCCGACCACGGCGCCGATGTCATCAAGGTCGAGCCGCCCAGCGGGGACCCGGCCCGCCGTCATGGCCCGTGGGGCGAGGGCGCAACGCCGCCTCAAGGTGCCGACAGCCTGGAACGTTCACCGCTCTACCTGCACCTGAACACCAACAAGCGCAGCGTGACGGCAGATGTCGGGACTGCCGAGCCCAGCGCAGACGACCTCGAGTTCGTGCGGTCGCTGGCGGCAGGCTCAGACATCGTGATCGAGTCGTTCGGCGTGGGTCACCTCGACAGCATCGGCTTGGGCTACAAATCGCTGACCGGGCTGAATCCCGGCATCGTGCTCACCTCGATCACGCCGTTCGGCCAGACCGGTCCCTATGCCGAGGCCGGATATCGCGGCAGCGACATCGTCACCTACGCCATGGGCGGCCCCATGTGGGGCACCGGCATCGAAGAGCGCGAACCGATCAAGCTCAGCGGCGACGTCACGTCCTACCAGGTGGGCAACCTGGCGGCGGTGCCGACGTTGGCGGCGCTGATGACCAGCCAGCGCACCGGGCGCCCGGCGCACATCGACGTGTCGGCCTTCGAAGCACAGGCAGGCACCATCGACCGCCGCGCGTCATACCTGCTCTACGAGGCATACACCGGCTCGGATGTGGGCCGCGACGCCCGGCAGCCGCAGCGGGCATCGCCGGTGGGGTTCTACCCCACCTCGAACGGCTGGGCCCTGGTGTTCACCCTGCCGTCATGGGCGCCGCGCATGGTGAAGACGCTCACCGAGGCCGGCCTGGGCGGCGATGAGGGCGACGGCGATTCGCTGGCGGAGCGATTCGCAAACCCGGCGTGGATCGCCGACCCCGATCTGCCCGACATCGTCGAGACGTCGCTGTTCGTCTGGCTGGCAGGGCACACACAGGACTCGGTGGCGACCGCGGCGCAAGTCAACAAGTGGGGCGTCACACCGCTGAATGCACCCCTCGATCTGCTCGACGATCCGCACTTCGCGGCCCGCGGCTTCTTCGTGCCTGTCGAACATGCGGCGGCCGGCACCGTCACCCAGCTCGACGCACCGTTCCGGGTCCACGGATCGCCAGCGACGAGTTCCCCACTGCCTGCACGTGCTGTACCGCGCCCTGCACCGCTGCTGGGAGAACACGATGCCGACATTCGGGCTGGCGTCGCCGAACAGACGCTGGCAGGTGCGCACAGCAACGGCCCCAGCGGCGACGCGCCAGCATCCGTCACGCCCGATGCGAGACCGCCCGCAGGACTGCCGTTGGACGGCATCCGCGTCCTCGACATGACGGTCGTGTGGGCCGGTCCTGCCTGCACGATGTACCTGGGAGATCTCGGCGCCCAGGTCATCCGAGTGGACAATCCATTCGTATTCCCCACCGCCACCCGGGGGTTGATGCCCCGCCCGCCCAAGGAGATCAACCCCGAACTGGGCCCGCTGTCGGGCTACCCCGACCACGACCCGGGTCGTCGCCCCTGGAACCGCCAGAATCTGTTCAGCGCCCACGCCCGGGGCAAGCTGAGCTGCACCCTCGACCCTCGCACGGAGCTGGGACGCGCCACGCTGCACCGCCTCGTGCGCGAGTGCGACGTGATCGTCGAGAACAACTCGCTCGGCGTGCTGCCGAAGCTGGGTCTCGACTGGGAGACGGTGCACGCCGTCAACCCTCGGACGGTCGTGCTGCGGATGCCGCCGATGGGCCTCGAAGGGCCGTACTCGGATTGGGTCGGCTTCGGTGCCAACTTCGAGGCGCTGTGCGGGCTGACCGGGCTGCGCGGGTATGCCGACGAGGATCCCACGAGCCTGACGTCTGTCTTCCATATGGATCCCGCCAGCGCCGCGACCGCGGCGTTCGCGCTGCTGGCCGTGCTGCGGCGCCGCGACGGCATCGACGGGAACGGCGGCACGGGCGTCGGCGAGCTGATCGAGTTCTCCCAGTCGGAGAACGTGATGCAGCACATCGGTGAGTACTTCATCGACGCTGCGGCCACCGGCACCCGGCACGGGCCAGTCGGCAACCGCTCGATCGC
This sequence comes from Acidimicrobiia bacterium, assembly GCA_022822525.1. GTDB lineage: Bacteria > Actinomycetota > Acidimicrobiia > Acidimicrobiales > Poriferisodalaceae > Poriferisodalis. Next base: position 44,072 of record JAJEBN010000079.1, on the reverse strand, counting down.
GCGTGCGCCGCAGGGCTGCTACCCGTGCGCTGTCGATCCCGCTCGGCCAGACCACGACGACGAGTGGGCGGTGATCGCCTGCGAGACCGATGCCGACTGGCAGGCGCTGGTCGGCCTGATCGACGCTGACCGGGCCGACGGCACGCCGACGTTGGGTGACGACGAACGCCTGGCATCGCTGGCGGGCCGTCAGGCACACCATGACGAGATCGATGCCCGCATCAGCGCATGGACCTCAGTCCGCACCTCGACCGAGGTGTTCCGCCGGTGCCAGCACGCCGGGGTGCCTGCCGGCCCGGTGCTGCGAGAGTCGCAGCTGCGCGCCGACCCGCAGATGGGCGATCGCTGCTGGTTCCGCGAGAACGGCTCGGTCGAGCAGGGCTGGCACAGCTACCCGGGCCGGCAGTGGCGCTGGGACGGCCCCGAGATGCCGTGGCGGCCCATCGGAATCCTCGGTGACGCGAACGAGTACGTGTACCGCGACCTGCTGGGACTCGACGACGCCGAATGGCAGGCGCTGTGCGACGAGGGCCACATCACCCGCGACTACCTGAACCCCGACGGCACCCCCATGTGAGCCCGCGGCGGCGGCCCCGGTTGGGGGCTGCTCAGCACGGGTAGATTGCGCGCATGGCAACTGACACGGGTAGCGAAGCCGCCGAGATCGAGTTCTGGGTCGACCCCATCTGACCTTGGTGCTGGGTGACGGCCAGGTGGGTCGTCGATGACGTCGCTTCCGAGCGCAACCTGAAGGTGAAGTGGCAGCCGATCAGCCTGCTCTTCAAGAACGAGCCCCCGTCAGACAGCCCGTACTACGAAGCAGTGGTGGTGACTCACGGCCAGCTGCGAGTGATGGAGTCGATCCGGGCCGCCGAGGGCGATGATGCCGTGTTCGGCGTCTACTGGGACTTCGCCAGCCGTATTCACCACGACGGCGACCGCGACTTCGACATCGCGAAGGCACTCGAGGAGCTGGGGATCGACCCCGAGCACGCCAAAGCAGCCAACGACGAGCAGTGGGACGACGAAATCCGTACCCGCATGGACGAGGGATTGGCGCTGGTCGGTACCGACGTCGGCACGCCGATCATCGCCCTCAACCGCAGCGACGGCGAGCGCGTGGGCATCTTCGGCCCGGTGATCACCCGCGCACCCAAGGGCGAAGAGGCCCTGAAGCTGTGGGACGGCATGGTGGCCATGATGGACATCGACGGCTTCTGGGAGCTCAAGAAGACCCGCACCGAGCGGCCCGAGTTCGGCGACCGACCGGTGACCGTGCCGCCGGTCGGCTGAGGTTCCTCGAACAGGATCTAGGTCGATGAGCGGCACGATTCTCGACGATCTCAAGATCATCGACACCGACAGCCACTGGTCGGAGCCATACGACCTGTGGACGTCTCGGGCACCCGCGAAATACCGCGACCGCGTGCCGCGCATGGCCGAGCGCGACGGCAAACGCCGCTGGTGGTTCGACGACTCGATTCCGATCGGGCTGCCGATCGCGTCGTCGGTCGTCGATCCCGACGGCCAGAAGGTCACCGGCACGGTCTTCTTCGACTTCGACAACGAGATGGTGCACCGTGCCAGCTACGACGCGGAGGCCCGGGTGGCCATGCTCGACGAGCTCGGCCTCGACGCGCAGATCATGTACCCGAACGTGGCCGGCTTCGGGAACCAGAACTTCCTGAAGTCACCCGACGATGCGCTGCGGCTCATCTCGGTCGAGATCTACAACGACGCCCTCGCCGAGTTCCAGGAAGCCAGCGGCCAGCGGGTGTTCGGCATGGCGCTGCTGCCGTGGTGGGACCTCGACGCGGCGGTGCGAGAGATCGAGCGCTGCCACGCCAACGGCCTGCGCGGCATCGTGACCTGCTCCAACCCCGAGGAAGCCGGGCTGCCCGACATGGCGATGCCCCACTGGGACCCGGTGTGGCAGGTGTGCTCTGACCTTTCGATGCCGGTCAACTTCCACATCGGCTCCTCCAAGGGGAATCTCGACTACTACGGCAAGGCGCCGTGGCCGTCGTTCGGACCCGAGCGGCGGCTTGCGGTCGGCTCGGCGAACCTGTTCATGGGCAACGCCCGGGTGGTCGGCAACATGATCTACTCCGGCGTGCCCGAGCGCTTCCCCGACGTGAAGTTCGTCTCGGTCGAGAGCGGTATCGGCTGGCTGCCGTTCTTCCTCGAAGTCCTCGACCACCAGATGGCTGAGACAGCGCCGAACGAGCTGGCCGAGCTCTCGATGCTGCCGTCGGACTACTTCCGCCGCCAGTTCTACGGCTGCTTCTGGTTCGAGCGGTCGACCGTGCGCCCCACCCTCGAATACGTCGGTGCCCAATCGCTCATGTTCGAGACCGACTTCCCCCACCCCACCTGCCTGTACCCCCGCGACGACCACGACCTCGCCAAAGCCCTCGAAGGCATCCCCCACGCCGACATCGAGCGCATCATGTCCCTCAACGCCGCCGAGCTCTACCGCATCGACATCTGACGTACTTCAGCCCCGAATGCAGTTGGTGCGACGAACCGCCGGAGTCGTGGTCCTAGCTCAGGCGCTTCTTGCGGAGATGGTGTCGTGCCAAGAGCTGGAGACACCTTTCTGAGACGCGACGCCCAGAACCGTACGGCTCAAGACCACCTCTGAAACCGGACAAGTAGGTTGCCGATCCGTGTCTCCCAACGACTCGGTTGATGACCCCTACGCCGTGCTGGGCGTCAGCGCAGCGGCATCGTCTGACGAACTCCGCCGCGCCTACCGGCAGCGCATGCGTTCCGTGCATCCCGATACCAAGCACGGGGACGAGGAAGCTGCCAAACGGGTCAATGTCGCGTACACGTTGCTTTCGGACCCGGCTCGGCGCCGCATCTATGACCGGGCACACAGCGCGCAAGCCGCTGAGCGCTCTGGCGCACCAACAATATGCCCAGTTTGCGGCATCGACTTGTCGCTGGTGAACTCCGTCGAGGACCATCTGCATCAGCATCGGCGAGAGCCCCGCCATCACTGTCAAATCTGCGGTCGGTGGCCGACAACAGAAGTTACCTTCGAATCCAATGCTGGCTTTCTGCTCCGGCGCGCCCGCTATAGCTTCGCCGGTCGCGTCTGCCGGCACTGCGCCACCGGGGTGTTCCGGGAATTTCAAGCCCGCAACGTCGCATTTGGCTGGTGGAGTCTCATCGGGTGGTTCGCTACATGGTTCTACTTGGCCCGCAATCTGATTCAATACCAACGACTTCGATCTCTGAAGACCCCGGAGCCAAGCGACCCAGTCATCGAGCGAATGCTCAAGGGCCGTCCAGTGCTGTTGCGGCCGAGCGTAATCATCGTCTGGCTGCTCGTGACCGGATTCGTCATCGTCTCCAACATCGCCGACTCGGGCCCCAACAGCCCTCGTTCTGAAGTTGACAGTTCAGAGCGCTCCACGCACGAGACAGTCTTGGGTTGGGACACCTCCAGTTGCGTCACAATGAGCGCAGACGGTTGGCGTGCAGAACCGGTGCGCTGCTCATCGAGTCGAGCAGATGGCCAGATTCTGGCAATCGTCGGAGATGTCGCCGAGTGTCCTGAGTCCACGGGACCATGGGTCGAGGTTGAGATCAACCAGTTCGCATGCATCGAATTGCGGCACGATGACAGCAAAGGATCCGCCACTCAGCTACCGGTCGAGTCTGAGTGGGGAGCGGATGGTTGCGTTGCAATCCACCCTGATCGGCAGCACGCCGTCCTGGTTCCGTGTTCCTCAGGGCTTGCTGCCGGCATCATCGTGGCCATAGTCGCCGACGCCGCGGATTGCACATCCCAAGCCGATCACGTTGTTGAGACGGCGGACAACCAGATTGCATGTATCGACGAATGGGGCTACAGCGCCCCTGAGTGGCGTGTCGGGGCCTGCATCTCAACGGAAGACGGCTTGTCCGAACTAGTCGACTGCGCGTCGGATCGTGCCACCTCCAGAATTCTCGCGATCATCGACGACACACGTGACTGCCCTCAGAATTCCGAACTGGTGTTCCTCTTCGATCGTGATCGCCTCGACGCGGAACGCGACCCTCTCGCTGTCTGCCTTAGCAGCGCCGGATGACGTTATTAGCATGCGACGCCGGGAACCGGCCAAGTGCATCAGAGTCAGGATGGACGTGGGTTCAGGTCCAGCGGGAGGGGTGAATGTGGCGCGACAATCAGACTCAAAAGCCCGCTCATGCACCCATACCTTGACGCGAGGGCGCCGGACAGTTCCGTCTGTACGCGCCTCACTCAGTGCCGCCGCAGCGGCATTCGCACTGCTGGCCGGCTGCGCCGCCGAAAGCGGCAACGACGATGTCGAGGCGCTCATCGAAGACCGCGTCGAGGCGGCGCTAGTCGAGCTAGCAGCGAGCACGACTACGGAAGCCGCGGTGGACATTGAAGCACTCATCGAGGAACGCGTTGAGGCTGCCATCGAGGAACGGGTTGAGGCCGATTTGGATGCGCGTCCGACATGGGCGGAGCTGTCGGTGCAGTTCGCCTGTCACGACGCTCTCGACGACTTGGAGCGGAAGGTGCGGGAATACGACTCTTGGTCTCGGCTGGACGGTGATGCTGCCTCGGCCTTCCGACTGTTCTTGCTGGCGACCCACGAACTCTCAGTTGACGGCAAGTTTGATCAGGAACTGGAGGCCGATCGCATCTGCGCTGCCGCGAGGCGAGTCGGCACGTCGAGAGGCCATCTCGCCTTTAGTGAGAGACTCGACCGTCTTCAAGAGCCGGCTACCAGCTTCCTGCGCATCTACAGTGCCTGCAACGAAGACGCCGACTTCGACTTCGGAGGTTTCGCTTCCAGCGTCGATGCGGAGTCTCTAACCCGGACGCTGTGCAAGAAGGTCCGGGCGCGGTTTGGCCACTAGCGCGCCAGAGCGCCAAGGGGATCCCCTGAGCCTGAGCGATATCCGGTGAGGATCGCCTACGCCTCGCCGCGCACACCTTCCATCCTGAGACCGGCATCGTCGAGCGCATCGGAACGGCTGGCCTGCGAAGACTCAGACTGGTTCGACGCTCGATAGTGCCACACCAGACTGGAGCGGCCCACCGAGGAAAGGCAGAAGCATGCGCCGTGCGTGAGAGATACAACCCCATTGCCCGACTGCTCGACGCGGGCACCTACGGCCAGCCGATCTGGCTCAGCGAGGAAGAGACGGCCATCATCGTCGAACACCATGGCGGCGCGCTGGGCGTGGCAGCAGACCAGATCGAAGCCGCCTACGAACTCTGCGACGACCTGGACCGCGCACGACAGCGCGAAAAGGAGCAGCAGGCACAACAGGAGCAAGAAGAACAAGACCGAATGCGACGGCGCCAAACTGAGCGAAAGCACTTATCCGAGTAAGAGCAAACCGATGACTGACCGATGAACACCATCACGCTCAGTTGCCCGAGAAACTGACACTGCCTGCTCACCTGGTGATGATGGCGAGTCCTCCGCGTTCGGCGGCCTCGGTGAGGCGTCGGTCCAGGCTCAAGAACTGCAGGGGTTGAGCCGATGGGATCAGACCGTGACTGTGTCGGTGACGGTCTCTGACGCGATGACGATCTCGGGTTCTGCGCCGGCTAGGTCGGCGGCCTCTCGAATCATGGCCTCGAGTTCAGCGAGCGTGGCGGCGTTGGCGAAGTAGGCGCACTCGCCGATGTCGCCCTCGGCCAGCTAGTCCCCGCTGCCATCGCCCTCTCTGGCGATAACGACCTGTGCCATGTCATGCCCTCCGTCGGGTGCGCAACCGGCCGTGAGCGCTACGCGAGCGCGTGATCTGTCGGTGCAGCGGGTATGGCGTCCAGGCTGTCGCGGACGTCAACGATCCGCAATCCGGAGACCGCGCTCACTTCTCGAATTGCCTGCTGGATGGCATCCCAACGAGTCGGGGCTTCGCGGTCGAACTCGACAGTGCGGTGGCCGATGCTGGCATCGGTGCAACCCGCCTCGTAGAGCGTTTCGAGATTGTCGTCGTCGAGCAGGTCAAGCCCGTCGGTGACCAGCACGAAGTGATGGACCGGGCTGCGTTCCGTCGAAGGTCGCTGAGTCATGGCCCCTCGCCGATTCTCTGGCACCGCCGGATGCGCCCTCGCAGTCTACGTGCCTCGTTACCACCACTTCGAGGTGTGCTGGACACCGATACAGCGCAGTCGAAGTGCTCACGCCGCCCAGAGTGCGGACAGAACGCCTTGCCCCAAGCGTGCGCTGAGCGGCTTCGGGAGCGTTCGACCCGCCAGCCCGCATCGCTCATCTCTTCAAGTACAGCGTTGACCTCCTTGTCTGGATGACGTCCCGCTCGACCTGGCATCGGGCGAGAGTACGAAGACTGACCGCTCCAGCACGAACTATTTTCCTCAGCGCTCGCTCACGTGGAGACGACGGCGAGTCCTTCGCGTCCGGCGGCTACCGCACCACGTCGGCGCTGCGCGCTGAGTCTGTGCCGTGAGCGGCAGATCGCTCGTCGTTATCCGATGTTTGATTGTCCTCTGAGTCCGAGTGGCCTATGTTGAACGTGCCCCCGGTGCTATTCCGGCGGGAAGACGTAAGTCCCGGAGTGCCGGGCCGAGGACTTGCCGCAAGGCAAGTCGACTAGGACGGGAGCCGGGGCTTTCGCAAGTCTGGTCAGCCGTTGGTCACCTCGATGATCCCCGCAACAGCGAGTCGTCGAGATCTACGACGTGCCGCTTCACGGGACATCGGACGAGAGTACAAAGGCGGACCACTCCAACACCAGCCGCTATTGAGGACGGGCGGCAGGGAGCTAGGCGTCAAGTCGCGATCGCGTAGCCAACGATGCCAGCGCTCACAGACATGGGGTGAGAGCCACATGTCGTCCCACATCTCTACGAGATGGGCGACGTCGATGTAGAGACGCAGGTCGTCCTCGGCGCCTTCGGTCATGACGAGCTGGTACACGTACACGCGATCTCGCCGATCCTCGAGATCGAATTCGCCCTGACCGCTCCATGCGGTGCGACAGCTTCACCCGCCCCGTGACGGGCGCGACCATGCCGCCCCCGAGATCCTCGGGGATCTCCACAGGTCGGCAAAAGCGAGTCGCTGCCACAGAGTCCAAACCTAGAAAACCCGCCGAACTGCCCGCGAGCGAACTTTCTGCCGCCGAACCAGCGAGGCCAGATCACCCGTGGAACTGCCGGCTCATGTGGAGACGATGGCGAGTCCTTCGCGTTCGGCTGCTTCGGTGAGGCGTTGGTCCAGGCTCACAAACTGCAGCGGGACACCAAGCTGCTCTTGCACATGCAATGCGGCGCCGAGTTGGGCGGCGTCGGCTGCCCGGAGCGGATGCCGTGCGAGCACCGATGTCGCACGCGAGCGCACGGCCAGCATCTCGACCACTTCGTGCCATGTAGCACTGAACCCGTCCAAGCGGCTCACGATGCCGCGGCGCTTCTCCCGCGAGAGCTCACCCTCACGGGTCCGCCGCTCTATGGCGCTTGCGATCTCGACGCGCGTCCATGCCCATGTTGCGATGACACTGTCCTCACGCAGCCAAGACCGCACCGTGTCAGACGTCGCTTCGGCGACGAAGAGCGGCACGAGCGCTGAGGTATCCCAGTACCTCACACACGATCCTCTCTCTCGGCCGCCAACGCTTCGGAAAGGCTGGTCGGGACCTGCAAGGGAGGCTCGTCGAGCACGGCTGCAGAATCTCCGTGTCCCGCTCGCAGCACGCCGGACTTGATCAGCCGGCTGAGGTGCTCGTCCTCAGCCTCGGCGGGCGGCAAGAGCCTTGCCACCGGCGTGCCGCGATCAGTCACCTGGATCTCGCCACCTCGTCGCACTTCGCGCAGGTAGCGGGACAGATTGGCCTTCAGCTCGGAAACGGATACTGCGCCGGCACTCATATGACCAGACTAGTCAGCAAAGAACGACTTGATAGGTCAGCGAATGCTCCAACGAAGCTCACGCCATTGACCGTGGTGCCGAGTAACTGCTGCGGCTTCTAGACGAGGATCGATGTCAGTAGGCGAGGAGTTGGACGAGGTTGCCGCAGCCGTCGTCGAGAACTGCTGTGGTGACCGGCCCCATCTCCGTGGGGGGCTGTGTGAAGGTCACCCCGGCGGCACGCAGGCGCTCGTACTCCGATTGGATGTCGTCGACGGCGAAGGACGCCAGCGGGATCCCGTCGGCGACCAGGGCGTCGCGGTACGGCGCGACGGCGGGATGACCGGATGGCTCGAGCAGCAGCTCGACGTCTTGTCCCTCGGCGCCGACGGTGAGCCATCGATCGCCATTGCCGACCGGCACGTCGGTACGCACCTCGAAGCCGAGCACCTCGGTGTAGAAGCGGAGCGCTTCGTCCTGGTCGTCGACGAAGACGCCGGTCAGGTGGAGGCGGATGGTCATGGGTTGGTCTCCTCGTTGAGCCATCGAGCCATCGCCGCTCGCAGCGGGGCCGTGTCGATGGTGTGGAACTTGTAGCGACCGTTTCGCCGGCTGCGAACGAGCTGCGCCTCTTCGAGAACGACGAGGTGCTGCGAGATCGCTTGCCGGCTGAGTCCGATGTCATGTTCGGCCGCGAGGCGGCCGCAAATCTCGAACAGGGTCTGATCGTCCCGGGCGACCAGGACATCCAGGATCGCTCGGCGGGCCGGTGCGTTCAGTGCATCGAAGACATCGGCCACGGCTGCACACTATAGGCAAGTCTCCACTTGCATGCAAGTCGTGACTTGCTTCTCCCGGTGCAGCGAGAGACCAACACACAAGCCGGACGGGCTGCCAAGGCGTTGCCGCGATAGAACGTGACGATGAAGTTCGGGATCTTCTATGAGCTGTCGGTGCCGCGGCCGTTCAGCCGGGTGAACGAGTGGCTGACGTACCACAACGCGCTCGAGCAGTGCCGGGTGGCCGACGGGCTGGGGTTCGACCACGTCTGGGCGGTGGAGCATCATTTCTTGGAGGAGTACTCGCACTGCCCCGCGCCCGAGGTGTTCCTCACGGCCGTTGCCGCGCAGACCCAGCGCATCCGGGTGGGCCACGGCGCGGTGGTGTGCGTACCCGAGATGAACAACCCGATCCGGGTCGCGGAGCGGGCGGCCGCGCTCGACATCGTCTCGAACGGCCGCCTGGAGCTGGGCACGGCCCGGTCGAGCACGTGGACCGAGCTGGGCGGGTTCTGCGCCGATCCCGACGACACCAAGAAGACGTGGGACGAGTTCTGTCGGGTGATCCCGCGGATGTGGACCGACGACGACTTCGGCTGGGAGGGCGCCCGCTTCGAGATGCCCGCACGCAACGTCATCCCCAAGCCGTTCCAAGAACCGCATCCGCCGATGTGGGTGACGGTGACCACGCCGGGCACCGAGCTGGATGCCGCCGAGCGTGGGCTGGGGTGCCTGGGGGTAAGCGCCGCCCCGTTCGCCGAGCAGGAGCGCCGCACGAAGGAGTACTACCGCCGAGTGGCGAATTGCGATCCGGTCGGCAGCTTCGTGAACGACCAGGTCCACACGCTCAACTTCTTGTACTGCCACGAGGACTATCGCCAGGCGGCTGCGCTGGGCCTGCCGATGGTGGGCGCATTCAGCATGTCGAACGCGCACCTGTACTTCACCCGCGAGGCGTACCCGACCCGGGCGTACCAAACGCTCGGCAATGCGGGTGCCGCGCTGCGCAGCCGGGGGGCCCCGAACGGCAGCACACCCGCCGACGACCCGAGCGTGGCCAAGGGCTTGCCCGAAGGCGTCGGCATCGGCGACCCCGACCATCTCGTGCGGACCATCCGCAAGTGGGAGGACGTTGGTGTGAACGGCATCAACTTCCTGCTCAACGCGATGGAGATGATTCCCCAAGAGCAGGTGCTCGACAGCCTGCGGCTGTTCGCGACCGAGGTCATCCCGCAGTTCCGGACGCCGGCCGAACGGGCTGCGCGTGTGCAGGCACCGACCACGATTCCCGACGTCGGAGCACCTGGCGCGCTTGCGCCGCCGACGATGCCTGCCGAGGCGAACCGATGATCTCGGGAACGGCTTCGGTCGACGAGCTGGCAATTGGTGCTCCCGAGATCGTTGCGTTCGGCACAGAGTCAGTCCGGCTCGGCGGGGTGACAGGCCTGTCACTGGTCGCCGAGCTGCGGCGCCCGGCGCGCGAGGCAGTACTGCCACCGGGATTGCACCCGATCGTGCCTCCTGCCATGTCGCTGTCGGCCTGGGACGTGTCCGAGAGCCCGTGGGGAGCGTTCAGCGCGGCATTCGTGCGGGTGGTGTGCCGAAGCGGCGCCCGGGCCCGGACGTTCTGCGTCGGCGCAGCCGCCTCCAGCGACGACGCCGTTGCGGGCCTGCGGTCGCAGTTCGGCTTTCCTGCGCGGCGGGCCGATGTGGCGTTGCGCCGCCACTACGACGGGGTCAATGTGACCGTCGCCCCGGCCGGTGAATCCGATAACGGTGCAGCGGCAGGGCGTGGCACCGGGCCGATGCTCGAGCTGCACGCCCTCGACCCCGATCCGCTGTCGGTGGGCGATCTCCAGCACGTCGGCTCGATGAACCTGGCGCACACGCCGCTGGGACTCCGTCTCGTCCAGGTCGAGACGCATCACGAGCCGTCGCGAGTCGAGCGGCTGGCGGCCCGGATCGAGGCGTTCGATGCGGCCGCTTGGGGGCAACCGCTGCTGGATCCGTACTGGGTCGTGAGCTGCTCGGTGTCGCTGGAGGACGTCGAGATTCCCGCGATCCGCTTTGTCTGCAATCCAGCATTGCCCGCCGCAGAGGGCACCGAACGGGTGCAGTAGTTTCCGCTGTCATGAGCGAATCGGCCGCTGCGACTTCTGACGGGACGACAGGCGACGACGCCGAAGCTGGTCCGCAACTGCGGGCGGTGGGCGTGACGATCGACTGCGCCGACCCCGAGCGCATCGCCGACTTCTGGCAGGCCGCCATCGGCTTCAACACGCGGGTCGGCGACGGGCATCCCTACATCACGCTGTCGGAAGCCAGCGGCGGCCGGATGCTCAACCACCTCACCATCCAGCGCGTGCCCGAGGCCAAGACAGCCAAGCTGCGTGCGCACCTCGACCTGTTCACCGGCGACATGGACGCTGAGGTCGCCCGTCTGGTCGCGCTCGGCGCAACCGTTCTCGTTCCCGCCGCCGCCGAGGTCGCCGGCCACCTCGGGTTCCGGGCCACCGTCATGGCCGATCCCGAGGGCTCGGAGTTCTGCGTCGTATCTCGCTAGCGGGCTGAGCCGGCGGCGACGAAGCGGGCCGAGCGGCGCTCGACGGCCAGGCCGTCGCTGAGCGGGAGGTCGTTGGCGGCGCGCAGGCAGCGGCGCATCGCCCCCGCCACGGGCTGATCGATGCGAGCGAGCCGGCCCGCCAGTTCCGCCGTGCGGCTGTCGAGATCATCGGTCGGCACGACTTCGGCGACGATGCCGAGCCGGAGCGCCTCGGCTGCGTCGATGTTTCGGCCGCTGAGCACCAGCGGCAGGGCAGTCACGGGTCCGATTGCCGCGGTGAGGCTCTGCGTTCCGCCGGCGGCGGGCAGCATGCCGAGCTTGGTCTCGGGCAGGCCCAGCACTGCGTCTTCGCTGGCGATGCGCAGGTCGCACAGCAGCGACATCTCCAGGCCCGAGCCGAGCGCGTAGCCGTGCAGAGCGCACAGGGTGGGCACCGGCAGGTTCACCAGCGGCAGCCACGGATCGCGGTCCCAGCGGATGCGCCGTGCATCGAAGATCGACTCGGCAGTGTCGAACTCGGACAGGTCGGCGCCGACGCTGAAATGTCTGCCTTCGGCGGCGAGCACCACGCAGCGCACGTCGGGCACGTCGCGCACCGCAGTGATCGCTTCGATGAGCCCGTCGCGCATGTCGAGGTCATAGATGTTGAGCGGCGGGTGGCACAGCGTGATCGTGGCCACGCCGTCATGGCCGAACACCAGCCGCACCCGCTCAGCCACGCCGATCACCATCGGACCCGGCAGCGAGCGGCTCGCCGACATTCGCTCCGCTGATCCCGCCGATCTCAGTCACGCCGATCACCGTCCGACCCGGCAGCAGGAGCCGCGAACGCCGCGGCGCTGCTGCAGGACGCCCGGCTGGCCAGCGGCGCCACTGCGCCCGCCAGCGACACACGCGTGTGCTGAGGCGCGGCACCCGCAAGCTGGTCGGCCGCGACGCGCGCTGCCTGCAGTCCGGCAAGCGGATCGGGATAGGAGTACGCGGGTGCCTGCGGTTCGTCGCCCAGCCAGCCCAGGCCCGAGACGGCGTGCACGCCCGTGCCGTAGGCGATCCAGTCGCGCTCCGGCGAATCCGGCTCGAATGCAGTGATCGCCAACGTGCGCAGCCGTGGGTGGCGGGCACACAGCTGCGACGGCAGCAGCTCCAGATTGGCGAGCGCCCGGGGCGACAGTGACGTGACGAGCAGATCTGCTGAACCCAAGAGCTCGTCGAGGCTCTGGCGGCCTGCCGGGAAACGGAGGTCGAGATCGACCGCGGTCTTGTGTGCATTCAGCTCGTCGTACATCGGCGTGCCCACAAGGCCGTCGGGTCGTGCCGCCGAGCTGACCTTGTGCACATCGGCACCTGAGCGGCCCAGCAGTTCGGTGCACAGCGGCCCGGCCCACATCGAGGTCAGGTCCACCACATGGGCTCCGCCGGCGCTGGTCGCGGTTGGCGATATGCCGAAATTGTCAGGCGCGATGCTCGACGCAGCCGGTGTCGCAGCGGATGTGCCCATCGCCGCGCCGTCAGCCGAGATCGCGCCCCGCTGCGCGGACGTCCCGGCACGCCGGCGGTATGGCGTCACTGGCAGGCGCCACTCTTGGGCTGCGACGGCGACGACTTCTGGGTCCAGCTCATCCCGGTGCACCTCGGCGAAGCGCTCCCAGGTCTCCACGTCGTCTGGACCGAGGTCGATGCACAGCGCGCCGGTGCCCCACGAGACCGGTTGGGTTGCCGCGTCAACAGCCCCGAACCGCCGGGGCATCTCGATCCACCATTCGGCCTCGCCCACGACACTGGTGCCTAGCCGCCGATCGACAGCAGCTCCCAACTCGGTGCCGTAGTCGAGTAGACCCCGCGGCAACCAATCGGTCATGGCTGACGCCCTGCGCTGTCTCTGATGCATCGCACGGCTAACGCCCTGCGAAGTCGGGCGGGCGTTTGTCGAAGAAGGCGGCGAGTCCCTCGGCGCGGTCCTCGGTGGCGGCGAGCTGATGGTTCAGGTCGCCTTCGAGGCGCAGGCCGTCGGCCAGCGGCAGCTCAGAGCCCCGGTGCACGGCCTCCTTGGCGAACTCCAGCGCCAGCGGGCCCGCAGCGGCCAGCTCGTCCAGCCAGCGATCCACTGCTTCGTCCAGGTCGGCCTCGACGGCATGTGTCAGCCCCCACTCCAGTGCGGTCGCCGCGTCTATCTCGGTGCCCAGCAGCAGCATCGAGCTCGCCCGCGAGGCACCGATCGCACGCGGCAGCCGCTGGGTGCCGCCCCACGACGGCAGCCGACCCTCCAGCGCATCGCGCATCGCGAACCGAGCGCTCGGGTCGCACAGGCGAACATCGCAGGCCAGCGCGATCTCCAGACCAGCGCCGAAGCACTCGCCGGTGATGGCGCACACCACCGGACCCCGCACCGCCGCTACTGCCGACGCCGGATCGGGCTGCAGCTCCAGCGGCTCGAAGCCGATGCCCGAGCAGAAATCGCTGCCGGGCTCGTTGCGCAGCACCAGCACCGCCGGCTCGCGCGCCTCGCGCACCGACGCGCACAGATCAGCCAGTGCACGCGCCGCGGCGAGGTCCAGCACGCCGCCTCGCAGTGTGTGCTCGATGCGTTTCAGGGTGCCACCACCCCCTCGGGTGGCCGGCGCAGGTTTCCCCTAATCGGCCGACTTGGTCTTCTTGGGCTCCTGCAGCGCCATGTCCTTGCCGTTGCACTGCAAGGTCACCGCGCCCGGCTTGGTGACGAGCACCTCGATACCGGAATCCTCGTCCTGGTAGCGCTTGCCGACCTTCAGTCCCTCGCCGCCAGACGACGCGGAAATGTCAGCCTCACCGCCTTTGGTGACGATGACCTGTACGCCGCCGTCGAAGTCCAGACGCTCTCCAGCCTTGGTCGCCACAGCATCCCCCTGGTTTCATCGTGTCAATGCGGAATGTGGTCCGTAAAAAGCTACACGCCGCGCTGCTGCATTACCTCGCCGCGAGCGCGCTCGAACCCGGCAGACCAGGTCCGTTCGGGACGAGACGGCACAATGATCCGGTGACGTCACACAGCACAGCGCTGGTGGTCGGGGGAACCGGCCCGACTGGACCGCTCGTCGTCAGCGGGCTCATCGAGCGCGGCTACGAGGTGACCATCCTGCACACGGGACGGCATGAGACCGACCTGATCGGCCCCGAGGTGCGCCACATCCACACCGACCCCTTCGACGGCGAGGCCACCGCCGCAGCGCTCGGCGGCGAGTCGTTCGATCTCGTCGTGGCCATGTACGGGCGCCTGCGGATGCTGGCGCCGCTGCTGGCGGGACGCTGCGACCATTTCGTGTCGATCGGCGGCGTCGGGGTGTACCGGGGCTTCGGCAGCCCCGACGACCTGTTCCCGCTCGGCATGCCGGTTCCGCTGCCGCACGATGCGCCGCCGGTCGGCGACGGCGAGGAGTTCCGCAAGCTGCGGATGATCCGGGTCACCGAGGAGGCTGTGTTCGAGCACCATCCCGGCGCGATCCACCTGCGCTACCCCCAGCTCTACGGACCACGACAGCCGTTGCCGCGGGAGTGGCCGCTGGTGCGCAGGGCACTCGACCGGCGACCCCACGTCGTCGTTGCCGACGACGGCCTCACGGTGAAGAGCCAGGGTTGGATCGGCAATGCCGCCCACGCCACGCTGCTGGCGTGCGATGCACCGTCCGCCGCGCTCGGCGGCATCTACAACGTGGCCGACTCGTCAGCGCTGTCGATTGCACAGATCGCTGAGGTCATCGCGGACGAGCTCGGCCATAGCTGGGAGCTGGTGTCGCTGCCGTACGACCTGGCAGCACCGGCACGGCCGCTGGTGGGCAGCTGGTCGACAACGCACCGGGTGCTCGACATCGGTCCGACGGTGCGGGATCTCGGCTACCGCGACGTGCTGGCGCCCGTCGATGCGTGGCGGGCCGCAGCCCGCTGGCTGGCTGAGAACCCGCCCGAACGCGGCGGGGCGCTCGAGCTGCGGTTGGGCGACCCCTTCGACTACGACGCCGAGGACCGCCTGGTAGCAGCGTGGAACGACGGTCGCCGCAAACTCGAGGCGACGCTGGACAGCATCGAATGGTCCAGTGAGCCCAACTACGGCAGCGCCTATGTCGGCAACCGTCCCAACCCAGGAATCACCGCGAGCCAGCAGAGCCTCAACGCAGCAGAGTCTCCGGCTCGGCCTGCCGACCGTTGAGCCGATCCGCGAGCGAGCCTCGCAGGGCTGTTCAGCGAGCCAGCGGGCCGCGCAGGAGCCGACCCGGCACCGCGCCGGTCACCTTGCCATTCTCGGTGATGACTTCGCCGTTGACGATGGTGGCGGCGAAACCGGTGGCCGTCTGGCGCAAGCGGGATGCGCCTGCCGGAAGGTCGTGCACCAGCCTGGGCATGTCCGGCGACACCGTCTCGGGGTCGAACACGTTGACATCGGCAGCCTTGCCGACCGCCAGCACCCCACGGTCGTCGAAGCCCCATGCCTGCGCCGGCAGCTGGGTGATGCGGTGCACCGCGTCTTCCAGCGTGAACTCCTGACGGTCGCGTACCCAGTGGCCCAGCAGGTGGGTCTGCAGCGACGAGTCCATGATCTGGGTGACGTGCGCCCCGCTGTCTGAGAACGTGGGGATCGCGCGGGGGTGCCTCAGCAGGTGCAGCACCAAGTCCTGGTCCTGGTTGGCGAGGGCCTGCACGAAGAACATCTCCAGATCGCTGTCGAGCGCCAGATCGACGAACGCCTCCATCGGCGTCGTGCCACGCTCGGCTGCGATCACGTCCATCGTGCGGAATGGCGGCAGCGGTTGCGTCAGCGGATAGATGTGCTCCCAGACGGGCTTGCGGGCTTCGGGGCCGAGGGCTCGGCCGTAGTCGCCGTTCTCGGCCTCGTCGACGAGGCGCCGCCGGATCTCGGGGTCACGCAGCGCAGCCCACTGCTCGCCCCGTGAATCCGCGCGCACTTCACGCCACAATGGCAGCGCATCGAACGGCAGCGACGTCTTGAACGACAGCAGGGTCCCCAGGCAGCGAGTGTGCGCCTGACCCCACGAGACGCCCCCCGCCGCGTTGATGCCATCGAGCAGCTTGAGCACCGGCTTCCAGTGGTGGTCCTCGCTGGAGGGGGCGAGCATGCCGTAGGTGATCGGGACACCGGTGCGGGCGCCCAGCTCGACGATCTTGGCGACATAGGCGTCGTTGCGTTCGGCGTCACGCGAGCGCAGATCGCCGTGGTTGGCCAGCTCGAAGATGCCTGCGCCCAAGACACCCATTTCGCTGACCAGCGCGTCGATCTCCGACCACTCGGCCAAACGCGAGGCAACCGGGCGGTCGTCGGCGGTCTCGTGGTTGTACGAGATGGATGTGGTGAAGCCGATGGCGCCGGCGTGAATCGAATCGCGCAGCTGCTGCAGCATCAACGCGAGCTCGTCATCGTTGGCGCCGCGGTCGAATGCAGCCTCTCCCATTGCCCAGGTGCGCAGCGCCGAGTGGCCGAGGTAGCCCGCGTAGTTGATGCCCTTGGGCGTGGCGTCCACGAAGTCGAGGTACTCGGGGAACGTCTCCCAGCTCCAGTCGATGCCTGCTGCCATGGCCTCAGCGGAGATGTCCTCGGCCCGTTCGAGGTTGCGCACCACGAGATGGCGGGCGTCGGCGCGGGCGGGCGCCAGCGTGAAGCCGCAGTTGCCCATCACCGCGGTGGTCACGCCGTGGAAGCACGAGCTCTCGCCCATCGGATCCCACGCGATCTGCGCATCCATGTGGGTGTGCACGTCGATGAACCCGGGGGTGACCACGTGACCCTCGGCATCGACCGTGCGATCGACGCGGCGGCCTGCGAGATCGCCGGGCGACTCGCCGATCTCGGCTACCACACCGTCGGAGATGAGCACGTCGGCCCGGCGCGGCTCGGCGCCCGTCCCGTCGATCAGACGCCCGCCTGAGATCAGCAGATCACCCATGTCATGCCCCCGTCATCGCCGCCGCGTTCGCCCGCGGCCGTGCCCGCATCAGCGTACGGCAGCCGACACAGGGTCACCGGCGAACGCCCGGCCAGCACCAGCCCCGCCAGGCTCCCGCCCAGCGTCTTATGCTGCGCGCCGTGACACTTGAAGCAGAAGCATCCCAAGTCATCGACCAGCTGAACGCTCTGGGCCGACCGTCATTCGAGGATGTCGGTTACGAACGGGCCCGGGCGGGCTTCGAGGAGATGCCGCCCGCCGGCGAATTCGTCGAGGTCGCAGGCACCGAGGACCGGACGATCCCCGGCCCCGACGGCAACGACATCGCCGTGCGGATCTACCGGCCCGGCGACGGCGCGGCCACTGCTGACGCGAGCGGTGCACTCGGCTGCCTCGTGTACTTCCACGGCGGCGGCTGGGTCGTCGGCAGCATCGAGACACACGACCGCACATGCCGTGCCCTCACGATGCTGGCCGGAGTCGTGACGGTGTCGGTCGACTACCGCCTCGCACCCGAGCATCCGTTCCCAGCCCCGGCTGATGACTGCTGCGCTGCCACGCAATGGGTGATCGACAATGCCAGCGATCTGGGCATCGACCCGGCTCGGGTGGCGATCGGCGGCGACAGCGCGGGCGGCAATCTCGCCGCCGCTGTTGCGCTCATGTGCCGCGACGGCGCAGCCAACGGCGACGCTTGCGGCCAGCCTGCGCTGCAGGTGCTCATCTACCCGGTGACCGATTTCGACCGCGACACCCACTCGATGGTTGCCAACGCCGAGGGCTACCTGCTGACCCGCGACACGATGGCCTGGTTCGACGATCTCTACTGCCCGTCATCGGAACGAGCCAATCCCTATGCAGCTCCGCTCGCTGTCGACGACCCGTCGGGCGCAGCGCCCGCCTTCGTCATCGTGGCCGGTCACGACCCGCTGCGCGACGAGGGCGTCGAGTACGCACAGAAGCTCGCCGATGCCGGAGTGCCCACCACGCTCATCGAGTACCCGGGCCAGTTCCACGGTTTCTTCGGCATGACCCGCTTCTTGAACCAAGCCCACGAAGCTCAGGAACTCACGGCCATCGCGATGCGGCGCGCCCTCGCAGCCCCCGAATCCGGCTGAGGGAAACCGACCGACGAGACCGACGCAGCAAGAACAACGAGGAGCGACGGAAGACATGCCGATACGAGAAAGCCACGCGGCGGGGACTCCATCCTGGGTCGACTTGGCGACCACCGATGTGGAGGGCGCCATCGACTTCTACGGGGCGGTCATGGGCTGGGACTACGAGCGCGACCCCACCGGCGAGATCAACTACGTCATGGCCGTTGTGGACGGGCATCCTGCCGCCGGCGTATTCGACATGCCCCCCGAGATGCTCAGCGAGGGCGTGCCGCCCTGCTGGAACGTCTACGTCACCATCGACGATGCCGACGAGTTCGCCGGCCAGGTTGCGGCGGTCGGCGGAGCGGTCATGCGACCGGCCATCGACGTGCCCGAGCCCGGTCCGGATGCCGCCGGCCGCATGGTGATTGCTGCCGACCCCACGGGCGCCGTGTTCTGCACGTGGCAACCGCTCAGCGCAATAGGTGCGGGAATCGTGAACGCCCCAGGTGCGTTCACCTGGGCCGAGGTCGCCACGCACGACAACGAGGCCGCGGAGGCCTTCTACTGCGAGCTGTTCGGCTGGGAAGCGGGAACGATGGACGGCGTGCCCGACTCTCCGACAGTGTTCACGCTCGACGGAGACCCGGTGGCGAGCACGTCGCTGGCGCCTCCGCCCGGTGTGCCGCCGCACTGGCGTGTGAGCTTCGGGGTGAACGACGTCGATGCCGCCTGCGCTGCGGCGACGGCCAACGGCGGCAACGTGATCGTGCCGCCCTTCGACTGGGGCCCGGGCCGTATGGCCACGATCGCCGACCCCGTCGGTGCAACCTTCGACGTCGTCACCCTCACCGACTGGCCCGAGTAGCGCTCAGCGCAGGGCGCCTGCCGCGTCGAGCGCTGCGATCTCGGCCTCGCTCAGGCCCAGAACGTCGGTGAGCACTTCGTGGGTGTGCTGGCCGAGGGTGGGGGCGGGCGAGCGCACGCCATTTGTGCCATCGGTCAGCAGCCAGGGGATGCCGACATGGCTCATCTGGCCGACGACGGGATGCTCGAGGCGCTCGATGAGGCCACGGGCAGCTATGTGGGGGTTTTCCTCGAGTGACCGAGCGCTGAGCGAGGGGAGCGCCGGCACTCCTGCCTCTTGCAGCAGTTCAGTGACATCCCACTGGTCTCGCTCGCGGGTCCACGCGCCGATGAGCTTGTCGAGCTCGGCCTCGCCGGCTTTCCGAGCCGCTGCTGTCACGAAGCGCTCATCGCCGCCGTCGATGCCGACGACACGCGCCAGCGCCGCCCATTCGGCCTCGTCGGTACAGCAGATGGCCACCCAGTCGTCATCGCCGGCGCAGCGGTACAGGTTGTGCGGCGACCACAGCGGATCCCAGTTGCCCATCGGCGACGGCTGCGAGCCGCTGAGCACCCACTCCATCCAGCCCTCGGCCGTGCAGGCGGTGGTGGCCTCCCACATGGAGGTGTCGACGAATTGCCCCTCGCCGGTGCGCCGCCTGGCAACCAGGGCGGCCACGAGCGCATAGGCCGTGGCGATGCCGGCGGCGGGGTCGCCGAGCGACACCCCCAACTCGTCGGCATCGCTGCCCGGGTAGCCCGTCATCGAGGCCAAGCCCGACAGCGGCCCGGTGGTGGGCCCGTAGCCCATGTACGACCTGTACGGCCCGTGGTGGCCGTACCCGCTGATTGCGCCCACGATTACGTCGGGGCGTTCGGCGGCCAGTGCCTCGTAGCCGAGGCCCCACTCGTCCATGACGCCGGTGGCGTAGTTGGACACCACCAGGTCGCAGTGCAATGCCAGACGCTTTGCCAGCGAACGACCCTCGGCGGTGCCCATGTCGATGGTGATGCTGTTCTTGCCCTGGCCGTACTGGTTGAAGTAGCCGTTGGTGTCGAGCGTCGGTTCGTGACGCACCGATTGGGTGGGCAGTCGCCGACCCAGGTCGGGCCTGGCCGACGATTCGATCTTGATGACGGTGGCGCCGAGGTGGGCGAGGTGCATCGTGCAAAACGGGCCGGCCCAGACCCAGCTGAAATCGGCCACGGTGACACCGTCAAGCGGCCGATCAGTCGCCTCCGCAGCAGGTCGGGAAGACGCCGAGACCGTCGAGCTGCCGAATCGGGCGCCGTTGTGCTCGCCCAGCGAAGGCGCTGGTCGGCGGATGGACCACCACTGATTGGTCAGCCGGGAGGGCGCGCCGGGCACGGTGATGCCGCCCAGACCCGGCTGGTCGTAGGTGACCAGGAAGTCTCGGGCGGCCAAGTGCGGGTCGGCGGCCATCTGGGCCACCGTGTTGACGGGAGCAAACGCCAGCCGCTCCGCCTGGCCTCGATGGAACAGATCCATCACCGGTTGCGCAGCGATCCACTCGCCGAGCCACATGCGCAGCAGGTCTTCGTTCTCGAAGCGGCCTTCGAGGGTGTCGAAGAGGTCCATGTCGGCCCATTCCGGCCGGCCCATGAAGTCCTTCAGCCGCTCCCATTGGTCGGCTTCGACGCACACCAGGAAGATGTGCCCGTCGTTGGTCGGGAAGATGCCCCACGGGTTGAGAATCCGTGCTCCCAGCCGGCTGGGGATGTCGCCCGTGTAGGACCAGATGATGAACGCTGCTTCCAGCATCCCCACGACGTAGGACATCTGGGCGAAGTCGATGTGCTCGCCGTGGCCGGTGCGCTGTGCTCGGTCGACGGCGGCCAGCGAGGCGCAGGCAGCCGCGAACCCCGATTGGAAGGCCGCCTGGTGGCCGTAGGGCTTCAGTGGGGCAAGCTCGGGATCGGCCACACAGCCAGGAGTCAGCCAGCCCCAGCCGCCGCCGTGAACCACTTGCAGCTCTTCCGCGCGCCAATTTGCGTACGGCCCGGTCTGCCCGAAGGGTGTGATCGACATCGTCACCAACGACGGATGCCGTGAACGCAACGACGCCGGCGTCAGGCTGTGGGCCGCTGCGGTTGCGGGAGTCAGGTCGTGGATGAACAGGTCCGCATCGGCGAGCAGCTGCTGCAGCGCCGCGCGGCCGTCGGGCTGGGCGAGGTCTGCGACGACGCCGCGCTTGTTCGTGTTGATTGCCGCGAACAGCCCGCCCATCGGATCCGGGACGGTTTCGCGCGACGGGAATGGCCCCCGCCGGCGCGCCCGATCACCGCCGGGAGGCTCCACCTTGACGACATCCGCGCCGAGATCGGCGAGGAGCTTGGCCGTCCACGGCGCAGCCACCATCTGCCCCATCTCGACGACGCGGATGCCGCCGAGGCCGCGCGCTCCCCCGCGACCGCGCGGGAGGATCGCGATGGAGAGCAGGCAGCGACTCAAGGCGACTCGTGCTTGAACGACAGCCGGACCTTGGTGCGGAACGCCGCGATGGCGCCCCCTTCGATCACGACGTCCTGTTCGACTACCTCTGCGACCCGGAGATCCCGCAGAGTCTTGGAGGCCTCGGTGATCGCGTTCTGCGTCGCCTTCTCCCACGACTCGTCGCTCGTGCCGATCAGCTCGATCACGTTGTAGACGCTGCTCATTGAATCCTCCTTGGACCCCTCGGACGCGCAATGTGTCGCACGTTCGCGGTGTGCCCTACAGTCTGCCCCACCGAAGCACATCGCTCTCCGCCTACCAGGACGAGCCGTCAAGCGAACGGGTTCGAATCTTGAACGAAGCACCCCAACGCAACCGCAACTCGGTCGAGAAGGTCGTCACGCTGGTCGCGGCGAGTCGGATCTCCTGGGAGGATGCCGCGCGGCGCGGTGTGGCCGAGGCCACCAAGACGATCCGCGACCTGTCGGTGGCCCATGTCGAGGAACGCGACGTGATGCTCGTAGACGGCGAGATCGCGCTGTACCGCATCAAGCTGCGCCTTGCCTTCCAGGTCGACCGGATGCGGCCCGGCCTGACGCCCGGTGCGCCGGATGTGGAGGTGACCCGCTGGCTCATCGTGGCCAACCAGACGCTGGGCACCGGCGAGGTCGTTGCGGAAATCGAGCGCCTGAACAGTCACGGCCCGTGCGAGTTCCACCTGCTGGTGCCGATGACGCATTCGAAGAGTTATGCCCGGGCCCGGCGGTTGTCGATGCTGGCGGCCGACCCGGTCACAGGCATCCCGTCCGAGCATGTGCCTGCGGCTGACTACCTCGGTCCCGACACGCTGGGCATGGAGCAGGCACAGAAGCGGCTGGATGCCCAGCTCTTGAAGATCGCCGCGGCGTCGTACGCGGCCACCGGCGAACTGGGCGACCCCGATCCGATGCGGGCGATCCAGGCGGTGCTGTCACGGGCCAGCTTCGACGGGATCATCCTGTCGACGCTTCCTGCGGGGGCGTCCCGGCTGGTGGGGGCCGACCTGCCCTCGCGGGTGCGGCGCCTGACGAGGCTGCCGGTCACCTACTTGCCCGGCAAGGAACCCGGCGAGCTGTAGCCGCGGTATTGGGCTCGCTTCGAGCGGCGGGCCTGCGGCGCACGCTGGCAAGTCGGGCACGACGGGCACGATCGCGGCGATGATGTCGGGCGTCGAGACGCGAATCGACCGGCACGGGGAGTGAACATGGCGACGACCGAGACAAGCGCAGGATCACGCACGCACGCCGAGCGGCGCGCCGCCGCACTCGAAGTGTTCGAGCGCTTCACCAACGGCGAGGTGGATGCCGACCGGGCGCAGCGCGCGATGACCCGTCGTCTGGGGTCACTCGGCACGTTCGCATTCGACGTGGTGATGGGCGACGTGTGGTCGCGGCCGCAACTGTCACGCCGGGACCGCAGCCTCATCGTGATCACAGTGCTCGCCACGATCGGTTCGAGCGAAGAGCTGTCGCTGCACACCGAAGTGGGGCTGAACCATGGACTGACACGGTCCGAGATCGAGGAGACCCTGATTCAGGTGGCCGCCTACGCCGGCTTCCCGATGGCGATGGCGGCGTCGCGTGTGGTCGACGACCGCTTCCGGACACTGGACGGCGTCGATCGGCTGCCCGAACGCTCGGGCGCCGCCGAACTTGACGACGATGAACGGGAGCGACGGGCCGCTGAGGTACGCGCAACGCTCACTGCCGGCCGGGCGTCGAGCGATCCCGCCGAGGACATGGCACGCCTCGTCGAGCACCTCGGCGAGGTCGGGCGCATCGCCTATCACTGGGCGTTCGGCGACCTCTGGTCACGGGATGAGCTGTCCCGGCGTGATCGCAGCATCGTGGTCATTGCGATCCTGACGGTGCTGAGCCGTGTCGACGAGCTGGCATTCCACGTGCCGGCAGGTCTCAACCACGGGCTGTCACGCACCGAGATCGAGGAGATCATGGTGCAGATGACCATCTACGGCGGCATCCCCCGCGCGGTCGAGGGCTACCAAGCAATGAAGAAGGCCTACGACAAGATCGATGCCCGCAGCTGACACTGCGGCGAAGTCGATGCCCGCAGCTAGAACGTGCCGAAGCGGGCTTGGGCGTCGTCGCTGGTGATGGACCGGGCCGAGGCGTCGCCGTCGAACTCGGAGAGATCACCAAGCCGGGTGACCTGGGCGTAGCCACGCAGTTGGTGCTTGGCCATCTGCACCGACAGCGACGGCAGGTCAAGCAGGCGCGCCACCCAGCGCTCGACAGCCGCATCCAGCTCGTCATGGCCATCGCACACTTCGTGCGCCAATCCCCACTCGGCGGCCTTGCGCCCGTCGATGCGTTCGCTGGTCATCACGAACTGGCGTGCCCGCGACATGCCGAGCTCGGAGATCAACCGGGGCGTGGCGCCCCACGGCAGCGGCACGCCCAGCTCCACCTCGGGCACGTACCACATGGCGTCGGCCTCGCTGATGCGGAAGTCGCAGCTCGTGGCGAAGCAGCACCCGCCGCCGATGGCATGCCCGTGCACCCGAGCGATGGTGACCGCTTCGCAGTCCTCGATGGCCCGGGCCGCCCGCCGCCCCAGTTGATTGATGTAGCGAGCCTCCCGGTCGTTCGCCGCAGCCGGCGGCCGCTCCTTGCGATCAGCACCAGCACAGAACGACTTTCCCCGCCCGCCAAGCACCACCACCCGGTACTGCGTCTGCCCGTTCAGTGCCAAGAACAGATCCCCCACCTCGCGGATCATCAGCTGGTTGTGCGCATTGCGCGACTCCGGCCGGTTCAGCCACACCCGAAGCGTCTCCCCATCAGGTTCCAGCTCAATCGTCTCCAACGACGGCAAATCAAACGACAACAAACTCATGCCGCCATCCTTGCCGAGCGGCACGCCTCACGCATCTGCTCGCTCAGGCCTGATCCTCCAGAGCATCCACGATGATGTCGCGAACTGCCTTCACTTGGCCAACGACATCAGCGAGCAAGTCGTCGTATGTCGCTCCGGTTCTCAATCGGACCGGTGCGGCGGGACCCGGAATTCGCACCGCGTACCGCTGGCACCGGCCATCTTGCGGTCAAGCGTGACCAGCGGCCAGCCGAGCGATTCAGCCAGCGCGACATACCATGCGTCGTAGGCAGAGAGATTGAAACGAAGCTCCCAAACTCGATCTGCCAGCGGCGCGAACGGGAACAGCTCGATATCGAGCCGGCGAAGGCTCCGAAGCGCCACCGTCGACTCTGACCGTGAGAGCTGCGGGCCGTCTTCGAGGCGTCGCAGGACATTCGCAACTTCAGCCATCACCATTGACGGTGCCGCCAACGGCGTCGGTGTGAGCTGAGCTGTCGCCCAGCGGCCGTCGCTATCGGCGTCTGTGAGCACTGCCACCAGCACCGATGAGTCGATGACCGATGTCATCGGCGGTCGGCATGACGCGCAGCAAGAATCTCCTCAGCCGATACCCGAGTACCTGCAGCTTCGACTCGGCGCCTGGTCTCCGCCAGCCAGGACTCCACCGAGGGCCGCGCAGCGAGACGCTCTAGCTCGCCCCGCAGGTACTCCTGCATCGACTGGCGCCGTTCCGCAGCCTGAGCTGCAATTTCGTCGCGTACATCGTCGGGCACATTTCGGATCGTGATCTGCACCGGCATGCCAGCATTTTGCCTGCGTTGCCAGCATTCTGCAAGCACAGCTCATTGACCAGCGCACATCTGCTGAACTTCGCGCGATGCGTCGATCTCACGCAACCCAACTTCGACTGCCACGCTCCGGCCAATGCAATTGAGGGCCAGAATGTCGGCCATGAGTGAGAGCACTGGCACTACTGCACCTGATCTTTCTGGTGTGAAGCACTACGACGTGGATGCGCTGGGGACGCGGATCCATGTGGCGGAGGTGGGCGACGGGCCGATGGTGCTGTTCGTCCATGGCTTTCCGGAGTCGTGGTACTCGTGGCGGCACCAGCTGCCCGCGGTGGCTGCGGCCGGATATCGGGCGGTGGCGATCGACGTGCGGGGCTACGGCCGCTCGTCGGCGCCCGCAGCAGTCGACGACTACCGCATGGTGCGGCACGTCGCCGACAACGTGGGGGTCGTGCGGGCCCTCGGCGAGGACACCGCCGTGATCGTTGGGCACGACTGGGGGGCACCCATCGCCTGGAGCTCAGCCCTGCTGCGGCCCGACATCTTCACTGCGCTCGGCTTGGTGAGCGTGCCCTACAACGCCCGCAGCGACTTCAAGCCCAGCGCCGCCTTCCGCATGATGGGCGGCGACAAGGAGTTCTACATCGAGTACTTCCAGGAGCCAGGCCGTGCCGAGGCCGAAATGGAAGTCGACCTGCCGCATTGGCTGCTGGGCATGTACTTCGCCGCCTCGGGCGACGGCGTGCGGGCCCGGCGGGCATCGGGCGACTCATCAGGCGGGGGCTTCGGCGTCGCCCCTGGCGGCAAGCTCTCGGACAACTTCATCTGGCCCGAAGAAGGCACCTGGCCCCACTGGATGTCGGAAGCCGACTTCGCCTACTACGCCTCGGAGTTCACCCGCACCGGCATGTCGGGCGGGCTGAACCGCTACCGCAACGTCGACCGCGACTGGGAGGACATGGCCGCCTTCGACGGCGCAGCCATCACCCAGCCGAGCCTGTTCGTCGGCGGCGAAGTCGACGGCCCGACCGTGTGGGGCGCCGGCTCCATCGCCAAGTTCGGCGAGACCATGCCCAACCTGCACAAGTCAGTGATCCTCGACGGCATCGGCCACTGGGTCCAGCAGGAGGCCGCCGACGAGCTCAACGCCGAACTGCTCGACTTCCTCGCCGCGCTCTAGCGCCGGACAGCGACTGCTAGGCCAAGCGGGTGGCTCGCCGGGTGGCGAACAGGGGCGCCATGTAGCCGATTGCGGCCACTGCGGCGCCGAACAGGAACGTGGCTCGCAGCCGGCCGAGCGACGGATCCTCACCGGTGAAGGCCAGCATCGACTGGATCCCCAGGATGATGCCCATCCACATGACCGTCTGGTTCATGCCGTTGGCCATGCCGAGGTCTTTGTCCTCCACCGAGTTGGCGACCAGCACCTGGTAGGCGGGCGAGCCGACGCCCGCCGAGACGCCCGACAGCACCAGCCCCACCATGACCGCCGCGAGGCCCCAGCCCACGGGCTTGGCGCCCAAGGCAAAGGCGATCATCGAGCCGATCATCGCGGAGGTGCCGAAGAACATCGGGATCCGGGCGCCGATCTTGGTCACCAGCGTGCCGCCCAGCGGCGAAGCCACCGCAAACGCACCGGGCCGCGGCACCATGAGCATCGCAGCGACGCCCACCGAGAAGCCGTACCGCTCTTGCAAGACCCAGGGCACCACCATGAAGCCGCCCATGTACGCGAACTGGTTGGCCGGCGCCGACAGCAGCGGCAAGGTGAAGCTGGCTCGGCGGAACAGGCGCAGGTCCAAGAAGGGCGCGGGTGCGCGGCGTTCCCACAGCACGAACAGCACGTAACAGACCACCGCCCCGGCGAGCATCAGCATGAGCGTCTGGTCTGACAGCAGCCCATCGCCTGCCCGCAGGAGCATCGGCAGCCGGGTGATCGCCCACAGCACCAGCAGCGTTCCGCCAGCGAGCAGCAGCGCCCCCAGGACGTCGATCGGCACCCGGGCTCCCCGCGGAATCGGCTTGACGACGACGGCTGCGAAGATCAATGACACGAGGCTGATCACGCCGAACAGCAAGAAGATGCCCCGCCAGCCGAACACGTTCAGCAGCGGTCCGCCGACGACCACGCCGATCGTCGGCGCGCCGGTCATGGCGAACTGGAACCAGCCGACGGCCCGCGCCCGCTCGGCCGGGCCGAACGCATGCATGAGCAGCGCCATGCCCGAGGGCATCAGCAGCCCGCCGCACAGCCCGAACACGACTCTTACGGCGATGAAGGTGCCGATGTCGGGCACCCAGTAGTTGGCAATCATCGTCGCGGTCATCCCGATGATGCCGATGAGGAAGATGCGGCGGTGTCCGAACCGATCGGCCAGCTTGCCGCCGGCCGGTGTCGAGACGGCCATGGCCAGCATGAGGCCGGTGATGACCCAGCCGGCCGTCGGCAGCGTGGTGTCGAGGTCTTCGGCGATCGGCGTCAGCGACACGCCCACCAAGGTCATCAAGGAGCCGAACCCGAGTACTGCCAGCCCGATCACGCCGAGCAGCCGCCATCGATAGCTGTCTGATGGGGGCGCGCCGACCGACGCTGCTGGGCGGTCGGTGGGCGCAGCGGGAGGCGGCGCCGGGCGCACGGCGGGGGGTGCCACCGACTCGGCAAGCGGTCGTCCGGCAGCATCGAGAATCTGCGGGACGACGGTGAACACCGACGGCTGCGCTGCAGCCAGCCGCGCTCGCGCGCGCAAGTTGGATCCCGCGGGCTTCACGCGCTCAGGACCGACGGAGCCGCGCCTGGGGCAAGCGTCTCGCTATTGGCGTCTCGGCCGGCGTCACAGGTTCAGTAAACGCCCTCATGCGCCTTTTGCCTCAGCGTCGCCGTGCGCGACGGCGAACGTGAATGGCGGTCAGCGCGTGAGATGACCGTCTTCGAGCATGGCGTCGGCCTGGTAGCGGGCGATCTTGCCCATGTCGGGGTGGGTCAGCACCCAGAATCGGTCGGTGCGCACGGCGTCCAGCACCATCGGTCCCACCTCGGCGGGGTCCATGCCTTCGGACAGGTAGCCCTTGAGCATGTCCCAGAACTTGTCGCCCTGATCGGTGCGCACGTGGTGGGCGGCATCTTCAGGGTCACGATTGCGCTGGCTGTACACGATGTTGGTGTTGATCGGCCCCGGGCACAGCACCGAGGCATGCACATTCGAGTTCCGCAGCCGCAGATCTCGCTCCAGCGTGGCCATCAACGCCACCACACCGTGCTTGGACACGTTGTACGCGCCCAGCGAGGCACCGCCGTACAGCCCGGCCACCGAAGCAGTCGAGTTGATGTGGCCCTCGCCGGCCGCCTCGATGATCGGCAGGAACACATGACAGCCGTAGATCGGCCCCCACAGATTGATGTCGAGCGTCCAGCGCCAATCCTCGAGCGACATGTCGCCGACGGGGCCCGGAATGCCGACGCCTGCGTTGTTGCACAGCACGTGCACCGTGCCGAACTGATCGACAGCCGCCTCAGCCAGCGCCTCGATGTCGGCCAGCTGGGATACGTCGGTGCGCACTGCGAGCGCCTCTGCGCCCGTCGCGCGCACCTCGCCAGCCGCATCGTTCAGCGGAGCTTCCTCGATGTCGGCCAGCACCACCTTCATGCCTGCTGCCGCGAATGTGTCGGCCATCGCCCGACCCATGCCGCTCGCCGCGCCTGTCACCACGGCAACTCTGCCTTCGACCTCCATGGCCCCTCTCTTGCTGGTTGTTGGTGTGATGCGGCCCGACCCCTTCCGGGGCGGACCAGCTAGTCGAAATCGATGACGGTGCGGGTGCCGACGCGCTGACGCATCTGCTCGTAGCCGACGTTGATGTCCTCGAGCGGCATGTGGGCCGAGATCATCTCGTCGAGCATCAGCCGCCCGTCGAGATACATGTCGACGTAACGCGGCATGTCCACCCGGAAGGCATTCGAGCCCATCATCGAGCCCTGCAGCCGCTTCTCGAGCATGAACACCTCATAGCCGGTGATCTCGATCTTCTCGCCGAACGGCATCATGCCGACGATGACCGTGGTGCCGCCGGCTCGCGACGACGACCAAGCCTGCTCGCAGGTCTGCTTCAGCCCGATGCACTCGAAGGCGTAGTCGACACCGCCGCTCGTGAGCTCCTTGATCGCCTCGACAGGGTCGCCCTCGGAGGCGTTGACGGTGTCGGTGGCGCCCACCTGGCGGGCCGTTTCCAGCTTGGAATCTTCGACGTCCACAGAGATGACCCGACCGGCTCCGGCGATGCGGGCACCCTGCACGGCCGACAGGCCGATGCCGCCCGCGCCGTACACGGCCACGGTCGCGCCTGGCTCGATTCGAGCGGTCTTGAACACTGCACCCAGGCCCGTGGTGACGCCGCAGCCGATGAGCGCCGCACGGTCGAGCGGCATGTCGTCGCGGATCTTCACCACAGCGTTCTGGTGGATCAGCATCTCCTCGGCGAATCCGCCGAGCCGAGCGAACTGTCCCACCTCGGTGCCGTCTGGCTTGGCCAGCCGTGGTGCGGTACCGGAAGGCCGTGCGACCGCAGCGGGATTGGCGCAGATATTCGGACGACCGGTCAGGCAACGCTCGCAGTGGCCGCAGAAGACGGACAGGCAGGAGATGACATGGTCGCCGGGCTTCACGTATGCGACGTTCTCGCCGACTGCTTCAACCACGCCGGCACTCTCATGGCCCATCACCGCGGGGAGCTGGTACGGCCAGTGGGCATCCATGAAGTGCAGGTCGCTGTGACAGAGTCCCGCGTGCACCACCCGCAACAGGACCTCGTCGGGAGCGGGCGCATCAACAGAAATGTCCTCGATGTCGAGTTCGCCCGGAATCTCGTTGAGCACTGCAGCTTTCATGGTCGGCCTCCCCTCCCGTCACGCACATCGGCGGCGCGATCTAGCCACGCGGCAGCGTACTCACCCTCAAGATGCCGCACGAAACCTCAGAGCGTGGGGCCGGTGCGCCGCAGGACCTCGGGTCGGTACCAGAGCCAGAGAGTGAGGGCGACGAACCCCAGCGAGGCCATGGTGATGACCGCCGCACGGGGCCCGAGCGCCTGCGCGACCTCACCGAGCAGGTAGGTGCCGATCGGCAAAGCGCCGATGGCCATCGACAGAAGGCCCATGGCCCGGCCGCGCATCTCCTCCGATACCACCGTGAGCACCAGCGTCGACTGGGTGGCGGCGAACAGCCCGCTGCCGCAGCTCGCGACATACAGCGTCACGACGGCGAACGCCACGTTGGGCGACAAAGCCCACACGATCAGCATGGCCATCGTGACGAACACGCCGCCGACGTACAAGACCCCCCAGCGGCGAGCGCTGGTCACTGAGGTGATGAACGAACTGGTGATCATGCCGAATCCCGTCATCGAGCCGATCAGCCCGATCTGGGATGGCGTCGCATCGACTTCCTTGCCGATGAGCTGCACGGCCGGGAAGTAGGCGAACATGAAGAAGTTCGCCATGACGGTGACGCCGAGGATGCTGAGCAGACCACGGCTGGTGCGCGCGAGCCGCAGGCCCGCCCGCAGCTCGCTCAGCACCGAGCTCGGCGGGCCTGCACCCGCAGGTGCGTCGCCCTGGAGGATCGGCCCGTCAGCCGGAACGACCTCGAAGACTCGACCGCTCAGCGCATTCGCCCACTGCGCCAGCGGCTCCGGAGGTGTCGGCGCAGCCGGCGCGGCGGGTCGTGCCGGTGCGGCGCGAGGCACCGAGGGCACCCACATGAGCAGCACCAGGGCAACGCACAGCACCGCGCTGATGCCCAGGAACGCTGTCCCGACACCCGCCCGGCCGGTGATGACACCACCAAGCAGCTGGCCCGCCGCGAGCCCCGAGGCAAGAGCCATCGTTTCCCACGCCATCGCCCCGCCGATGCGATGGGGCCCGACGATGTCGAGCAGCAGTGCGCGCCGGCTGGTCATGTCGACGACCCAGCCGACGCCCGCGAACAGCAGGAACGGGTACAGCAGCCACAATCCCAGTTGACCGGACCGCTCGCCCAGCCCGACGATGGCGACGAAGGGAATCAGCAGTGCCGTCTGCCAGCGCACGGTGCGGCGCCGGTCCAACCGGTCGGAGATGACACCGCCGACGGCACCCCCCAACAGCAGCGGCGCCCACATGACGGTGCCGGTGAGCTGTACCAGCCGCGGCGACCCGGTCACGATGTTGACGTGATAGCCGGCCAGGAACGCAATCGCCCAGCGGCTCCAGTGCCAGCACAGACCGCTCAGCCACAGCGGCGCGAATCCCTTTGCCGAGAAGGGGCTGCGCCCGCGGCGACCGGCCGTCGCCTCGGCTTGCGAATCTGTGTCGTCAGCCACCTCGGTGCGCTGTGCCCCCGCACATCAGCGCGGCATCCTAGGTGGGGCTGAACCGCGCGTCGTGATCAGATCGGGGCGACCGTCACCGGGACGCCGTTGACGGCAGCGTTGCCCGACGGGACGTCCACGAAGTCAGGCGGGACGAGCACGTTGTAGTTGACACCCGCGTACCGGCTCGCCACCGACTGGCGGGTTCCCGGTTTGTCGTGGCCCCAGCCGTGCGGCAACGACACGACGCCCGGGTGCATCTGGTCGCTGACTTCCACCGCCACATCGACGGCACCGTTGGACGACGAGACCCTGGCGAGCTCGCCGTCCGCCACCCCTGCATCGGCCGCGTCATCAGGGTGAATCAGCAGCGTGCAGCGGTCCTTGCCCCGCACCAGCACCTCCACGTTGTGCATCCACGAGTTGTTGGAGCGCACATGGCGCCGGCTGATGAGCTTCAGTGCTGCATCAGACCGGTCGAGGCTCGCCTCGAGGCGCTCGACGTCGGAGGTGATGCGCTCGGGTGCGAGGTCGATCTTGCCGTCGGCGTGCACCACGATGTCGTCAACCTGCGGGACCATCGGACCCATGTCGAGCCCGTCGGGCAGCTCCTTCAGCTTGTCGAGGTTCAAGCCGTCGGGATTCTCGCCGTAACGGTCGCCCCACGGACCGGTGCGGATGGCCAGGTCATTCAGCCGCTCCGGCCCCGGTTCGGGCGAGGTCTCCAGCGCGGTCGCCGGGTCCACGCCGGCCAGCTCCGCAAGTGCCGAGAAGTACAGGTCGTCGAACTCGGCGGCATTCACGTCTCCCATGCCGGCGCACATCGCTCCGAGCCGGGTGAGAATCTCCCACTCGTCAGGCCGATCGTCGGCAGGGGGGAACAGCGGGGGCGCGTACTTCGCCGCCGAGCGCTTGGCCCAGCCCCACAGCATCTCGGAGTAGAAGTGCTGCTCGAGCGCGGCGAGTCCCGGCAGGACGACGTGTGCGTGGCGGGAGGTCTCGTTCAGCGCGTTGTCCACCGAGATCATCGCCTCCAGCAGGGGCAATGCACTGTCGAGGCGGTCGGAATTGGGTGCTGACAGCACCGGGTTGCCGCCGACCACGATCAGCCCCTTGAGCTGCCCCTCGCCGGGCGTGTCGATCTCCTCTGCGAGGCACCCCATCGGGAACTGCCCGAGCACTTCGGGAATGTCGCGGACCCTGCTCCGCCAGCGGTCGAAACCGCCTTCGAAGCCCCAGTCCTGCTGCAGCATCGACCATGCCACGGGCTTCGCCCACATCATCCCGCCGACCGCGTCGAGGTTGCCGGTGAGCGCGCAGATGACGTCAGGCAGCCACGACGCGAGCGTGCCGAACTCCTGGTTGCAGGTGCCGATGCGGGCGTACCACGCGGCGCGCTCAGCACCGGCGAACTCTCGGGCCAGGGTGCGGATCGTCACAGCGTTCGTCCCGCATGCGTCGGCCACCCGCTCCGGCGGGTATCCAGCCGCGATAGCTCGCACCTCGTCCACGCCCTTGAGCCGATCCGCCAGGTGCCCGAGTCGCACAAGCCCTTCGTCGAACAGCACGTTCACCACCGCGAGCTGCAGCAGCGCATCGGTGCCAGGCCGTACCGGCAGCCACTGGTCGGCGTGGGCGCAGGTCTCGCTGCGGCGAGGGTCGATCACCACCACCTTGCCTCGCTCGCGCACCAGGTCCAGCGCACCCGGAACGTCGGGGCAGCCCATGAAGCTGCCCTGGCTGGCGGACGGGTTGGCACCTTGCACAACCATGAAGTCGGTGCGGTCGATGTCGGGCACCGGGATACGCCACGAATGCCCGTACATCAGCTGGCACGACACGTTCTTGGACCACGTGTCGACGGTGCCGGACGAATACACCGTGGGTATCCCGGCAAGCTGCAGGAACATGCCCGCGTAGCGGCTGATCGAGTAGTTGAAGCCGGTGGCGTTGCCGAGGTAGGCGGTGATCGCTTCGACGCCGTAGGAGTCGCGGACGCCGCCGAGCAGCTCGGCGCATCGCTCGAAGGCGGCTTCCCAGCTGGCCTCGGCAAGATCGCCTGCTGCATTGCGGACCAGCGGCCTGCGCACTCGATCGGGATCGGCGTACATGTGCCCGAGCACGGTGCCCTTGGGGCAGA
Source organism: Acidimicrobiia bacterium (assembly GCA_022822525.1). Taxonomy (GTDB): domain Bacteria; phylum Actinomycetota; class Acidimicrobiia; order Acidimicrobiales; family Poriferisodalaceae; genus Poriferisodalis. The sequence continues at coordinate 10,399 of JAJEBN010000079.1, read as the reverse complement.
TGTATCCCTTCGACCAGACATCGTTGCGGTTCGGTCTGATCAGCTTCACCTCGCCGCCGGCGTGGTGCACCTCGAGCCCGCACATCGCCTCGCAGAGCGAACAGCTTCGGATGTGAATCTGGCGATCGGTCATGCGAGTCCTTCTCGGGAGGTGCCGTGGGGTGCCCGAGATTACGGCGAACGCCATGACATCGAGCCGTTCTCGCGGTCGACTGTCAGCGCTGTCAGCTCGATCTGCCAAGATCGACCTCAGTGCTGGACGAACCGAGTTGGACGATGGGCGTAGAGGAGGAATACCTCCTCGTCGACCGCGACAGCGGCGAACTGGTCGTCGAGCAGCCTCCAGGACTGATCGAGCGGGTGGCCGAGCTGCGTCACGGGCAGGTCAGCCCCGAGCTGTTCAGCGCGCAGATCGAAATCGGCACCGGCATCTGCGACGACTTCCGCAGCCTCCGGGCCGATATCGGCCTCCTGCGCCTGGCCGTGACGGAGGCCGCCGCCGAGTACGGGCTGGCACCGATCGCAGCCTCCACCCATCCCAGCGCCCGTGCAGAAGAAGCGCACATCACCGACAAGGAGCGCTACCGGGCGCTCGCCGCGGATCTCCAAGGGGTGTCACGCCAGCTCATCATCTCGGGGCTGCATGTCCACGTCGGCATCGAGAACCCTGAGCTGCGCATCGACCTGATGGGCCAGATGACCGCATTCCTGCCGTACCTGCTGGCACTGTCCACATCGTCGCCGTTCTGGCGCGGCGAGGACACCGGGCTCAAGAGCTACCGATCGGCGGTCTTCTGCACGCTGCCGCGCACGGGCCTGCCCGAGCGGTTCAGCTCGTGGGCCGAGTACGAGCGGCACATCAACGTGCTGGTGCGTGCCGGCGTCATCGAGGACGCTTCCAAGGTGTGGTGGGACATCCGGCCCTCGAACTCGTACCCGACCTTGGAGATGCGGGTCACCGACCTGCCGACCAGGATGGAGGACACCGTCGCTGTGGCCGCTGCGTACGCATGCCTGCTGCGGATGCTGTGGCGACTGCGCACCCAGCACCTGAGCTGGCGGGAGCACAGCAACTTCCTCGTCGGGCAGAACAAGTGGCTGGCAGAGCGGCACGGCATCGAGGGCGAGCTGATCGACTTCGAGAGAGGAGAACTCGAGCCGGTGCCCCGCGCTGTCGAGCGCATCGTGGACATGGTGCGCCCCGACGCCGAAGCGTTGGACTGCGTCGCGGAGATCGAGCACCTGCGAACGATCTGCGACCGAGGCACTTCGGCGGACCGGCAGCTGGCCACCTACCGCGCGGCGACCGACGCCGGGGCTGACAGCACGGAGGCGCTGAGGGCGGTGATGCGGGCGCTGATCGAGGACACCCTGGCGCCGCCGGCGGACTGAACGCCGCCCCGGGGTTGCCCAGACACTCGGCTGCAACCGGGCTCGTCCCACACGAAGCCGCTGCCGCTTTCGTCCCAGACCGAGCGATACTCGCGGTCATGACTGTCGGCGGATCGCTTGTAGGCGCGAGCTTCAATTCCGGCTGGTATCAGGCGGTGCTGGTCGTCCACTTGGTCGGCGCGGTGGTGGGTTTCGGCGGGAGCGCACTGGGCACGGTGATGCTGCGCCGGGCGTGGTCGGAGGGGCCCGACGCTGCGGGCGCCGTACGGCGCTCGTTCGAGTTTGCGTCGAACCGGCTCACCGACATGGCGGCGTACCTGGCGGGCATCGCCGGCGTGGTGGCGGTTCTGGTGGACGACCGCTGGAACTTCCGCCAAGGCTGGGTGACGACTGCGTTCATCCTCTACTTCGCTTGGGCGGGCATCGCTCACGGTGCGCTGCGACCGACGAGCGCCAAGCTGGCCGAGGCGCTGGAAGCCGGTGACGACCGGGCCGATGACGCCCAGCGCTTGCGGCGGCGAGCCGAGATGTGGGCCATGGCAAGCAACTTGGTGATCGTGGCCGCCATTGCGGTGATGGTCACCAAACCCGGCTTTTAGCTCGTTCGGCCACGCGATCACCCATCTCGCCGCGTAGCGTCGGCACGCATGACCGAACAGCGGCGACACCGGGTGTGCGTGATCCCCGGCGACGATGCCGCGCCCGAAGCGATGTCGGCTTCGCTGCGCGTGCTGGATGCGCTGGATCTGCCGATCGACTGGGACCACGTGCCGGTGGGCGACGACTTGGCGGCTCTGACCCCTGATGAGCGCGAAGCGCTGGTCGGCGGGCACATCGACGCTGCGGACACGGTGCTCTTCGGCTCGTCGAACGGCACGACGCCCGGCGCGGGATTCATGCGCTGGGGCAAGCGCACCTACGCCAACGTGCGACCGGTGCGGTGGCGGCCGGGCTACGCCTCGCCGCTGGCCCGACCCGAGGGGATCGACTACGTGATCGTCCGCGAGAACCTCGAGGACATGTATGTCGGCGTCATGGGCCCGGCGCAACGACTGCTCGATGCGGGACTGACCGAGGGCCGTTCTCGCGTCCCGCCCGATGCCGCCAACGGCCGCTTCGCGGCAAAGATCATCACCCGGCCCGGCACCGAGCAGGTCACCCGCTTCGCCGCAGAGCTGGCGCTGAGCCGCGGCGGCAAGCTGACCGTCTCCGCCAAGACCAACATGCTTCCTGCCACCGATCGCTGGTTCTGCGATATCGCCCGCGAGGTGGCCCAGGAGTACCCCGGCCTGGAATACGAGCAGTTCATCATCGACGACATGGCGCACCGCTTGGTGATGCGACCCCACGAGCTCGATGTGCTGCTGCTGCCTAACCTGTACGGCGACATCCTGTCCGACCAGGGCGCCGGCACGATCGGCGGCATGGGCCTGGCGCCGTCGGGCTGCTACGGCGACGACTGGGCGTATTTCGAATCGGCCCACGGCACGGCGCCCGACATCGCCGGCCAAGGCATCATCAACCCGACCGCCACGCTGGAGTCAGCCGAGATGATGCTGCGCCACTTGGGACTGGACGCTCCGGCTGACCGCCTCGACCGGGCGCTGGCACACGTCTACGCGCAAGGAGAACGCGTGACTCCGGACCAGGGCGGCACTGCGGGCACCGAGGAATTCGCCACCACAGTGATCGAGGCGCTGTAGCGGCCATTCGGCGCGTCTGCGGGTAGAAACGCGCATCGCATCCAGCGGAGAGGTGAGCTACCGGACATGAGCGAGCACAGCACACGCAGCGAGACACTGCCGCGGGGAATACCTGACGACCGGCCTGGCGATGGCGACGACAGCGCACCCGTGTCGTTTCGCCTGAACGAGCTTCGGCCGTGGGGCATTGCGGCGTACGTGGCGGCCGGCATGGCTGCCGATGACGCGGCGACCGTGGTCGACAACCAGCTCTGGTCGGACCGGCGCGGCGTCGACACGCACGGCTTCCAGCGGGTGAGCTGGTACGTCAACTGGTTCCGCGACGGCACGACTGACCCGACTGCACAGTGCGAGATCGTGACTCGCACGCCGTCCGTGCTGGTGGCCGACGGGCACCACGGTCTCGGTCAGCTCGTGATCACCCGGTTCATGGAGCAGCTCATTGACGCCGCCCGCGAGAGCGGGCTGGTAGTTGGCGTGATCCGCAATTCCAACGACTGGGGCTGCGGTGCGAACTACCCGTACCAGGCCGCAGAGGCCGGCTTTGTCTGCTACGGCACCACGACTTCGGTGCCGAACCTGGCGCCGTTCGGCAGCCGCCGGAAGCTGTTCGGCAACAACCCGATCGTGTGGACGTTCCCCCGCCGCGACCAGCCGCCGATCGTGCTCGACATGGCCATCACGCCGGTGGCGCTGGGCAAGGTGCTGCGGGCCCGCTCCGAGGGCTCGGAGATCCCGGTGGAATGGGGCTTTCTGGATCGCGACGGCAACCCCACGGTCGACCCCGACGTGGCGATGCGCGGCATCGTGCCGGCCATCGGCGGATACAAGGGCATCGGCATGATCACGGCTTCGAACATCGCAGCGGGAATCCTGGGCGGCTCAGCTCACACCGGCGATGTGGCCGTGGGCAGGCGGGGCCAGTTCTTCCTGCTGATGGATCCGGGTGTGTTCCGCGACCGTGAGGGCTACTACGACGACATCGAGGACATGGTCGCCCAGATCCGTGCTGCCGGGGAAGAGGACGCACTGCCAGGCCAGACCGTGTACCTGCCGGGCGAGCTGGAACAACTCGAGATGGACCGGCGGACTGCGGCTGGCACTGTCAGCTACCCCGCGTCGGTCGTCAGGTCGTTGGGCCGTGTCGGCGACGAGCTGGGAGTGCCGTTCGATTGCGAGCCGGCAGCAGCGCCATGAGCGACAAGATGCTGAAGCTGGCCGCCGAATGGGGCCCAACGCTGCGGGAGCGGAGCGTCGAGATCGACCGGTTGCGTCAGCTGCCGCAGGACTTGGCCGAGGCGCTGGCGGCCGACGGCTTCTACCGAACGCTGGTGCCGCCCGCCCTCGGCGGCATGGGGTTGCCGCCGGCGGCTGTTGCAGAGATCGGCGAAGTGCTGGCGATGGGCAACGCTTCGGCAGCGTGGTGCACGTTCATCGGCTCTACCTCGCAGATCATGTTCGGTGCATTGCAGCCGGATCAGCTTGCAGAGGTGCTCTCAAATCCCGACGTCATCACCGCCGGCGTGTTCGCTCCCTCCGGTCGCGCGAGCCCCGCAGCCGGGCCCGGCGGCGCAGACGGCTATGTCGTGAGCGGCCGCTGGGCATGGGCCTCGGGCTCGCACAACGCGGAGTGGATCTCCGGCGGCGTGCAGGTCGACGGCAGCGACGCCGCCGCCAGCACCAAACCGGCTCTCGGTCGGGTGTTCTTCCGTCCGAACGAGATCAGCCTGCTCGACGACTGGTTCACCAGCGGCTTGCGCGGTTCAGGTTCGAGCACGTTCGAAGCCGACAGCGTCTGGGTTCCCTCGGCGCGTATCGCGTTCGAACGCGACATCCTGCGTTCGCCGCTGGCTGACGAGCCGCTGTACCGGATGCCGCTGTTCGGCCTGCTGGCGCTGCCGATCGGCGCGATCGCGCTGGGGATGGCCCGGGCATGCGTGGACGAAGTCGTCGACGTCGCGCAGTCGAAGGTGCCCCAGGGCTCGCGCCGCACCCTGGGCCAGCGGCCGGCACTGCACTCGGCCGTGGCGGTGGCCGACACTGAGGTGCGTGCGGCGCGGGGGCTCCTGTACGCGACGATCGATGCCGCATGGGAGCGCGCACAGCACGGATTGTCCGACCTGGAGCTGCGCCGCGACCTGCGCACCGCGACCACCCACGCAATGCAGACCAGTCTGCGAGTCATCCAGTCGATGAATGCCGCCGTGGGCGGCTCAGCGGTGTTCGAAGCATCGCCGCTGCAGCGTCACCTGCGCGACGCCCAGACCGCCTCGGCGCACTTCATGGTCGCGATGCCGGTGATGGAGCTCGCCGGCCGCACCTTCTTCGACCCTGACGCCGACACCTCCGGCCTCTAGGACCGGCGCGCCGAGCCCTGCCGACGGCTGGGCTGGTGCTCAGTCGTCGCGGCGGCGCTGGTGCGCCGGGAGCGGGAACGTGATCGGGATGAGCGCGGTTTGGTCGATGTCGATCAGCGACGGTCCGACTGGGCCGGCTTCGCCGCTGGCACGGGCCACCGCGTCGCCGAATGCCGACTCGAACTCAGCAACGCTGGCCACTCGCTTGCCAGGCACTCCCATGGCCTCGGCCATAGCGACGAAATCGATGCCGCCGATCTCGGTGCCGTGGTGGGAGTCCCACAGGGCGTCCTGGATGATGCGCAGCACGCCGTAGCCGCCATCGTTGAAGACGCACACGATGACAGGCAGGCCGTGCTCGGCGAGCGTCGAGATCTCCCCCACCGACAGCATCAGCCCGCCGTCGCCCTGGATCACCACGGTCGGCTGACCGCTCGCCAGCGCCGCACCGACCCCCATCGGCACGCCGGGGCCGATCGCCGCGTTTGCCGCCCGGATGGACGTGCGCGGCGCCACGATCGGCAGCAGCCGGTTGCCCCACATGTAGCCGGGCACGGTGGTGTCACGAACGATGCGGGCCTGATCGGGCAGCATCCGTCGGATCGCGTCGCAGATCGCCGCGTGATCAGGCCCGATCTCTTCGCGCATCGCTTCCATGTCAGACGAGCGGTGCTTGCGGGCCCGCTCGACGTAGCCATCGTCGACGGTGGGCGCGCCGTCGCCCAGCCGTTCGAGCAGCCCGGCCAGGCTGAGCTTGGCGTCGCCCACGACAGCCAACGACGCCGGGTAGTTGAGCCCGATCACGCCGGGGTCGGCGTCGAGGTGAATCAGCTCGTCGGGCAATTGCAGCGCCCACACGCGGGTGGCGTAGTTCTGGAACCGGGTGCCCACGGCCAGCAGCAGATCGGCTTCGGCGAACACGTCGGCCATCTGGGGGCGGTCCGAGCGGAAGCCCAGCGACAGCGGGTGCAGTTCGCTCAGGGCACTGCGGCCCTCGATGGTGGTGACGACGGGCGCGCCCAGCCGTTCAGCCAGCGCAGTGAGCTCCTCCGATGCGTCCGCAGTGACGACCCCGCCGCCCGCCCAGATGAGCGGCCTTTGCGCTGCTGTCAATCGCTCGGCCGCATCGTCGAGCAGCGATACGTCCGGCCGCAGGCGGGGCACCTCGGGCGAACCCGCAATCGGCGTGTCGCCGACCTTGGCGTACTGAAAGTCGATCGGGATCTCCACCGCGCCGGGCTGGGGGCGGCCGGTGCGGATGTCATCGGCGACGCGGGCGATCTCGGCGGAGATCTCGCTGGGGTGCCGCACCGACGCCACACTGCGGCACACGGTGCGAAGCATGTCGGCCTGCTGATCGTTCTCGTGCAGGAAGCCCTTCCCCTTGCCGTAGAAGCGGGACTCGGTCTGGCCGGTCACCATCAGCACAGCCGAGCTGGTGAACGACGCCTCGTACAGGCCGGGCACAGCATTGGCGGCGCCCGGGCCGGTGGAGGTGAGCAGCACGCCCATCTCGCCGGTTGCGCGGTAGTAGGCGTCGGCGGCGTGCGCAGCGGCCTGCTCGTGGCGGACCTTGACCACCTCGATGCCGTCGTGGGTCGACAGCGCCTCGTAGATCGGCAGGTTGTGCACGCTGACGATCCCGAACACATGCCGCACGCCCAAGCGCGCCAGCGTCGCCGCGACGGCCTCGCCGCCTGTCATCTCACTCATGGCAGTCACTCACCTCGGGCCTCGCTCATCGCCCGCACGGTAGCCCCGCGGCCGGTTCGGTGACCGGCGAGTGCGAGTTCGGTGACGTTGGTGCTGGGCCTATTCGGCGGTGCTGAAGGGCGGGTACGTGTCGGTCAGCAGGTAGATGAAGCTCAGGTAGCGCGTGTGGACGCGGTAGAACCCGATCACGAAGTCGCGCATGCCTGCAGGCCAGCGGCCGGTGAACAGGATGATGAAGTAGGCAATCGTCACCACTGCGACGACGAGATACGAGTAGATGGTGACAAACACGATCTGCGGCAGCCCGTAGATCGGACGGAACAGTGCTGCCAGACGATTGCGGTTCCCCGACGGCACTGCGACATTCACCGCCACCGGCAAACCGCCCGGATCCTCTTCCGACGAAGGAAATTCGAAGGGCGGGTACTGGTCGTGGATGATGTGCACGTACGACAGCACACGGTGGTAGTAGCGGATGTACATCACCTGGAAGCTCGCGATGCCTGCCGGCAGCTTGCCGGTGACGAGAACCGCGAGCATGGTCAAGACCGCGAGCAGCCAAGCCACGATGTGGAACACGGCGAGGATCACGAAGTGCGGGATCAGCATGATCCAGTGGACCAACGGACGCCAGTTCGCTACGCGCTCTGAGGGCTGGACAGTTACGGAAGCTGGATAGTCCATACCCCGAAACTACTCGCACTCCCAGTGGCTCCCGTGACCAATCCGGGCACGGCGGCTGTGCTGCGCGGCGACGAACGGAGATCTCTCGCCGCGCCTGACCGGAGGGTGTCCGAAACCTGAGGGACCGGCACGTCACATTGCCGATTGAATAGACAGTTCATGCTCGTTTCGCTGACCTCAACGACTCCTGATGCGACCGATCTGGGATTCCTGCTGCACAAGCACCCCGATCGGGTGCGATCCGTCGATGTCGGATTCGGGCGCGCCCATGTCTTTTACCCCCAGGCGGCGCCCGAACGCTGCACCGCCACGCTGTTCGTGGAGGTCGACTCGTTCGCAGCGTCCAAGCGACGATCAGGTCGGCAGCCGCTGTACCTCGGAGGACTCGAGCCCTACGTGAACGATCGCCCGTACGCAGCATCATCGATGCTGAGCGTGGCCATCGGCCGGCTGTTCCGTACGGCGCTGGCGGGAACGTGCGAGGCCCGACCCGAACTGGTTGATCGGCCGCTCGATCTTGACGTCGAATTGCCGGCGCTCGGGGTGCGGGGCGGTGCGGAACTGCTTCGACGGCTGTTCGAACCGCTGGGCTACCACGTCGAGTGTGCTGCCATCCCGCTCGACACGGAGTTCGGGGATTGGGGAGACAGCCGCTACTTCTCGGTCCGGCTGGCGGGTCGGCACACCGTCCGCCGAACGCTGGAGCATCTCTACGTGATGCTGCCGGTGCTCGACGACCGCAAGCACTACTGGATCGGCCCCGACGAAGTCGACAAGCTGATGCGGCGGGGAGGCGAATGGCTGGCTGCGCATCCCGCGTCGGGGCTGATCACTCGCCGCTACCTGCGCTTCGGCACCCTCGCCCGGGAGGCGCTGGCGCGCCTCGCTGAGTCCGGCGAGGACGTCGATCGGGCCGACCAGCGACTTGACGACGCAGAGCAGGCGAACGAGCGCCGGATGAACCTGCGGGAACTGCGGCTGGATGCGGTCATGGACGCCGTGCGTGCCTCGGGCGGAGGACGAGTCGCCGACCTGGGATGCGGGGAGGGACGGCTGCTGCGGCGCCTCATCGACGAGCGCTCCGTGACCGGGGTGCTCGGCATGGACACCTCGATCGGGGCACTCGAGCGTGCTGAGCGGCGTCTCGGTCTTGATGAGATGTCCGAGCGTCGCCGCGAGCGAGTCTCACTGGTGCAGGGCTCCCTCACCTACACCGACGAGCGCTTGCGCGGCTTCGATGTCGCCACGCTGGTGGAGGTCGTCGAGCATCTCGACCCGGAGCGTCTCGACGTGTTCACCGATGTCGTGTTCGGCCACGCTGCCCCTTCAGCGGTCGTGCTGACGACGCCGAACCGCGACTACAACGTCAACTTCGAGCATCTGGGCCCGGCTGGGCTGCGCCACGGCGACCACCGATTCGAGTGGACGCGCGACGAATTCACAGCGTGGGCGCACGGCGTCGGGGACGGGTACGGGTACGGCTGGCAGATCAGCGGCATCGGACCTGAGGACGCTGAGTGCGGGCCGCCGACCCAGATGGCGGTCTTCCGCCGAGCAGCGTGAGCAGCGTCCGATGAGACCCGCGCTGACCGAGATCGAGATTGCCGAACCCGGGCTGGTTGTGCTGTGCGGCGCCTCGGGATCGGGCAAGTCCACCTTTGCGCGGAGGCACTTCGCGCCCACCGAGGTCGTTTCCAGCGACCAGTGCCGGGCCATGGTCGGCGACGACGAGACCGACCAGACCGTCACCGCCGAGGCCTTCGACCTGCTGCACACCATCGTGCGCAAGCGGCTCGAGATCGGGCGACTCACCGTCGTCGATGCCACCAATACCAAGCCGCCCGACCGCAAGTCGCTGGTCGAGCTGGCGCGCCGGGCCGACCTGATGGTCACCGCCATCGTGTTCGACCTGCCGCTCGCATGGTGCGTTGAGCGGAACAGTTCACGCGAGGACCGCCAGACGCCGCGCCATGCCATCAAGCGCCAGCACGAGACGCTGCGCCGCAATGGCAGGCGCCTGCGCAAGGAGGGCTTTGCCCGCGTCCATACGATCGGCACTGCCGACGAGCTGGACTCGCTGCGCATCGTGCGCACCAAGCTCTGGTGCGACCGCCGAGACGACGCCGGGCCCTTCGACATCATCGGCGACGTTCATGGCTGCCACACCGAGCTCATCGCGCTGCTCGACCTCTTGGGCTACGACGTCGCCGCTCGCCCGATCACCCACCCCGACAATCGACGGGCGGTGTTCGTGGGTGACCTCGTCGATCGCGGGCCCGGCGTTGCCGAGGTGCTCGAAGTGGCCATGTCGATGGTCGAGACCGGCAGCGCGCTGTGCATCGCTGGCAATCACGAGAACAAGCTGGGTCGAGCCCTGGCGGGACGCCAGGTGCAGATGACGCACGGGCTTGCCGAGTCGCTCGCCCAGCTCGAACAGTGCAGCGCCGCTTTCCGCGATCAGGTGGCGGTATTCGTCGACGGGCTCATCAGCCACTACGTGCTCGACGGCGGCCGCCTCGTGGTCGCACATGCGGGCCTTCCCGAGCGGTA
>JAJEBN010000080.1 GCA_022822525.1 Acidimicrobiia bacterium | reverse complement strand
CCCCCAGCAGATGCCCGCACACCGCCGCCGCGTCCAACAACACCCGATCCGACCCAGCCGTCCCCTGCACACCACCATCGTCCCGCGCGCACCCCACCAACACGCGGAAATCCAGACAAATAAATCAGCAGACTCCTAGAGCGAGGAGTGTGTTCCAAGGGAAACCCTGTACTTCCTTCGGCCCCACACGCGAGTAGCCCACCTTCCAGAAACTCTCAGCGATGGCATTGAGAGGGTCGTCACCGGCGAATTGCGCTTCGAACTCCTGTGTCACAGCATCCCATTCCTCCGAAGGCGGCAGCGTCGCCAGGAACGCTTCGGGGTTGTCCCCACAGACGGCTACCAAGTGGTCGCGGATGCGGTGGACCACGAGCTGTTCCACTGCGCGAAGACCGGCTTGAAGCGTCGCTGCCGAAGCCTCACGCAGTGAACGCCGACGGCCGTCGAACAGATCGAGGAGGATCGGCGGCTGCGGCCCATCGGGCGTTACATCGCGGCAGCGCTGGATGATGTGGACGTGTGTGGCGAATACGCCAAAGAGCACGAGCCGACGCAGTGTCGTGAGCTTGGACCCATGAGCCTGCTCATAGCGGGCGAGCTGGTCGTAACGGTCGCGCAGTACTTGCAGTGTCGCGGACACGAAGTCACCCTGCTCGTCGGTAGCCAGCAAGATCGCGCTTCGGTCGGCGCGCGTTTGCGCCGTTGCCCCAAGCGGCACCGGCTGCTCGTCACCGACATCAAGCAGCGGCCAGCCAATCGTCGTCCACGGATCAGTGTCGGATTCAAGCAGTTCGCGGAGCAGAGCAGCCGCCGTGTCAGGCCGCTGTGGTGTTCCCGCCGTCAGGACTGAGGCCAGAAAGTCGCCCAGGCCGTTATCGGAGATGTCGCCAGTGATCATCCGGGCGTGCGAGAGGGTGAACGATGCGAGCGTCGGGAAGACTGCGTCATCGGCTCCTAGCGTGTCCTTGGCGAGAGAGCGAAAGCGGGTCATCGCCTCGTCACTGGGCCGGTTGTCGAAACGATCCGTGAACCGGCCGCCGAAGCTATCGAGGATCGCGCTGTTGGGGTTGCGCTCTTCCTTAAATCCGCCCCTCTGATTGTCGACATACTGGCGCAGCAGACGCGCGAGCGGCGCGAAGTCCGTCTGGGTGCCAAGGACGCGGCGCGCCATGCCGTTAGCGACGTGCACCGGTTTCATGGAGGAATTGGTCGGAAGGAAGCCGAATTCCTCGTCGTAGATCCGGCGGAGCAACTCCTTCGGAGTCTCGACCTCGCTCTCGACTCCACTCATAGTTCGTACTTTCGCGGGTTTCGCTGTACATGCACCTTGGCTCGCAAGTTGGTGTCGACGTTGCGGATCTCCAGATCCGAGAGCGCACGAGGGGAATGGAAGTGCCGGTGCAGTTCATCGACGAAGCGGGTAACCCTTCGGGCAACACTGCGAGACCATGTAGAACGCCCGAACCCGACGGCGGCCTCGCGCAGGGTGAGATAAACGTCGCGATCGATCAGCAGGCGGGTTGGGTCACCGTGGGTGTTGGCAGCGGTAAGAGAGAACCTTCCGACGCGCTTCATGTCCGCCTGCAACCATGCCTCAACCCAAGAAGCAAGCTCAGGCCCCTCAGCCCTGATCAGGTCGGCCGATTGCGAGTAGAGAGCGACAAAGGCCGTCGGTGTCCGGACGTCGTAGCGATGACTTTGCCAGAGCGTGACTCTGTCATCCTCGTCCTCGGTGCAATCTGGCTCGAAGAAACGGTTGATGGCGAGAATCATCTCCCGCACCAGTTGCGGGTCGCCCTCGAGGCCCTTGTTGAGGACGCGGTCGAACTCCGCCTCGTCCGATGGCAGAAAGCGCAGAAGGTCGTCGCCGCGAGCGTGTTCGAAGTAGAAGCGTCGCTTCGCGACGCGAAAACACTGCTCACGTTCCTCGTCGGCGCAGGAGGCCGGTGCCGGCGGGACATCGTGTGGGTCGAGCCAGTCATTTGGGTCAGTGGTGCCGCGCCAGAGCTCTTCGTCGATATCGGGGTGTGTGACAAGAGCAGGGTCCAAGGAACGGCGCACCAGTTCGAAGAGCGGGCCAATGCCTCCCTCAAAGACGAGGTTGGCAAAGAGAAAGCGACCATCACCCTGACTCATGATCCGGCTGGCCGAGTCCGTTCCTCCGGTGATCACGTACGCGAGGAATCCCATGAGCTGGCGCATCGTCGTATGTTCGCCGCGGCGTGACACCTGCTCCAGAAGAGCGGCCAGCCGTGACTTGACCCGTTGCGTCCGTAGCCGAGCAACGTTGGCCTTGGCGGGATCGGCATCGGCGAGTTCGGACACGAAGCGGTCGTCAGTAAGCCGATCCAATGCCGCAGTCACGACACGTTGCGCGAGGACATTGCGAAGGTTGAGATCGATAACGACCACACGTCCTATGGGTGGCGCCGGGGCATTCCCGAAGTAGACCGCCGACTGGACTTGACGAACTGCTTCCGCGACCGGGGCGAAGCCCTCAGCACGAGCCAGGCGGCGCAACTCGAAGAGCGGCCATTCGTTGATGGCGAGGACGAATGCGCGACCGTTGGCGTCGCAAGACCGCCAGGAGCTGAGGATGTCCTCGTCACTGCATGCATTGGCGTCTGTTATGACTACGGCGTCGTGCTCCGTGACGAGCGTCTCCCGCAGCCGTTCGATGACGAACGTCTTGCCGTCGCCGGGATTGCCGGTGATGACTATCTGAAGCCCTTCCTTAGCTCCACTGAGGAGATAGTCATCAAGGCCGAGATCTACATGAATCCAGTCGAGCTCTTCGAGCGACAACCGATCTGCATAGCTGTTGGCGTTGCGGTACAGCTTCTCGACGAACGAGATTGGGCCATCGCTGTTCTGGACTCGCAGGTCCGTCACGGCGATGGGTTCGGGAGAGCGGTACGTCGCATATGCCGAAGAGCCGAGGTCGGAGGCCACGCGACTGAGCAGATGCTCCTCGCGTCTGGTCTCGCGCAACCTCGGCAGGGTGTCCGGCCGAGCGAGGCGCCCCTTGGCCCAGCGGTCGTACCAATACCTAGCAATTTCGTCGGTCGTGGCGGTGCCGCCGTTGGGAGGAAGGATGTACATGGGCCGGCGAGTCAGCCCCAGCAGCACGTCGAGAGCGTTCGTGGCGAGAGGCACTGCGAACAACAGCCGTGGCGAGTGATGGCGGAGGTAATCGTCGGGTCGAAGCCCTAGACCATCCAGGCCCATTCGAAGCGAGCGCAGCTTCGGGCTCATCCCCTCGCCAAACAGGTTGTTCACTACGCGCTGCTTGCTGTTGGCGAGCCGTGCCACTGCGACGAGGCTCTCGAGCGTGTCCGAAGCGAACTGCGATGTACCAAAGCTGTCGGTGGTTCCGACCCGTTCGTAGCGGATCTCGCCTTCGCGGTTCGCGAGGCCGCCCGGAATGCGCACCCGGTTGTACTGCGCACTGCCGACCGCGTAGAGGCTCGACGTCGTCAGAAGTGCCAATGCTGGCTGGCGGCGGATCGGTCTGCCCGCCATCCCAGAAGCAATAAGGCTGACCTTGTCTTCGTAGCGGTCCTTGACGTCTCGTACGACCTGCGGGCTCGCCATGCACATCGCTACAAGCTTCCCGCCGAGGACTCGGTTGTACGGGGCGACCGCGCCACAGGTGATTAGTTCCATGACGTTCTCGGCTATCGCCTGTTGCTTGATTCGGCGCAACGTGGTGTCAAGGGCGCGCCGACCTTCCTCACTCTGGAACAGGTCAACGACGCGCTGAGGGCGGTCTTCGATGCCCACGGCATCGAAGACGGCGAGTGTGCGGATTGTGTCGGACAGGTTGGCCGCGCGCTTGCGCCGGTACAGCTGGGTCTCGGCGACGGCAGTCCACTGGACATCGTCGGCTCGGTCGCTCTCGACTAGGTCATGTGCCTCGCGGATGAGGCTGTACTCGGCGGTGCGGTCATCGCCCGCGCGCAGCAGGTCGGCACGACGCTTCGAGTCGGCAACGCGCGCCATCTCGGTAAGGCGCGCTATGGCGGCCTCGGAGCTCAGTCGCTCGACACCTAGATCCCCGGAGTAGACGCGCTCACGCTCAGCCCGCATGAAGTCAACAAAATGGCGAGCGAGCTTCCGGCGCTCGCTGCTCGTCGCGCCATGGAGTCGGCGCTCCAATGCGACGCTCGACCATCCGAGAGCGTCGTCACGCTGCGACAAGCCAAGGATGGCGTTACCGAGGGCGGCGATGCCGATGATCGGTCGACCGGGGCCGGCGGCATCGCGAATGAGGTAGTGGAGATTGCGACCAGGAGTCTGTTGGTAAGGGATGGACCACTGAAGCCGGGCGTAACGCCAGATGTCTTGCAACTTCAGCCCAGTGTCATCGTCGCGTTCGTCCGGCGAAATGAGTTGAAGCACGGGGCGAATGGCATCGCCGAACTCGCTGACATCTTCCTTGCGGATCCTGGCAAGGCGACTTGCAAGTTCCGGTCCATCAGCAAACAGGCTGGCGACACCTTGCTTCTCCATCCGGGCGATGAAGGAAGTGACCGAATCGGAGAGCAATTGGTCCGCGAGGACGAATTTGAAGGAGTCACGAAGGTCGGACTTCGCACCGGAAGGATCTTCGCCGGCTGGCGCTACCGAGGGCGGGAGGATGTAAATCCCATCGTCGTCGGCACCAGCGGTCCAGCCCTGCAAGAGGAGGTCCCGGAGCAGTCGCAGGGTGGCGAGGTAGTAGACGGTTGGCTGGAGGTCATCAGGTGCCACGCCGAAGCCCCCGAGTTGGAGACGGTGTGCTTCGGCGGTGTCAATCGATGCCCGGATGCACTCAATCTGACCTCCAAGGTCACGGCCTTGGAGGTCGCTGACCAGCGCCCCGAGCATCTGGTGGTAACCGAGACTGAGCCGAGGCCGGAAACGTCGAGGCTCAACTCGCACGGCCTGGGTGCCATGCGATGTCCGCAGAGCTGACGTGGCCGCCGTCACGGTGTCACCACCTTGTGGCGAGCACCGCCACGAAGGTGCTCCAAGAGGTCGGAACGAACGAAGCGCCAAGCCCTGCCGACCTTCTCCCCAGGGAGGGCCCCTCCACGCGCGAGAATCAGAAGAGTCTTGGTGCTGACTCGAAGAAGATGTGCTGCCTCCTCGGCCGTTAGCACTTCTGCATCTTCCTGCATCTTCCCGCAACTCCCTGTCCGGTACGGGTTCCGAACCTACTCCGGCGGTGTGACAACTCGGAGGGTGCGGATCAGGCGCAGGTCGGCGCACCGGTCTCCGGACTGAAGTCGCCCACGTCGTCGTGCCCCGTCACTTGGCCGACGCAAACGCGTTCGCAGGCGAGACAATTGCGCCTGACTATGACCACCCACACCTTCACCCTGATCGTTGACGGCCCTGATCTTCAAGCGGGCGAACTCGCCGACCACGTGTTCGAGGCTGGCTGCGATGACGCTCTGATCGGCTGGGCCGACGGCGTCCAGCTAGCCGATTTCGATCGCGAGGCCGACACTCTCGAAGATGCCGTCCAGTCCGCGGTTGCCGAACTGGAGTCGATCGCGGGTGTGGCGGCGGTCCGGGTCGTCGATGACCGCGTCCGGGCCGCCATCAGCGCTGGCTTCGACCACACCTAGAGTCCCCGACGCGATATGGCTTGACGCCGACTCGACTCAAGGAATCCGAGGCACTGCTACGCATGAATGTGAGCGAAGAAACTCCCACCGCGCTTCAGGCTGCTTCGGAGGCCGCGCTCGAGTGGATCAACGCAACGCGCGAGTCTCACTTCGAGATCACGGGGGTCATCGACGCCGACGACACCGTGGCACGAGCGCGAGCAGGGTCATTCGAACTGGGGTTGGTGCTGTGCGACGGCGACGTCTGTGCCCGCGAGCAGGTGGTAGTCGAACGATCAGCCGAGGGCTTTCGAGTGTCGGCTGCCGACGTTGACGATCCGCTGATCCCGCCGCTGCTCGACCCGCCGATCGGAGTACGCAGCGGGTGGCTCAACGCCCAGCTCGACAAGCACAAGTTTGTCGTGCTGGTGTTCTACCGCGGGCTGTGGTGACCTCCATGCCGCCGCGAGTTGCGCGGCTTCGGCAAATCGGGAGTCGTCGAGGAGATCCGGGCTGCTGGAGGCGAGATCTTCGCCGTCACCAGTGAGCCCCAGAGTCTTGCGAGCGAAGCGCAGGACACATGGGAGCTGGAGTATCAAGCGGTAGGCGATCCGCACCACGAGATCCTCGGGGACTGCCGTGAGAACGACCGGTTCGACCTCTACATCGGCGACACCGGGGTGCTGGAACGACACTGGTCGTCGCACCCGAACGGCATCTTCCAGGCCGGCGTTCTGGCCTTGGCCCAGGACGGCCGAGTGCTGTACCGGTGGCACTGTCGCCCGACCCATCAGAACCGCGGCGGCGCTTCTGGTCGAGTCACCGCCCCGCATGTGTGGTCTCGCATCCGAGACGGGCTCGCCGGCGACACCGACGCCGCTTGGGACACCGATCCCCCACTCGACGCCCCAGACGCCTTCTGGCCGTACTTCGTCGCTCAGCTGTTCGCCCATGGATGGTTCATCAAGCCGAAGCGATTCCCGCTCGGCCGCCCCGACGACAAGCCGTCCGCTCGCGTGTCCGCGATGAAACCACGACTCATTGGGTTCGCCGCGGCGTGGGCCATCTGCTTCGTGCTCCTGCCGGCTCGCCGGGTTTTCCTCGGCCTGGTCGGCTACGCCGTGGCCATCACACCGGCAGTCCGCAGGGTGAACCGCGAGTTCCAGCACGTTCCCGCCGGCCGAGCGCCCGAGCCCGGCGGGCGAAGCCTCGGCACCGAGCCCCCGACAGCCCGCCCCCGACAGCGAAGTCACTGAAGCGAAGTCGCTGAGACGAAACGGCGGGTCGGGTTACTCGAAGGTGCGCCTGGCTGTTTCCCAGGCGTTGATCTTGTCCCAGTCGTACTCCACTCCGAGCCCTGGACCGGTGGGCACCGCGACGCATCCGTCGGCGCCCACATCGTCGAGGCCATCGCCGTAGCCGTCGGCGTAGATCGGCGGCTGCAGGCAGTTCTGCGACGTGTCTGGATTGACCAGGCCGAGCTCGTAGAACAGCGTGTTGGGAATGGCCGACATGCAGTGCCGGTGCATCGGGCCGGCCGTGTGGAGCTGCACCTCCATGCCGATGGCGTCGCAGAAGTGGGCCAGCTTCATCGTGCCGGTGATGCCGCCGTCCAGCTCGGGATCGACGTGCATGATGTCGGTGCCACGAGCCAGCACGAAGTCGGCCTTCTGCTCGAATCCCCGGATGTGCTCGGCGATGAGCATCGGCGTGCGGATGAACTCTCGCAGGCGCTGGTGTGCGGCGGCGCTCGAGGAGGCATCGCGGTAGGGGTCTTCGTACCAGAAGAACCCCAAGTCGTCGCACGCCCGGCCGACTTCCACGGCATCCATGAACGACACCAAGGACGACGCGGGGTCGGTCATCAGCTTCATCGAGGACCCGACGCGGTCGCGAACCGCCGTCATGATGCCGATCTCGTTGGCAACGCTGCCGTCGAAGAAGCCGTGAATCTTGTACGCCGGCAAGCCGCGCTCCTGGCATTCCTCGGCGAAGTCTGCGTACTTCTCGATGCTGTCGAGGCCGCCGGGCGTCTGCTGGCCCGGGGTCGTGCTCGCATACGCCGGCAGCCGCTCGCGGTACCCGCCCAGCAACTGGCTGACCGACGCGCCGTGCTTCTTGCCCGCGAGGTCCCACATGGCGGTGTCGAGTGCTGCGATGCCGACCTTGTCGAAGTGCCGGAACTGGATCTTGAGGAGTTCGAAGATCCGTTCGCGCTGGGATGGGTCCCTGCCGATCAGCAGCGGCGCCATGTCGCAGACCTGCGCCATGGCGTGCTCGGTTGCGCCGTAGTGGGGTGCGTAGCTGCCCGTGAGCCCGTCGTCGGACTCGATCGACACCACGAACTTCGAGACGCTCGTCTCTGCCCCCGGTGAGTAGGTCCAGATCGTGGGACCGACGTCGCGGAGCTGGTACGTGTAGGCCTGAACGACGATGCGGCTGATCTTGCTCATAGTTCACCTCGGTGAGATTCCTGTTGAAGCAGGCGGCGGGCAGCTTCGACGACCACCCCGACTGCCCGCTCCTCGGTGGCGGCGATGCGGGCCTCGTCGACGACGGCCTCGGACTCGGTGCGCTGGGCGATCACCCCTGCGACGCACCCGGCTCGCCAGCCGTTGGCCGCGCACATCGTGAACAGCGTCGCCGACTCCATCTCGTAGTTGAGCACGCCGATGCGGCGCCACTCGGCCAGGCTGCCCCGCAGCCACCCGACGACGTCGCCGGCCACGGTGTCGTAGCGCTCCTGGCCGGGATAGAAGGTGTCGCTCGACGCCGTGATCCCCACCTGATGGGAAGCGTCGAGTGCGACCGCGGCATCGACCAGGGCCCGGGTGCACTCGAACGAGGAGGCCGCCGGGTACTCCAGCGGGGCGAAATGCCGGCTCGCCCCGTCGAGGCGCACCGCCGCTTGGGTGATGACCAGGTCGCCGATCCGCAGATCAGGCTGGATCGACCCGGTGGTGCCGACCCGCAAAAACGTCCGCACGCCGAGCTGGGCCAGCTCCTCGACCGCGACCGAGGTCGACGGCCCGCCGACGCCGGTCGAGCAGACCACCACCGGCTGCCCGTCGATCGACGCTCGACAGGTCGTGAACTCCCGGACGGAGGCCAGGTGCGCCGGCTCGTCCATCGTCTCGGCGATCCGCGCCACCCGAGCAGGGTCGCCCGGCACGATCGCCAGCGTGGCCCCGCCCAGATCGGCGGCGGTCACGCCCAGGTGCATCACCCGCTCGTCACTCATCACCCGACCCTATGTCTCCACCGCGTCCGTAACCCACTCGCTCTCGTGGCTCGCAGCATCGATCGTGGCATGCGGTATGCACATCGGTGCCCCAGTTCGAGGATCCTGCATCACTGACGCCTCGACCCCGAAGCACTCCCGCAGCAGCTCCGGCGTCACCACCTCGACGGGCGGTCCATCGGCGATCACGGTGCCGTCGGCGATGGCAATCAGCCGATCCGCGTACCGGGAGGCGTGGTTGAGATCGTGCAACACCATCACAACAGTCACCCCGTGTTCCCTGTTGAGGAGGGTGATCAGCTCCAGCAGGTCGAGCTGATGCCTGACGTCAAGAAAGGTGGTCGGCTCGTCGAGGAGCAAGAGGCCGGTCTGCTGGGCAAGCGCCAGCGCTATCCAAGCCCGCTGACATTCCCCTCCCGAGAGCGTGTCCACAGAGCGATCCGCGAGGTGTTCGAGGCGGGTGAGACGGATGGCCCACTGGACGGCTTCGTCATCGCGGAGACGGAGCATCTTGAGCGGGCCGACGTGAGGGAATCGGCCTTGCGACACCAGTTCACGCACGGTGAGGTCGGGCGGCACTTCATGCAGCTGAGCAAGGACGGCCATGCGGCGGGCGACTTCCCGCGACGGGAGGCTGGCGATGTCCTGGCCGTCGAGGCAGACCGAGCCGGACAGTGGCGTGATGAGCCGAGCCAAGGTCTTGAGAATCGTGCTCTTGCCCGACCCGTTGGGGCCCACCAGCGCTGTCCGGCTTCCCTGCTCGAAGCTCAAGCTGAGTGCCTGTGACACCACGCGGCCTCGATATCCGGCCGACACGTCGACGGCGTGGACCGGCGGATGATCGATCGACGGTTCATGCTCAGTCATACGCGCGCTCTCATGAGATAGATGAAGAACGGCGCACCCACCAAGGCAGTGAATGCGCCTACCGGTACACGACTGCCGCTCGCGGTCGCCACTTCGAGCAGCGGCAGCCAGTCGAGCGAGAACGTCCGAGCCAACAGATCAGCGGCAACCAAGACAATGGCGCCGATCAGCGCTGCAGCAGGCACCAGTCGACGCAGATCCGAGCCGACCAGTGTTCGTGCCAGGTGGGGTCCCATCATGCCCAAGAAGGCGATTCCGCCGACGACTGACACGGCACCGGACGCCAGCACTACCGCAGCCGCAAGCACGGCTGCCCGGGCGAGCTCGGGTCGAAGTCCCAGATTCGCGGCGGTTGCGTCGCCCAATTGCAGAGCGTTGCCTGCCGGGATGACCGCTGCCGCCAACGGCACGGCCACGGCCGCTACCGGCAGTTGGTACATCAGGTGCTCCCAGGACCTGGTGCTGAGCGAGCCCACCAGCCACCTGATGATCGCGTCGGTGTGGCTGCCCGAGATCAGCACAAGAAACGAGGTGATCGCCGACAGGAATGCCGCCACAATGACGCCCGTCAGGATGAGCCGCAGGGGGTCGGCACCCGCTCGCCGGTAGCTGAGCACATACACCAAACCCCCGGCGAACAGGCCTCCTGCGATTGCACCCATGGGAACAAGGAAGTTGAGCTGGTTGAGCGTGCCCTCGGAGCCCGACGCCAACATCAGGATCCCGACCGCCCCCAGAACAGCCCCAGGTGTGACTCCGACGGTGGCCGGCGCCGCCAGCGGGTTCCGCAGCACCGACTGCATGAATGCGCCCGACGACGACAGCATTGCCCCCGACAGGGCCGCCATCAGCGCTCGCGGCAGGCGCACCTCCCAGACGGCGATGCGATGCAGCGTCTCTTCGGGTTGACCGATGAGGGCCTTGACGACCAAGCGAGGACTCATCGACGCCGGCCCCAACATCAGATACAGCAGCATGAGAACTGCGAGCAGGAGCGCGAGCACGGCAACAGTCCGGCGGTGGCGCGTGGCGGAGGGCGCCGCGGCCGAGTCGTCTGACAGGGCGAGCCGCACTCGCACGGCAGTCATGCCGATGGTCTCTGCCGCAATATGCCCCGCTGCATCAGCACCAGCAGCGCCGGTGCCCCGAGCAGAGCGGTCCACAGTCCCACCGCCACCTCGTGAGGATGCAGCGCAAGTCGAGCCGCGGTGTCGGCCGCCAGCACCAATACCGCCCCGGTCACCGCCGCCACCGGCATGACGACGCGAGCATCGGAAGTTCGCAGCAGGCGACGGACGAGGTGGGGCGACACGAGGGCGATGAAGCCGATCGGGCCGGCAATGGCCACGACCGGCGCCACCAGAACGACCGACGCTGCGAACAGCACCGTCCGGGTCCGCCTGACGCCGAGACCCAGCCCTTCGGCAACCTCATCGCCGAGTTGCAGGAGGTTGAGCGGGCGCCCTGCCAACAGCAGCACCGGGAGCAGGGCAATGCACCACGGTGCCGCCAAGCGAATCTCGTCCCATTGAACGTTGGAGAGACTGCCCACCAAGAATCGGTAGATGATGGAAACGCCGCCGAAGTTGGGCGCCAGCGTGATCACCGCGATCACCAATGCATTGATCAGAGCGGTGAGTGCGGCACCTACCAGCAGCATGTGCATCGGGTTGGCCTTGAGGCTGACCAGGGTGAGGATGAGCGCACCAGTGATGAGGCCAGCCACCAAGGCGGCGGTGGGCAGCGCGATCCCGGGGAACGGAAGCCGGAATGCCACGATCGTGGCCACTGCCAACGAGGCGCCAGCGGACACTCCGATCAGCTCGGGACCCGCGAGCGGATTGCGAAGCGTGCCCTGCATGACAGCGCCTGACACCCCCAGCAATCCCCCGGCCAGCGCCCCGCCGATCACGCGGGGAAGCCGAAGGTTGCGCACGATGAAGCGATGGCTGTCCTCAACGTCCGCAGAGCCCAGCAAGACGTCTGCGACATCTCTCATCGAGAGGGTGGGCGTTCCCCACGCCAGAGAACCGAGCACAACGCCAACGGACGCGCAGGAGAGAACGATCACCGCAGCGACCGCATTTTTCCAGCGTCGACTCCGGTACAGCGGCGCGCCCTCTCAGGTCATGAACGGCACGGACGCAGCCGGCGGCTTACGTCGCTAGTGGTCCTCTGGGTGCCATACGGACAGGTCGCCAGGATGGTCGTAGATGCTCGGCCATCCGGCGTTCAGATAGCACTGGTACGCCCACTGGAGCATGAGGAGCCCGTGGCCGAAGGAGCCTGCCGAGTCCTCGTTGCAGATTCGGCCTTCCCGATGGGCGGTGGTCTCGAGCCATGCCGCCTCGGTGACCGAGTCGGCGCGGGCGCTGCCGTCCCAGGTGATCATCACCCAGACCTCAGGGTCGGCCTCCACGATGAATTCCCATGCAAATTCGCTGTCCGGGGAGCCGTACTCGGATTCTGGCTGAGCTGGGAAGACGCACGTGCCGGCCTCCTCGTCGTGGAGGAACTCGCAGAACGACGAGGAATCCCAGATCATCCAGTTGGTGTCACCGAATCCGATCGCCACTCGTGTGTCGGCGGCGCCCGCGGGGAGTTCCTCGGCGAGGTGCTCGACGTTGTGCTCGAATCGGTGAATGGCCTCCTCGGCCTCGGTCTGCCTGCCGGTCAGGAGTCCGACGTCGAGCCATCCCTCTTTCAGGGTCTGGACGTTGCCGATGTCGACCAGGTAGACGGGGGCGACCATCTCGACAGCGTCACGCACCTCTTCCTGGCCGATGCGGGCGATGATGAGGTCTGGCTCGAATGCGGCCAGCTCCTCCACGGAGGTGCGATCTCCGATGATGGGAATGTCCGCGGCTGCGGCGCCGTAGTAGGCGGCGGCGGTGCCCCAAGTGCCGCCTCGATGATGGGCAACGGGCACGATGCCGAGGTCGGACGTCAGGTCGGTGCAGTTGTCTTCGAGGCACACGATCCGCTCGGCCGGCTGATCGAGCGTGATCTCCCGCCCGCTGCCGTCGGTGACCGTCAGCGAGGGCGCCTCAGTTGTGCTGATGGGCGCGGGTGCCACCGCGGTCGTGGTAGGCGCCTCGGCGGAGGTGACAGGGGCCGCCACCGTCGTTGCTGGCGCAGCGGACGTGGCAGCAGGCGCCGCGATCGTCGTTGCAGCCGCTCCGTCAGACTCAGTGTCGGACTCGCCTCCGCAGGCGGCCAACACGAGCACGGCCACAAGACCGATGCATGTGGCCAGCCTCGTGCGACGGGAACGGGGTGATGCTCGATGCGCCATGCGGCCTATCTCCTTGGTCAGGATCCGGCGGCACGCTATCAGGATTAGGAACTATTCTCATGTTTGCTCGACTGGCGCTGGACGAATGGCTGAGGCCGGGCGGAATGCGTCGATGTGCTCGGCGTCGGTCGAGATGTACGGCCCACCGATGAGGTCGACGCAGTACGGCACGGCGGCAAATACCGCGTCGAGGCACTCTGCGATTGCCTTGGGTTGACCTGGCAGGTTGATCACCAAGGCGCCGTCGCAGATGCCCGCTGTCTGGCGGGACAGGATCGCAGTCGGCACTGCCTTCAGCGACGCCGTGCGCATCGCCTCGCCGAAGCCGTGCAGCATCTTGGAGCAGGCTGCCTCGGTGGCCTCGGGGGTGACGTCGCGCAGCGCCGGGCCCGTGCCGCCGGTGGTGAGGATGAGACAGCACCCTGCTGCGGCCAGCTCCCGGATCGCTTGGGCCACTTGGTCTTGCTCGTCGGGAACGAGCGCAGCCTGCGCAGACCATTCCGAGGCCATCACGCGCTCGAGATAGTCACGAATCGCCGGACCGCCCCGGTCTTCGTAGTCGCCGCGGCTGGCTCTGTCCGAGACCGTCACGATGCCGATCAGCGCGTGCGTCGAGAGGTCCTGCGTTCCATCGGAGGTGCTGGTCACGCCGGAACCGTACCGCCCGATTGGGAATAGGTGCCATTCCCATAAGCCCATCCCCATTGCGGCCGCTGAGCAGAACGAATCCATACCCCAGCACTAAACGGGAATCATTCCTATTCCTGTTATGCTCCCCCGCCGTGTCTCTTCTCCAGGCACCAAGTCGCGCCCCGGCCGCCTCGCCCGACGGTTGGGCATGGAGCCGCCGGCCCACCCTCATCAGCCTCGGATTGATCACGGTGATGTCGGTAGTCGTGGCCATCGGGCTGGGTCCGGTCGGCGTGGCACCCCCGACGGTCCTGAAGATCATCGGGCACCACATGATGGGCCTGTTCGATGCCGAGAG
Source organism: Acidimicrobiia bacterium (assembly GCA_022822525.1). GTDB lineage: Bacteria > Actinomycetota > Acidimicrobiia > Acidimicrobiales > Poriferisodalaceae > Poriferisodalis. The sequence goes on along the minus strand of JAJEBN010000080.1, from coordinate 3,496 downwards.
CTGGGCCCGAACCGACGACGCAATCATCTGGGAGGTGCGCCTGCCACGGGTGCTGCTCGGCGCGATCGTGGGTGCGGCACTCGGGGTCGTGGGAGTGACGCTCCAGGCCCTCGTGCGCAACCCGCTGGCCGAGCCGTACATCCTCGGCGTGAGCTCGGGCGCATCCGCCGGAGCAGCGGCGGCGATCCTGTTCGGAGTCGGCTCCTGGCTGGGCCGCGAATCGGTGTCGCTGATGGCGTTCTTCGGCGCCCTCGGTGCCCTCGCGCTCGTCTTGGCGCTGGCCCGTTCCTCCGGTCGCATCACGCCCTCGCGGATGCTCGTGGCCGGCGTGGCCGTCAGCTACCTGCTGAGTGCCGTCACCAGCCTGCTCATCCTCTTCGCCGAGAGCGCCGAGGGTGCCCGGGCGGTGATGTTCTGGCTGCTCGGCTCGCTCGCGAACGCCGACTGGTCCACGCTGCCCATCGGCTACCTCGGCATGGGCGCCGGCATGATCCTGGTGTTCTGGTGGCGCCGCCGACTCGACCTGCTGGCGCTTGGCGACGAGACAGCGATGGCGAGCGGCGTCGATCCGGGGCGTACCCGGCTGCAGCTCGTGGTCGTCGTCGCGATGTGCGTCGGCTTCGCCGTGTCGCTGTCGGGCGGGATCGGATTCGTCGGTCTCGCGGCACCTCACATCGCGCGACGGATCATCGGCCCGATTCACCGCCATCTCATCCCGGCATCCGCAGCGCTCGGCGCCCTCATGCTGGTCTGGGCGGACGTTGCGGCTCGCATGGTGTTGCAACCCCGCGAGCTGCCCATCGGCGTCGTCACCGGCGTGCTCGGAGCCCCTGTCCTCGTCGCTCTCGTCCGAAAGCTCAGTCACAACTCCTGAGCGCGCTTGCGCTCGCTTACCCCCTCCACGAAAGGAAGCCCTCTATGAACAAGGAGACCCCCGTGAAACTGTCAGCCCTCAAGCGTCGAGCGATCGCATTGCTCCTCGTGGTCGCATTTGCGGCCGCAGCCTGTGGAGGGAGCGACGACTCCCCCACCGAAGCGGCTCAAGACGACGGCTTCCCGCTGACCTTCACCAACTGCGAAATGGAATTCACCCTCGACGCCCCACCTGAGCGCGTGATGTTGATGGAGGCCGCGGCGCCCTCACTGCTGTTCGCAGCCGGCGCCATGGACCGGGTGATCGCCCGCATCGAGAACTTCCCGGAGGAGTACTACACCGCCGACGAGCTGGCCCTGCTCAACGACATCCCGGCGTTGGTGGCCGAGCACACATCGACTGGCGGTGTCGAGATATCGGTGGAGGCGATCATCGAACATGACCCCGACATCGTCATCGGCTATGACACCGCCACCCTCACCCACGACTCGCTCGGCGACGTCGGCATCCAGCTCTACGTGATGCCCCCGTTCTGTGACAACCCGCCGACGCCGTCGTTCGAGAGCATCCTGGACGAGGTCCGCTTCTACGGGAAGCTCTTCGGCACCTCCGAGACCGCCAACGCAAGCGCCGACGCGCTGGAGGCCGCCGTGGACTCCGCAGCCGATGCGCCGGTTGCCGAGGGCCAGACCGCTGCTGCGCTGTATGTCAGCTCCGACGGCAGCGCCATCTACGCCTACTCCTCGCTCGGCATGGTGCATCCGCTGATGGAGGCCCTCGGCATGACCAACGTGTTCGCCGAGCTCAGCGAGCGAGTGCCCGAGGTCTCGATCGAAGAGGTCATCGGCCGCAACCCCGAGATCCTGGTGCTGCTGTATGACGACTTCGGCCTGACCCCCGATGAGATCAGCGCACTGGTCACCGATCTCCCGGGCGCCAGCAGCATCACTGCGGTCGAGCAAGGAGCGGTGTACCCGCTCCTGTTCAACTGGGCGGAGCCTCCGACACCGCTGGTGGTGAAGGGCCTGTCAGAGCTCAGCGACCAGATCACCGAATAACGAACCCGTGATCACGGCGACCGGCATCGACCTGCGGCTCGGCGCCGTCGACGTCCTGTCCGGGGCGCAGCTCAGCACGCGCCCCGGGCAGGTCGTCGGCCTCATCGGGCCCAACGGCAGCGGCAAATCGTCGCTGCTGCGCTGCCTGTACGGCATGCTCCGACCGAACAGAGGCGCCGTGCTCATCGACGACGCTGCGATCGGGTCGATGTCGCAACGCTCGATTGCACGTGCTGTCGCCGTCGTCACTCAGGACGCCTCAGCCGAAGGGATCGATATATCGGTCGGCGAGTTCGTGCTCTTGGGACGCCACGTTCATCGCAGCGACTATCAGGGCTTCACCGACGACGACCGCAAAGCCGTGCTTGACGGGCTGGACATGGTGGACATGTCGAGCTTCGCCGATCGCAGCATCCACAACCTGTCAGGCGGGGAACGCCAACGGGTGCTGATCGCCCGGTGCATCGCGCAGCAGAGCCCAGTCATCCTGCTCGACGAGCCCACGAATCATCTCGACGTGCGCTACCAGCACGAGGTGCTCGCGCTGGTTCGGCGCCTCAAGATCGACAGCATCGTCGTGCTGCACGACCTCAACCTCGCCAGCCGCTACTGCGATCATCTCGCCCTGCTCGACCACGGCAGGGTGGTGGCCCAGGGCCGGCCCGACGACGTGCTGCAAAGCGAGGTGCTCGAACCCGTCTACGGCATCGAGGTGCGACGACTGGCCGACGGGCCGCACTCCCACTTCGCGTTCGGCCCTCTCTCGACGTGATGGGCAGCGAGCGATGAACGCCACGCCGAACGGCTGGGCTCCCCCTTCCTCCATACGTGTGCAGGTCTGCCGCGGCTGTTGCTGCGGAACCGAGCGCAAGCACCCCGAGACCGACCACGACGGGCAGCTCGCCGCGATCTCGGCCGTCGCTCGAACTCGGGTGGTGGACTGCGTGGACGAGTGCGCCTACTCCAACGTCGTGATCGTCCGCCGCAGCGACGGGACATCGGTGTGGCTCGGCGGCATCAACGACGCAGCGCTCACTGATGCGGTGTGCGAATGGCTTGTCGACGGCGCCGCGCAGCCGCCGCCTCCGGTCCTTCAGTCGAAGGTCTTCATCCGCAACTCAAGTGCAGTCGGGGCAGATGCCGAAGACGTCGAGCCGGTGAGTGTTCGGCTGGAACCCGCTGGTGTCCAGCGCTTTGTCGAGTGATGTCTGGAGGCTGCGTTCGTCCGCAGCGGGCATGAAGAAGTCGTCAACCGTGCCGCACACGGTGCAGATGGTGTGGTGGTGACGGCCGATGATGTCCTCGGAGAACTCGTAGCGAGTCGGGTCGTCGATCCCGACAACACGCCGGACGATGCCGACGCTTTCGAGGTCGGCCATGTTGCGGTACAGCGAGCTCTGGGTGAGGCGAGGCCGGAGTTCGAGCATCTCGGGGATGGTCGCCGGTCGAGCGGCGCGAACGAGAAGCTCCACGAGTTCTCGCCGACCCTTGGTGTAGAGCTGCCCGGCGTCATTCAGGCGGGCCGACACCAATTCGTGAGTCTCGGCGAGTCGCTCGCCCATCA
>JAJEBN010000046.1 GCA_022822525.1 Acidimicrobiia bacterium | reverse complement strand
GACTACCGCATCCCGGTGGCATCGGACCTGCCGATGATCGAGACCTGCATCGTGGAGGTGCCGAACCCGTCGCATCCCTATGGCGTGCGCGGGGTCGGCGAGGTCGGCATCGTGCCGCCGCTGCCGGTGATGGCCAACGCCATTGCCGATGCCACGGGCGTGCGCATCGGTGACCTGCCGCTCTCGCCGCCGCGGGTGCTGGAAGCACTGACGGCCGCCGAGAGCTGATCGCAGCCCGAAGCCGCTGAGCTGACTCGTCGAGGCAACTCGATGGCGGTCGTTCATTTCTCGACCGACCAGCGCCAGCACACCGGCGGCACACCTGAGGTCACCATCGACGCGGCGAACGTGCGCGACCTGGTGCGCCAGCTCGCAGAGCGCTACCCGTCGCTCAACGCGCACCTCGTCGAGACATCGTCGACGGCGGTCGCGATCGACGGCGAGATCATCCCCGACCCCTGGCTCGAAGCCCTCACCCCAACCTCAGAGGTGCACTTAGTCCGGCCGCTGGCGGGCGGATAGAAGAGGTTGACGTGGCCGCGGAAGGTGGACGGTTGCGCCGTGCCAAAGCCTGGGTCGTTCGTGCTGGGGAGAACGGCGAGTACGTCAAGCACAATCTGCGGCACGGCGTTGCGACCTTTGCATGGGATCAGCTTCCGGATCTCGGTACCTACGCGAACATTGACGAACTCAAAGATGGCATCGATGTTCTCACTCCGGGACTGGAGGGCAACCGCCACAAGATCGGCAGCCATGCCGGCCAACTGTGGAGGTTCCGAACCAAGATCAAGCCACGAGACATCGTTGTTATGCCCCTGAACGACCGCAGCAGTAATGAGTACGTCGCGATCGGAACGGTAAGGGGCCCATATCAATTCGACGATGCCCAGGAACCGGGAACGCTGCATCGAATCCCTGTCGAATGGCTCGACACTCGGGTCCACATACCCGCCCTGGACGCCGATATCAGAGAATGGATACGGAAGAAATCCCGAGTCACCGTACGTCAAATTGGAGTAAGTGGTGCCGCGGTCCGTCTGGTCGCTACGGCCGTCCCGGCACTCTCGGGTGACGAGGCTGGGGTGCAAGCTCTCGAAGGCCACGCGATGCCGGAGGGTGCAATCACGCACGCCGAAGTCCTGCGCTATGAACGCAGTAGCTCAGCTCGTGCGGCTTGCCTGCAACACTTCGGGTACCGCTGCCAAGTGTGCAATCTCGACTTCGAGGAACGCTACGGCGAGATCGGCCGCGGCTTCATGCACGTTCACCACATCGTTCCTCTGCACGAGGTGGCAGGCATCCCCAACTACCGCGTCAACCCGATCAAGGACCTGCGGCCGGTGTGCCCCAACTGTCACGCCATGCTCCATCGACACAAAGACCGGACCCTCACCGTGGAGGAGCTACGCGAACTCCTACCGCCGGAGTGATGGAACAACGGTTGAGGCACAAGTTGCCCATGCGTCGTCTCACCGGACGCGTGCCACCCGCCTTCCTTGGCTCACCGATCAGGCTCGACAGAACCTGAGCGGAGCACGTCGCTCACTCAGGCTTGGCTGATGTAGCGAGGCTGTCGGCTAAGGCTTGGATCTCGGCGAGGGCGGCTTCTAGGTCTTCGGCAATCTCGGCGGCGAGGACATCGGGGGGCGGCAGGTTGTCGGCGTCTTCGAGGCTTTCGTCTCTCAGCCAGAACAGGTCGAGGCTGACTTTGTCGCGGGCGATCAGCTCGTCGTAGGCGTAGCGCTTGAACCGTTCAGATTCCTCGCGCCTGTGACGGGCGTCGGCCCGGTAGGAGGCGACGAACTCGTCCAGGTCGGCTCTGGTGAGCGGGTTTTGCTTGAGCGTGAAGTGCTTGTTGGTGCGCAGGTCGTACACCCATAGCTCGCGGGTCCAGGGATCCTCTGCGCCCTCGCGGCGGCGGAAGAACAGCACGTTGGCTTTTACGCCCTGTGCGTAGAAGATCCCCGTCGGCAGCCGCAGCAGCGTGTGGACCTCACAGTCATGCAGCAGCCGGCGGCGGATCGTCTCGCCCGCTCCGGCCTCGAACAGCACGTTGTCGGGCACCACCACGGCCGCGTCGCCGCCGATGCGTAGCAGGCTCACGACGTGCTGGACGAAGTTGAGCTGCTTGTTGCGGGTCGTGGCCCAGAAGTCCTGCCGCTCGTAGCTGTCCGATGACGACCGGCCGAACGGTGGGTTGGTCAGCACCATGTCGAATGGCCTGCCGGGCGAGTCCCGCAGGGCGTCGTCCACCACAATCGGCGAGTTGGACTCGGGGCTCTCGATGCCGTGGAGCAGCATGTTCATCGCACAGAGGCGGGCTGGCAGATCCGCTATCTCCCAACCGGTGAACGCACCCGATCGCAGGTGCTCGGCCTGATCGGGCTCCAATGGCGAGTGCCGTTCGACGATGGACCGGTACGCGCCCAAGAAGAATCCGCCGGTGCCGCAGGCGGGGTCGCAGACGCGGTGGCCGGGTTCGGGCCGCATCACGTCGACGATGGCGTTGATGAGCGCTCGGGGCGTGAAGTACTGGCCTGCTCCCCTGGCGCCCTCCTGGGCGGTCTTCTCGATCAGTCCCTCGTACGCGTCGCCCTTGAGATCAGCGTCGTAGCTCATCCACTCGTGCTGATCGATGAACTCTTTGATGAGCTGCTCCAGCTTGGCCGGCGTCTGGATGCGGTTGCGGGCTTTGTGGAACACCACGCCGAGCATGTCCTCGCCGCTGCCCAGTGCCGCCAACGCGTCGCTGTAGTGGTCTTCGAGCTCCCTGCCTGAACGGCTCAACAACGACTGCCAGTCGTGCTCGACCGGCACGATGCGGTCGCCTCCCAGCAACACGTACTGCTCATCGGCCATCTTCAGGAACAGCAAGTACGTGAGCTGCTCTAGGTAGTCGCCATAGGACAAGCCGTCATCGCGCAGCACATCGCAGAAGTCCCACAGCTTCTGCACCAGAGCCTTCGGGTCCTGAGCAGGCACCGGCTCACGTTACGTCGTGCTTGGCCGGCAGCCATTCTTCAGAGTCGGCACCGATTGCTCACTGCCGTAGTCGCGATACGCCGGCGTTGACCACACTTCCTGAGCCGAATCCATCCAGCTTGCCCACGCGCGTGTCATCCAGCACTTGCCGCAGCAACCACATGGCGAGCGCTGATCATTTGCGCACCGTCGCTCAGGGCATCGTGCAGTGCTGTGTGGCACACCTGGAGTGCTCGCCGGAGTGAACCGGACTCTCGGTACACCGCGAGCACCGCGGCCGATGCGCCTGAGGCGAGAACTTCAGTCAGACTCGTGTCGGACGTACCGACGATCGTCTCGATTCGCCTGCGCAAAATCGCATCGACGGCACTTGCCGATTCCAAGCTGGGGATGTCGATGCGCGTGTCGAGGTAGCCCAGCAACTCAGCCGGTGAAGTGGTCTCGAAGTAGCGCGGATGCACTGCCACGACTAGCGCGGCGGGAAGTTCCAAGAGCCACCGGACACCCTCCGCGAAGAATCTTGCAACCAACTCAACGCTTTCGTAACTGAGCCATCGGTCGGTGTCGTCGAACACGATCACTGGCACAAGATGCCCGTCAGCAACGGTGCCGAGTATCTGAGCCAGAGCATCGGTCTTGTCTGCGAGCGTGGCGTTTCTCTCAGTCTGCGCCTGGTGCAGGACCTCGGCAGCGACATCCGCACCAATCCACCGGCCTGCGTAACCGGCACGACCACGGCGCACCCGGGTCGTGACGGTTGTCGTATCCGCCAAGTCCCGCTCGACCTGCTCGCCGGTCGAGCCAGCAAGTCGGACGAGAGTCGCCAGCAGATGATCTGCCAGATGCTCCGGAGTATCGACGGTCTGAGATGGTGCGGCGACCAGCGGGACGTACACCGGCACGACACCCTCCGTCGTCGGCCCGAGCACATGGGCAATGACGCTCGACTTGCCGCAACCGCTTGCGCCGATCAAGGCGATGGGCTCATGTCGTCGAACTGACGCATCCAGTCGAGCCTCGGTCCTGTTGCTGCCAATCAACTCGTCGAAAGGAACGTGCAGCACACCGAGATCCGCGCGCCTCGGACTGCTCTCGAATGCGTACGCGTCGGCGAGCGCTTCCAACGACAGAGTCATGTGCCTGGGGCCCTTCAGAACGGCTCGGCCTCAGCAACCGCGCGGGATGCCTCGACCACACTGCGAACTGCATCTTGGTCGGAAGCGGCTCGGCTGGCAGCCTGATTTCCGAGCAGCTTCGACAAGTAGGAGTAACGACGCGCCGTGTAGTTCACCCGACGGCCGTCCCTTTCGGCCTCCACAAGCCCGAGCGCCTCGAGTTCCTTGAGCCAGTGCACGACTCTCGACCTGGTGACGCCCGCTGTTTCGAGCAGCCACTCATCGCCAGCATGAGTCGGCCCTGCTTGACAGAGTGCCGCATAGAACTTGCGCAGCCGATCAGGCAACTCAGCGACTTGCGATCGATCATCTGCCAACGCAGCAATCAGCGCGGTCTGGTCTCCGCCAAGAGCGAGCGATTGCAAGTCCAAGAGCGCTTGCGTCGGAGTCGCTGGCCCCAGAGTCGCCGCCACATCCGCGCACCATCCGGCAGACCAGTCGGGCATCCGCGTTTCGATGAGGCGCTGGATGCGGCGTATAGGCCACGGATCAAGTTGGATGGATCGATCAAAGAACGCATCGGCAGGTCGCGGCGGGCTCGCGAGCCTGCTAGCGACAATCCACGTCAGCGGCAGTTCCCACAGCGCATCGCGGTACCGGCCAAACAGCACATGCAGGTGTTCGCGGACCGCTCCATCCACGAGCACCACTTCGGGTGGTTCGGACTCATCGCCCCAGCTGTCGATCGCATGGCTGAGCACGTCTTCGAGGTATCGCACATCGAGTTCAGTGTCTGTGGGCCGTCTCGAAGGGCGAGAGTCGCCTGGCTGCCTGATTGCGCGCGCAACCTCATCGAGCAAGGTTGTCGCAGAGGACGACGGCTCAGCCCTGACGAAGACTGCCGCACTACCGCACTCGTGCTCGATACGGCGCAATAACGTGGTCTTGCCTGAACCGGGGCCGCCGCCGACATAGACGTTCAGGCCTAGCCTCACGGCCCCGCGCAGCTGGTCCAGTTCCGAACCAGCGATGAAGAACTGCTGATCACGTGCCGATGCCGTCAACGGCCTCCGGCTGAGCGACTGAGGAGACATATCGCACATATCATACAGTTTGATATGTGCGATATGTGCGCTAAGAAGAATCTGTGGCAACCGAGCAGCTGCGAACGCGACTCGGGACGGATCGTCCGACCTCGGGCCTCGGGCACAGGCTCATCGGCGGACGATCCCCGGGGCCTCCACGAGGATCGACGTTAACCAGCCGACTCTCAGCGCCATCACCAGATGTCTTGAACCCCGCTGGCATCGTCAGCCCATTGCTTGATCAAGAACTTGCTCATGTGGTGCTGCCGAGGTGGCTTGGGGCGCATAAGACCACCATCTCAGTCGCTAAGGGGCCGCGCGGATAGGTGGCCGTCCACGGGTCGTCTGGTTCCCCGGTGTATTGGTGGGGTCGTCCTTGACCTGACGACCGTGGAGGCCGGTTTCATCATGCGCGCTCTGACCAAGGCTGTGGTGGATGTCAT
>JAJEBN010000090.1 GCA_022822525.1 Acidimicrobiia bacterium | reverse complement strand
CGTCGGCAATGGCTTCAGCAAGCTCCTGCTGACGCCGTGCCGTGTCCCGTTGGATGGCAGCCTGATCGGCTTCGGACTGGCTCTTGTGCCGCTTCCCTTGGTAGATGAGACCGCTCTGCCAGTCACGAAACGCTGCTCGGCTGATCAGTGCATCAAGGTCGGCGTGGCTGATCATTCGTCGTCACCGTCCTCGCTGACAGGCTCGGTCATCTCCATCGGCTCGAAGAGCGTCGCCGCGTACACGCAATCGAAGCCCTCTTCGTCCCACGTCAGCGACCCCTGCTCAAGCAAATGCGAGAGCATCTGCTTGGTGACCGGATGGTCCCGAAGTTCGCCGTCAGGCCGCATACGAGACTCGGGGCGTGCCATTGCGGCAAATGCGCCGATGAGCGCAGCTATGCGCCGGTCCCGGTTCCAGCGCGACTCCGCAAAGATGTCCGCCGCGATGCGCACCTTGAAGCACGGGTCGTCAGATGTCGTGTCTTCCTCGACCTTCATCTGGCCGTCGCCGAGTGCATCATCCCTGGGAATACGAGCAGTGACTGCATGAGCGGCTTCAGGCGGCGTACATCTGCTCGCGCAAGCAATGCCCCGGACGGCACCGACAGCCGTATGCCGATGACCCCGGATGCCTCCTCCCTCAGACTGAACAGCGCCGTGAAGACTCGAGCGTCTGGGTCGCGTCGCCTTGCACTATGGCGAAGTCGTCAGGGCGGAACTCTTCCTGTTCGCTCTTCGCTTCGAGGTTCGCCCTGATGACGGTGGCGCGTTCGCGCAGCAGTTGACGGAGACGCCTCTTCTCTGCCGGGTCTAACCGCTTGAAGTCGATGCCGCGGTGTTCGGGCCCCTCGGCCGAGCGCACATAACGCTCCAGATCGCCATCGCGCAGCGACACCACCGCATCGAAAGGCAGGTTCGCTGAAGTCGTTGGGACGCAGCTTCTCGGCGTTCGAGGCTGCTTGGGTCGACGATCAGCTCTTCACCGGAACGCTCATCGCACGCCGTGACCGTCAAGGTCCGTGCTTGCACGGCGTCGCAGAAGTTCGACGCGGCGACGCTTGCACTCCGCAGCGAACTCATAGGTACCCGGATGCCCCGGCCCCTCTCCAGCCCGGCGCCAGAAGCGTGAGTCAGCTACCGAAAGGTGAGTCCCGCCCGCCGGCGCCGGTTCCGCACAGCAAGCCCCACCAAGAGCGCAGCAATGACAGCCACCGCGCTCCCCCAAATGATCGCAATACGAGCCCCCCGGCTAGCACGCCGATCCAACCGCTCAGCCTCCGCGTCAGCAGCCGCAATCTCCGCATCAACCAGCACGCCAGTCACCCGAAGCTCGTGCGTGCCCCCTTCATTGAGCGTCAAGGCTCCTGACTCGGGCAATCTGCCGGCGCCATTGGGCACCGACGCCTGCACCACCAGCGACACCAGCTCATCCAGCGGCGCACCAGCATGTGCTTCGATGTCGGCAATCGGCATGCCGAACAATTCCCCTTCGAGCGCATCAGCGACAGCAGGGTTCACCAGCTCGCTGACCGGTCGGTCCAGGCCGACGGTGACGGTCAGCTCGTAGCGCACCTGCGCGCCGTCACGCGAGCCCACATAGGTCGCAGACCTGAACAGGCCGGCGGTGCCGTCCGCAGGCCGGTCGATCTCGCCGAGCACCTCGGCCAGCTCCGCAAGCGATGCGAAGCGCTTGGATGCCGCCACCACCAGACGCTCGCCGGCGGTGGTGGCAGAGACCTGCTTGCTGACGTCCCAACCGACCAGGTCGTCGTGCGCGATCAGATCAGCGAGGTCGGGCGTCCAACGCATCACCTCTTCGTCGAACGCGACCTCGACGGTGACCTGACCGGCACCGTCGTGAGCGATGTCGATGTCGACGACGATGTCCGCGCGGCAGCCCGCTGCCAGCACCGCTGCGGCCATCGCCGCAAGCGCGACAGCCAACCAGCGCCACGGCCGCCCGCGGGGCTCAGGCGCCGGCGAGGGAAGCACCGGGGCCTGCCATGTCACGGCTACTCGGCCGTCGCGGCCTCTTCGAGCTCGATCGGCCCGGGGTCGAAGCCCTCGATGGCACGGAACACGATCTCGTCGTCCTCGACGTCCACCACGATGATCTCGCCGGCGTGGAATTCCTTGTAGAGGATCCGCTCGCTCAGCGCGTCCTCGACGTGGTGCTGCAGCGCACGGCGCAGCGGCCGGGCGCCGAGCTGGGGGTCGTACCCGGTGCGGGCCAGCCATTCCTTGGCAGCGTCGGTGAGCTCCAAGCCCAGACCCTGCGCCCGAAGCTGATCAGAGGTGCGCTTGATCATCAGGTCGACGATCTGCACCACCTCCTCGACGCTCAGCTCGTGGAAGACGATTGTGTCGTCGATGCGGTTGAGGAATTCGGGTCGGAATTGCGCCTTGAGCGCATCGTTGACCTTTTCCTTCATGCGCTCGTAGCTGGCGCTCTCGTCGCTGGTGGCGAAGCCCACACGAGCTTTGCGCAGGTCGGCGGTGCCCAGGTTGGAGGTCATGATGAGCACGGCGTTGCGGAAGTCGACCGAGCGGCCTTGCGCGTCGGTCAGCCGTCCCTCTTCGAGGATCTGCAGCAGCGTGTTGAAGACGTCGGGATGGGCTTTCTCGATCTCGTCGAACAGCACCACGGAGAACGGCTTGCGGCGCACCGCCTCGGTGAGCTGACCGCCCTCGTCGTAGCCGACGTACCCGGGAGGCGCGCCCACGAGCCGGCTGACGGTGAACTTGTCCATGTACTCGGACATGTCCAGGCTGATCAGCGAGCCTTCGTCGCCGAACAGGAACTCGGCCAGCGTCTTGGCCAGCTCGGTCTTGCCCACGCCCGAGGGGCCCAGGAAAATGAACGAGCCGCCGGGACGCTTGGGGTCCTTCAGGCCGGCGCGGGTGCGGCGGATGGCCTGGCTGACCGCCTTGATGGCGTCGTGCTGGCCGATGACCCGCTTGTGCAGCTCGTCTTCCATCTTGAGGAGCTTCTGGGTCTCCTCCTCGGTGAGCTTGTACACCGGAATGCCGGTCCAGATCGACAGCACCTCGGCGATGCCTTCCTCGTCGACCTCGTCGAACAGGTCGTGACCCTCCGAGCGAGCCTGGGCCATCACCTCGGCGCGCCGCTCGAGCAAGTCCTTCTCCTCGTCGCGCAGCGCTCCGGCGGTCTCGAAGTCTTGCGACTCGACCGCTTGCTTCTTGCGCTCGGTGACGTCGGCCAGCTTGGTCTCGATCTCCTTGAAGTCGGGCGGGGTCGACATGCGCTTGATGCGCAGGCGCGACCCGGCCTCGTCGATGAGGTCGATGGCCTTGTCGGGCAGGTGGCGGTCGGCGATGTAACGATCGGCGAGGTTGGCCGCGGCCACGAGCGCCTGGTCGGTGATGGTGACCCGGTGGTGCTGCTCGTAGCGGTCGCGCAGCCCCTTGAGGATCTCGATGGTGTGGCTGAGCGTGGGCTCGTCCACGGTGATCGGCTGGAAGCGGCGCTCAAGCGCAGCGTCCTTCTCGAGGTACTTGCGGTACTCCTCGAGCGTGGTCGCGCCGATCGTCTGCAGCTCGCCGCGCGCCAGCATCGGCTTGAGGATCGACGCGGCGTCGATCGCGCCCTCCGCAGCACCGGCGCCGACGAGCGTATGCAGCTCGTCGATGAACAGGATGATGTCGCCGCGGGTGCGGATCTCCTTGAGCACCTTCTTCAGGCGCTCCTCGAAGTCGCCCCGGTAGCGGGAGCCGGCCACCAGCGCGCCGAGGTCGAGGGTGTAGAGCTGCTTGTCGCGCAGCAGCTCGGGGACGTCGTTGCTGACGATCTTCTGCGCCAGGCCCTCGACGATGGCGGTCTTGCCCACGCCGGGTTCGCCCACGAGCACCGGGTTGTTCTTGGTGCGGCGCGACAGCACCTGCATGACGCGCTCGGTCTCGCGCAGCCGCCCGATGACGGGGTCGAGCTTCTTGGCCCGGGCATCTGCGGTCAGGTTGCGCCCGAACTGGTCCAGCACCAGCGAGCCGCTCTGCGCGCTCTGCTCGCTGGATTGGCCCGAGGACGCGCCGACGGCCTCGCGCCCACTGCCTGAGCCGCTGTAGCCGGACAGCTGCTGGATGACTTCCTGGCGGACTTTCGAGAGATCGGCGCCAAGCTTGACCAGCACCTGCGCGGCAACGCCCTCGCCCTCGCGGATGAGCCCGAGCAGGACGTGCTCGGTGCCGATGTAGTTGTGGCCGAGCTGCAGGGCCTCTCGCAATGAGAGCTCCAGCACCTTCTTGGCGCGCGGCGTGAAGGGAATGTGACCGCTCGGCGACGAGCTGCCCTGCCCGATGATCTCCTCGACCTGGCTGCGCACGGCCTCAAGCGAAATGCCGAGCGATTCGAGCGCCTGGGCCGCGACGCCTTCGCCTTCGTGGATCAGCCCCAGCAGGATGTGCTCGGTGCCGATGTAGTTGTGATTCAGCAGGCGCGCTTCTTCTTGCGCCAACACCACCACTCGGCGAGCCCGATCGGTGAAGCGTTCAAACACTTGGCCTCCTGGCGTGAGCCTTGCACACGGGAGCTTCGGGTCTCCTGATCGCAGTGTAACGATGCCCTGCCGGATCGCTCCCTCGTTTTCTGGTGGCTGCCCGCGCCCGGCGAGGGTCGCGCGGCACGAGTGCGGCAACAGCGCCGCCGTCGTTTACGGTTGCGCCGTGGCGCTGCTTTCGCCCCTGCAAACCCGGCCCCGTCCTGACGACGATCTGGCCCGCGTCGAAGCGGCGCTGCGCGCCGCAGCGGTCACGGGCGACGAGTTTCTCACCGAGGTGACCTCCCATCTGATCCCCGCGGGAGGCAAGCGCTTGCGTCCGGCGTTCGTCATTGCGTCCGCGCTCGCGCTCGACCCCGATGGTGCCGCGCACGCAGCGGTCACCGACGAGATGGTGTGCGGCGGTGTGGCCGTCGAGCTGGTGCACCTGGGCTCGCTGTATCACGACGACGTGATGGACGATGCCGAGACGCGGCGCGGCATCGAAGCCGTCAATCACCGCTGGGGGAACCTCAAGGCGATCCTGGCCGGAGATTTCCTGCTGGCCAAGGCATCTGAGCTCGCGGCGTCGCTGGGGACCGAGGTGGCCGCTTTGCTGGCCGCCACCATCGGCCGGCTGTGCGAGGGGCAGGTGCGCGAACTGCAGCTGATCTATGACCGCAGCCGCACCGAGGATCAGTACTTGCTGGCCATCCAGGGCAAGACCGCCGAGCTGTACGCCACCTCGTGCCGCATCGGCGGGCTGGTGTCGGGCGCTGATGCCCCGACGCTGGAGCGGCTCGCCGGCTTCGGCATGGCGTACGGCATGGCGTTCCAGATCGTCGACGACGTGCTCGACCTGGTGGCCACCGACGAGGAGCTCGGCAAGCCGTCGGGCAACGACCTGCGCGAGGGCGTGTACACGCTGCCGGTCATCCGGATGCTGGCGGATTCCCAGCCCGGCGTCGAGACGCTGCGGGAGCTGCTCGGCGAGCCGCTCGACGATGAGCGACGGGATCGGGCCCGCGCGATCGTGGTGGCGAGCCCCGAGATCGCTTCCTCGGTGGACACGGCGCAGGGCTACGTGTCCGACGCGCTCGACGCGCTGGCCCCGCTCGATGCGACGCCGGGCGTGATCGGCCTGCGGGCTGCGGCCTCGAACCTGCTCGGCACGCTGCCGCCGATCGTCTCGCGTGCGGGCGCAGCGGGCCGAACCTGAGCGTGCCCCCCGACGCCATGGGTCCCCTCTGGCCGATCCAGCGCTGCTACCGCCATGGCGTGTGGGACGCCGGGGGAGGCCCGCACTGGCAGTGGGGCAAGCGCACGTTCGTGATGGGCATCATCAACGCCACCGACGATTCGTTCTCCGGCGACGGCGTCGCCGATCGGCTCGACGAAGCGCTGGCACTGACGCGGGAGCTGGTCGCAGCCGGCGTGGACATCATCGACGTGGGCGGCGCGTCCAGCCGGCCCGGCGCCGATCCCACACCGCTGGAGGTGGAACGGCGCCGCGCCACACGGGTCATCGGCGCTGTTCGAGCCGAGCTGGACCGCATCGGGGCCGAGCTTCCGATCTCGGTCGACACGACCTGGGCCGAGGTGGCGGCACCCGCCTTCGATGCCGGCGCGACGGTCGTGAACGACATCACCGGTTTCCGCCTCGATCCCGACATGGCACCGCTGGTGGCCGAACGCGGGGCGGCCGCGGTCATCATGCACAACCAGCGCGGCCGGCCTCATACCGATCTCGTCGCCGACGTGACCGCCGGACTGGAAGCCAGCCTGCAGATCTGTGCGGACGCCGGCGTGGGCACGGATCGGATTGTCATCGATCCGGGATTCGGCTTCGGCTTCGGCGTATCGCAGAACCTCGAGATGATGCGCCGCCTGCCGGAGTTCTGGTCGTTGGAGCTGCCCGTGCTCATCGGCACCTCGCGCAAGTCCACCATCGGCGCGGTCACCAACGCCAAGCCCGGCGATCGCCTCTTCGGGACGGCGTCCACCATCGTGGCCGCCATCTGCGCAGGCATCGACGTCGTGCGGGTGCACGACGCCGCGGAGATGATGCAGGCGGTTCGCATGACCGACGCCATCGTCCGCCCCTCCCCCTGAGGAGCCGGCGGGTCAGCTCTCGACTGGGGCGACGCTGCCGTCGGGCATGAGCTGGGTGCGGACGCCGTCGGCGGTCTGGGCGTAGAACGTCGGCTGGCCCGATGCTTCGAGCGTGGCCAGCATCGACGGCAGCGGCGCGCCGACGCCGCGCAGGAACTCGATCACCCGGGAGGGCCCGAGATGGTCGAGCATCTCGAAGGGGCCGTGCACCCAGTTGAAGCCCCAGCGGATGGCGTTGTCGACATTGGCGATGTCGTCCGCGATCTCGGGCACCAGGCCGGCTGCGTAGGCCAGCGTGCCGCCGAAGATGTGCCGTGCCAGCTCGCCCTGCGGACCCTCGGCGAACATCACCTCGCCCAGGTCCGCGGGCACCCCTTCGAGGTCGGGCGCTGCGGCCGCACGCCATTCGCGGGTCACCAGGTCGAAGGTCTCGGCCTTGCGCGAGCCGTCGGCCAGCTTGGTGCGCCTGGCGAAGCCGCCGCCGGTCTTGCGTCCGAGCTGACCGCGGTCGGCCATGGCCTGCTCGGCTTCGGGAAACGCGGTGAACTCGAGCCCGCGGTCGCCCGCCGGCAGGTTCTGGGCCAGGTTGGCGCCCACCAGCTCCATCACGTCGAGGCCGATGAGGTCGATCAGCCCGTACAGGCCCGTCGGGGGCAGCCCGACCGGCGCACCCAGCACGGCGTCGACGGTTTCCTGTGTCATGCCATCGGCCAGGAACGGCTTGGCCAGGTGCAGGCCCGACAGCATGAAGAAGCAGCCGATGCGGTTGCCGATGAAGTTGACCGTGTCCTTGGCATGCACGACGCCCTTGCCGAGACGCTCGGCGCCGAAACGGGCGAACGCATCGATCACCTCGGGATCGGTGTCGTCGCCGGGCACCAGCTCGAACAGCTTCATCACCCGCACGGGGTTGAAGAAGTGGGTGATCGCCACGTCACGGCGAAAACGCTCGCCCATGCCGTCCGAGATCTGGCGCAGAGGGATGCCCGAGGTGTTCGAGGAGATGACCGAGCCGTCGCTGCGCGCTGCTTCGAGCCGCTCGAACAGCTCGCGCTTGGCGGCGAGGTCTTCGATGACCGCCTCGCATACCCAGTCGTAGCCGGCGATGTCGTCGAGCCGGTCGTCGACCGTGCCGATCTCGACCAAGCCCTGAGCGTCTGCGTCGACGCCGTCGAGCGCACGCTGGGCCGCCTCGGGGTCAGCGTCGAGCACGAGCACCCGGCACCCTGCCGCTGCGGATGCCGCGGCGATGCCGGCGCCCATCGTGCCCGCGCCGATGACTGCTACTGAGTCAATTCGCCTCGCAGGCTCGGCCGAATCAATGCGCGTCACGATCCACTGCCTACCGGGTGCCGGCGACTTCGCGGCCGATGATCTCTTTCATGATCTCGGTGGTGCCGCCGTAGATGGTCTGGATCCGGGCGTCCGCGTACGCCTTGGAGATCGGGAACTCGCTCATGTAGCCGTAGCCGCCGAACAGCTGCAGGCAGCGGGTGATGAGCCGCAGCTGCATCTCGGTCACCCACCACTTGGCCTCGGCGGCATCGGTGGCGGTGAGCTCGCCGGCATTGAGCGCCTCGATCTGGCGGTCGACGAACACCCAGGCGATGTCGAGCTCGGTCTTCATCTCCGCCAGCTCGAAGCGGGTGTTCTGGAACGAGGCGATCGTCTGGCCGAACGCGGTGCGCTCTCCGACATAGTCGACCGTCCAGTCGAACGCGGCCTGCGCGTGCGCCACGCCGCCCACCGCGATCGACAGGCGCTCCTGGGGCAGGTTCCGCACCAGGTGCAGGAAGCCGTTGCCCTCGCCGCCGAGCAGGTTCTCCTCGGGCACGAACACGTCGTCGAAGAACAGCTCTGCGGTGTCCTGGGACTTCAGGCCCAGCTTGTCGAGATTGCGGCCCCGTTCGAAGCCCTCCATGCCCTCTTCGAGCACGATCAGTGACATGCCCCGGTGCTTCTCGGTCGGGTCGGTCTTGGCCGCCACGATCACCAGGTCGGAGTTGATGCCGTTGGTGATGAACGTCTTGGCGCCGTTCACGACGTAGCCGTCGCCCGAGCGCACCGCGGTCGTGGTGATCGACGCCAGGTCGGAGCCGGTCGCCGGTTCGGTCATGGCGATGGCGCTCATCAGCTCGCCGCTGGCGAGGCCCGGCATCCAGCGCTCGGCCTGGGAGTCGTTGCAGAGGTTGATGAAGTACGGCAGGCAGATGTCGTTGTGCAGCGTCATGCACTGCCCCGAGCTGGCAGCGCCAGACGCATGCACCTCCTCGTTGAGGATGGCGTTGTAGCGGAAGTCGAGCACCCCGCCGCCGCCGTACCGCTCGTCGACGGCCGTCGCCAGCAGGCCCACGTCTCCCGCCTTGCGGAACATGGCCTTGTCGATCTTGCCGTCGGCCTCCCACTTCTCGTGGTTGGGGACGATCTCACGCTCCACGAACGCCTGGGCCGTTTCGCGGAACATCTCGTGTTCTTCGTCAAAGATGGTGCGGCGCATACTCGGAGCGTATGTGGCTTCGCAGCTAGCGTCACGGGCCGTGACGCAACAGGACTCGCCAGGCGATCCAGCCGGCACCGATCCCGCCGATGCAAGCCCGATCGGACCAGGTCACGACTGGAGCTCTGTCGAGCGGGCCGCCGCAGCGATGCGCCGGCTCAATCAGGCGCTGTCGAATCGGCGGGTCGACGACGAGGTGCTCGACGAGATCACCGCAACGGTCGAAGCCACGGCGCAGCGACTCGAGCAGGGCACGCTGCGGGTGAAGATCGACGACATGCTCACCCGGCCCTACCTCCGGGAGATCTACGAGGGCCAGTATTTCCCGCTGCCGCTCGGGCCCGGCGACGAGATCGAGTTCGACCCGTTCTCGATCGGCGGCGGCGTGCTGCATCCGTCATCGGTGAACGTCAAGTACTTCAAGGAGTCTGACGACTCGGTGACCGGCGAGGCGGTGGTGGACCCCATGTTCGCGGGACCGCCCGAGCGCACCCACGGCGGTGTGGTGGCGTTGATCATCGACGAGCTGATGGGCGCGCTCAACCGGATGCGGGGCCGGCAGGCCTACACCGGACGGCTGACCGTCCACTACCACGCCGGGACCCCGCTGGGCGTGCCGCTGCGCCTGCGGGCGTGGATCGACCACACGTCGGGTCGCAAGATCGTCCAGCACGCCGAGGTACACGGCCCCGACGGCATGTGCGTCAAGGCCGAAGGGCTGTTCATCCGGCGCGCTGACGCACCGGAGGATCCCGAGGACTGATCAGGCGCTGCGGCTCAGGTCTGCTCGGGGCGCAGCGTCGGGAACAGCACGACCTCGCGGATGGCCTCCACCCCGGCCAGCAGCATGGCCAGCCGGTCCATGCCGATGCCGAGCCCGCCGGTGGGCGGCAGACCGTAGGCCAGCGCCCGCAGGTAGTCCTCGTCGACGGCCATGGCTTCGTCGTCGCCCTCGGCCCGCGCCGCCGCCTGGGCCTCGAAGCGCTGCCGCTGGTCGTCTGGGTCGATCAGCTCGCTGAACGCATTCGCCAGCTCCCGGCCGGCCACGACGGCTTCGAACCGTTCCGCCAGCAGCGGATCCCGGCGGTGCCGTCGGGCCAGCGGCGAGGTTTCCGCCGGGTGTTCGGTGACGAAGATCGGGCCTGACAGCGCCGGCTCGGCCAGCTTCTCGTACAGCTCGGTCAGCAGCTTGGCGGAGCTGGTGCGCGAACCGTCGGGCACGGCCACGTCGTGGGATTCGGCCAACCCGGCCAGCTCGCCCGGCGGCGTGTGCACGCTGACCTCGCAGCCG
This sequence comes from Acidimicrobiia bacterium, assembly GCA_022822525.1. Lineage (GTDB taxonomy): Bacteria > Actinomycetota > Acidimicrobiia > Acidimicrobiales > Poriferisodalaceae > Poriferisodalis. The sequence goes on along the minus strand of JAJEBN010000090.1, from coordinate 9,606 downwards.
ACCGCCTCGCTGGCCAGCTCGGCCATCGTGGCCTGCCGCCACGGCCGGGTGACGTCGATCTGGCTGTCTCCCACGTCGAGCACCGCGGAGCCGGTGAGGGTGACGGCCAGGTGCTCCACCAGCGATGACGTCAGCTCCATGATGTCGCTGTAGTCGGCGTAGGCCGCATACAGCTCGAGCATCGTGAACTCGGGGTTGTGACGGGTGGACAGGCCCTCGTTGCGGAAGACACGCCCGATCTCGAACACCCGGTCCAGCCCGCCCACGATGAGACGCTTCAGGTACAGCTCGGGTGCGATTCGCAGGTACAGGTCGGCGTCGAGGGCGTTGTGGTGGGTGGTGAACGGGCGGGCCAGCGCACCGCCCGCAATGGGGTGGAATATCGGCGTCTCGACCTCGATGTAGCCCCGGTCTTCGAGGAAGCGGCGGGTCTCGGACATCATCCGGCTGCGCAGGGCGAACGTGCGCCGGGCGGCCGGTGTCACCCACAAGTCGACGTAGCGCTGGCGGAAGCGGGTGTCGGGGTCGGTGATGCCGTGCCACTTGTCGGGGAACGGCCGGCGAGCCTGGGCCAGCAGGTCCCACCCGTCGACGCGGACGCTCAGCTCGCCCCGGCGCGTGGTCATCACGATCCCGCTGACGCCGATCCAGTCGCCCAGGTTCAGGTCGCAGAACTCGGCATGGTCCGGCGTGCTTGCCGCAGGGGCGAAGAGCTGGATGCGTGCGGTGCCGTCGTCGAGCGTTCCGAAGGCCAGCTTGCCCTGGACGCGCCGCAGCATGAGGCGGCCCGCGATCGTGACCCGCGTCTCGGTCTCGGTGCCAGGTTCCAGATCAGCCCACTGCTCGTGCAGGTCTGCCGCGGTGGCATCACGCTCGTAGCGGTACGGCGGCCCCGTTCGGTCGAGTTCCTGGCGGTCCGCTTCCGCGCCGCTGTCGGATGTGCCCAAGGGCAGTGACTGGGTCATCGCACGCTCACGGTACCGACCGTGCGCTAGCCCTCCGGCGAGGCTGCGGCGAGGTCCCGCAGCCGGTCCGCTGCCGCGATGCGCTCGCACTCCTGATCGGCGACCGCTCTCAGATCGCCGACCGTGACGAGTTCGGGTGCCAGTTCGGCCAGCGGATCGAGCACGAATCGGCGCTCGCGCATCCGGGGGTGGGGGATGACGAGCTCGGGGTCGCGCTGCTCCACCTTGCCGTAGAGCAGCACGTCCACGTCCAGCGTGCGCGGCCCCCATCGCTCCCGCCGCACCCGGTGTGCAGCCGCCTCGAGTGCCTGGCAGCGTGCCAGCAGCTCGTAAGGCCCCTCGGTCAGCTCGAGCTCGGCCACGAGGTTCAGGAACGATGGCTGCTCGGGCCCGATGGGGGCACTGCGGTAGACGCCCGAGCAGGCCACCAGCACGCCCGCGTCGCCCAGCGCATCGAGCGCGTCGGCCAGCTGCGCCGCCGGGTTGCCGATGTTCGCGCCCATGCCCACGAACGCCCGGGTGCCGGCGTGGGTCACCTTCTCAGCACGCGGCGCGGGTGATGCGTACTGCGCTGGTGCCCAGATCGACGGCGACCGGCGGCCGCAGCTTGGTCACCGTGACCGTCACCGCGGTCACCAGATCCATGCTGCACAGGTCCGCGGCGATCAGCTCGGCCATCTGCTCGAGCAGTCGCGGCTCTGCATCGGCGCACAGCGCCTCGACGCGCTCGCAGACTTCGCCGTAATCGACGGTGTCAGACACGTCATCGGATGCGCCGGCGCGGCGCAGGTCGACGTAGAGATCGAGATCGATGCTGATCGGCTGCGCTGCGGCGCGCTCGTGGGGGATCACCCCGATGATGCACACCACCCGCAGGTCACGGAGTTCGATGCGGTCGCCGGGCGGCGACGCAACGAGCTCAGCGCCACCAGCGATCGCATCGACAACAGGACTGTCTGGTGTGGCTTCCGGCGATGTGCTCACGACCGAGCTCAGGCCGTCGTTCCGCCGGCGGCAACGATGCCCAGCGCTACGTCGACGACTCGGCGTCCGTCCGGGCCGACCCGTTGGGAGAAGATGCGCTCGGTGATGGCCGTCGCCTGCGGACCCGTCGGCACCTTGCCTGAGAGCAGCAGGTACGAGGCCACGAACCCGCAGACGTCCTCGCCCACCCGCTCCTTGTGCAGGATGACGCGCTTGCGCTCGGCGGCCAGCCGTTCGAGGTCGTCGTGGACCGTCTGCAGGTATTTGCCGAGGTCGTCGAAGACGGGCCACGGATGGTGCAGGTAGGGCAGATCCAGCTCGTCGTAGTTGTGCAGGTTGTGCGGTGCGGAGATGAGCGATACGACCATGTCGAATTCGTTGCGACGCAGCCAGATGATCTCTTCCTGGCGGCGGACGCGACGGTGGCTGGCGCCATAGCCACCCGGGCGCTCGCACACTGCGAGGCGATCGGCGACGACCCAGTTGAAGTTGCGGGGCTGTATGCCCTCCGCCCACTTCCCTCTCATAGTGCGTCGTTCCTCGGAGCGTCCTGGGCGCTCGCAAGGTCTCGGAGTGTCATTGACACTCGCAATGTCTTGGAACGTCCTCGGCGCTCGCAGTACCTCGAAGCGTGCCCTGCGCCGAATTTACCGGTGCCGGTCCGGCCGTGCACGGCGCTGCGGGAGACATTTCAGGTCTCGCCGTCAGCAGAGGAGTCGTACGCGCGGATCTCGGCCAGATTGCGGTACTTCTGGGCGAGGTCCAGCCCGTAGCCGATCACCCAGACCGGCGGCAGGCGGAACCCGATGTAGTCGACCAGCCCGTTCAGGCTGCCGTTGTGCTCGCGTGTCAGCAGCGTGCACACCGCCAGGCTGGCCGGGCCGCGGGCCAGCAGGCTGCGACGCAGGTACGACAGCGTGAGCCCGCTCTCGACGATGTCCTCCACCAGGATCACGTCGCGCCCCGCGATGTCGATGTCGAGGTCTTTGAGAATGCGGACGACGCCGCTGGATCGAGTGCTGCTGCCATAGGACGACACGGCCATGAAGTCCATCTCGACCGGCAGGTCGATGGCGCGGCTGAGATCGGAGGCGAACATCACCGCCCCCTTGAGCACCGCCACCAGCAGCGGCGCGCGGCCTGCGTAATCGGTGGTGATCTGCGCGCCCAGCTCGGTGACCCGCTGGGCGATCTCGGGACCCGAGACCAGCACCTCGCCGACGTTGGGATCGCCGGCCAGCATCGAGTCGAGGTCGCTCTGGGGATCCTGCGAAGCCGATGCTCCTGACGCCGTTTCCCCTGCCACGTGAGCCGAACCTAGCGGACGCGTCAGCCTTCGAGCCGAAGTCGATCAGCGGAGCGGACCACGCGGCGCCCGCCGCCCACCTCGGTGGCCCGGTGGGTGCGGCGAGCCACCTCCAGCACCCGCTCGACGGTGGCGGCATCTGGCGGATGGGAAGTGCGGAGCCACGCGCGGACGGCTCGGCGTGCCAGGGCCAGTGGTGCCGATCGCAGCTCGTCGGCGCTGGTGGGATCGATGCCGGCGGCGAGTTCGTCGAGCAGGTCGGCCTCGGGGGCCGCGGTTCGGGCTGCACGCGCCAGCAGCGGCACGACATCGCGGCCGGCGATGTCGCACAGCAACGGGATCGCCTCGTGGCGCACGCGGCTGCGCCAGAAGCGTGTGTCGAGGTTGGAGGGATCCGCCACGGGCTCGTAGCCGACCAGCTCGCAGACCCGTTCGGTGTCCGCCCGCCGCAGCGCCAGCATCGGCCGGCGGTCGGCGCGCATGGCGGCGAGCGCGTCGAGTGCGCCGCCTCGCAACAGGTGCAGCAGCACCGTCTCGGCCTGATCGTCGGCGGTGTGGCCGAGCAACGCGTGTGGGCCGAGGGCCTCATGGCGGGCTTCGCGGGCACGCGCCTGCAGGTTGGCGCCCGGTGCGACCTGCAAGCGCACGACACGCAACAGCACGCCGAGCCGGCGGCAGAGCGCCCCGACGCGGGCGGCTTCTGCCGCCCCGGTGTCGCGCAGGCCGTGATCGACATGGACGGCGGCGACCTTCGCGCCGCTGTGCTTCGCGAACCGGCAGGCCAGCACCGCCAAGGCAGCCGAGTCGGGGCCTCCCGACACCCCGCAGACCAGCTCGGGTCCGGCGAGTTCGCCGAAAGTGCATCGCTCGAGCAGCTCATCGAGCTCGGCTCCGGGGTCCGGCACCCCGGCTCGGGGGGCACCGCCGGATTCATCAGACGGCGGGGACACGCTCCAGCCACTCTGCGGGGTTTCGGATCTCCGTCATCGACGGCAGGTGCTCGGCGCGCTCCCAGATGCGATCCACCGCGCGCGGACCGCGTTCGGACTCGATCTCGGCGATGAACTCCTCGCCGGCCTGGTACTGCGCCAGCTTGGCTTCGATGCCGAGGAGGCGCTGCAGCAGCCGATTCACGCCACGGGCAGTGCGGCGCCGGTGCGACATGACCAGCGCGTATCGATCCGCGTCGGGGATGTGGCCGCGGGCCGCCCGCGCCATGGTCACGTCGCCGTGGCCTTCGACGAGGCTCATCATGCCGCCGACCTGGGCGATCAGGCTGCGCTGGTGCTCGGTCGCGAACACCGCTGCGAGGCCGCCTTCGCTCAGCAGGTCCTGTCCCTTGCGGCGCTGGGACACGAGCGTGCGCAGGCCCTCGCGCAGCCGCTCGGGATCGGGCTGCGCCTGGTCGACCAGCCCGTTCACCAGCTTCAAGAAGTGGGTCCGCAGCCACGGCACGCCGGTGAACTGCGAGCGGTGCGTCAGCTCGTGCAGCGCCAGCCACAGCCGGAACTGCGCGGGGACGAACGCGTAGCGCTTCTCGGTGACCAAGATGTTCGGGCCGACGAAATAGACGGTGTCTCCGGCGGTCTCGCCGGCTGCGCCTCGGACCCCGTCGGCGGTGGCGGCACCGGCGCCGGTTTCGTCGTCGGACGCCCACAGCAGGTCGTACTGGCCCAGCACCCGCTTGGACATCCAGCCCAGCACCCCGCCCAGCTCGACCGCACCCAGGGTGCGCGTCACGGTGGAGCTCTCTGCGGGCTCGCCGTCGGTGCCCGGTGCGCCCAGCAGCGGCTGCAGCAACCGCCGGAAGGCGGCGATGTTGGCGTCGATCCAGCCGGCCCGGTCGATGACCTCGGCGTGGGCCTCGCCCGGCGTCTCGAGGCCGGTCTCGATCGCCACCAGCTCAGCCGCAATCGGGACGAACCGGGCGAAGTCGGCGCGCAGCGGTTCAGCGAGATAGGACTGGTACAGCGGTTCGGTGCCTGCGACCCGCACTGCGATGCGGCGCGCCAGTTCCCAGTCGACGTGCTCGTCGGCGGGATCGCTCACTGTGTGGCTCAGCGCTTGGGGTACCGCGGCGCAACCACCTTCTGCACGTAGCCCGCGACCAGCTTGAAAACGGTCAGCACCGTCACGATGGTCAGCGGGACCGCCAACCAGTAGTGCCAGACCTGCGCGCCAAGGAGCTCCATGGCGCAGATATTAGTGGTCAGGTGCGCCAGAACCCCGGGACAACCCTGTCGACGGCACCGTCTGGCCCGCATGTGCGCTGGTCTCCGGCGCGAAGGCCCCCGTCTTTAGCTCCCGTTCTGACGCCTCGTGGGGGAGCTTCCATGTCAAGCACCGAAAGCACAGGCGATATCGCTGCGCCTGACTATCCAGCGAGGCTGGATGTCGACTATCCCGAGGGCGGGCTCAGCCGGGCATCGACGTTCTTCCGGATCATCCTGGTCATCCCCATCGCGATCGTCGCAAGCTGGGTCGGCGGCTCCATCGCCAGCAGTTGGCCAAGCGACGCGACCAACGTGGCGGCAGCTCTCTCGGCGGGCGGGCTGTTCGGCCCGACGCTGCTGATGCTCCTGTTCCGGCGCAAGTACCCGCGCTGGTGGTTCGACTGGAACCTCGAGCTGACGCGGTTCACCGCACGCGTCAACGCCTACGTGTCGCTGATGCGTGACGAGTATCCGTCCACCGACGAGGAGCAGGCGGTGCGGCTGGAGCTCGACTATCCCGATGCGAGCCGGGACCTGAACCGCTGGCTGCCGCTGGTCAAGTGGCTGCTGGCGATCCCGCACTACATCGTGCTGGCCGTTCTGGGAGTGGCAGCGGCGATCTGCGTAGTGATCGCATGGTTTGCGATTCTGTTCACCGGTCGCTATCCCCGAGGCCTGTTCAACTTCGTGCTGGGCGTGCATCGCTGGGGGCTGCGGGTGGGCGCCTACATGTGGCTGCTCATCACCGACCGCTACCCGCCCTTCTCGCTGCGTTAACCGTTGCCGTCCCGGCGCTAGCCGGCGGCGATGCCCGACGCGGAGACCGCGGCTGCGGCACGGCGGCGTGCCGGGAGCGGCACCTCGCTGCGCGCGCTCGACGCTCTGCAGCTGGCATCTGCGTTGACCGCCGGCATGGCACTGGACGCATGCGCGTTCGGTTGCTTCGACGATCGCCTCAACACCGCAGCAGCCTCCGACGGACTCGCCCTGCGCTGGTAGTCGCCGAGTTCATCGGCGCACGAAGGGTGCGCCGTCTCGCGAAATGGTGCCAGCGACATGCAGTCGATGCCCTGACGATCGATGCCGCGCCGGGGTGTCGCCGTGGGCGTCGGCTCCTCTCGGTGCGGACATAGGCGATGCCAGCGTGGTCACAATGCACATCTACGTCACACGTACTGATTACTCTGCCGACGCACGTGCCCACCCGAGTGGCTCACATCTCAACCCTAGGAACCACACATGTCTGACACCAGCTCATCCAGCACGGCACCCGGACTTGCCGGCGCATTGGTGCGCATTCACGACAAGGCCTCGATCGGCGCCGTACTGAGCCTGTACTGGTTCTTGTTCTGGGTCTTCAACGGACTCGACAAGTTCTTCAACGCTGAGAGTTTCTTCGGAGCGAACTTCAAGATGATGCTCGAGGGCGCACTGTTGCCGTCGCTCGACTTGAGCACGTCGTTGGCCTCGCCGATCGCCATCATCGTCGGCGTCGTCGAGCTGCTGCTCGGCCTGCTGTTCCTGGTTGCACTCGCATCGTTCATCCGCAACAAACCGCACCGATATGAGGTCGGCACCGCCTGCATCGGGCTGAGCGTGCTGTTCTTCGCGATGTTGTCGGCTGGCGCAATCCTGTTCGGCGCTCGCGACGCGATGCTCCAGCACGGCGTGTTCATCGGCACACTGCTGCTCAGCGGCCTGACGCTGAGCGCCTCAAAGAGGGCGGCCGGCTAGATGCTGTTCCCTGGGTTTCGCCCGGGGGTGTGGTTGGATTCTGCTGTCATGAGCTGTTGACCTGCCTGCTAATCGAATGGTGCCACTGGCAGAAGCGCCGACATTCGGCGAATCTTCAATCTCATCGGGTTCTGCCTTGACATCTGACCTCTGAACGCAGTGCGAGAGCCTCTTCGACAGCCACCGCCGGGAGAACTCGCTGGTTTGCTCGTGCTGGGCGCAAGCGTCGGCAGCGCGTGCCTCGCTCATTGGGCGACCTCGGCATCTTGGACCGGGCCAAAGCTGTCGGCCCGCGAACTCACCCAGCTACGGCGGCGAGGTCCCGGCGTGGGTCGGCGATCTCGATCTCGACCTTCTCGAACCGGGTCGACAGCGTCGGCGGGGCGTCGCAGTACTCGGCGAGCACCGTCGCATCTGCTTCGGCGAGGACTCCGTTGTGGTAGGCGATGGCCTCGTCGAGGGACATCGAGGGCGCCGGGACGGGATCGCCTCCTTCGATGAGCTCCTCGATGTGGAAGGTGAGCGCTTCGCGGATCATCGCAAGCATCTCATCGGGGGTGTCGGCGGTGCTGATGCAGCCTGGAACATCGGGCGCGTAGGCGCAGCAGTTGTTCGGGGCTTGCTCAATGACGACTGCGTATGTCAGCTTCATCGCTAACTCCCGCGCAGGCCAGCCTGCTTCTGGATGTTGATCCACGTACCCGTTCGTATTTGGTCGCCCAACTTACCCGGAATCGTTACCGTGCCAGATTTGTCGGGGTGCCGAAAATGGCGGTGGCTGCCACGCGTCCGCGCATGGATCCAACCGTCGCGTTCGACGATCCGTATCGCATCGCGCACTGTGGGCATGCCTCGCTCCGTCCGGCCGCCCCGGGCCGACACCCGGCGGAAGCGGGCGCAGCCTCGCATCGGCTCCGAGACGAGGCCAGAGATTTATTTGGAAGCAGCGCGGCCACTCGGCCGTGATGCGCCGGGCGCGTCGGGTGGTGACCTCTGCGAGCGGTTGGGCAATTTCGGTTTCGAGGGTTCGCAGGTCGGCTTCGATCTCGTTGAGCGGGCGGGGCGGCTCGTAGACGTAGAAGTGCCGGTTGAGCGGGATTTCGTAGCCGGTCTTGGTCTTGTCGTGGTCCACCCAGGCGTCGGGGACGTGCGGGTGAACTTCGCGTTCCATGTACGTGTCGATGTCTTCGCCGAGCGGCACCGTCTCGGTGTCCCGCAGGCTCGTGTCGGGTTCGTCGTTGCCCTTGCTGTCCTGGCAGACAGCAGCGTCGGGATCGCGTTCGCTGAGCGCCGCGAGCACGGCTTTGCGCTCGGCGGCGGTGAGCCTGAGATCGTGCGCTGTGGCAGCGGCTCGCAGCCGCACAGTGAACTCGTCACGGTCGCCGAACACCTCCCCGCCGGCGGTCTCAGTGAGGGTCGCGAGCGCGTCGCGTATGGACTGCCGGCGGGCTTGCCCTTCGGCTACCTCGGCGTCGTGTTCGGCTTCGCTGCGCTTGCGGCTCTTGGCGAGGTTTACGAACGCACGCTCGTCCTCGATGCGGTCGATGCGTTCGGGAGTGGCGGCGAAGTTGAGCCGCAGGGGCCGTTCGACGGTGATCTTCCGGTACCCGAAATCGTCGTTGTCGAACACCTTGCTGACCACACGCGGGCGGGTGCGCGGCTGATGGGTGATGGGGTCTTCGTCGGTGATGTCGCGGGTCTCGCCGTCGGTGAAGCTGCCGTGAATGCGTGTCAGATCGGCGATCTGGTCGTCTGAGACTTCGTTTCGCTTGTTGCCGAGGCTGCGGCGCATCTTCACATAGAACTCGCGGGCGTCGATCAACTGCACCTTGCCTTGTCGGTGTTCCTCTTTGCGGTTCGTCAATATCCAGATGTAGGTGGAGATGCCGGTGTTGTAGAAAAGCTGATCGGGCAGCGCGACGATGGACTCCAGCCAGTCGTTCTCGATGATCCAGCGTCTGATCTCGCTTTCGCCGCTGCCTGCGTCGCCGGTGAACAACGGCGACCCGTTGAACACGATCGCGATGCGGCTGCCCCCGTCGGCGACGGACTGCATCTTCGACAGCATGTGCTGCAGGAACAGCAGTGACCCGTCGTTGATGCGCGGCAAACCTGCCCCGAATCGTCCCTTGAAGCCCAGCGTGTCGCGTTCGGCCTTGAGGGCCTATTCCTGCTGCTTCCACTCGACCCCGAACGGCGGGTTCGCAAGCATGTAGTCGAACGTCCACGGCGTGTCGTCAGACTGGCGCTGATAGCCGTCGTCGGTGAACGAGTCGCCGAGCTTGATGTTGTCGGCGTCCTCGCCCTTGATCAGCATGTCCGACCGGCACACCGCCCAGGACTCGTCGTTGATGTCCTGACCGAACAGATGCGGCCGAGCTTCGGCGTTGTGGTCCCGCAGGAA
>JAJEBN010000103.1 GCA_022822525.1 Acidimicrobiia bacterium | reverse complement strand
ACCGACGGCGGGAGGCCGGGCGGGCCGCCCCAGGTGACCAGGTCGGTGACGTCGTGGTCGCGGATCATGGCGGTCAGCTCGGCGACGCAGTGGTCGGCGTCGCCGACCGTCCACACCAGCGGGTTCAGCGGATCGGGCTGGCGCGGACCGGTGCGGGCGGCACGCTCGCGAGCCGTCTGCTTGTGGTCGGCGCTGGCCTTGATGATGCCGATATAGACGTCGCGGCGGTACTTCTCCGCCGCGGCCACGGCCTCCCAGACGGGGTCGTCAGCCGGGTCGGAGCCGTCGGTCACATACACGCCGCGGATGATCCCCACCCGCTTGTCGCCAGGGTCCCGACCCTCATCAGCCAGCGCTTCCTTCCACGGATCCAGCACGGCGGCCTTCGGCCCTTGGGGCAGCAGGTTCGTGTCGAAGCGGGCAGCCCGCAGCGCCCCGGCGCGGCTCGTGGCCGCCACCCACAGCGGCGGCCCGCCGGGCTGCACCACCTCGGGCGTGACCCGCAGATCGCGGTAGGTGTACCGCTTGCCCTCATAGCTGAACGGCTCGCCCGACCACGCCAGCCGCACGACCTCGATGGCCTCCTCGGTCAGCGACACCCGCCGGCTGATCGGCAGACCGAAGCCGGCGAACTCATGCGCGGCGTAGCCCATGCCGACGCCCAGCTCCATGCGGCCGTCGGAGATGTTGTCGAGCACGGCGAGGTCCTCGGCCAGCCGCACCGGGTCGCGGAACGGCATCAGGCAGATGTCGGTGGAGAACCGGATGCTGCTGGTGAGCGCCGCTGCCGCACCCGCCACCGGCACGAAATTCGGCAGGTAGCCGTCGGCCATGAAGTGGTGCTCGGTGAACCAGCACAGCTCCATGCCGAGCTGCTCGGCCAGCACCACCTGCTCGAACGTCTCGGCGTACACCTGCGGCATCGTCACGTCGCTGCCCGGCGGGCAGCGGAAGTCGTGCACGATCCCGAACCTGAGCGATTGCGCCATGCCGCGAAGCTAGTTGGGCAGCCTCAGCCTGGCCCGGGCGCGCTCGGTTTAGTACCAGGCGTCGGGCACGGCTGCCTTGCGGTCGTCGACGAAAGCCTGCAACTCGCGATCGACGGCGGGGTCGAGGGGTGGGGGCGGCTCGTAGTCGGCGAGCACCTGCTTCCATCGCTGGTTGGCTCGCTGGGCCATGTCGAGCGCACCCTCTTCTGACCACTGCTCGAACGAGCGGGTGTCGCACAGCGAGGCCTCGAAGTTGGCCGTCTCGAAGTTGGCCATGGTGTGGGCGGTCGCCAAGTAGTTGCCGCCCGGGCCGGCTTCGCTGAACGCCTCGGCGCCGAGTTCGTTGTCGTCGACGGTCAGTCCTTCCAGCAGGCGATGCAGCATGCCGCAGCGGTCGGCGTCCATCACGAACTTCTCGTACCCGAGCGTCAGCCCGCCTTCCAGCCAACCCGCCGCCTGCAGGATGAAGTTCGCGCCCGCCAGCAGTCCGGGCGTCATCGCATCAGCCGATTCCTGCATGGACTGCGCATCGGCGATCTTCGAGGCCGTGTAGTGGCCGCCGCAGCGGAAGGGCAGGCCGAGCCGGCGGGCGAGCTGGCCGATCGCATAGGTCGCCAGCGTGGATTCCGCCGTGCCGAACGTGGGCGCTCCCGAGCGCAGATCCATCGTGGTCAGGAAGTTGCCGTAGATCATCGGCGATGCGGGCCGCACGAGCTGGGTGAGCGCGATGCCGGTCATGGCCTCGGCATGGGCCTGCGCGACCAGGGCCGGCTGGGTGACGGGCCCCATGCCTCCGCCGATGATGAACGGCGAGATCAGGCAGCCCTGGTTCGCCCGGGCGTAGGCCTTGAGCGCACCGCTCATGGTGGCGTCCCACACGAGCGGCGAGTTCACGTTCACGTTGCCCTGAATGACGCAGTGCGTCTCCATGTACTCGGCGCCGAACACAATGCGGGCCATCGCAATCGAGTCCTCGGCCCGCTCGGGGGCGGTCACCGCACCCATGAACGGCTTGGCCGACCAGCGCAGGTGGGCATCCACCATGTCGAGGTGGCGCTTGTTGACCGGCACGTCGACCGGCTCGCACACGGTGCCGCTGCCATGCGCCAGCCACGGCGACATCCAGGTCAGCTTCACGAAGTTCCGGAAGTCGTCGATGGTGGCATACCTTCGACCGCTATCCAGATCGGTGACGAACGGCGGGCCGTACGTCGGCGTGAAGATCACGTGATCGCCGCCGATCTCGATGCGCCGACCGTCGCGGCCCCACATGGCGAACTGGCTCGGAGCGGTCGAGCAGAGCTGTCGGGCCAAGCCCGGCTCGAAGCGAACCCGTACGCCGTCCACGTTCGCCCCGGCAGACCGGAACAGCTCCAACGCCTCGTCGTCGCCACGGAATTCGACGCCGATCTCGGAAAGGATCCAGTCGGCGTGCGCTTCGAGCTGCGCCAGCGCAGCATCGTCCAGCAGTTCATAGGTGGGAATGCGTCGGCGCGGCGTCGTGCCGAGTGTCGACGGCGTCGGACCGGCGGTGCGCGCGGCGACCCGGTTCGACCGTCCCCGCCGTGTGGGGCGCCCCCTGCCGACTCCGCCAGCCATCGGCACATTCTGGGCTATCGCTCGGGGCCGCTCTGGCGCCGCTGGCTACTGTGCTGTCGCTGCGCAACACAGCGACTGCTGAGCGAGAGGATGCAGAGATGTCCGACGGCTATGAGAACCTGAGCATGGATGCGCCCGCCGACGGCGTGACCCGCATCACCCTCAACCGGCCCGAGCGGCTGAATGCCCTCACGTACGGGCTCGTTGCCGACCTGCACAGCGCCCTCAGCGCGGTCGACAACGACCATGACACACGCGCCGTGGTGCTCACCGGCGCCGGCCGCGGCTTCTGCGCCGGACTTGACCTCACCGGCTTCGGAGGCATCCCCGGCACCGAGGACCACGGGGCGCCCCAGCGCGGCATGGCCGTCCAGCAGGAGATCGCCGAGCTGGTTCACCACATGCGCGACGTGCGCCAGCCGATCATCGCCGCCGTCAACGGCGCTGCCGCCGGCGGCGGGTTTGCGCTCGCCTGCGCGTCCGACGTCCGCTACTGCGCCGAGAACGCCAAGTTCGGCACCGCCTTCGTGCGCCTCGGCATCTCGGGCTGCGACATCGGCGTGAGCTGGATGCTGCCCCGCCTCATCGGCGCCTCCCGGGCGTGGGAGCTGATGCTCACCGGCAGGGTCATCGACGCCGCCGAAGCCGACCGCATCGGGCTCGTCAGCGCCGTGGTCCCCGACGACGACCTCATGGATACCTGCCTGGGCGTCGCCGCCGAGATCGCCGCCAACAGCCCCTTCGGCGTGTGGATGACCAAGGAAGTCATGTGGTCAAACCTCGAGATCGGCAGCCTGCGCGCCGGCATCGACCTCGAGAACCGCACCCAGATCATGTCCTCGCTCACCGAGGACAGCCGCGAGGCCATGGCGTCGTTCCTCGAACGCCGCCAAGTGAAGTGGTCCAACCGCTGACCTGTCGCAGCCAGCCAGCAGGCTGCTCCCGCTAGCCGGCGGGCTGGGGTACCTGATCTGGCTTGAACTCGAACAGGTACGGGTCGAGCGACTCCTGCGCGGCGATGCGCCACTTGTGCCAGTAGCCGCCGCCGTAGTACGCCAAGCTGCCCGGCTCGGCGTCGCCGTGACCGTTGTAATACGACAGGCAGTCGCGCAGGGGGGCCGTGGTGATGTCGGCCACCCGGCAGTGCTCGGCGTACTTCACTTCTGATTCCTCAGTGATGTCCACTACGTTCCACGCCTTGTCGCGCATCTCGGTGAGCATCCAGACGATGTAGTCGCCGTGGGTGTCGATGGCGTCGGTGAAGTTGAAGCTGCCGCCGCCTCCTTGGGGGCCCGACACGATGAACAGGTTCGGGAAGCCGTGGCTGTGCATGCCGAGGAACGTCCGGGTTCCCTCGCTCTGCCACTTCTCGCTCAACGTCACGCCGTCGCGGCCGCTGATCATGTTGAACGTCGAGGTGGCCATCCACTGGAACCCGGTGGCGTAGATGAGCACCTCCAGCGGGTACTCCACGCCGTCGTGCACCACGCCCCGCTCGTTGATCTGCTGCACCCCCATCGGCGCAGTGTCGACCAAGTGCACATGGGGCAGATTGAAGGTCGGCAGGTACTCGTCGTGGAAGGTGGGCCGCTTGCAGCCGTAGGGGTAGTACGGCTTGAGCGCCTCGGCCGTCTCGGGGTCTTCCACGATGGCGTCTACCCGGGCGCGGATCTGCTCCATGATCCGGAAGTTGGTGTTGAGCTGCTTCTGCACCAGCTCGTCGGGCGACAGCTTGCGGGCGTGCTGCTTGCGCTCCTTGAAATCGTCGACCCGGCCGGCCAGGTAATCGTCGTTGGCCTTGATCGCGGTGCGGCCCGAGGAGATTCGGGAGAAGCGTTTGCGGCGGGCCCGTGCCCAGCCGGGCTCCTTCGACCACTCTGCGATCTCCTCTGGGTCGGTCTCGCGCTGGTCGCGCACGTCGATCGACGACGGCGTCCGCTGGAACACGTACAGCTCGCCGACCACCTTGGCGATCTCGGGGATGACCTGCACGGCGGTGGCGCCGGTGCCGATGATGCCCACCCGCTTGCCTTCGAGGTCGATGTTGTAGTCCCAGCGTGAGGTGTGAAACGACTCGCCTTCGAAGGAGGCCATGCCGTCGATGCGGGCCAGCTTGGGGCTCGTGAGGATGCCGTTGGCCAGGATCACGTAGCGGGCCTTCATCGCATCGCCGCGGTCGGTGTAGACGGTCCAGCGGCCGGTCTCCTCGTCCCACACCGTGGAATCGACGGTGGTGTGGAACAGGCAGTGGTCATAGAAGCCGAACTTGTCGGCCATCGCCTGGCAGTACTCGAGAATCTCGAAGCCCGAGGCGAACTTCATCGTCGGGATGTACTTCATCTCCTCGAGCAGCGGCAGGTAGCTGTACGACTCCACGTCGCAGGCGATGCCCGGGTAGCGGTTCCAGTACCAGGTGCCGCCGACGTCGCCGCCCTTCTCGCAGAAGCGCACGTCGGTGAAGCCGGCGCTGCTCAGCTTGTGCCACAGCAGCAGCCCGGCGAACCCGGCGCCGATGCACAGCACCTCGCACTCGTCGTCGAGTGCCTCGCGCTTGATCGGCGGCTCGGAATAGACGTCGTCGAGGTAGCGCTTGAACTCGCCCTCCATGGCCATGTAGTCGGCAGCGCCTCGGCGGGCTTCCTTGAAGTCGCGGTACTTGGCCTGCTCTTCGGCGTTGAACACGGCACCGGCCGGGGGCGGGGGCAGTTCCTTGAGATGCTCATCGGCATTGACCGAGTAGCCCACGCCGTCGATCTTCTCCGAGGCCTTCGCTGCTCGGGTGTTGAAGATCTTGCGACCCGTCTCCGGGTCGATGCTGACCGCCGGACGTGTGCTTGTGTCAGTTGCCACCTGGCTCGCCGCCATCGGTTCAACCTCCCTGTAGGCCCCGTTTGATGTTAGGGGAGAGGCTTCGGGGCGCGCCGGGGTGTGACAGCCTTCTCAGCGGTATGCGGCGCGACCCACCGCGAGCGTTCATGTGGGCCTCGATCGGAATGTGCGTCGTGCTGGCCGTGTTCGTCGTGCATATGCGCACGGCAGTCGTAGCGGGCGGGCCGGTGGCGGTACCCGATGTGCCTGCATACCTGGGAATCGCTCAATGGGTCGGCGGCGACGGGCTCGCGCTGGGTCACATCCCGTTCCAGCCGGGCTACGGGCTGGTGGTTGCGCCGCTGGTGGCCGTCGGGCAGGTCTCGCTGCTTGGGACGCAAGGCGAGGCGGTGCACTACCTCGCGCTGGTCGTCAACTCGCTGGCGGCGGTCGCCGCCGTGGTGGTGGCCGGCCGGCTCGGCCTGGTGGGCTCGCGGCGCTGGTGGGTGGCGGGTGCAGCGGGGCTGATCGCGGCGGTCCATCCGTCGCTGTCGAGCGCCTCGCGCGTCGCCTGGCCCGAGTCCCTGCTCTCCTTGTTCGTGCTCATCGTGGCGCTCGCGGTGGCCTTCGCCGTGCTGCATGCCGGCTCCGCGGCGAGCCAGCGGGCGTGGGCCCGCGCCGGGCTGTTCGCGACTCTGGCAGTGGCGCTGCACGCCCGCATGATCGTGCTGGTGGTGGCCGTCGTGGCAACGGCGCTGCTGTGCCGCATCGGCCGCCGTGCCTGGGCCGGTCTCGGCGCTGGATCGCTCGGCGGCGGGGCAGCGACGGCGTTGGCGCTGACCCTCACCGATACGTGGCCGACAGAGCGGCTGAGCGAAGCGGCGCAGCTGGATCGCGGCGCGGAGCCGATCGCCACGGTGTCGGGACAGCTGCTGGCCCTGGGCGGGGGAACGCTCGGCCTCGGCCTGATCGGCCTGATCACTGGCCTCGGTGCGGCCATCTGGCTGGCCCGCAATCGGTCTGCCGGCATCCCCGGTGCGCTCACGGCGGCGCTGGTCTGCTTGGCGATTGGCGCACTCGGAGCGGTGCTGCTCGGCGGCTGGACGTTGACCGGCAGCGCACGGGCCGACGCGCTGCTCTACGGGCGCTATGTCGACCCATGGGCGGTGCCACTGGCTGTCGCTGCGCTGGCCTGGCTCGCGGCCCGGCCAACGACGCCTCGCAGCGAATCGGCGATGTCCGACATCGGTGCTTCTCTTGGGCCGGCGGCGCTTCCTCGCAGCCAGTTGCCGTCCCGCGGTTCGGCCGTCCTCGGAACAGCCGCGGCCGTAGCGGTGGTCGCGTGCGCGGTGGTCGTCGGTATTGCAGGCGGCTACGACGCTGCGCCGCGCCGCATCATGACTCTGTCATTCAGCCCGGCGTGGACGTGGTTCGATGCGCGCCTGAGTGCCGTGGCCGTGGCGGCGCTTGTTCTCACGCTCCTAGGAGTGCTGTTGGCCGCCGTCGCGCTGCGCAGGCGGGTGCCAACCGGCGTCGACGAACCCTCTCCACCCCCTACACCTGATATCGATCGCCGGGATACTCGCCAGCGCACGGCGAAGATCCACGACGTCGCGCTGGTCGCACTTGTTGCGGCAGTGCTCGTGCTGGGAGCGGTCGCGACGGTCTCGAATCACCGCCACCTCGCCGATGTCGGTGCCGTCGCCCGAGACCAGGTCGTCTCGGCAGACACCGTGTCCGACGCCGTCGACGACGGCCTGACGTGTCTCGCCCACGATCGGTCGTCGGTGCCTGAGTACGCACTGTGGTTGTACCGCCTCGAGCTGCCCGAGATCACTCACGAACGGGTGCGGCTCGACGCCGGCGACCGGCCGTGCTCGGAGCTGGTCATTGCCCACGATGACCTGGCACAGCGCTGTACGAACGCCCGGCACCTCGTAGACGAGCCGGCCGCTTCGTGGGCGCTGTGGCATCTGCCCGAGCGCATCTGCGTCACCGCCCTGAACATGGAGGCGAGAACTGCCGGAGTAGCGTCGCACGATGGCTCTCACGACGGCGGCATCCGTACCGGCTGAAGTCCGCGCTGGTACGGCGGCCTGCGGTCGCCGGAATCGGTTCCGGCTGAAGTTCGCGGCCGTACGACGGCCTGGCGCCGGCGGCGTACTGGTGCTCATCGCAGCAGCGCTCATGCTCGTCGCGCTCGGGTGTGCCGACAACTCGTCCAGTGACGAGCCATCCGAGCCTGACACCACCGAGTCAGCGAGCGCCGACACCGCGCCGGTGACGACGGCTGCGGCGCCCCCATCAACTACGCCAGTCGAGGTGATCGTTGACGTCAAGGTCACCCAGATCCCTGGCGGCCCGCGCGAGTCCACCGTCTCGGCGCTCCGCGAGGGAATGACCGCGCCGCTGCTGCCCGAACCGCTGGTATCGCCCCTCGATGTGCTGTCCGGCGGGCCGCCGCCCGATGGAATCCCCTCCATCGATGCACCGGAGTTCGAGCGGGCCACAGACGTCGGCTTCCTGCAGCCCCAGGAGGCCGTGGTCACGCTCACGCTCAACGGCGATGCCCGGGCCTACCCGGTGCAGGTGCTGCTGGGGCACGAGATCGTCAACGACACCGTCGGCGGCGAACCGGTCACCATCACCTACTGCCCGCTGTGCAACACGGCCATCGGGTACTACCGCCAGCTCGGTGATCGCATCTTCGACTTCGGCACCTCAGGCCGGCTCTACAACTCGGCACTCGTCATGTACGACCGCCAGACCGAGAGCCTGTGGGCGCACTACACCGGGCAGGCCATCGCCGGCGCGCTCACCGGATCCCAGCTCGAGCTGATCCCAATGGCGACCGTGGCATGGGAGACGTTCCTCGACGAGCATCCCAATGGCCTGGTGATGACACGTCCCGGCGGGTTCGGACGGTCATACGGCACCAATCCCTACGTCAACTACGACACTCCCAATGGAAGCCCGACCTTCTTCGGCGGCACGCCCGACCCGCGCCTTCCGCCGCAGACCCGCGTGCTCGTCGTGCGCCACGGCGGTGCCTCAGTGGCGGTGCAGCTCGACACGCTGAGCTCGGCCGGCGTGCTGCCGCTGGACCTCGGCGGCGTGCCCGTGGTCGCCTTCCATCTTCCCGGCACGGCCTCGCCGATCCAGAACCAGCAGGTGGCCTTCGGCCGGGATGTCGGCGCGACCGGCGTGTTCGATCCCAACGTGGACGGTCAGGCGCTGACGTTCACCCGCATGCCCGGCGCTGCGAGCTCGGATGGCCCCGGAGCGTTCACCGACGATCAGACCGGCTCCACCTGGTCGATACTCGGCCGGGCGCTCGACGGCCCGCTGGCGGGAGCGCAGCTCGCACCCATCGAGCACATCGACACGTTCTGGTTCGCAGCCGCCGCCTACGACCCAGACATCGACCTTCTCGACGCCTCGTAGCTCAGCACGTACCGCACAGAGACCACCGCCATGCCGATCCGGCTCTCACAGATACTCAGACGGTCCTTGGATCCCGAAGACGTCGAGTCGAGCGTCGGTGCGCACGAACGCAGTTTCGACTTCGGGCGCCGAAAGGGTCGAGACCGGCGCGCCACCGATCATCGGGACTTCGTCGAGAACTACTACGACCTTGCGACCGATCTGTACGAGTACGGCTGGGGCGAGTCGTTTCACTTTGCCCCGCGGGTTCCCGGCGAGAGCCGTCGTGCGTCGATTGCGCGACAAGAGCACCTCTTTGCACTCAAGCTCGGCCTGCAGCCCGGCATGCGCGTCGCCGACTTCGGCTGCGGCATCGGCGGCCCGCTGCGGGAGATCGCCCGCTTCTCGGGGTCGCAGATCGTGGGAATCAACGTCAGCGCGTACCAGCTCAGGCGCGCGGTTGCCTATACCGAGGAGGCAGGGCTCAGCCATCTCGGGACCTACCTCGAATCGGACTTCACCGACATCGACGAAGCGGACGAGTCATTCGATGCCATCTACGCGCTCGAGTCGACGTGCCATGTGCCCGACCGCGTGGACGTCTTCGCCGAAGCGTTCCGCCTGCTCAAGCCGGGCGGCTGCTTCGCGTCGCACGAGTGGTGTCTCACAGATCGATTCGACACGGGCAACTCGCATCACCGGCAGCTCAAGCACGACATCGAACTCGGCGCCGGGCTGCAGGACATCATCTCGCTGCACGAGGTGGATGCCGCCTTGGACAAGGTCGGCTTTGAGGTGCTCGAAGCACTCGACATGGCCGATCAAGCCGGGCCGTCGATCCCGTGGTACGAGCCCCTAGCCGGTCCCAAGCTGTCGCTGACAGGCCTCAGGAGCTCCCGTGCCGGGCGATCGGCGACCCACACGATCCTCCGGGCGCTCGAAGCGCTTCGGGTCGTCCCGCGCGGCACATCGGGAGCATCGCGAATTCTGAACATCGGCGGGGCTGCGCTCGCAGAATCGGGGCAGCTGCAGATCTTTACCCCGCTGTACTTCGTGCTCGTGCGGAAGCCGGCGTAGCCGGTCGCCCGGCGCTGCCGCCCAGAGCGCCGAATACGGCGTACAGGGCGGCGATTCCCGCGAGCACCAGACCGCTGACGACGGCGACGTAGGCCGGGTAGTTCGAGTGCTCCTTGCCGCAGACGGTGTACCACTGCACGTCATGCGCAGGAGGCGTGGTGCACGCAAACGTGAAGTCCTCCGCGTAGTCCTCCACGCACAGGTACTTGTCGCGCGTGTTGCCGGTGATGTCCGATTCTTCGACACCGCAGGGGCCGGGCACCTGATGCAGACCGCTGCTCACGTGGGTCTCCGGCGCGAAGAACGCCATGCAGATGACCAGGGCGATCAGGTAGGCGGCAGCTCCGCGTCCCAGCCAATCCACCGGTTGCCCCTCCGGACGCGCAGTGCGGCGCCCCAGGAAGGAAACAGCGCCGTAGATGACCGCCCCGGTGCAGAACGCGACCAGTCCAGGCGTTCCCCCGTCGAGCAGCTGCAGAACGAACATCTGCGCCATCATCAACGGCGTCGTGATGCACGCAGTCAGCACGATGCCGGCGATGAAGCGCCGCCTGGTGACAAAGCTCTGCTCGGTGACCTCGCGGCCGCGCAGGACCAGATCGAGCAGCAGGGCGAATGATCCGGTGAACGTGAGCACCCACAGGCTGCTGCTCAGCGGCGCCCCGAAGAGCCGGTCCGCTATGGCGGGATCGGTGTCATGCCAGGTCCACCAGAGGAACTTGGCGCCGACGATGTCGTAGGGCGCGTACAGCACCACCGCCACCAGTCCGGTGAGCGCCGCGGCCGGCCAGCGCCCCAGCCCGAGACGACGGATGCCGACCGTCGGCCAGTACAGGAAGACGATGTACACGCACGGGATGTACAGCGGCAGGCGCGGGGTGATCATGATGGTCGCCTGGGCCTGCCAGAAGGTGTCGACGACCGGCAGCGCCATGAAGATCACGTCGTTGGCTGTGCCCGTGATGAGCGCGGCAACCCAGGCGAGCCGGTTGGCGCGCCCGGCGCGGACAGCGTGGATCAGCGCCAGCGCTGCGCAAATGATGATGACGTACTCGCCGATCAGGAACGTCGGCTGGTTGGCCCACTGCTCGGCGGGGCTCATGAACATCTTCCATGGAAGGTCTGGCGACACCTCCCACGGCAGCGTTCTCACTGTCGGAACGTCCGCTCAGTACCTGACGAGCTGTTCGAGTTCGCGCCCGGCACCGGCGTCGCCGAGGTCTCGCTGGCCGCGGCCACCGAAGACCTCTGGGCCGTAGTGCCTGCCGTGCCTGCGCAATGTGCCGTGCAGTCGGTCCCAGATCAGCAGGTGCTGTCCGAAGTTCACATGGACGTGGGCGTGATGGTCATCGTGGAATCGCGCCGGCGGCTGCCACGGCAGCACCGACTCCAGCTTGACGCCGGAATGGCCAGCGACGTTGTAGACAACGATGTACAGCAACACGCCGATGACAGACAGTGCATGGAAGGGAATGACGAGCAGCGGTGCCAATGTGGCGGCTTGCAGCATCAGCAGTTCCGCCGGGTGCATTGCCATCGTCACGTAGGGATTCGTCGCGACGAACCGATGGTGAAATCGGTGCACGTGGCGGAACATGAACCGTGTGTGCAGCAGGCGGTGCACCAGGTAGGCGGTGTATTCGGCCAGCAGGAACCACACGACAGTGGAGCCGACCGTGTACGCCGAACCGCCCCAGCCCGCCACATCGGTGTAGATGGGCGCGTCGAAGCTGCCGCTCGCGATGGCGTAGATCAGAGTGCCGCTCAGCAGGCCGCTCAGCAACATGTTGCGGGTGCTGGCCCAAACGGCGAGGCGGTGAAGCTCCGGCGACAGGAAACGGTCAGACTGCAGCTTCCACGAATCGGCCGCCGAGCGCTGCCGGACGTAGTACCGGAAATAGAAGTAGCCGGCGACCGCGTGATACGTGACAATGCCCGCGAGGCTGGCACCGCCGATGCACGCAATGAGGAGGCTCCAGTCGACCCCTCCCATGCCGATCGCTCCGTCCCGCGCCGATCCTCGGCGCTAGTCGTCGCCGATCTGGCTGAGCAGGTACCGCTCGACGCCGATGTCCTCGATGAGGCTCTGCTGGGTCTCGATCCAGTCGAGATGCGCTTCCTCGCCGACCAGCAGGTGCTCGAGCAGCTCGCGGGTGCCGGCGTCGCCGTGGTCGAGGCACAGCCGCACGCCGCTGCGGTACCGATCGATGGCGTGCTCCTCGAGCTGCCGGTCGAGGGCGAGCTGCTCCGGAACGGTCTCGCCGATCATCACCGTTCCCAGCCGCTGCATGTTGGGCAGCGCATCCAGCAGCAGGATGCGCTCCATCAGCTTCTCGGCGTCGCGCATCTCCTCGATGGACTCTTCGTGGTACTTGGAGGCCAAGCGGTCATATCCCCAGTTGCCGGCGATCTTGGAGGCGGCGAAGTACTGGTTGATGGCCGTCAGCTCGGCCGTCAGCGCTTCGTTCAAGAACTCGATGACCTCGGGTGATCCCTGCATGAACTCCAGCTTATGCGCCCACCGTGATCGCCTCGAAGGCGATCGAGTGGACAGGGTGATGCTCGGGGTCGATCGCCTCGAGCATGCACTGGTCGAGCACGGCCTGGATCATGGCGACGCAGCTGCCGCAGTCGGTCCCGGCGCCGCAGGCCATCGACACGTCGCGGACCGTCGTGCCGCCGTGCGCGGCGAGCTGCCGGATGGCGGCCTCATTCGTCGCAAGGCATTGGCAGACGATCATGGATGCAGCGGGCTCCGGCGGGCAGCGGCGCATGCACCAACGTGGTGCACGACTCCTTATGGCCCATGTTAGGCATTGCTAACGCACCGCGCGCAAGTACTCAGTTTCAGTCGCCTGCAGTGACGAGGATGCGCGCAGCGGTGTAGGCGCTGACGCCCACCGTGCCCTCGTCCATCTCCACAGTGGCGGTGCCGTCGGGCGAAACCGACATGACAGTTCCCGAGCGGCCCGGCATGAGTCCGGACTGCTCCAAGAACTCAAGCTGGCCGGGTGCGAATTCGAGCTCCTCGGGAATGCGCTGCACTATGAAGCCACCGGTCTGCTCGACATCTGCGAGCGGCATCGCGTCGGTCGGCGCGGTGTAGTCGGAGCCGGGGATGGGGTTGCCGTGCGGGCAGGTGTTCGGATCGTGGAGCAGATCCATCATCGCCCGCTCCACGACTGGCGAGATCACGTGCTCCCAGCGGCCGGCCTCGTGGTGGGCGTCGGCCCAGCTCAGCTTCAGGACGTCGGTCAGGAACCGCTCGGCCAGCCGGTGCCGGCGCACCACGGTCGTGGCGATCTGCTCGCCCTCGTCAGTGAGGCTGATGTGCGCCTCGTCGTCGACTTGTACCAGGCCCTCGCGCTGCATACGGCGGATCATCTCCGACACGGCGGGGCGCGACACGTCGAGGCGTTCGGCAATGCGCGCCTGGATGACCCCGACGCCGTCCTCCGCCAACTCGTACACCGTCTCGGAGTACTCCTCGAAAGCCGGGTGGTATTCCGCTGGCTTGTACGCCATGGCTCTCACCCTACTCCTGAACGTGGCGCTCACGGAAGTCGCAGCAGGGCAAATCGGGCCTTGCGCTGTGTTGCAGCTCAACGTAGTGTTCCGCTTACTGAACGCTTGTTAGGTGGAATCGAACGGAGTTCAGAGATGACTCAAACCGATCAGAACGGGCCGAAAATGTCTTCTGGGGCTAACCGGCGATGGCAGTTATCACTTCGTGGTGTGTGTGCCAGCGCCGTCCTCTTCGCCGCACTCGCGCCTGCGGCGCCGTCGGGGGCACTCGGAGCTGAACTCCCAGCGGAGAGGGGTGCCGATCAGGCCAACACAACTGACGATGGCTCGAATCTGCGAGAGACAGCGTATTTCTTGGCGGAGCAGTACGGCGTCGGTGTTTCGGTGGCCGCAGCTCGGCTGGATCATCAAGAGAAGGTCGCTCCCCTCTTGGCCGATTGGTGGTCTCGCTATCCGAGTTCTTACGGAGGTGCATACCGGCCAGACGGTTTTGCGGTCACCACCGTCGTGCGTTGGGTTGGCCAACCCCCGGAGGAGGTAGTTGCTGAGGCAGCCTCTGTTTCAGCAGCCGTGCGTTTCGACATCACTGCCAAGGTGTCGATGCCCGAGTTAGTGAAGCTCTCCGAACTGGCGAACGTACGAATGGCGGCCGCTGGCCTGACTGGCTACATCACTGAACCAGACATTCTGAATCAGAATGTTTCTGTCAGTAGCTGGGGCGACGAGTCTGACCACTTGGCAGAATCAGCAATTCGAGATGCCATCGGTGACCTCTTGCCCGCCTCAGTTGGCTTGGACGTTCAAGCAGCAACGTCGACGCCTGCACTGGATGCAGCGACTCGCGGAGGAACTGCGGCGGTCAGGCCAGGTCGGACTCAGGCCTCATGCACATTCGCCTTCACTGTTCGGCAAGGGTCTACTTGGGGAGTGTTGACAGCCGGACATTGTTCGAACGACTTGGACTATCGTGATCCCGTGACAGGCAGAACTCGTAATGCGACTCTTGAAGAGGAGTACATTGGGTACTATGGCGATTACGCGTGGTACTCGATAAGTGGCACGGCTTCGGATCGTTTCCATATATCTCGCACTAGTTCCCTCCAAGTTACATCGGTCAAGGCTTGGCAATCGATAGCCATCGGTGATTACTACTGCCACTACGGCCAGCGATCGAATAAGACCAGATGCGGAACAGTGCATGGAACCAGTCTCTGTTTCCAAGGTGATACCTCGACCTGTAACCAGGTCAGGATTTCCGGTGCAACTCCTGTAGCTCAAGGTGGTGACAGTGGAGGGCCATGGTATTCTGGCTCGACAGCGGTTGGGATCTACAAGGGACGTTGGACGACGCCGTGGGGCGTCATGCACTACTTTACGCCTGTGGATCTTGCAGAAGAAGATCTAGGGGTGGATGTCGTTATTCATTAGGTTGCTGTCGGATTTCAAGCTCGTTGAATATATGCTGAAGCTATGTGGCACAGACAGATTGGCCGATCACATGGTAGAGTTGTGTCTCTGTTGTTCTTGCTCGGAGTGATGTCGGCAGTTATCGTTTTGCCGACTGTGACGATCCAGATTTCTCGCCAACTCAATCGGGGCCCCGAGGCACATCTCGTGGCTGTCGAACGCAACTTCTTTGGAGTTGACGATTCGTACGAAGTCGACTATGTGCAATTGGCGATTGGCCCTAAGTGCATTCACGGGCTTGACAGTTCTGGTGTGCAATATCTGCTGGTATTCGAGAACGGTGAGAATATCAAACAACAAAACGGCGAAGTGACAGTAGGGCCGACGGTTCATTGGCAGTATCACGGTGACGATTGGGACTCTGCCACTTTGCCGGAGGGGCAAATCGGGCATGCCCGACCAGGAGACCTCGTTGCTATCGACCTCCATTTTGAGTCAGGTCAAGTTTCGAATTGGAAGACACGGCCCTTTGAGGAATGTAGACAGGAAGATATTGCTCTTGTTTCAGCGTACTGACACCGCCGATCCAATTCCTGTACAAGTGGTCGTTGGCGCAGGCACTCAGATTCGCGCTGTCACGGAGTCTCACCGCGCATATAGCCTTGACGAATCTAGATCGGAGTGTGCGATGGATCTGCAACTGACGGGAAAGAACGTCCTAGTGACAGGCGCGGGCCAGGGACTCGGGCTGGCTATCGCGGCGGCGTTCGCGGGTGAGGGTGCGAACGTGGCGTTCGCCTACAACGCGTCGAGCGAGGGTGCCGAGAAGGGTGCCGCTGCCGCCCAGGAAGCTGGCAGCGCGGCGCTGGCAGTCCGCTGCGACGTCACCAGCGGCCACGACGTGCAGCGCGTGGTCGATGAGGTGGTCCGCGAGTTCGGCAGCATCGACGTGCTCGTCAACAACGCCGCGTACACCGCCACCGGGCCGTTCGTCGACGCCGACCCGGACGACCTGGCCCGAATGGTGGATGTGACCGTGATGGGCACTCTGCGGATGACTCAAGCGGTGGTGCGTTACATGGTCGATGCCGGTGTTGAAGGCTCGATCGTGTCGCTGATGGGCGATTCTGGCCGGGTAGGCGAGAGCAGGTTGGCGGGAGTGGCCGCCGCCCGAGCGTCCACGATGGGCCTGATGAAGTCGATCGCCAAGGAGTTCGGCCGCAACGGCATCCGCGCCAACACCGTGTCGCTCGGATTGGTGCGCTCGGAGCGGTTCGCCCATCACACCGGCAACGCCGACGACGAGCGCATGGCGCGCATTGCCAAGATGTATCCCTTGCGGAGGGTCGGCGTGCCCGACGATGTGCCGCCGATGGTGCTGCTGCTGGCCTCGCCGCTGTCGGGCTGGACGACCGGCCAGACCGTTTCGGTCAACGGCGGCTACTCGATGGTATGACTCGTGTTCCAGCTTGACGAGACCGTT
Organism: Acidimicrobiia bacterium; assembly: GCA_022822525.1. Taxonomy (GTDB): domain Bacteria; phylum Actinomycetota; class Acidimicrobiia; order Acidimicrobiales; family Poriferisodalaceae; genus Poriferisodalis. The sequence goes on along the minus strand of JAJEBN010000103.1, from coordinate 18,697 downwards.
CCGACGAGCGGCGGGCCGTTCGGCGAGCCGGTACTCAGACGCGAGGACAGTCGGCTGCTGCGAGGCCGCGGCCGTTACATCTCGAACGTCCGCTACGACGGCCAGCTCGCTGTGGCGTTCGTGCGCAGTCCCGTCGCTCATGCGCGCATCGTCTCGGTGGATGTCTCCGCCGCCCGACAGGCCCCCGGCGTGGTCGACGTCGCGACCGGTGCCGATTCGGACTTCGCCAGCTTGGCGCTCATTGCCGAGTCAGCGTTGCCGACCCATGTCGCCACGCCTCAGCCCGTGCTGGCCGCCGACAAGGTGCGCTACCAAGGTGAGGCGGTGGCAGCGGTCGTGGCGGCCAGCCCGGCTGCTGCCGCTGATGCTGCGGAGCTGGTGGAGGTGACCTACGACGAACTGGGCGCGCACGTTGACGCGGTGGCAGCAGCCGCAGAACCTGCGCACCCGGTCCACGACACCGCGCCCGACAACCTCCTCGTCACACGGACCTTCGACGCCGGCGACGCGCACGCGGCAATTGCGGGTTCGCATTTGGTGATCGAACGCAGCTACCGCACCAACCGGCACGGTGCCGTGCCGATGGAGGGCCGTGGCGCTGTGGCCGCTTGGGACGCCAGCGGAGCCAAGCTCACGCTGCACTCGGTCTCGCAGGTGCCATACCTGCACCGAAGCAGCCTCGCGACCGCGTTCGGCCTGCCCGAGAGCGCGGTGCGCCTAGACGTCGGTGATGTCGGCGGCGGCTTCGGCACGAAGGCCGCGCTGTATCCCGAGGATGCTGCGGTGTGCCAGCTGGCCCGCCGCGTGGGCCGCCCGGTGGGATGGGTCGAGACCCGGTCCGAGCACATGGTCACGGCGCTGCAAGCGCGTGACCACCAGTACCGGGTTCGAGCAGGCTTCGAGGCCGACGGCACACTGGTGGCCGTTGATGCTGTGCTGCACGCGAATGTCGGGGCATACAGCTCGCCACCGTGGACGGCAGGCATCGAGCCGCTCATGGCCGGCGGCCTGCTGACCGGCCCCTACAAGCTCTCCCACTATCGCTGCGAGGTGCTGGGCGTGGCCACCAACACCGCGCCGACCGGCCCCTACCGGGGCGTCGCGCGGCCCGCGACGGTATTCGTGATGGAACGCCTGCTCGACGATGCTGCTGCTGCGCTCGGGCTCGACCCGGTGGACATCCGCCGCCGCAACCTGGTGGCGCCCGAAGATGTTCCGTACACCGCTCCTACTCGACTGGTGCATGACTCGCGCACCTACCTCGACTGCCTCGACCAAGCCGTCGAACTCATCGATTACGAAGAGTTCCGCGCCCGCCAACGCGACGCCCGGGCTGGCCCATCGAGCACCGACATTCCGGGCGGCGATGGCGGTGCCAACGACGGAAGCGCCGGGCGAGACCGTCTCATCGGGATCGGCTTCGCTTGTTACAACGAGCTGACCGGGCTCGGGCAGAAGGCGTCGGCCGGGCCGCGGCTGCCGTTCCGCACCGGTCACGAGTCCGCCGAGGTCCGCATCGATCCGTCGGGCGCTGTGACCGCAGCGATGGGCGTGACGGCCCAGGGTCAAGGCATCGAGACCACCATGGCCCAGGTGGTCGCGGCCGAACTCGGGGTCGGTGTCGATGACGTGGCCGTGGAGATGGGCGACACCGATCGCCTCGCATTTGGCTTGGGGGCTTTCGCCAGTCGCCAGGGTGTCATCGGTTCGGGCGCTGCGACGCTCGCAGCGCGCACGGTGCGAGCCAAAGCGCTCGTCATTGCGGCGCACTTGCTTGAAGCCGAACCCGAGTGGCTGAGCATCGACGACGGCTTCATCCATACGCAGGACGCCCCATCGGTCGGCATCACGCTCGCTGAGGTGGCGCGCTTGGCCTACTTCGAGCCGCACCGGCTCCCGCCCGGACTTGAGCCCGGCTTGGAGGCCATGCGCTTCTACGACCCGATGACCGGCACGTTCGCGGCGGGCGCGCAGGCTGCAGTGATCGCCCTGGACCTCGAAACCGGCGAGGTCGACCTGCAGCGAATCGTGTGCGTGGAGGACACCGGCCGCGTGATCAACCCGATGATCGTGGAGGGCCAGATGCACGGCGCCATCGCCCAAGGAGTCGGCGGCGCGCTGTACGAGCACTTCGTCTACGACGCCGACGGTCAGCTGCAATCGGGCACGTTCATGGACTATCTGGCCATCACCGCCGACCGGATGCCGTCGATCGAGCTGGGCCATGTCGCCGATCCGGCGCACAACCTGAACCAGATCCGCGGCGTGGGCGAGGGCGGCACGCTCGGCCCGTATGCCGCCATAGCGAACGCCGTGTGCGATGCCCTCGCACCGCTGGGCATCACCATCGACGAGCTGCCGCTCAGCCCCGCCCGCATCCACACCGCAATCGCCGCAGCCTCATAACACCCCGTCTCTATGTTCATCGCATGTCAAAGCCATGCATTGAGCGCAGCGCTCCCACACGAGAATTGCTGTCCTGGCCCCACGATCGCTTCGGCGCGGGTGCTGGCTCGTCCAGCGAGAGTGTGAGTATCCACCCAACAAGACGTCGAGACGTCTACGGTCGCTGCCGTGAACGAAGCGGTGCTGCACGAACGTCGTCGTCGCCCCGGCGAAGTTCGCGATGCCATCGAAGACGTGCTCGCTTGTGCAGACGGGCCCTTGCCGGTGGACGTAATCCATGCACGAGTTGAAGCTCGACTTGGCGCCGCCGTCGCCGCCTCGTCGGTTCGCAGCTACTTGCGACTCAACGCCGACGGAGACGGACAGTTCTCCAGAGTCCGCCGCGGTGTCTACGTCCTTCGCTGAGCCGTTCGCGGTCGTCGGCAACGCGGCTCTGTACCACGCCGACTGTCTGGACTGGCTTGCTGCGCAGCCGCCGGCCTCGATCCAAGGCGTCGTCACCGACCCTCCATACGGCCTGGTGGAATACTCGCCGTCGCAGCAGGAGAAGCTGCGAAACGGCCGTGGCGGTGTCTGGCGGCTGCCACCGAGCTTCGATGGGCATCGGCGAGCCCCTGTACCACGCTTCACCACGCTGGATCGCGATGACCTTGATCGCCTGAGCTGCTTCTTCAGCCGCTGGACGGCTGCCCTGATGCCGGTGCTTGTTCCCGGCGCCCATGTGCTCGTCGCGTCGAATCCGCTGGTGTCTCATCTCGTTGCAAATGCCATCTGCATGGCAGGGCTCGAGCGCCGGGGCGAGGTTGTGCGACTTGTCATGACGATGAGAGGCGGTGATCGCCCCAAGAACGCGCATCACGAATTCCCCGATGTGACGGTCATGCCACGTTCAGGGTGGGAACCTTGGCTGCTCTTTCGCAAGCCGCTCGACGGTCGCGTGCAGGACAACCTTCGGAAATGGGGCACCGGGGGCCTGCGACGCCATTCGCCTGAGCGCCCGTTTGCCGATGTGATCAAGTCAGCCCCGACGCAGCCCGCGGAGCGGCAACTGGCGCCGCACCCCAGCCTGAAGCCGCAGTCGTTCCTTCGTGAGGTGGTCCGGGCCGTCCTGCCTCTTGGCGAGGGAACTGTGCTCGACCCATTTGCGGGCTCAGGCTCGACGTTGGCCGCAGCCGAGTGGCTCGGCTATCGCAGCATCGGCGTCGAGAGCGACATGAACTACGCCGACATGGCAGTGAGCGCCATCAAGCGCCTGCGCGACTACGAAGTTCCCTCATCAGGCCCGTCATCGAGGTAGACCCAACTCTGGCGCAGCTTGGCGATGCCGTCGCGATGCAGCGTCGCCGTCCGCGTGCCGAGTTCGCCTCGCTCATTGCGGCGGAAGTCGTGCGTGGTGACATGGGCCAGATACACCTCGGTGAAGCGCAACGGAGTCCGGGCCGTCATGGGCTGGGTGGCGCGATCGACGGTGTAGACGAAGACGCAGAACCACTGGTCTCGGGCACCGTGGGTGTCCACCGCTCCGCCGCGTTTGGTTGTGGCCTTGACCTCGACGCCGCGTTCGCCGGCTTTCACGGCATTGTCGGGATAGGCGCCTGCAACCACGAGGTCGGGATGACCGTTGTGGTAGTTGTTCGGCACGAGCGTTCGAGAATGCGCTGACAGATAGGCCGTCAACATGTCGGAGACGACGCCGGACAGAATCGCTCCCCGCACGGTGTTTTCGAGGCGTCCGAGTCCCTTGCCGGCAAGGTGTTGGTTGACGTCGTAGAAGAAGTCGTAGACGTCCTGCATAGCCGATTCGAAGTCGAGCAGGCGAAGCTCGTAAGGCAGTGCGATGTCGGCGTTGAGGCGCTCCCGACGGACGATTCGGCGCTCTACTTCCACATCGCGGCAGCATAGGTCGGGCCATCTCAGCACACCGTGCGTGGCGCAACGAAGACGATTCTTGGCGGCTCGGTCTTGAGGGGGAGGGCTGGCCGACTGGCGTGCTCAGGTGCTGGCGCCCGAGCCCAGGTAGGCATCGACCACCGTCTCGTTGACCCGTATCTGCGCCGGCGTGCCCTCCGCGATGATCTTGCCGAAATCGAGCACATAGATGTGGTCGCAGATGTCGAGCACGAGATTCATGTCGTGGTCGATCAGCAAGATGGACACGCCCTCCGAGGCCACGTCCAGCAGTCGGACGCCCAGCGCGATGCTCTCCGCGGTGGTCAACCCTGCGGCCGGCTCGTCAGCGAGCATTACCCGGGGTTCCGACGCCAGCGCGCGTGCAACACCGACCAGCTTCTGGCGGCCGAGCGGGAGGTTGGCTGGTCGTGTATCGGTGTCACCGACCAAGCCGACAATTTGCATCGCTGCATCAACCCGCGAGGTGTCCGCTGGCCGCTCGGGTACAACGAGATCGGCGAGCACCGAGCGCATCGAAGACCGCTCGGCGGCAACCTGCACGTTCTCCCGCACGGTCAGGTCACTGAACAGCTCCAGCGACTGCCATGTGCGCGCCAGCCCTCGCTGGGCGCGCACATGGGGGGCTTCACGGGAGAGCCGTTCCTCGCAGAACGTCACATGCCCACGGGACGGCACAAAGCCCGTCAGTGCGTCGATCAGCGTCGTCTTGCCGGCGCCGTTCGGCCCGATCAATCCCACGATCTCGCCCTCGCGAACTCGCAGCGACACCTGGTCCAGTGCCTTCAGCCCGCCGAAGCGCACCGTGAGATCCTCGACTCCTAGCACGACCGGTGCGCCCTCGAAGCTCCTCTGGCGCTCCTTGCGCCGATACTCCGACAGGCGGACCGACTCGCCCGCTGTCCCGGGGCCGGGCTCGGCGGGCATCGCTCCGAGATCGCTGCGTTCGCGCGCCTCTGCCCGGGCCCGCCTGCCTGCCCGGAATGCCCGCAGGCGTGCGAGATTCTGGCGGTACGCGCCGGCCACACCTTCGGGGAAGAAGATCGCAGTGGCCACCAGGGCGACACCAGCCACCAATTGGTACCACCGGCCCAATTCGGCGATCCGGTCTGCGGTGATGTAGACGATGCCGAGCGGGGCGAACAGCCCCGCGATGATTGCACCGGGAACGCTCGTGATGCCGCACAGGTAGGCCAGCGCCAGGAAGCTCAGGCCGATGAGCACGGCGAAGCTCTCCGCCGAGAGCTGTCCCCGGCTGTAGCCGATGAACGCGCCGCCCACACCGGCCAGGAACGACGCAAGCGCGAATGCCAGCATCTTCGTGCCCGCGACATTGATGCCGACCGACGCGCCCGCCCGCTCGTTGGAACGAACGGCCAGGAAACGGCGCCCTGTCGCACTTCGGGCCAGGTTGCCCACGGCAATGGCGCATACGGTCACCACGGCCAGCACCAGGAATCCGAATTCCATACGGGCGAAGTTCCTGCCCTCGCGAATGCTGAGGTTCGCCCCGAAGAACGAAGGACCTGTAATGGGATTGCCGTACAGGCCGGTGATGGCGGAGTTGCGAAACACGAACTCCTCGAGCGCGACCGCACCGGCCAAGGTGACGACCGCGAGCTGCGCACCGCGGATGCGGAGGGCCGAGACGCCCACCACGAGTCCGAAGGCGGTGGCCATGAGCGCTGCCAGCAGCAGCGAGATGGGAAACGGGATGCCAACCGAATCGCCCAGCTTGCTGAGCGCGAAGCCAGCGGCTCCCGCGATGGCGGCCTGGGCCAGCGAGATCTGGCCGACGAGGCCGGTCAGCACCACCAGCGACAGCATGACGATCGTCATGATCATGCTGGTCATGATCCCGATGCGGTAGCTGCCCTGTGCCACCGCGGTCAGCACTCCGGCCGCTACCACGGCCGATGCGACCACGCTCGGCCGCATCTTCGGCCGAACGACCTCGGGCAGGGCATCGGCTTCGACGGCGCCACGGGTCGGCAGGTTGTGGCCCAAGCCGAACAGGGCGATCACGATGACCCCGAACGGCAGTGCGTCGGGTATGCCGGTGATCGCCCAATCGGGCCACCACGGATTGGTGGTCTGGTACACGACGATCGACTGGAAGATGCCGAGCCCGAACGCGGCCGCCACGGTGACGGCGATCGACAGCAACCGACCGATGACCGCCGCGGCGAGCGCCGGAACGATCGCGAGGTAGGTCCACGGGCTGAGGGAGACGACCGGCGAGGCCATGATCAGCAGGAAGCCGACGAGGGTGCTCGACAGCACCCACGTCGAGCCGGCCAGCACTTGCGGCGAGTAGCGGGCCAGGCTGACCGCCCGCTCATTCTCGGTAGAGGCCCGCGTGGCGAGCCCCAAGCGCGTGAAGCGGAACCACGCCCATGCCGCGGCGGCGGTCAGCAGCACGACGGCCGTGAGCCAGAGTCGATCGCGAGAGAAGCTGACCCCCGCGAAGCTCACTGGCTCGTTGGGCAGGATCGGAGCGACGACGCGGGCGCTGCTCATGAAGTGCATCACGATCAGGGCTTGGATGACCAGCAGCACGCCCACCGACGCGACCACGCGGGCCAGGATCGGGGCTCGCCGGAGCGGCCGGAAGACCAAGAAGTGCACCATCAGCCCGATGAGGCTGCACGACAGCACAGCAAGGATGATGGCCACCCCGAAGGGCACGCTGCCCGAACTGCCTCCGAGGCTGATGCGGCTGCGAATGATCACCAGCGGCAGCACGAGATCGCCGGTGTCGCTGAGTTCGTCGTAGACGTACGCCCCCCACATCGCCATCGCGCCAGTGGCGAAGTTGATGATGCCGGTGCCCCGGTAGGTGATGACCAGGCCCATCGACAGCGCCGCGTAGAGGCAGCCCGATCCCAAGCCGATGATCGCAAAGAGCAGGTACTGGTCCACTTCGGCAGATCCGCCTCAGATCGCCCGGTCACTCATCCGCAGATGCTCGCAGATGGGCCGGAGGCTGTGTGGATATTTACTGGTCTTGCCGTGCCCGGGGCTCAGCCTCCCTACAGCCCGCTCAGCTCGTACGCGTCGAAGAGTCCGTCGCCGACCACAATCCGGCGCAGCGATCCGTCGTCGGCCTCGACCACCTGCCACACCATGATGTGCGACATGCAGTGCGAGGACTCTGGCGGCCACGGCGCCTGCCCGCAGCGAAGGTTGGGACCGAACCACCCGGGCGTCTCGCCCGCGTTGGTGAAGGCGTCGGTGATGGACTCGGAGGTAATCGGGCCCTCGATGGTCTCGAGAATGAACTGGATCTCGCGCCATGCCCCGTACGGGGCGATGCCGAAGCCCTCGATCAGCTTCTCGTGACCGGCTGCGGTCATGTGGTCGGCGTATTCGGCGAGGCGTTCTTGGATTTCGGGCGGGGCGAACTCGGCAACCCACGGGACCCACTGGTCGCCCTGGGTGTAGGTGCCGATGGCGGCAGGCCCGAGCACGTCGATGTACAGCGTGCATGACCCGGCGAAGATCGGCTTGTCGAAACCGCTCGCGGCGGCCGATCCGACCATGCCGATGCAGCCGAACTCATCGAGCTGGCCCATCATCCCCTCGACGCCCGCGGACTGGGCGGCCGCGATGGCGGCGGTCCAATCGGGCGCCGCGATGTCCACCACGATGCGCTCCATCTCGATGCCGTAGTGGGCGAGCACCGGGGCGATGATGTTGTCCATGAAATCCAAGGCGGTGGACGAGTCCTGGACGACGACTGCGATGTGGTCGATGCCGAGTTCGGAGAAGGTCTTGGCGGGGCCCACGGCGAATGCCCCGGTCGCCACGTGGAGCAGGAAGGAGCCGGGACTGTTTCTCTCGGTTTGGCCCCACGAGTGGGTTGAGACGTAGGGGATGCCGGCGTCGAGCCACAGTCCGAACGCCGCTTCGGAGCCCAGCTCGACGCCCATGTACGCCATGTCGACGTCTTCTTCGATCAGCTTGATCGCGCAGTTGATGGCACTCTCGGGCGTGCCGTCGGAGAGGCAGACGATCGGTTCGATCCTGGCGCCGTGGATGCCGCCGGCATCGTTGATCACCCCGATGGCCACCTCGCCGCCGATGCGCAACTCCGGCAGCGAGATGTTGCCGCCCTCGTTGTTGACATAGCCGACCCGGATGACTTCGCCGGTGCGGTCGATCGGTGTGCCGTTGCCGGTGTCTGGTTCTGGGTCGCCGCCTGTTCGTTCATCGTCCGGCTCGTCACCGCCGGCGGAGGAGCCGGCAGCGTCGCCAGGCGATTCGGCTGTGGTCGGCGCAGGCTGGGCGTCGTCGCCATCGCCGTCCGAGCTTGCGCATGCCGCAGCGACAAGTCCGACGGCGAGCAGCAGCACCGAAAGGCCGCGCCGATAGGTGATCCGTCTCGCTGTCACACCTGTAGTTTCCCGCTCTTGTTCGCTGCGCTCACGGGCCGCTCGGGCCACGGCTTCGCCTATCGGCTCAGCCTCTAGGAATCGTGTCAGTGGAGAACCCATAGAGGCCCCGACGCTACTCCTGGTCGAGAGTGCGCTCCCCGAGGTAGCTGGCCTCGAGCACCTCGGGTCGCTGCGCCAGCTCGTCGGCCGTGCCCGACAGCGCCAGCTCGCCGTGATTGAGGACGTACGCCCTGTCGGTGATGGCCAGTGCGGCATGCACGTGCTGTTCTACGAGCAGCACGGCGGTGCCGGTTTCGTCGGCGATGCGCCGCACGACCGGCAGCAGGCGCTCCACGATGATCGGCGCGAGCCCGAGGCTCATCTCGTCCACCATGAGCAGCTTCGGATCGGCAATGAGCTTGCAGCCCAGGGCCAGCATCTGCTGCTCGCCGCCTGAGAGCAAACCGGTCCGGCGATCCAGCAGCGCCTTGAGCGCGGGGAACCAGCCGATGATGTCGGCCTCGGTCACCTCGCTGCGACGGTGCCGGTGCAGGCGCAGGTTCTCAGCCACGGTGAGCTGGAAGAAGATGCCCCGGTCCTCGGGCAGCAACGCGGCTCCCCTGCGTGCCACCTGGTGCGCGCTGGCGCCGCCGAGCGGCTCGCCGAGCACATCGATCTCGCCGTCGATCGGCCGCAGGATCCCCGCGATGGTCAGCAGCGTGGTCGTCTTGCCGGCGCCGTTGGGGCCCAGCAGTGCCACCACCTCTCCGGGATGGACGTGGAGCGACAGGTCGCGTACGGCGGGCACGCCGCCCCAGCCGGCCACGAGGTTCCGCACGTCCAGCGCCGGGGTCGTCGAGGCATCGCCGCGGGGCGCCTGCATCTGCGTGCTGGTCATGTGAACGCGCTCATGTGTGGACCTCAGAACCAAGGTAGGCGTCGATGACGGCTTCGTTCGCACGAATGTCGGCGGGGGTGCCCTCGGCGATGATCTGGCCGAAGTCGAGGACGTAGATGTAGTCGCAGACCTCCAGCACCAGGCCCATGTCGTGGTCGACCAGCAGGATCGACACGCCGCCCTCGGCAATGTCGACGATCTCGCGGCCTAGCGTGCGGCTCTCTGCGGTGTCGAGACCGGCTGCGGGCTCGTCGGCCAGCATCACACGGGGGGAACTGGCCAGGGCGCGGGCCACGCCCACGAGCTTCTGTCGCCCGAGCGGCAGGTCGCCGGGACGGGCGTCGGCATCGCCGGTGAGACCGACGAGTTCCAGTGCCGAGTCCACGCGCGTGAGGTCCACCGGTCTTGCGGGCTTGACGAAGTCGGTGAGCACCGAGCCGACGGTGGCTCGCTCATCGGCGACTTGCACGTTCTCTCGCACTGACAGGTCCCCGAACAGCTCGAGCGACTGCCACGTACGCGACAGGCCCATGCGTGCCCGCTGGTACGGCTGCTCGGTGGTGAGCTCAGCACCGCAGAACTCGATCCGCCCTTCGGAGGGAATGAACCCTGTCAGCGCGTCGATCATCGTGGTCTTGCCTGCGCCGTTCGGCCCGATCAGCCCGACGATCTCGCCCTCACGCACTCGCAGCGAGGCGTCGTCGACGGCCTTGAGGCCGCCGTAGCGCACCGTCAGCTCGTTGACTTCGAGTACCACCGCGGCATCGTCGAAGCCCGGCCTTGGGACGGCGCGAGGTGCCGGTGCAGCGGAGGTGGGCACCGCCCCGGCGGGAGCTGCGCTCGCAGCAGCGGCGTCGTCGACGGGCGCGGCCTTGGCCGCGGCGCGGGCAGCCAGCCCGGCGCGCATCTTGTCGAAGTTCTTGCGGTTTGCGCCGGCGATTCCCTCCGGATTGAAGATCGCTGTGAGCACGAGGCCGATGCCCGCCAGGATCTGGTACGCGGACCCGATGTCGAGGGCACGGTCCAAGATCACGAAGCCGATGCCCAGCGGGGCGAACGTGCCCGCGATGATCGCGCCGGACACCGTGGTGATGCCGCCCAAGTAGGCAAAGGCCAAGAAGCTCAGCCCGACCATGACGGTGAAGCTGTCCGCGGACAGCTGCCCGCGGCTGTAACCGAGGAACGCACCGCCGACGCCCGCGAGGAACGACGCGATGCCGAACGCCAGCAGCTTCGTGTTTGCAATGGAGATGCCGACTGATGCGCCGGCACGCTCGTTTGATCTCACCGCCAGGAAGCGTCGGCCGGTCGCGCTGCGGGCCAGATTGCCGACGAGGATCGCGCACACGGTGACGACGAGCAGCACGAGGATGGCGAATTCGACGCGTGCGATCGTGCGACCTTCCCGGATGCCCAGGTCGAGGCCGAACAGCGTCGGGTCGGCGATGGGGTTGCCGGCCGCCTCGGCCAGCTGGGTGTTGCGGAAAATGAACTTCTCCAGCGCCACGGCGCCCGCCAGGGTGACCACGGCGAGCTGCGCGCCGCGAATGCGCAACGCCGGGATGCCGACCAGCACGCCGAACACGGTCGCCACCAGCGCTGCGAGCAGCGTCGAGATCGGGAACGGAATGCCCACGACATCGCCCAGCTTGCTGAGCGCGAAACCAGCGGTGCCGGCGATGCCGGCCTGTGCCAGCGAGATCTGCCCGACCAGCCCGGTGAGCACCACCAGCGAAAGCATGATGATCGTCACGATCATGCTGGTGATGATCCCGAACCGGTAGCTGCCCGAGGTCAGCGTGGCCACCACACCGGCGCCGATCACGACCGGCACGATCACCGCAGGTCGCATCTTCGGCCGGTACACCTCGGGCAGCGGATCCGACTCGACCGCCCCACGGCTCGGCAGGGCATCGCCGACGACGAAGAGCGCGATCACGATGACCACGAACGGCACGGCGTCGGACAGCCCCGCCTTCGCCCACTCAGGCCACCAAGCCTTGGTGGTCTGGAACACCACGATGGACTGGACCATGCCCAGCGCCAGTGCCGCACTCACCGTGACGGCGATCGACGACAGTCGCCCGATGAGCGCCGCAGCCAGGGCCGGCACGATGGCGAGCACGTACGTCAGCGGGTTCAGGATCACCGTTGGCGAGGTCAGGATCACGATGAAGCCGACAACGGTGCTCGACAGCACCCAGGTCGAACCGGCGAGCACTTGCGGTGAGAAGCGGGCCAAGCCGATGGCCCGCTCATTCTCTGCCGAAGCTCTCGTGGCCAGCCCGAGACGCGTGAAGCGGAACCACGCCCACATCGCCACAGCGATCACGATGACCACGCCGGTGAGCCAGAGGCGATCGCGCGAGAAGCTGATGCCAGCAAAATCCACTGGCTCGTTCGGCAGGATCGGCGGCACCGCTCGCGGTGTGCTGGTGAACTGCATCACGATGAGGGCTTGGATAGCCAGCAGCACGCCCACCGATGCCACGACACGCGCCAGGATCGGCGCCCGTCGCAGCGGACGGAACACCAAGAAGTGCACCAGCAGCCCGATGAGGCTGCACGAGAGCACGGCCAGCACCATCGCAAGCGCGAAGGGCACCGAGCCCATGCCGTCGCCGAGGCTCACCTTGTGCGGGATGATCGCGACCGGAAACACCAGGTCGCCCGTGCGGTTCAGCTCATCGAAGACGTAGGCGCCCCACATCGCCATCGCGCCGGTGGCGAAGTTGATGATGCCGGTGCCGCGATAGGTGATGACCACGCCCATCGAGATGGCCGCGTAAATACAGCCGAAGCCGAGCCCGACGATGGCAAACAGGAGGTATTGCTGCACGTCGTGGAGGTCGAGTGCTCAGCTCGCGCCGAAGCTGGTGGTGGCTGGGTTCAACCGCTTAGAAGCCGCTGAATGCGAAAGCGTCGATGAAGCCGTCGCCGACCAGGACGCGCCCGATCGTGCCGTCGTCCCGCTCAGCGATCTGCCACACCGCGATCTCGGACTTGCAGGCAGACGTCTCAGCCGGCCAAGGCGCCTCGCCGCAGCGATGATTCGGGCCGAACCATCCGGGCGTCTCGCCGGCGTTCTTGAAGGCATGGAGCACCGCTTCGGCGGTCATCGGGCCCTCGATCCGCTCGAGGATGATCTCCATCGCGCGCCACGCGGTATACGGCGCAACCGCGAAGCCTTCGATGTGGTCCTCGTATCCGGCGGCGGTCATCAGGTCGACGTACTCGGCGATCTGTGCCTGGATCTCAGGCGGAGCGAATTCGGCCGTCGACGGGAAGAACACGTCGCTCTGGGTGTACGTGCCGATGGCGGCAGCCCCCAGGATCGGGATATAGAAGCTGCATGAGCCCGCGAACACCGGCTTGTCGTAACCGCTGGCAGCAGCCGCACCGACCATGCCGATGCAGCCTGGCTCGCTCAGCTGGCCCCACACGCCGTCGACACCCGCCGCTTGCGCAGCGGCGATCGCCGCTGTCCAGTCCGGCGCTGCGGGGTCCACCAGGATGCCTTCCCATTCGATGCCGTGGTACCCCATGATCGGGTTGCTGGTCTCGTCCATGAAGGCGTTGCCCGAGGGAGTGTCCTCGAGGATCACCGCGATGTGATCGATGCCGAGATCGGCGAACGTCTTGGCCGGGCCGACTGCATAGGCGCCAGCGGGCGAGTGCATGATGACCGAGCCAGGGCTGTTCTGCTCGGTGACGCCCCACGCGTGTGACGAGATGTAGGGAATGCCGGCTTCGACCCACAGGTTGATCGCTGCCTCCGACCCCACCTCGATGCCCATGTAAGCAAACACAACGTCGGCTTCGATCAGCTGGTTGGCGCAGTTGATGGCGCTCTCGGGCGTGCCGTCAGACAGGCAGACTTCGGTCTCGATCATCGCGCCGTTGATGCCGCCGTTGTCATTGATGAACTGGATCGCCACCTCGCCGCCGGTGCGGAACTCGGGCAGTGAGAACGCAGCACCCTCGTTGTTCACGTAGCCGACCTTGATGACCTCGCCGGTGCGGTCGATGGCAGCCATGTCGTCGCTGTCGTCGTCGGCCATGCCATCGCCGGAGTCGTCCGCCATGTCGTCACCGGAATCATCGGCCGTGTCGTCATCAGCCATGTCGCCGGAGTCGTCGGCCATGTCGTCATCGGCCATGTCGTCGCCGTCATCAGCTGCGGTGGCTGCCGGCGCCTCGTCGGCCGCTCCGTCGTCGTCCGAGTCGTCAGCGCAAGCGGCAGCGACCAGGCTGAACGCGAAGAGAAGCGCCAACAGGCGCAGCAGTGGTGATTTCACGGAGTCCCCCGATCCCAGGCTCACTTGATGCAGGCACCGTGCGGCGCCTGGGCGACTGTCGCCGCGCCAAGCGAACGCGGCCGATCCTCTGTCGCCTCGCTGGTGCCCGCCGATGCCTCCGGGTCTTTCGCCCTGAAAGGGTTCCGCCGCTGCGGACATGACAGCCATGATGGCTGTCTGCATGCTCGCCGCTCATGACGAGGCTTGGTTCCGGAGCCTCTATGCCGAGACGTACCGACCGCTGCTGGCCTACGCGCGCCGCCGCGTCGATGCCGCCACTGCCGACGAGGTCGTCGCGGACACGTTCCTGACGGCGTGGCGCAGGCGCGACGACGTTCCCGACAACTCAGAACGGCCGTGGCTCTTCGGCGTGGCCCGCAACATGATCCGCAACGCGGCCCGCTCCGACCGCAGAAGGCAGTCTGCGCAAGATCGTCTGCTCGCTGCGAGCCCGCCGAGCGCGATCGACCCCGTTGCAGCGGCACCAGACGACCGGTCATCGCTGCTGAGAACAGCGCTCGGCACGCTGCCCGAGGCCGACCGCGAAGTGCTGATGCTGGTCGCCTGGGAGGAGCTCAGCCATGCCGAGATCGGTCGGGTGCTCGGCATCTCCGCCAACGCCTCGGCGATCCGGGTCCACCGGGCTCGCAAGCGACTCGCTGCCCGGCTTGAGCAACTGGAGGGCGCAGCAGGCAACAGCTCGAACGTGAAAGAGCTGCGCCGTCGCGGACAGGCATCAGGAGAACGCAGCACCCCGGAGGGGCTCGACCCGCGGCCGGGCGACTCTGGCTGCGGCCCCCCGAGGAAGGCGCTATGAACGGCACTGACACCCACGATGAACTGCTCAGCGAGCTGCGCCGGGCCAATCCGGTCGACGTCGACGAGCTGGAGACTGCTACCGATCCGGGGCCGGCGCGCTCGCTGGAGATGATCCTGGCGGACGCCGGTGACGTTTCTGCGCTGGGCCGAGCGGCGCGTGGCCGGGCCCGCTCCGGCTCTCCCGTGCGACAGCGATGGCTGACCGCCGCTGCCGCCGCCGCGATGATCGCCATTGCCGCCGTGGCGACTGTCGTCGTCTACGACACAGGCACGGGCCGTGATGCGACTGCCTCAGTGCACAAGGCCGTCGAGGCCACCATCGCACTCAGCAATTCCGCCATCTCGACAACGACAGTCACCTTCGACTTCGATGATCTCTCCGAACCATGGAAATTGCATGTCGACGCGACGTTCTCGGACCCGAACGTCGAGTACCGGGTGACGCCGGGGCCCGCGATGGAGGACGGGAGCATCCCGCAGATGGACTCCTACGCCGAGGTCATCGTCGACGGTCAGGCGTACCGCTCGGTCGGGGAAGGACCGTGGGATGGTCCCGTTCCCGTCCACTCCGCCACAGGAGGTCCGGGCGCAGCCATCCAGTCAAACCTGACGTTCGGTGTGGCCATCGACGACCTCGGTGATCTCTACGACTTCGTCGATCTCGGGCGCGAAGACCTCGACGGCGTTGCCGTGACGCACTACCGCACCGACGAGACGCCTGCCGGGGCGGGCGCCGGAATGCTCATGTCCCTCGGCATGATCATGATGGCGACGAACCAAGCGCCGTTCTCGGGTCTCGACAGCGCCCAGCTCGACGTCTGGGTGGACGGCGACGATCTCATCCGCAGGGTGAGCTTCAGCGCCGTCATCGACGGCACCGGCTCCTTCGGCGTCATGACGGACTGGGGCAGCTTCGGTCAGGCCCCGTCGATCACTGCACCGACGAGCTGAGACAGTCCGACTTGTCATCTTCCGTTGCTTGACGGCACCGGCCCGCGCAGAAGCGCCATCGGCGACGGCATGTCGCGACTGCAATGATGAGGCCTGAATCGCCGGCCGGGCGGACCGGCGCGACAAGGGGGACAGTCATGGAAGTTCACGGGATGTGCAAGGAGGGCTTCGAGGCGGTCCGCGACGGCTTCGTGGAGAACTTCGCAGAGGGGCTGGAGGTCGGCGCAGCGGCGGCAGTGACGGTCGACGGCGAGTTCGTGGTGGACATCTGGGCCGGCGACGCGGACCCCAATGGCACGCCGTGGGACCAGGACACGATCGTCAACGTGTACTCGACCACCAAGACCATGGCGGCCACCGCCATGCTCGCCCTCGCCGACCGGGGCGAGCTCGACTTCGACGCTCCGGTGTGTCAGTACTGGCCCGAGTTCGCCCAGAACGGCAAGGAAGGCGTGCTGGTCAGCCACGTCATGGCCCATACGGCCGGCCTGCCGGGATACGACCCGCCGGTGACGGCCGCAGACCTGTACGACCTCGATGCCATCGCCGAGCGGCTCGCCGCGCAGGAGCTGTGGTTCGAGCCAGGCAGCAAGTCGGCGTACCACGCTGTCACCCAGGGCAACCTCGAAGGCGAGATTCTCTACCGCATCACCGGCAAGCGCATGGCGGACTGGTTCCGTGACGAGATCGCCGAGCCGCTCGGGGCCGACTTCCATATGAGTCTCCCGGCCTCCGAGGACGGTCGGATGGGAGAGCTGATCCCGCCGGAAGTGAATATGGAAGCGCTCGAAATGAACGGCGTTCCCGTCGAGTTCGACTCGGTCTGCGCCAAGACGCTGATGAGTTGCATGCTGGACGCCTCCGAACCGCAGACCCGCGAATGGCGTGCGGCGGAGATCCCCGCGGCCGGCGGCATCGGCAACGCCCGCTCGATTGCGCGGATTCACTCGATGCTTGCCTGCGGCGGCGAGGTGGACGGCGTGCGGATCATGTCCGAGGCCGGTGCGCGCAAGGCCCTCGAGGAGCAGATTGACAACGTCGATGACGTGCTGTACATGCGGATGCGGCACGGGCTGGGCTTTGCCCGCGACCTTGACGGCTGGGTCACCAGTCCCAACCCGAACCACATGTTCTGGGGCGGCTGGGGCGGCTCGGTGGCCGTCGTCGATTTCGATGTCCGGGCATCGGTGGCATATGTGATGAACCGCATGGAGGGCACCATCACCGGCGATCCCCGGGGCAATCGCATCGTGGACGCTGCCTTCGCCAGCATCGCCGCCGCGGGTTAGGCGCACCGAGCCCGCCGGCGCGCTCGCGGGCGCCCCGAGCTGCGTCGGCTACGGCACACTACGAGCCTCTCAGCGCCGCTCGAAGGGATCCGGCATGCGCTTCAGCATCTTCTACGAACACCAGCTGCCGCGCCCATGGGACGACGGGGCCGAGGCCCGCGTCATCGGCGAAGCGCTTGAGCAAGTGCAGCTCGCCGACAAGCTCGGCTTCAGCACCGTGTGGGAAGTGGAGCACCACTTCCTGGAGGAGTACTCGCACTCCTCGGCGCCTGAGGTGTTCCTGTCGGCATGCGCTGCGACTACCCAGAACATCCGCATCGGGCACGGCATCGTGCCGGTGCTGCCGGGCTACAACCATCCGGCCCGGGTGGCCGAGCGCATCGGCACGCTCGACATCATCTCGAACGGCCGGGTGGAGTTCGGCACCGGCGAGACGTCGAGCGACATGGAACTCGGCGGCTTCGAGATCGCCCGCGCCGACAAGCGGGCCATGTGGGAAGAAACGGTCCCCGAGATCGCCAAGATGATGGCGCAGTCGCCATACGAAGGGCACACCGGCAAGTTCTTCTCGATGCCGGCGCGCAACGTGGTGCCCAAGCCCCTCCAGCGACCGCACCCGCCGATGTGGGTCGCCTGCAGCCAGCGCGACACCATCCTGATGGCGGGCCAGCGGGGCCTGGGCGCGCTGAGCTTCTCGTTCATCGATCCCGACGAGGCCCGCCAGTGGGTGTCGGACTACTACGCCGCCTTCGAGGCCTGCACCGACCCGGTCGGCTTGGCGCCGAACCCCAACATCGCGGTGACGACCGGCTTCATGTGCCATCCCGACGAGCAGACGGCGCTCGACCGGGGCCTCGACGGCTTCCATTTCTTTGCGTACTCGCTGCTGCACTACTACGCGTTCGGCACGCACACGCCGGGCGCCACCGACATCTGGAGCCAGTTCGAGGAGAACCGCGAGGAGATGGGGTTCGCCAAGCTGACCGCCTCCGTGCAGGAAGCGGTCGGTGCGGAGGGCGCGGAGAATCTGGTGACGGCCGGCGGGCTGGACTCGCTGCGCGGCTGCATCGGCACGCCGGATCAGATCCGCGAGTTCGTGCGGGCCTACGAGGACGCCGGGGTCGACGAGCTGATCTTCGTGAGCCAGGCCGGGCGCAACCGCCACGAGGACATCTGCGAGTCAATGGAGTTGTTCGCCGCCGAGGTCATGGGAGAGTTCGCCGAACGTGCCCCCGAGCGCGAGGCCGCAAAGCGCGAGCGCTACGCCGAGACCATCGAGCGGCTCCAGAACTTCCACAGCCTCGACTTGGCGCCCGAAGTCACCACCACAGTCAAAGCAGCCTCCACGGCCTGAATTCGGCTTGCGTCTTGTAGGTCAGCAGTCCGCCATGGCGTCGAGCGCGGCGCAGACTTCAGGCCTGCGGTGGGGCAAGGCGCTTATGCGCTTCGTCAAGTGTGACTTGAGCACCACGCGAAGGTTGTCGAACGAAGCCGCGCTTGGCTGGGGGAGACCGTCGTCCGCGTCGAGCGCTACCTCGGTCGGGATGCCCCGAACGGTACGCGTGATCGGGGCGACGACCAGCTTGTTGAGCACTGCGATCGCCTCGTTGCGGGTGACGATGAGCACCGGCCGAACCTCGTTCTCGCTCTCCGCCCACCAGACGTCGCACTGAGCAGGTGTCACCAGGGTTCCTCGGCGATCATCGTCCGGGTGCTGTGCGCCGCCCATTCCAGCTCGTCGTCGGTTTCGGG
>JAJEBN010000032.1 GCA_022822525.1 Acidimicrobiia bacterium | reverse complement strand
CACCGAAGATCGCCACCGGCCATCCGTCGAGGCGTGCCAGGCCGGTGATGATCGATCGCCCCCAGCGACTGCCGATCTCGAAGAAGCTGCCCTGGTCGCAGACCGATTCGATGATCGAGCGCATCTTGTAGACGCGTCGTGGCTCGCGGGGCACGATCGAGATCAGCTCGTCGTCGCGCCGCTGCGGGCTGTCGCCGCTCAGCACCCGCTCGGGCAGCTCGTCCACGTTGGCGGGCAGGTACGACAGGAAGCGGCGTGCGCGCTCGAACGCCTCGTCCTCGCTGTCGACCACGTCGTCAATGGCGCCGTTGGCCGTGTGGATGTCGGCGTGGCCGAGTTCTTCCTTGCCGTGATCGCCCAGAGACGCCTGCTCGACCAGTGCCGGCCCGGCAATCATCATCTGCGCGGTGTTGCGCACGATGACCGAGTAGTGCGCGGTGGCCACCCGGGCGGCACCGATGCCCGCCACCGAGCCCAGCGCCAGCGACACCGACGGTGCCACCGAGAGGTGGTTCACGATGACGTCCCAGCCCCGCAGCTCGGGGATGTAGGTGCGGCCCGCCATCTCGATCGACTTGACCGAGCCGCCGCCGCCCATGCCGTCCACCAGGCGGATGTGCGGCAGCCGCATCTCGTAGGCCATCGACTCGGCTGTGTTGCGCTTCTCGGGAATGGTGGCGTCCGAGGAGCCGCCGCGCACCGTGAAGTCGTCGCCCGACAGGACAACCGGCCGATCATCGATACGGGCAAGGCCGAAGATGAAGTTGGACGGCGTCAGATGCACGAGATTGCCGTGATCGTCGTATTCGGCGACGCCGGCGGTCTTGCCGATCTCGTGGAACGAGCCCTTGTCGGCCATGGCATCGATGCGCTCGCGCACCGTCATCTTGCCGAAGAAGTGCTGCCGCTCGACCTTGTCGGGCCCGCCCAGCGCTTCAGCGAACGCTTCGCGGCGGCGCAGCTCAGCGATCTCAGGCTCCCAGCTCATGCAACCCCCGTTCTGGCGGCTCGCCCCGACGCAGCGAACCCGCACAAAGGGTACGGCTGCGCTCGGGGTGCCCCCCTCCATACACCACTACCAGGGACTCAACTAGAGCGGGTTGCAGAGGCCGCCAAATTGCTCATCACGCGTAAGCTCTGGGACGAGCTCGCGGACATTCTCGAAATGAACGGAGATCACGATGGCTAGACCGCCGACCATGCGCCATCTCGTCGCTGAAGATGACCCCGTGCGAGCGGGGATCGCTGCGGAGCGGCTCGGCGTCGAGCTGTTCGACATCTACTGCATGATCGAGTGGGGCGAGATCATCGGGGGGCCCGACCCGGACCGCCGCGTCGCCGTGCCGGCCGCCGAGATCGACCGCGTCATCGCCGCCGGCGGCGCCCCGAATTACGCCGAACTCTGGTGCAAGTACGGATCGGGCAAGAACTTTCCCGAGGCCGAGAGGCGGCGCCTGTCGGCGATGCACAAGTCACTTGTAGCCAGCGCCCTCGAGGCACTGCCCAGCTAGCAGCGACCCAAGCCGAGCCAGCCGGCCGGCAACGCGTACAGATCACCGCCTTCACATATCGTGCGCGTATGGACTTGAGACTTGACGGCCGCACAGCGCTGATCACCGGGGGCAGCCGGGGTCTGGGGCGGGCGATGGCCAAGACGTTCGCTGCTGCGGGTGCCGCGGTGGCAGTGGTGGCCCGCGACCAGGCGGTGCTTGATGCGACGCTCGCAGCGCTCCGAGATGCGAACCCAGATGTCGCTCACACAGCGATTTCGGCCGATGTACGCGTGGCGGACGAGGTCTCCCGGGCGCACGCCGAGGCGGTGGAGGAATGCGGCCCGGTGGACATCCTCGTCAACAACTCCGGGACGTCGCACGCCAAGCCGTTCCTGGAAATCACCGACGACGACTGGCACGACGATCTCGACCTGAAGCTGTTCTCGGCGATCCGACTGTGCCGGCTCTGCATCCCGCACATGCGCAGCCAGGGCTGGGGGCGGATCATCAACTCGCTCAATGCCGAGGCCAAAGCGCCGAGGGCGCAGACGTGCCCGACCTCTGCGACCCGCGCCGCCGGCATGGCGATGACCAAGGCGCTCGCGTCGGAGTTCGCAGCCGACGGCGTGCTCGTGAACGCGCTCAACACAGGCCTGCTCGTGACCCACCAGTGGCAGGCCCGCTGGGAGCGGATGCAGCCCGCCGAAACGTTCGAGGAGTACACCGCAGCGGTCGGCGAGCGGATTCCCATCGGCCGCATGGGCGACGCCCAGGAGTTCGCCAACTTGGCTCTGTTCCTCGCCAGCGACGCCGCCAGCTACGTCACCGGCGCCGCAATCAACATCGACGGCGGTCTGTGCCCCGTCGTATAGCCCCCTTGCAAGCAGGGGGTCACGGGTTCGAGTTCCGTCAGCTCCACCGGCTTGGACAGAATCAGGAGCCTTCGAGGGTTGCTTTCGGCTCGCTGATCTCCGACAATATGGTGAGTGTGAGCGTGCGTCGGCGCGGGCGAGGGAGTCTTGGTATGGGTGTTCGCAGACTTCGGGTCTGGGCTGAGGAGTCCCCCCCCCCTGTTTGGTTCGGCTGGGCGGCCGAGGCGCGTGAGGCGCGCTTTGGGGGGACGTCTCGCGGCTGTCGCGGTGCTGCTCGTCGCGGTCGTGGCGGTGGCGCCGGCCGGGCGGGCTGAGGCGCAGAGTGTCCCGAACGTGTGGTGGGGCGTACTAGCTGATGTCGTACTGGAGTCGTCAGAGGTACCAGGGTCAAATTTGCAGGTCAACCAGGA
>JAJEBN010000113.1 GCA_022822525.1 Acidimicrobiia bacterium | reverse complement strand
TACTCGATCATGGTGCCGGTCATCGCCAAGGTGAACGGCGTAGCTGCGGGCGCGGGCATGAACCTGGCTCTGGCGTGCGACCTGATCGTGGCGTCGGATCAAGCCCGGTTCAGCGAGATCTTCGCCCGGCGCGGGCTGTCGATGGACTTCGGCGGCACCTGGATCCTCCCTCGGCTCATCGGCCTGCACCGCGCCAAGGAGCTGGCGTTCTTCGCCGACGTCATCGATGCCAAGCAGGCCGAGGACTTCGGCATCGTCAACAGGGTGGTGCCCCACGGCGAGCTTGACGCATTCGTCGACGACTGGGCCGACCGGCTCGCTTCCGGACCGCCCATCGCCGTTGCTATGACCAAGCGCCTGCTCACCCTCAACGCCTCAGCCGACTTCGCCACCGCACTGGAGGGCGAGGGCATGGCTCAATCGCTCAACTTCACCACCGAGGACACCAAAGAAGCCGTCCAAGCGTTCCTCGAGAAGCGACCGCCCACCTTCACCGGCCGGTAACTGCCGGCAGACCCGGGCGGCAGCGCAGCAATGCGTCAGGCGACTGCGGCTCGGGACTCCGCCCATGACTTGCCGGACTCCACGTCGACGTCGTGGGGCAGGCCCAGCACCCGCTCAGCGATGATGTTGCGCTGCACTTCCGAGGTGCCACCGCCGATGGTGAGCGCAGGGCTGAACAGGTAGCCGCCGTGCCAGCCGTTCCAGCCCTCCACCACGGCCTGGGTCTTGGGGAACTCCGGCGATGTGCCCAGCGGCCCCGTGTTCGCCAGCAGTCCATGGGCGCCTGCCAGATCCTTGGCCAGCGTCATGACATGCTGGCCGTGATCGTCCGCCAGCGCCTTGCGCACACTGGCTTCGGGGCCGGGCTGGCGGCCATGCAGCCGGGCGCTCAGCGTTCGCAGCCGGATGAGCCGCAGCACCTCGCCTTCGATGTGCAGGCGTGCGGCTCGGTCGCGCATCACCGGATCTGACACGCCCCCGGCAGACCGAACCACGTCGAGCAGGTCTGCAGCGCTGGGGCCGCTGCCCCACAGCGCCCCTTCGCCCGACAGCGACACCCGCTCGTTGCCGAGCGTGATCTTGGCGAGCCGCCAGCCGTCGTTCTCGTCGCCGATCCGGTTCTCCACCGGCAGTTCCATGTCGGTGAAGAACGTCTGGTTGAACGAGTAGGCCGTGGTCATGTCGATGATCGGGCGCAACTCCAAGCCAGGCGTGTCCATCGGGCAGATGAAGTACGACACGCCGCGGTGTTTGGGCACGTCGGGATCAGTGCGGGCGATGAGGATGCCGAGCTTGCTGCGGTGTGCTCCCGACGACCAGATCTTCGAGCCGTTCACGATGTATCGATCGCCGTCGCGCACCGCCCGGGTGGCCAGATTCGCCAAGTCGGAGCCGCTGTCAGGCTCGGAGAACAGCTGGCACCACACCTCCTCGCCGGTGAGGATCGGCCACAGGTAGCGCTCCTTCTGCGCGTCGGTGCCGCCGTAGATGATGGTCGGGCCCGCCCAGCCCAGCCCGATGCCGCCCGCAAGGCGCTTCACACCGGCAGCGGCCAGCTCCTCGTCGATCAGCAGCTGGGTGATCGGATCGGCGTCGAGGCCGTAGGGCTTGGGCCAGTGCGGTGCCACGTATCCGGCGTGTGCCAGCGCTTCCTGGCTCGGATTGCCGTCATGGTCGTCGAGCCAGTCGCGCACTGCGATGCGGCGAGGATCGTCATCGTCCGGCCAGTCGAAATCCATGTGGGGACCCTAGTTGCGTGCACCGAGACGCGAACAGGCCCCCGCTCGACTGGGCAGGGGCCTGCTGCTACCCGAAGATCGTGTTCGCGCCTCCGCCGTTTGGCGGGGCAGCGGCCGCGTGAGGACCAGCACGCGGATCTTGTGGGGTTCGGTGGTCCGGGTTGGAGTCGCCACCTGAGGGAGACGTCCCCTTCTCGGAAGCGGGTCGCCTCAGCGCCCGGCCACCTCCAGAGTCCTGTTGCGTTTCGGCATTGCGTGGACCACCCCCTTTCTCTGGTGCGTCCAGATTGCCACACTCGCGGCCAGATCAGGCGACGAATTCCGATCGGATCGCTCGTGCGACCGCCGCAGCACCCAGCGTCGCCACCAGGTCCGGCTGCGTGTCGACCTCGCCTGTGGCGAGCAGGAACAGCGCGTCGCCGTCGAAGTTCGTGTGCGGGGGCTCGATTGCCCTGGCGATGCCAGTGTGCGCCAGATCGACCGCTCGGCAGGCCTCTGGCTTGGTGAGCCGGGCGTTGGTGACAAGGCAGCCGATCGTCGTGTTGCCACGCTCGGGCGACTCCGGCTCTTCGGTGCCGCGCCCGGTGAATCCGGGGATTGCCTCAATCGCGTCATACGGGTAACGCTCCGACCCAACCGGCGCCGTGCAGCCGGCCAGCACGGTCCCGTCGGCGTCGATGACGTCGCCCAGGGCATTCACCGCCACCAGCGCGCCGACGACCACCTCGCCCGAACGCTCCACTGCGGCGCCCAGCCCGCCGGGCACGGAGAAATCCCGACCAGCGACCTTGCCGATCGTGCAGCCGCGCCCGACACCGACCCGTCCGGTGGCGGGCTCGTCAGCGCTGGCGGCCTCACAGGCAGCCCATCCCGCGGCCGCGGTCGGGCGCTCGCTCTCCGGCGACTGGATGTCGTACACGACTGCCGCGCCCACGACCGGCACGATGCTGTCGCGGATGTTGAGCCCGCGGCCCTCGCTGGCGCACCAGCGAACGACACCGTCGGCGGCAGCCAGGCCGAAGACGCTGTTGCCGCAGAGCACCACCCCATGGCACTCCACCCCCCCGCCTGTCGAACTGAGCGCAGCGGCCTCGCGAGTCCCGGGTGCGCCACCGCGCACGGCGATCGCCCCCAAGGTGCCTGGCGGCGGAAGCACCACGGTCACGCCAGTGGCTGCGTCATCGTCGGTCCACGACCCCACCAGCACCGACGGCAAGCCCAACGCCATGGCCGCGCACCCTACGCGCTGGGTGGCCCGCCAGTCCCGCCGTCCCGGCGGCGCAGCCTGGCGGCGAGGCGCAGCGGCGGGCTACTCGTCAATGGCTCCGTTCGGGGCACCGGGGTCACGGCTGCGCTCGCGGAACATCTCGCCCATCGCGGCGACGGCGCCGAGCACGCCGCTGGTGTCGAGCGGCAGGAAGATCTTGGTGGCCTGACCGTCTGCCACGCCTTGCAGCGCTTCGAGGTACTTGATGGCGATCAGGTCGTCGGTGGGATCGCCGTTGTGGATCGCCAAGAACACTCGCTCGATGGCCTGGCCCTCGCCCTCGGCCACTGTGAGCTTCTGGTACTTGTCGGCATCGGCCACCCGCTTGATGGCTTCGGCCTCGCCCTCGGCCCGCAGGATCTGCGACTGCTTCACGCCCTCGGCCTGCAGGATCGCCGCACGCTTCTCGCCCTCGGCCTCGGTGACAGCGGCACGCCGGTCGCGCTCGGCCTTCATCTGGCGGTGCATCGCGGTGGTCACATCGGCGGGCGGCTCGATCCGCTGGATCTCCACGCGGACCACGCGGGTGCCCCACTTGTCGGTGGCGTCATCGAGAATCTGCCGCAGCTTGGAGTTGATGACCTCGCGTGAAACGAGCGCATCGTCGAGCTGCAGGTCGCCGATCACGTTTCGAAGGTTCGTCTGGGCCAGCTTGGTCACTGCGATGATGAAGTTGCCCACCGCGTACTTCAGCTTCACCGGATCGGTCGGCTCGTAGTAGATGACGGCGTCGACCGTGACGGCCACGTTGTCCTTGGTGATGACCTCCTGCGGCGGCACATCCACAACCTGCTCGCGCATGTCCACCTTCAAGATGCGCTGCACGAACGGGATCACGAAGCGCAGGCCCGGTTCGACCGTCATGCGGTACTTGCCGAGGAACTCGATGAGGCCCTGCTCGAAGGGGCGCACGATTCGCAGGCCCTTCGCCGCGATCACGAGGATCGCGAGCGCGATGATTGCCAGGAGAATGACTCCGGGGCTGATGTTGTCCATCATTCGCTCCTTGGAGTGGTGGTCTCGTCGTCTTGGGCTGCTGCGTCGGCATCCTCGTCGGAGCTCGCAGCGGCGGCGTCGGCGACGGCGCCAGGGTCTGCCGTTGCCGTCGACGACACATAGTCGTCGGGCGGGGGCTCTTCGAAGACAACCTCGAGCTTGGTGCCGTGCAGCGCTGTCACACGCACCAGCGAACCTTCCTCGATACGGCCCGCCTCGCTGACCGCACGCCACTCGTCTGACTCCACGCGCACACGTCCGGTGTTGTTCACCGAGTCGATGACCTCGACCACGCGTGCGGGCAAACCGATGTAGCGATTCGCTCCCACCGGCAGATCGTCGGGGCGGTCCTGGCGTCCCATGAAGCGGCGCAGCACCAGAAACGACACGGTGGTGCCGCCGAAGAACAGGAGCCACTGGACTGCCCCATGCAGATCCAGCCACGCTGCGAGCGCCGCCAGCGCCGCGCCGATGCCGAAGGGCAGCAGGAAGAATCCCGCGGTGAAGATCTCGCCGAGGCCCATGACCATGGCGACGATGACCCAAACCCAGCGCCACAACTCGTTTTCCACCCGAACCCCCGCTCGTGTCGTCGTTGGGTGTGGTGCCAGTATGCCCCGCCCCAGCGAGCCCGCTGCCGCGTCGCTCTCGCTGCCGTGCTTGTCGCAGTGGGCGACGCTGCGACAAGAGGCGTCTGCCCGTTCACCTGCGCTGGCAGTTGGGGCACCATGTGCTGGAACGCTGGTCCAGCACGCGACGGCGCAATTCGGTGCCGCAGCGAACGCACGGCTCGCCGGCGCGGCCGTAGCAGACGAAGTACTTCTGATTGTCGCCCGCTCCTTCGAGGCTGTAGTAGTCGCGCAGCGTGCTGCCGCCCCGTTCGATGCTGGCTGCCAGCACATCGCGTAGGGCTGCGAGCAGGCGTTCAGCGCGGGGTTTCGAGATCGACCGGGCCGACGGGTTGATCCCGGCCAGGAACAGTGCTTCGTCGGCGTAGATGTTGCCGACCCCTGCGATGAGCCGCTGGTTCAGCAACTGGGTCTTGATGCGCTGGCTCGACCGCCTGCTCGCCCGCCAGAACGCACCTGCATCCAGGTCGCCCTCCAGCGGCTCGGGACCCATGGCGGCGAGCGTCGGCAGCTCCCTGTAGTCGCCACGGTCGCACAGGGCGACCCGGCCGAACCGTCGCACGTCGTGCAGGCACAGCACGTCGCCGCTGTCGAGGCGCCACCAGGCCCGCACGTAGGGATCGGCGAGCGTGACCTCCGCAGCCTCCATGACCTCGGTCGCGGGCCCGTCGCGAGGCTGGACCGCGGGCATCGGGGGCACATCGGGGCCTGAGACGGTCGCCGCGAAGCACAGCCGTCCCGTCATGCCGAGATGGATGACCAGTTCGCGCCCGCAGTCGAGCTCCGCGATGAGGTATTTGCCCCGCCGGCGCAAGGTCTCGATCTCGCTGCCGAGCGCATCCGCACCCGAAGCGAACTTGCGTGACGGGTGAGCCCACGCCTCGACGATGCACCGCCCCGTCAATGGCCGTTCGAGCTGCCGCCGGACGACCTCCACCTCGGGAAGCTCAGGCATGACGTTGCGACACGCAGCGTCCCGGCGCGCCGGCCGGATCGTCGGGCCTCACGCCGGGCTCAGCGGAACTTGGGCGGGCGCTTCTCCAAGAACGCGGCCACAGCCTCCCGGTGGTCGTCCGAGGCACGAGCGATGTCGAGCGCGTCCAGTTCACGGCGCTGCACCGCGCGCAGATCGGTATCGGTTCCGTTGGCGGTGAGCAACTGCTTGGTCAACCGGACCATCGTGGGCGGATTCTCCGCATAGCTGCGGGCCCGGTCGAGCGCTGCTGCCAGAACATCGCCATCGGTCACCTCGTCCACGAGGCCCATCTCGCGGGCTTCGGCGCCCGACACGATGCGCCCCGACAGTGCCAGATCGGTGGCCGCGCCCCACCCGCAACGCTGTACCAGGATGTGCGACGACGCCAACTCGGGCGTGACTCCCATCTTGACGAACCGGCACGAGATCTTGGCTTCGCTGTGAGCGACCAAGAAGTCCGACGGCAGGATCATCGTGAGACCGACGCCGATGGATGCGCCATTGATGGCCGCCACGACCGGCTTGGAGCTTCGCACCAGCTCCACCCAGTCAGCGGCCGCCGCATCGCCGCCCGCAGCGGCCTCGCCGACGCTCGTCCCCGCCCCGTCAGCAGCATCGATGCGGGCGGCGAAGACCTCGGAGATGTCGGCCCCGGCGCAGAAACCGCGGCCCGCGCCGGTGATCACGAACGCTCCCACCGACGGGTCGTCGTTGCCGGCCTTCACCGCATGAGCCAGCTCGGCCTGCATCCGCGGCGTCCACGCATTCAGCTTCTCGGGCCGGTTCAGCGTCAGCACCCGCACGTCGTCGTGGTCGGTGACAGTGATCTGCTCGTATTCCATCTCGCTGCTCCCTCTCGCAGGATCGGCGTACAGCATGGCCGCTGCCTGTGCCGGCGTGCACTGCTCGACCTCCAGACCGCCGACAGCGGGCTGGCTCAAGCAGCCAGCCCGTTCCTCCGCTGGTGCTCGACCTGGCCTTCGGGGCAGTCGTCGCGATAGGGACACCAGCTGCACAGCGGACCGGTAGTCGGCTCGAATTCGCCGCTGCCAGCGGCTTCTGCGATTCGGTCCCAGGTGACGCGATGCTCGTCGACGGCAGCGTGCACGGCGTCGTGATCGAACGAGCGCGCTATCTCGATCGGCTTGCGAGTGTCACGCCCGTTGCCTGTCTCGCCGAGGTACAGCAGCCGCACCTCGCTCACCTCGTCTCCGAGTGCGGCGGCCGCCGCCGCGTACAGCCACACCTGTGTCAGGCGGCTGTCCACGAAGCGCGCTCCCGGCGGTCGACCCGTCTTGTAGTCGGTGATCCGCAGACCGTCGGGCGCGCGGTCCACGAGGTCCACGATGCCGCGGAACGGCACACCGTCGAGCGTCGCCACCAGATCGCGCTCCCGGTCGACCACATCGACTCCGGTGGGATCGACCAGCTCGAAGAACCCCTCG
Organism: Acidimicrobiia bacterium; assembly: GCA_022822525.1. GTDB lineage: Bacteria > Actinomycetota > Acidimicrobiia > Acidimicrobiales > Poriferisodalaceae > Poriferisodalis. The sequence goes on along the minus strand of JAJEBN010000113.1, from coordinate 65,498 downwards.
ACGTCTCGCCAGGCGTTCCACCGGAAGGCGCGCTCGTCGTCGGCTGACAGCTCCAGCGCTTCGAAGTCGGCGTTGCCGGCCAGTGCGGGCCACAGGTCACGGCAGATGGCACGAGCCCGTTCGAGCGTTCGATGAGCCGGTGCCACCGCCAGCAGTTCCTCGAGGACGTGATGCACGAAGGTGCCGCGTAGTGCGGGCGCGCCCGGCGGATCCGGCCGCTTGTCGATGTAACGGAACTTCCAGCGCCGCTTGCACTGCCGGAAGGTGGACGCGCCCGAGGGGCTCAGGCTGCGGGGCACCTCGACATCGCGGGCTATGCCAACAGCGACGCCGCCGACGTGGGGATCCACATTCACAGGGTGGTCGATCCGGTCATCGCGGGCGCGGATGGTTCAGGGCCGCCGGCGCCAACGACGCCACAGCCACCACGCAAGCGCAGCCGCTGCCAGCCATCCGACGGCAACGGCACCCCCGAACGCTGCGAGCAGCCGCCGGTCGACCGGCTCAGCTCGTCGCGGCAGCAGGTGCGACGCGGGCGCGGGTGCCGGATCGGCATCGTGCTCGGCGTCGTCCCCCGGGGCTGCTGGCGGCGTCTCGGGTTCCGCGTCTGCGAGCGCGTCACCGGGGAGTGCCGCCGCCGCATCGATGCTGGGCCGAGGTCGTTTCGGGTCGTAATTCGCCATGCTGGAACTTCGCTGAATCCGAGGGTAGTGGTGCGCCTCAGCCCAACCGGCGCTCGAGATCGGCCCACAGGTCCTCGAACGCCAGCACTGCTTCGGGAGCACCCGGCCGGCGTCCCAGAGAGCGCAGCGGCAGCGACTGACCGGAGGCCTCGGCGATCGCGGCTCGCTGGGGAATCGACGGCAGCAGCTCGGTGCCGAAGCGGTCCGCGAGCTGCTGCGCCCAGTACGCGTTGTCGCGAGTGCGCCCCAGGCGGTTCATCACGACGCCGGCGACCGTCGGCGTGCCTTGGCGCTGTGCGACCCGGTTGATCGTCGACCGCATCAGGTCGACGCCGTCGGCGGCCCACGCGGCGGGCTCCGTCACGACGATTGCCCGATCGGCTGCGAAGAGCCCGTTGATGCACAGCAGGCCGAGCGACGGAGGGCAGTCGATCAGCACGAGGTCATGGCCCACACCAGCCAGCGCGATGCGCAGCCGATCCTGGGCTCCGACCGGATCGGCGGCCATCTGGGGCTCGCGGCTCGCGAGCGCGTAGCTGCCGGGCACGAGCTGCGGGCGCGGTCCGCCGTCAGGCCAGCCGACGTCGGTGAGGGCCCCAAGCGCCGCTGCGGGCGCAGCATCCGCGAGCACGTTGTCGATGTTCGGGGAGGCATTCCACACACCGAGCCCTGCCGACGCGTTGGACTGCGGGTCGAGGTCGACCACCAAGACGCTGTAGCCCGCGGCGCAGGCCGCTTCGGCGAGACCGAGCGTGACCGTCGTCTTGCCCACCCCGCCCTTCTGGTTGACCACGGCCAATGTCGTCATCTCGCCGACCTCACCCAGGCCGTTCCGAGCCCAGCCTCACGGGGCGCCCGCAACAGGCGGGCTGTGCAGGTCGATCCCGCACAGCGCAGCCGAAGCGGCCAGCTCCGAGCGCAGCGCGGTGCCGGCGGCGCCACGCTCGATCGTCGCCGCGGCGTCGAGCAGGGCTGCGCGCGCCGCCGGTGCGTTGAGATCGTCATCGAGCACAGCCTGCACCTCCGCGAGCAGTCCCGATGACCCTCGGACAGCATCATCGCCTCGGGGAGCCCCGCTGGCGGCGCTCACCAGCGTGTCCAGATCGCGCTGGCCGGCAAGCCCCTCAGAGTCGAACCATTCCCATTCGCCGCGGTAGTGGTGCGCCATCAGCGCCAGCCGTATCGCCCGCGGGTCGATGAGAGCCCGCAGCTCGGAGATGAACACGAGGTTGCCGAGCGACTTCGACATCTTGTGACCCTGGTAGGAGACCAGGCCTGCGTGAATCCAGTAGCGGGCCAGCGGGACACCATGCACAGCCTCGCTCTGGGCGATCTCGCATTCGTGGTGCGGAAAGATCAGGTCGCCGCCTCCCCCGTGAATGTCGAAGGTCTCGCCCAGCGCCGCGTAACCCATGGCGGAGCACTCGATGTGCCAGCCCGGTCGCCCCGGTCCGAACGGAGACGGCCACGAGGGCTCCCCGGCCGCACTGGCCTGCCACAGCACGAAGTCGAGCGGGTTGCGCTGGCGAGAATCATCGGGCGTGCCGCCGCGCTCGGCCGCGAGCGCCGTCATCTCCTCGGTGCTGTAGCCCGACAGCCTTCCGAACTCGGGAAACGTGCTCACGTCGAAGAAGACACGATCGCCAGAGACATACCCATGCCCGGCGTCGACCAACTCGGTGATCATGGCGATCATGTCGTCGATGGATCGGGTAGCCCGCGGCTCGTGTGCCGCCGGCCGTGTCCCCAGGGCCGCCATGTCGGCTTCGAAACGATCGATCTCCCGCTCGGCCAGCGCCAGGTAGTGCTCGCCGAGCTCGGCCGCCTTGGGCAGGATGCTGTCGTCCACGTCGGTGTAGTTGCGCACCATCGTGACCGTGTGGCCCAGGTCTTCCAGCCGGCGGATCAGCAGGTCATACGCGAGGTAGGTGGCAGCGTGGCCCAGGTGGGTGGCGTCGTAGGGCGTGATGCCGCATACGTACATGCCGACGTCGTCGCCGAGCTCCAGCTCGACGACCGATTTCTGCGCGGTGTCGTACAAGCGCATTCCCACGGCCCGACACGGTACTGTCGGAGCAGGTGGAGAACCGTCGAGGCGATCCTGCACTGCTCGAACGGATTGCGTTGTACCGGCACCGCCGGGAACTGCCGCCGATCCAGCCGGTGCTGCTCGACGAGCTGGCCGACTGGCTGAGAAGCCACGGCAGCGACCCGCTCACCTACGTCAGCGATCTGTTCGAGCGCCACCAGGTGGTCTTCGTGGGTCACCACACCCCGACCCGCCGCGCCGGTCTGTTTCTGCAAGACCTCGTCGCGGCGGCGTACCGCGCCGGTGCCGGCATCGTGGCGATGGAATACGCCTGCGTCGACGATCAGGCACGGCTCGACGCAGTGGTCTGCGGCGCCAGTTTTGACGAGGTGCTCGCGCGCGAGGCGCTCCTTCGCTGGGGCATCCGCCACAACTTCGTCTACCGCGAGTACCTCGACGTGCTCGGTGCCGTGTGGGAGGTGAACCGTCGCTTCGCCGGCGCCGGCGCCGCTCCCATGCGCGTGCTGGGGCTGGACTACGACCTGGACCTCGACGCAGTCACCGACACAGCAGACCTCCGTTGCTCCTATGCGTGGCCGCACCTGCGAAACCGCGGCTCGGCTTCCCAGCACATGTGCGAGGTGCTGCTGAGCGAGGTGGTCGATCCCGGTCATCGCGCGCTCGTGCTGACCCGCACCCCCCATGCCCTTACGCGCGTGCGACGGCGACCGCACCAGGTGTGGGACGCCATCGACGCCGACGTCGTCGACGGTCGCGTGGTGGGTGCTGCCAACCGTGTGTACGAAGCAATCGCGGACCGCGCGGTCACCGTGCTGATCCACGAGGCGCTGCCCGCCGACGGCGAGCTGTGCGACTACGCGCTGGCGGCCGACGGCGTGCTCGACACGGTGTTCGCCATGAACGACGACCTCGAGGTGCCGCTCGCGTTCGACGTCGACCGGGGTCCGCCCGCCCGGCTGGGGTGCACCACCAGCCTCGACCGCGAGCCGCTCGGCGGGCTCGCCACCGGCTGGGTTTATCTCGAACGCGACTACGAGCGGCGGGCGCCCACCCCACTTCCCGAGCCGGTGCCGGCGGTGCACGTGGAGCACGCGAGGCGCTACGCGCTCGACCCGGGCCTGCGGGACATCCGATCCACCGCAGGCGATTTTGAGGCCGCCGTCACCGAGACAGCCGCAGCCGCAGAGCTGGCTTGGACGCAGGTGCTCTAGAGCCTCGGGCTGGCCTGCTGTCAGCTTCGGGCCCCAAACCGGGCAGACTCATGGGCGGTGCCGCCCGAAGCCCCCACCGACGACGAGCGGCCGACGTCCGCGCTCCAGACTCCCGCCGAGTACCTCGGCGACATCTGCGGTCGCCACCAGATTGTGATGCTCGGCGACCAGATCGGGGTACGCCAGCACCTCGGGTTCCTGGCGGAGGCACTGAGCGAGCTGGCAGACCAGGGCATCGCCAACGTGGCCTGGGAGTACACCAACTCTCGCCGCCAAGCCGAGCTCGATGCGCTGGTCAACGCTCCGGAGTGGGATGGCCGGGCCTGCGCCGACCTGTTCGTCGACCTGCTCGGCGCCGGCTTCGGCTACCAGGAGTACGCCGATGTGCTGCGTGCCGTCTGGGAGCACAACCAGGCAGAGCAGCGCCGTGACGACGACCGCAGGCCGATCCGCATGGTCGCGCTGGGATTGCCCACCTACGTGGAGGACCCCGACCTGCTCGACGGCCGCTCTGCCGCCGAGGGGGGCCTGCGGAACTGGTGGCTCGGCGGGCACTACCGCGACATGTCGGCATTCCACGCGGCGAGCGTGCTCACCGCCGAGGTGCTGCGACCGGGCCAGCGGGCGCTGGTGTACATGAACGTCACGGCCACCACCACGGGGCTCGTCGAATGGGCCGACGGAATGCCGACCGCCTCTGTGGGGAACCTCCTGTGGCGCTGGATGGGCGACGGGTGCCGGCGGGTGGTGTTCCACGGGGCCGTTGCCGACACTGCGGCAACCGAGCGGGTCGAGGAGCTCGTGGCGCGATCGCCCGAGGGCCGGGGCGGCACCGAGGTGCGCTTCGGACTGGATCTGGCCGCATCCACGCTCGGCAGCGTCGCCATGACCGAGGTGACGGGCTCGGTCGACGGTGTGGAGAGCTCGCTGCGGTTGCGCGACGTGGCCGACGGCTACATCTACCTGGGTCCTCGTGAATCCTGGGAACCCGCCACGCTGATCGACGGATTGATCACTGAGGAGAACTTCGCCAGCGCCGAGGCCCGCTACCGGGCGCTGGACCCCCGACCGGAGCCCTACAGCCGTGACGAGCTCGAGGACGTACGCCGCGCCGGCCAGCAGGAGCTCGCCGAGGCGTGGCCGCCATTGCCTGAGCCGCCCGAGGAACCCAAGCGCCGCTTCGCGAGGTTCCGCAGGGCCGACTCATAGTTCTCGCCGTGCAGCACCGCATCGACCTCGTCCCGCTGCCGTCGCCGCCGGCCCGCGGCCGCTTGTACGTCACGAACTTCTCCGCTGTCGGACCCGATCCCCAAGCCGCGCTCGACCGGGTGGGGGCATCGACGTTGGCATGCATGCTGACCGGTCGCGAGATCGAACTGCGCTATCCCGACTACGCCGATTGGCTCGACGCCCATGGGGCCGAGACTGACGGCCCGCGCGCCCTGTGGCTGCCCACGCCTGACGGCGGCGTGACGTCTGACCAACCCGTGCTCGACCTGGTCGCCGAGGTCGTGGGCGCCCTCGACGGCGGCGACGGCGTGCTCGTGCACTGCGGGGCGGGCATGGCGCGCACGTCGGTGATCGGCATTCTCACGATGGTGGCGTTCGGCGCGGAGCCCCGCCAGGCGGCGATCGACTTCCGCGCTGCCCGACCCGGCGGCGGCCCCGACGGTCCGCCCCAGCAGCATCAGATCGAGCGCTTGGTGCCGCGTGTGCGCGAGCTGCGCCCGAACTAGGTCGCCGCGGCCGTGGTGCCGTCGTGCTCCTCCCAGCGCCAGCCGGAGCGGACCATGACGCAGCGTCGGCGCGGGCCGGGGGCATCGAGATCGCCGTCGGGAAAGGCCGCATCACCGACATAGACGGCAACGTGGCCAGGATCGGACTCCGGCGAGGGGATGATCTGGGTGTGGAAGCACGTGCGGCCATCGATCGAGGACAGCACATCGGCAGTGCGTGTGAAGCCTGACAGCCAAGTGAGCGTCACGAACGTAGGCGTGACGAACTCGATTTCGCCCGCTGCTCGCCGCTCCAACGCCGCCGCGGGCGATACCCAGGCATGGTCGAGGATCTCGCTGCCGTCGACACGCACCGCATCCAGATCAGCGGGTGCCGCACAGACGAAGAAATGCGTCGAGAACCGCTTTGGCCGGATCGGCGGCGGCAGCCAGTGGGCGAAGTGCGTCAATTCGGTGCTTGAGAGGTCGATGCCGGCCTCTTCGTGCGCCTCCCGAACTGCCGCTGTGCGAAAGCCGCGCCGATCGCCGTCGTGCAGACCATTGGCGCCAGCGGTGCCGGGATCGCACTCGGCCACCACGTCGCCGGGCGTGTCACGGTCCGGCGGGTCCACCCGACCGCCGGGGAATACCCACATGCCGCCGAAGAACCCCCGTGAGTTGCGCCGGAGCATGAGCACCTCGATGTGAGCTCCTGCGTCGCTTTCGGCGGCGTCGAAACCGTGACCTGGCACAGCCGCAGGCGTGCCGTCTCGCAGCACGACGACGGTTGCCGCGTCGATCGGCGCGGGCGGTGGTGTGGGGGAATCGTTCATAGGGCCGGCTTACGCGGTATCCCGGGTTCGCAGATCGAGGCGATCGGAGCCGGCGTCCATGCCGGGCAGCGGGCGCGAGACGTAGCCGCTGTGCTTGGCCAGCAGCTCCACCACCATTTCCTCGGCTTCGGCCCAGTCGTGGGCACGTGGTCCTTCCACCTGCGCGTTGTAGGGCTGGTCGAAGGTGATCGCGTACCCGCCCGCGGCACGGATGTCGATCACGTTGTGCGGCGCGTCTTCGATATAGGCGTCAGCGTTCACCATCGCTTTGTCGGCCACGAAGCAGATGTCGCGATAGGGGATGCGCTCGCGGTCGAGCCACTCGACCGTGTCGCTCACGGTGACACGGTGGCCCCAGCTCACGTACAGGCGGTGGGTGACGATCCGTATCCACACACCCGCGTCCGACAGCCGCCACAGCGCCTCAGAGCACCCCGCCATCGGCTCCATCTCACGGAACATGCGGTAGTCGACGACGGCGATGCGATGGAGCTCTTCGAACTCGCCGTCGGCGAGGCCCCACTCGGTGAAGTTCCAGCCACGCACCAGCGGCAACGAGTCCTCCGGAACGCCGCGCTCGGCCGCCACCACGCGACGGAAGGCTTCGGTGTGCATCCCGCACACGCCGTCGAGGTCCACTGCAAGCACAAACGCAGGCACCGCAGCAACCTAACAACCGGCGCCCGATCGGCCCCGTTGCGTCACCTGTTGCCTTCCGCTCTTGTTCGCTTCGCTCACGGGCCGCTGAGGCCCGGGCTCAGCCTCGAAGTGCAATGCTGTTCGGCGATGCCGCCTGATGCTGAGGAGCCCACGCCCGCGACGCGCGGCGTCCACGATCTCGGCGGCGCGAGCGGCTGGGGCCGAATTCCCTACGAAGCGGACGAGCCGCCATTCCACGCCGACTGGGAACGGCGGGTCTTCGGCCTGCTCGGCCCGGTCACCTCGGCGACGACCCGGCGGCCAGGCGAATTCCGCTACGCGCTGGAGCGCCTGCACCCCGACGACTACTTCGACAACGGCTACTTCGGGCGCTGGCTGGCGGGCTTCGAAGTGCTGCTTGCGGAATACGAGGTCTTTGGCCCCGTCGACTACAGCGCACGACTGGAGGCGCGCACTGGTCCGATTCCCAGCGAGGTCAGGCGCATGTCACCCGAGCTGCGGGTTGCCCCGGTCGCCGACCGCGTCCCTTCGATGCTGCCCCCTGATCGCCCGGTGCCGGTGCCCCAACGCCGGACGGTGCGGCGGGATCTCGCTGAGCCGCCCCGGTTCGGCACCGGCGACCGCGTGGTTGCCCCGACGCCGACGCAACCCGGTCACACACGGCTGCCGGGCTACGTGATGGACAAGCCGGGCACGGTCGCCAAGCTGCATCCGGCCGAGGTGCTGCCCGACAGCACCGCGCACAACAGGGGCGAACGGCCCCAGCACGTGTACTGCGTGGGCTACGACGCCCGAACGCTGTGGGGCGACGACGCCGAGCCCAATGCGACTGTCTACGTCGACCTGTACGAGTGCTACTTGACTGCGGCCGAGAGCGACTGACGCGAGAGCAACAGGATGACCACGGAGCAAGGGATGCACGACGATCACGGGCACGGACACGGCCATCACCACGACCACCACGACGCGTCGTCGCCGGAAGTCCGTGTGGAGGCGCTGGAGGACCTGCTGGTGGAGCGGGGTCTGGCCGATCGCGAGCGGATCGACGCGACGACCCAGCGGTTCGAGCACGACATCGGCCCGATGATCGGAGCCCGGCTCGTGGCCGAGGCGTGGGCCGATGCTGGCCTGCGACGGCGGCTGCTGACCGACGCAGATGCCGTAGTCGCCGACATGGACATCCGGGGTGCGGAGATCGAGCACATCGAAGTGAAGGCCAATGAGCCTGGCGTCCACAACGTGGTCGTCTGCACGCTGTGCTCGTGCTATCCGTGGGCGCTGCTGGGGCTGCCGCCGAACTGGTACAAGAGCCCCGAGTACCGGGCCCGCGTGGTGCGCGAGCCCCGCAGGGTGCTCGCCGAGATGGGCTTGGAACTCGATGCCGAGACCGAGGTGCGTGTCTGGGATTCCAGTTCAGAGACCAGGTTTCTGGTGCTGCCTGAGCGGCCTGCGGGCACCGAGGGCTGGCCCACCGAACGCTTGGCCGAACTGGTGACCAGGGATTCGATGATCGGCGTGGCACGTGTGACCGATCCCGGCGGCCAGTGAGGCTCCGCCAGTGAGCATTGACCTGCTCGAGGGCTCCGGCGCCGCCCCGCCACGGGACAACGGCGAGCTGGTCTTCTCCGAGCCGTGGCAAGCGCGGGCGTTCGGTCTCGCGGCCGACCTCGTCGACGGGGGCCACTTCACGTGGGACGAGTTCCGCGAGCACCTCATCGAGGCCATTGCTGGCTGGGAGACGGCGTCCGGCAGCGGCGGTGCGATTGAGCCTTGGGACTACTACCGATGCTGGCTCGCGGCGCTCGAGCGCGCCGTGGCCGAGCGCGACCTCATCAACGGCGACGCTGTTGCTGATCGGGCCGCCGCGTACGCCGCGCGCCCCGCCGGCCACGACCACTGAGCCGGGGCGGCCGGCACCTGCCAGCACGCGCCTGCATCGCACGGGTGTCAGACTGTGTCCATGAGCACCCTCACCTTCCACGATCCGCGTGGCGAGGCCAAGACTGCGCCTGAGCCGTACACGCTCAGCACACCGCTCGATCAGCCGATCACGATCGGCCTGGTCGCCAATGGCTTCCCCGACAGCGTCCGCTTCCTCGACCATGTCGAGAAGGCGCTGGCCGAACGGCTGCCGTCTGCGTCGTTCAACCGCTACGACAAGGGCGACGCGTCGTCGGTTGTCGGCAAGGGCATGCTCGACGACATCAGCTCCGAATGCGGCGCGGTGATCGCCGCGTACGGCCATTGAGGCAGCTGCACATCTGGCACCGTGCGTGACAGCATCACCACCGCCCGAGCGGGCATCCCGTCCATCGCACTCGTCACCGATGCGTTCTGGCCCCAGGGCGACTTCGTGGCCAACGCCACTGGCATGCCGACGGTCCCCCGCATCCGCCTGCCGCACCCTGTCGCCGGCAGCGGCGAGGACAACATGGCCAAGGTGGCCGCCGACATCGCGCCGCAGATCATCTCGATCCTGACCGGCGCCGCCTCCAACTGACTGTGTCGAATTCGAAAAGGCCGTGACACTGCTGGAGGCCCGCAGCGAGGCCGACGCTCTCGAGCAGCTCCACGCGCTCGGGCTCACCGACGGCCTGCCGGTCGTCATCCCCACGCCGGAGCGGGTGGCCATGATGGCGCTCGCCACCGGACTCGACCCTGATCTCGAACTCGGCGTCATGGGACCCGCGCACGGCGTGGCGAGCGTGGAGAAGGTCGCGACGGCCGCAGTGATGGCCGGCTGCCTGCCCGACCACATTCCCGTCGTCGTGGCCGCCGTGCGGGCGGTGTGCCAGCCCGAGTTCGACCTCACCGAGATGCAGAGCACCACCCATTGCACCGCGCCGCTCATCGTGGTGTGCGGGCCGGCACGGCACCAGTGCGGCGAAGTGGCGTCGGGATTCGGGGCGCTCGGGCCCGGCCATCGGGCCAATGCCACCATCGGACGGGCGTTGCGGCTGGCGATGATGAACATCGGCGGTGCCCGCCCCGGGGTGTCGGACATGGCGCTTCACGGCCATCCCGGCAAGTTCACCTACTGCATCGCCGAGGACACCGAGAACAGCCCGCTCGCGCCGCTGCACACCAGCTACGGCTACGGCGAAGAAGACAGTGCTGTGGTCGTCGTCGGCGCCGAGGCGCCGCACTCGACGATCTTCACCGGCGATGCGGATGACCCCGAGTCGGCCAGCCGCCTGCTGAACGTGATCGCTGCGGTCATGGCCAATCCGGGCAGCAACAACGCGCACCTGCGGCACGGTGCTGTCACCGTGATCATGAACCCCGATCACACGACGGTGCTGGCTCGTGCGGGGCTGACCCGCGAGGACATCCAGGCCGAGCTGGCTGCGCGTGCCACCAACACGGCAGCCACGCTCGCCCATGTCGGGTCGGCCTTCTATCTCGACCGGGACGGCCCGCCCGATGAGCTGGTCCCGATCCTGAAGGACCCCAGCAGGATCTTGGTGTTCCAGGCGGGCGGCTCGGGTCTCTACACGATGGTGATGCCGTCGTGGTGCGCCGGCCCCCACCGGAACTCGGTCGTTCACGCCAAGATCGATCTCGACCAAGCGTGCGAGGTGCCTTGGGCCGAGGCTCTCGGCATCGGCCAATCAGACACAGCCGAAGTAGCAGGAGGAGCTGCCTGATGAGCGATGCACCCCGACCGCACGGCGGACGGTGGTTCGAGGAGCTGACGCCGGGTCTGGTGATCCACCACCGGCTGCGCCGCACGATCACCGAGGCCGACAACGTCATGTTCACCACCATGACGATGAACCCCGCGGCCCTGCATCTCGACTTCGAGTACGCCCGCACCGAGACCCAGTTCGGCAAGCCGCTCGTCAACTCGATGTTCACGGCCGCTGTCGTGGTCGGCATCTCGGTCCACGAGACCACCCACGGCACCACCGTGGCGAACCTCGGCTTCGAACGGATGGACTTCCCTGCGCCCGTCTTCCACGGCGACACGCTGCGAGTCGAGAGCGAGGTGATCTCGGCACGCCCCTCGAAGAGCAAGCCCGATCAGGGCATCATCCTGTTCGAGCACCGCGCCCACAACCAGGACGACACGATGGTCGCCATCATGCGCCGCAACGCCCTCATGTGGCGCCGACCAGCGGAGTCCGACACCGGCGCCTGAACGCACTGTGGCGCGGCGACGTCACTGCGCGTGCATCCTTGACCGCCGTGAGCCCCGGTCCCCCGCCCGATCCGATCGCACTGCAGCGCGACGCGCAGCAGCTCGCGGATGGGGTGCTGTTCGAGCGTGCCCTGAACGTGGACGAAGCGGGCGAGGTTCCCGAGCACAACCTGGACCTGTTCCGTGACGCCGGCCTCTACGGGTTGTGGACGCCGACGGATGTGGGCGGCTGCGGCTTCGACGAGCTTGAGCGGCTCCCGATTCTCGAAGCACTGGCCGGTGGCTGCCTGACGACGGCGTTCGTGTGGGCGCAGCACGGCGGTGGTTCGGCGAACGCCGCGCGGATGCCAGCCGGATCGCCGCTGCGTGAGCGCTGGGCCCGAGCGCTTGCCACCGGCGAGCGTCGCAGCGGTGTGGCTTTCGCCCATGTGCTGCGTCCCGAGCCATGCCTGTTCGCCGAGCGTTCCGGCGGCGGCTGGGTGCTGCGCGGCGTCGCGCCGTTCGTGACCGGGTGGGGTCACATCGACGCGGTGCTGGTCGCCGCTCACGAGGCCGATCGGCTGGTGTGGATGCTCATATCGGCCGCCGAGGCGCGCACGTTGAGGTCTCGCCGGCTGCGGCTGGCCGCGGTGGACTCGTCGGTGACAGTCGAGCTGCACTTCGACGGGCACGCCGTCGGCGACGACGAGGTGGTGGAAGTGATCGACTACCAAGACTGGCTGTCGTTCTACCGCCAGGGCTTGCGCACCAACGGTGCCCTCATGCTGGGTGTCGCATCCCGCGCACTCGGGCTGCTCGGACCGTCGCCGCTGGATGCCGAGCTGGACGCGGCACGAAGCGCGCTGTACGCAGCCGAGGTCGACGAGATGCCCGAACGCCGTGCACAGGTCGGATATGTGGGCATCCGGGCCACCAGCGCGCTCGTCTCATCGGTCGGAGGCAGAGCGATCACGCTCGCCCATCACGGGCAGCGCCTCGCCCGCGAAGCGCTGTTCCTGCTGGTCCAGGGCCAGACCGCCGACATCCGTGCAGGCCACCTGCGCCGCCTCGGCGCCACCGACCCGGGCGGCTGAGCGCTAGGGCAGGCCGGCGCCGGGAATGTCGACCCGGACGGTCTCGATGCGGCCGAGGGCTGGGGCGTCGTCAGGCGGGCGCGATGTCGGTGCAGTGACCATGTAGAGCGTGCGGCGATCGTCGTCGCCGAGCATGCAGGCGAAGCAGTTCAGCTCCAGATCGATCACATCGGTGACCTCGCCGCCGTCGACCACCCGGAAACAGCTCGCGTTGAGCGGGTCGGCCACCCAGATGCCGCCGGCTTCGTCCAGGCAAATGCCGTCGGGCACTCGCTCGCCCAGATCGGCAAAGGTCCGCCGGCCGCTCAACGAGCCGTCAGGTTCGATGTCGAACGCGGTCATGCGGCGGCCGTAGCTCTCCGCGACGACCATGTGGCGCCCGCTGGGATCGATCACGGTGCCGTTGGGGAAGTCGAACCCGTCGGGCCCGGGCCGCGCCGTTCCGTCAGGGCTCACGATCGCGAGGGTCGCCTGGGCAAACGTCTCCCCGGCACGGTCGTCGAACCCGAAATTGCCGACATAGGCCGTGCCGTCAGCTGCCACCACCATGTCGTTGCACGGGCCACCCGCGATGACGGACAGGTCAGCGTGCAGCGACTCGTCGCCGCCAGCGTCGAGCCGGCGCAGCTGCCGGTCGAGCATCGAGACGAACAGCAGGTCGCCGTTCGGCAGCCAGCCCAGCCCCGACGGCTGCGTCGGAACCGTGTGGATCAGCTCTTCGTGACCGTCAGGCGTGACTGTGAAGATGCCGTGGCGGTAGAAGTCGGAGTACCAGAGCCGGTCGCCGCGCCAGCGCGGACCTTCCCCGAATCGCAGCCCGGTCACCACCACATCTGTCGTTGTCATGGCCGCCGACGCTAGTCCTGCCCTCAGATCGCATCTGAGGGCATCGGTCGTGCCCCGATACCCGGCGCCGCGGCCGGATCAGGACCGCGGGACCACCATCTGGTGTTTGATGGGGCCGACGTGCAGGTGGCCGATGCGCGACTGCTCGCCGTCGAGCTGGAGGCCGTCGAGCAGGGGTGCAACGACGCGGAAGAACGCGCGCAGTTCCCAGCGGGCCAAGTGCACGCCCAAGCAGAAGTGGGCGCCGTGGCCGAAGGCGAGGTGGTCGTTGGGCGTGCGACCGATGTCGAACCGGTACGGCTCGGGGAACTGGCGCGCGTCCCGGTTGGCCGAGGGGTACCACACCCCCACGTGCTCGCCGGCTTTGATCGTCTGGCCTCGCAGCTCGGTGTCCTTGGTGCAGGTGCGGGCGAACTGGATGACCGGCGAGGTCCAGCGCAGGATCTCCTCCACCGCGGACTCGACGGTGTCTTGGTCGTCGATGCGCTCGTTGAGCACGTCGAGCTGGTCGCGGTGCTCCAGCAGGGCGATCACCCCGCCGCTCGCCGCGTTGCGAGTGGTCTCGTTGCCCGCGGCGATCATCAGGCGCAGGTAACCCACGAGCTGCTGCGGCGTCAGCGGCCCTGACTCGATCTCCGACCGCAGCAGGATGCTCACCAAGTCCCTGCCGTCGGTGCCCTCGCCGCGGCGCTCGGAGATCAGCTCGCTGATCCACGCGTCGAACTCGCGGATCATGCGCGACCGCATCTCGTCGCGGGGCTCACCGGGCCGGCAGAACCGCTCCAGATCGGGGTCGTCGAACAGCACCGACGTCCAGGCGTGCACCTGTTCCCAGTCGTCCGCCGACACGCCCACCATCTCGCAGATCGCCGCCAGCGGCAGCTTCACCGCCAGGTCTTCCACGACATCGGCGGTGCCCTCGTCGGCGACCTTGGTGATGAACTCGTCCGCGAAACGCCGAGCGTGCAGCTCGAGCGACTCGGACCGGGCACGCATCGCTTTCGGTGTGAACTCCGGCACCACCAGCCGACGCAGGTCCCAGTGGTCGGGGCGGTCTTTGAAGATGAAGTCAGGCGGCTCGTCGGGATCCCAACCGATCTCGATGGCGCGCTGGCGGTACTTGGTCCAGAAGCGGGCATCCCGGTCAGCGTCAGCCAGGCGCAGGCGGCCGCCCCCGTTGATGAACGTCTTGTTCTGGCCCGACACCCACTTCACGTCCTCGTAGCGCGTGATGGCCCAGAACGGCACGATGTTGTCGCGCACGTACCAGTAGACGGGCGCCTCCTCGCGCAGCAGATCCCATTCGGCCCACGGGTAGCCCTCGGCGGCGTACCTCTCGGTGTCGTGGATGACCGCCTCGTCGACCTGCATGAATCTGTGCCTCTTCCCGCCGGTACCTGCTGAAACTGGCGTCAACGGTAGCCATGCGCCGGGTATGAGTGCCGGGCTGCGACGATGATCAGCCTCACCGACATGCGGCCGCGCACCGTGGTGATACCGATGCCGGGACACTGCGGAGTCCACATCCACGACCGGTGCAGGCCCGGCGCAATACTGACGGCACAGCAGACACAGCGACGACAGGCAGGAGCACCACATGAGCACAGGTTCTGACGCCGCGGATAGTCCCGGCGGCCTGCCGGTTGTCTGGTTCGATCGGCCTGCCGGCCGGCTGCAACGCGAGCTGCTGGAGGGCCGGGCGCAGATCCTCGACGTGCGTGGCGACGACCCGCTCGAAGGCATCGACCGGGCTCACGGCGCCATCGTGGGTGCCGCCATTCGCTACGACCGCGCTGTCTACGAGCGTGCGCCGCTGCTGAAGGTGATCGCCCGCGCCGGCATCGGATTCGACAATCTCGACCTCGACGACGCCACCGAGTTCGGCATCGCCGCCTGCAACACGCCCGACGGCCCGACGATCTCCACCGCCGAGCAAGCCGTCGCGCTCATTTTCGCCATCACCAAAGGACTGAAGGAATCGGCCCTCCGGCTCGAAGCTGCCGAAGGCGACTACTGGGCACGCCACGGGCATCTCGAACTGGCCGGCTCGACGCTCGCATTAGTAGGGCTCGGACGCATCGGCGGCTACGTGGCCCGGGTGATGTCGGCCGTCGGCATGGAGATCGTGGCGTATGACCCCTATGCGGGCGACGAGCGATTTGCGGAACTAGGTGCGCAACGGGCGGCGACGCCCAATGAAGCAGTGGCTGACGCGCACGTCGTGTCGGTGCACGCGCCGCTCAGCGAATCCACGCACCATCTCGTGAACGCCGAACTGCTGGCTGCGATGCGCGACGGCGTGTACCTGGTCAACACCTCTCGCGGCGGACTTGTCGACCAAGACGCCCTGCTGGCGGCGCTCGACGCAGGCAAGGTGCGCGGCGCCGGTTTGGACGTGACCGAGCCGGAGCCGCTGCCGCCAGGCCACCCGTTGCTGGGCCGCCCAGACGTGGTGGTGACCCCGCACGTGGCCTCCGCCACAGTCGCCGGCCGCCGCCGCATCTTCACCCATGCAGTGTCGGAGGTCATGACCGCACTCGACGGCAACCAGCCACCCAACATGCTCAACCCCCAAGCTTGGCCCGGCCACAACGCCTGAGGCTCCGCCTGAAGGCACACCACACTGTGATGCCGAGGGGACCACATTCCGCTACTCGATAGCTTCCAACCTGCGCTCATCCGGCTTGAGGCGAAGCGACTCGGAATGTCACACGGTCCGTGTGAAATGACACCATGCGACAGGGTCAATTCGACGACATGATCCGCGTTCAGGGGCACCTCGGCGGTCAGACTGACGGGGTGGGCGTAGGCAACGCGATCTCCCTCTTCTCGGGTGCAGGCGGCCTCGACTTGGGCATCGAGGGAGCAGGGTTCTCCGTCATCTCGGCGGTCGAGTGGGATGACGATGCCTGCAACACCATGGAGAAGAACGCCCCCGCCCGCTTCCCTGGTTTGCGCGAGGTAGTGCGTGCCGACCTCTCGCCGCTGGCTCAGGGCACCACCGAGGGCATCACGACATGCGACATCCTGCGCGCTGGAGGGCTGCACGGGCGCGAACGGCCGGATCTACTCGTTGGCGGGCCGCCTTGTGTCGCGTTCTCGAAATCGGGTTTCTGGCTCGATTGGAAGCGCAACGGTGCGGATCCCGCGGCAAGCCTGCTCCAGGCGTTCACGAGAGTTCTCGCAGAGGCTCGCCCCAGATACTTCATCTTCGAGAACGTCTATGCGCTGACGTTCAACAATCGAGCCAGTCGACCAGCGTTCAACCGGCTCCTGAACGAGATTGAGTGCGCCGGCTATCGCAGCCACTGGCGTGTACTGAACGCCGCGGACTTTGGCGTCCCCCAAGCTCGGCCTCGACTCTTCGTCATCGGGTGCCGCAGAGGCGAGCGCCTCCCTGGGTTCCCGACCCCCACGCATCATGGCCAATGGGAGCGGCGCCGGACATCGGGCGGGCCGCATCCGCACGTAACGTCAGGAGCTGCACTGGCCGGGCTGATCACCGAGCCAGAGCCCGAAGAAGCCCTGCGTGGGAAGTGGAGCCACCTTGTTGAGGACATTCCACCAGGCGACAACTATTTGCATTTCACCGCCAAGCGAGGTCACCCTGAGCCGGTGTTCGAGTGGCGGTCCCGCTACTGGTCGTTCCTGTTGAAGCTCGATCCCGACCGGCCGTCACCAACGATTCAGGCGAGGCCCGGTCCAAACGTCGGCCCGTTCCATTGGGACAACCGCAGGCTCCGCGTACCGGAGCTTCGACGGCTGTTCACCTTTCCTGACGACTACGCGCTCGTCGGCACACGGGCGTCTGTGCAGTCACAGCTCGGCAACTCGGTGCCGCCGCGGCTCGCAGAGTGCGTCGCGCGTGCTGTAGCTGGCGCGTAGCGCCGTCGGCGCCGTGACCACTGAAGAAATCCCCGAAGTCGCCGGGCGTTCGTATGTCTCGAAGGTGTACCGGATTTCCCGGTCGCGCCAGCCTGTTGTCGACCTCCTCCGACATGGCGTCGAAGCCAGCGGCGGCCGGGTGGTGTCGTGCTCGTATCCGGATCATCAGGTGGCGCCGATTTTCCTAAGCGCGGAGGACGGCGAGGGCCACCGCTACGGACTGCTCACCTACCCCTTCACCACCACCAGACGGCCGACACGCAATCGCCCTTCAACGGAACACCGCTTCCAGATCCGGTTTGGGGATCCGACCCGGACACGCACCGAGTCGAACCCGCTGAGTCACGATCCGGCAGGCGTCGATGTGACGCTGGTGCTGGCCGTTGACCCGGAGAACGGGATCATCGTCGGACTCGACCCTCTCGTCTACGCGGAACTGCCGATGGGCATTTCTGGCTACTACCGACAGTCGAATGCCGCTGCTGTGAGAGAAGCGAGTTGGGCCGTGTGGGCCCGAGAGAAAGCGCGGCCCCGCACACCCCAGGGCCAGAGCTGGGAAGGCCTCGAGGCCATGGTCGGCTTCCGGCCCAAGCGGTTGCTCGACTATGCGCGCTTCGAAGCGCTCGCCACCAGCCTTGGACTTGAGACAGCCCTGCGCCTCGATCTAGCCGACAGCTTCACCTCGGGCCGGCCCGAGCGCCACGAGTTGGAAGAACTCTTCGGTCTCGAAGCGGGCACGATCCTCGGCATCATCGAATCCAACTTCAGGCTTGGCGTCGCAGTTCGAGGCGGAGTGGCTGAACACCACTTGGGTCGACTGCTGCGGGCAGAGGCGTCAGTCGACGAGGTAGAGCCCATCGATCTGGATGGAGAACCAGACTTTCGCGTCGTGCTGCAGGACGGTCGCGACCTCACGATCGAATGCAAGAACGCCCTGCGCGAGACGTACAAGGACGGTGATGCCAAGGTCGAGGTGCAGAAGACCCGCGACTCAGGCGCTGGGCGGAAGTACCGCTTCGACGCATTCGACATGGTCGCGGCGTGCATGTTCTCAGTGACCGGCCGTTGGCATTTCAAGTTCAAGTGGACTCGTCAACTCACGCCGTGGAGCAAAGATCGCAAACGCATCGCAGCGATCCAACGCATCGACGACACATGGGCCGACTCGCTTGACGACCTCCTCGCAACTCGGACTCCGACCCAGTGATCACGACGAATTTGGCGGCGGGGCGGCTGGCGGCGTTCGTGCCCCGCGAGCCCGACGCCGACTCGCTGCTCGAAGGCTTCCTGGACTACTCAGCCGAGATCGGCCTGGAGCTCTACGAAGCCCAAGAGGACGCGATCTTGGAGATCTTCGGGGGCAACCACGTCATCATCACCACGCCGACCGGCTCGGGCAAGTCGCTGGTGGGCCTCGCGGCGCATTTCGAGGCGGTGGCCCGTGGCCAGCGCAGCTACTACACCGCGCCGGTCAAGGCGCTCGTGTCGGAGAAGTTCTTCGCGCTGTGTGACGAGCTGGGTGCTGCCAACGTCGGCATGGTGACCGGCGACGGCGCGGTCAACCCCGATGCGCCGGTGGTGTGCTGCACGCAGGAGATCCTGGCCAACCTGGCATTGCGCTCCGGTGCCGGTGCGCCGGTCGACAGCGTCGTCATGGACGAGTTCCACTTCTATGCCGACCGCGACCGGGGCTGGGCGTGGCAGGTGCCGCTGCTCGAGCTGACCCGCACCCAGATGATCCTCATGAGCGCCACGCTCGGCCCTACCCGGCGCTTCGCCGAGGACCTGCAGCGGCGCTCGGGCCGCGAGGTCGCCACGGTGACCGGAGCGGAACGGCCGGTGCCGCTCACCTTCACCTACCGCGAGACGACGCTGCACCAGTCGCTCGAAGAGCTGCTGGAGCTGCGGCGAGTGCCCGCCTACATCGTCCACTTCACGCAGCGTGCTGCCACCGAGCGGGCGCAGGCACTCACCAGCCTCAACGTGCTCTCCAAGGACGAGAAGGCGCAGGTGGCTGCCGAGATCGTCGACTTCCGGTTCGACTCACCGTTCGGCCGCGACATCTCGCGCTTCGTCAAGGCCGGTATCGGCGTGCACCACGCCGGGATGCTGCCCAAGTACCGGCTGCTGGTGGAGCGGCTGGCCGGGGCGGGCCTGCTCAAGCTCATCTGCGGCACCGACACGCTCGGCGTCGGCGTCAACGTGCCGATCCGCACGGTGGTGTTCACCCAGCTCTGCAAGTACGACGGCCGCGACACGCGGGTGCTGTCGGTGCGCGACTTCCAGCAGATCGCCGGCCGGGCCGGGCGCCGGGGCTTCGACCACGAGGGCTTCGTGTGGTGCCAGGCACCCGAGCACGAAGTGGAGTACGCGATGGCGCTCGAGAAAGCCCGCGAGAAGTTCGGCGACGACCCGGCCAAGCTGCGCAAGGTGCGCCGCCCGTCGCCGCCCAAGCGGGGCTACGCGCCCTGGAATGCCGACACTTTCGGACGGCTGGCGTCAGGCGAGCCCGAGCTGCTGCGCTCGCAGTTCGACGTGTCGCATTCGATGCTGATGAATGTGCTGGACCGCCCCGGCGACGGCTGCGCGGCGATGCGCCGGCTGCTCACCGACAACCACGAGACCCGCGCCGCCAACCGCACCCACATCCGCCGGGCCATCGCCATCTACCGCTCGCTGACCGAGACTCAGGTGGTCGAACGGCTCGCCGAACCCGATGAGCTCGACCGCCTGGTGCGGGTCAACGTGGACCTCCAAGCCGAGTTCGACCTGACCCAGCCGCTCTCGCCGTTCGCACTCGACGCCATCGAGTTTCTCGACGCCGACGAGCCGACCTTCCCGCTCGACATGCTCAGCGTGCTCGAAGCCACGCTGGAGAACCCGACCGTGGTGCTGGAACGGCAGCGAGACCTGGCCCGCACCGACCTGCTGGCTGAGATGAAGGCCGAGGGCGTCGACTACGAGGAACGCATGGAGCGCCTCGAAGAAGTCGAGTGGCCCAAGCCGCTGCGCGACTGGCTGTACGACAGCTTCAACGCATGGTCGACCCATCACCCCTGGCTGCGCAACGACAACATCCGCCCCAAGTCGGTTGCACGCGACCTGCGAGAGCGGGCCATGACGTTCCGCGAGTACGTCAACCACTACGGCATCAAAGGCTCCGAGGGAGTGCTGCTGCGCTACCTCAGCGACGCGTACAAGGCCCTCGTGCGCAACGTGCCCGAGGATCGTCGCACCGACGACATCGTGGAGTTGACCCGCTGGCTCGGCGACCTCGTGCGCAGCACCGACAGCAGCCTCATCGACGAATGGGAACGGCTGGAACAGCTCAGCAACGAAGAGGGAGCTTGATCAGCTCGGCGCGCGGTAGTTGGGCGCTTCTTTGGTGATCATGATGTCGTGGGGGTGGCTCTCGCGCAGGGCGGCTGCGGTGACACGCACGAACCTGGTGCGCAGCCGCATGTCGTCGATGCTGGTGGCGCCGCAGTAGCCCATCGCCTGGCGCAGCCCGCCGACGAGCTGGTGCAGCACACCGGCCAGCGGGCCCTTGTAGGCCACCCGTCCCTCGATCCCTTCGGGCACCAGCTCTTCCACCTCGCGCCCGTCCTGGAAGTAGCGATCCTTGGAGTAGCTGCGGCCCTTCATGGCACCCACCGAGCCCATGCCGCGGTACTCCTTGAATCGCTCGCCCTGGTACAGCACCACCTCGCCGGGGGACTCGTCGGTGCCGGCCAGCAGGCTGCCCACCATGGCGCTGTGCGCCCCCGCGGCGATCGCCTTGGCGAGATCGCCCGAGAACTGCATGCCGCCGTCCGCGATCACCGGCACGCCGGCCGCTGCGGCCTCCGAGGCGCAGTCGAACACCGCCGAGATCTGCGGCACCCCCACCCCGGCTACCACCCGGGTGGTGCAGATCGAGCCCGGGCCGATCCCGACCTTGATCGCATCCGCGCCCGACTCGATGAGCGCGCGTGCCGCATCGGCGGTAGCCACGTTGCCCGCCACCACCTCCGCAGCGTGGTTGGCCTTGATCTTCGCGACGGTCTCGATGACGTCGCGGCTGTGGCCGTGAGCAGTGTCGACCACGATCGCATCGACATCGCGCTCCACCAGCGCCGCCGCACGCTCCATCGTGTCGGGACCGGTGCCGACAGCGGCAGCGACCAGCAAGCGGCCCCGCTCGTCCTTGGAGGCGTTCGGGAACTGGATGCGTTTCTGGATGTCCTTCACCGTGATCAGGCCCACCAGCCGGAAGTCGTCGTCGACGATGGGCAGCTTCTCGATGCGGTGGCGGGCCAGCACCACCTGGGCCTCTTCCAACGTGGTCGGGGCGCTCGCGGTCACCAGCCCATCCGAGGTCATCACCTCGTGGATCGGCCGGCTCCAATCGGTCTCGAACCGCAGGTCGCGGTTGGTGAGTATCCCGACCAGCCGCCCCGCCGGGTCGGTGATCGGCACGCCGCTGATCTTGAAGCGGGCCATCAGGTCCTCGGCTTCGGACACCAAGTTGTCGGGCCCGAGCGTGAAGGGCTCGTTGATCATCCCCGACTCGGAGCGCTTCACCTTGTCGACCTCGGCGGCCTGATCGGCGATCGACAGGTTGCGGTGGATCACGCCGATGCCGCCGTGACGGGCCATCGCGATGGCGAGACGCGCCTCGGTGACGGTATCCATGGCCGCGCTCACCAGCGGGACGGCAAGCGTGATGCCACGCGTGAAACGCGTCGAAGTGTCGACTGCGTCGGGCAGCACGTCGGACGCGTCGGGCACCAGCAACACATCGTCGAAGGTCAGCCCATCAGTGGTGAACTTGCTGTCCAGCGAGGGAAATCGGCCCCGCTCAGGGGGTTGAGATCGGGCCATGGCGCACCCTACCGCGCGCCCTCTCACGGGCCGATGAACCCGATGGCAGTAGCTTCACCGTCAGCAAGCGAGCCGAGCGAGTCGTCGTGGCCGATTTCCAGCAGCACGAGTCGATTGCGACGCTTCATCGCCTTGCCGACCGATCCGTCGAGAGCTTCGAGAGCGAGCTGTTCGACTACTCGCGCCGCAGGCCGATCGCGCTCATCATCCCGGCCCTGTACAGCGAGCTGCAGGGGCCCGCGCTCGGGAACATCGTCGACGAGATCGCCAAGGTCGCCTACATCGACGAGATCATCGTGGGCATCGACCGGGCCGACGAGGCCCAGTTCGCAGACGCCAGACGCTTCTTCGCCCGGCTGCCGCAGCGCACCCGCCTGCTGTGGAACGACGGCCCGCGGCTGCGCAAGATCGACGAGGTTCTCGCCGACCGCGTGCTGGCACCGACCGAGCCGGGCAAGGGCCGCAACGTGTGGTACTGCCTCGGCTATTTCCTGGCCTCGGGACGCTGCGAGAACGTCGCCTTGCACGACGCCGACATCCTCACCTATGACCGCGGTCTGCTGGCCCGCTTGCTGTACCCGATCCTGCATCCCACCTTCGGGTACTCGTTCTCGAAGGGCTACTACTACCGGGCCGGCGAAGGCGCCTCGGCGCGGCTGAACGGGCGCGTCGTGCGCCTGCTGGTGACGCCGCTGCTGCGCGCGCTGCAGGCCACGATCGGCGAGCACGACTACCTGCGTTACCTCAGCGCCTTCCGCTACCCGCTCGCCGGCGAGTTTGCGATGAAGCTCGACATGACCCGCAGCATCCGCATCCCCAGCGACTGGGGGCTCGAGATCGGCGTGCTGTCCGAGGTGTACCGCATCTACCAGGGGCGGCGGATCTGCCAAGTCGACCTGTGCGGCCGTTACGACCACAAGCACCAGGACCTGTCGCTCGATGACGCCAACGCGGGCCTGCACAAGATGAGCCGCGACATCGCCAAGGCCATCTACCGCAAGCTGGCCATCGACGGCACCGTGCTGGGCTCGGAGACCTTCCGCACCGTCAAGGCCGTCTACTACCGCAATGCGCTCGACCTGGTCAGCCACTTCCGCAACGACGCCACGTTCAACGGCTTCGACTTCGACCTGCACGCCGAGGAAACTGCCGTGGAGCTGTTCGCCTCAGCGATCATGGAAGCCGGCGACGAGTTCCTGAACGACCCGATGGGCACGCCGTTCATCCCGAACTGGTCCCGCGTGCAGAGCGCGGTGCCCGACGTGCTCGGCCAGCTCTACGACGCCGTCGAGCTCGACAACGCCTGAGGTCAGCCGGAACGAGAACGTCGCAGCAAGCAGACTGACTGGAGTCCCAGACATCAGACCAGACCAGCTCGACCGCCAATCGGGTCCCCGTCGGACTGACCTCTTACATTTGCGTGAATTACTCTGACCTGCATCGCCAACGGGCCGGCGTCCTGTGCTGGCGTTCAGCTTGATCGAGGGGCCACATGAGCATCCTCGCCTGCCGATCCAGGCCGGCACCGCTGAGGCGTTGCCTCATTGCAGGAATCGTTGTTGCACTGCTGGCCAGCGCTTGCTCGGACGGTGGTGATCGCGAAGCGCAAACGACTGAGCGGACTGTCACCAGTTCCGCTCCTGTTCCCGGCGACGGCCGCGACCGGTTTGGCAACGCTCCCACGCCTGATAGGGCCGCTTCGGGCCGCGGCCTGAGCGGTTCGTGGTCGGGGACACCGTTGACCGTTCGCCTGAGCGCGGGCGATGCGCTCGGCGCTCTCAAGTCACCTGCAGCCAACCGGGTCGACGGCACCCCACTCAGCGCGGCGGAGGTCCGCTCGGTGATCTCACGGCTGCCGACGTGGAGCGACGACGAGAGCGACACGGTCGACTTCCACCGCCCGTCCGAGTCGCTGCCTCCGCCCCGCACCGGCGAGACCGTTGATCAGCCGTTCCCGGCCGAGCCGGGAATCGACGCGCCCGCTGTTGACCCCGGACCCCTGGCGGTTCTGCGGGTGCAGCCCGAGGGTGATGTGGGAATCGCTCCCTTCATCAGCATCACCTTCAGCCAACCGATGGTTCCGCTCACCACCATCGGCCAGCTCGACGAACTCGACGTCCCCGTCACGATCACCCCGTCGTTGCCGGGACGCTGGCAGTGGATCGGCACTCGCACGCTTCGCTTCGAACACGACCCCGACGTTTTCGACCGTTTGCCGATGGCGACTTCCTACGTGGTCGACATCCACGCGGGTACGACATCTCAGTCCGGCGGCGAACTGGCCGATGCCGTTCGCTTTGAGTTCGAGACCCCCGCGCCCAACACGGTGTGGCTCGTTCCCCAGCACGACTCGCTCGATCTCCATCCGCTCTTCGGGGTCCACTTCGATCAGCGGATCGAACCGGCGGCAACACTCGATGCGATCACGTTTTCTGTCGGGGGAAACCCGCATCAGATCCGTCTTGCCAGTGATGCCGAGGTCGAAGGCGATGAGTACATCAGTTCCCTGCTCGGGAATCTGCTCGAAGACACCTGGCTCGCTTTCCGCCCGGTGGCACCGCTCGAGCCCGACTCCTCGATCAGGATCGAGGTCGGCCCCCATGTGCCGTCGGCCGAAGGCCCCAACACGAGCGCCAACTCGTCGGTTGTGGAAGCCCGGACGTACTCGCCGCTTCGGCTGGAGGGCACAAACTGCTCATCTCAAGGGTGTCCACCGGGGCGTGCGCTCACGGCCTGGTTCAACAACATGCTGGATGCCGCAACGCTCAATGCTGCGGACCTGCTGATTCGTCCCGCGCTCCCCGGCGCCACCGTGTCGGTACACGGCCACGCAGTGACCATTGCCGGGCCGACAGTCGGTGGCACCACCTACGAAGTCGAGCTCCCCGCAGGGCTGGGCGACGTGTTCGGTCAGACTCTGGGGGCACCCGAAACCGTCGAATTCAGCGTCAACGAAGCCCTCCCGCACCTCAGCTTCAGGGGCGGGCGGCTGGCCACCGTGGATCCGCTCGGCGCTCGTCAGACGATTCCTGTCATGGTGCGCCAGTGGCAACAGCTACGTGTGCGCCTCTACGCCGTGCAGCCGAGCGACTACGGGTCGTTCTTGAGTGTTGTGTCTCGTTGGCGGCAGAACCGGGACAGGAATGCGACTGAGGTGCCGTGGCCCCTCGCAGTCGACGAGATCGTCGACACCGGTATCGATCATGACGCCCTCACCGAGGTTCCCATAGATCTCGCAAGTGTCCTCAAAGGCGAACACGGTCACGTGGTCATGATGGTCAGCGGGGCCGGCCAGCTCGCGGCAGCTTCGAGGGATCAGTCGGTGATCGCCTGGGTGCAGGACACCGACATCGGCGTCGACATGATCGCCGACTCTCGCGAAGTGGCGGTGTGGACAACGGACCTGCGCTCGGGCGATCCGCTGGCAGGTGTGGAAATCGAGTTGGAGGGTCGGGACGCGACGCTGGCCACCGATGACAGTGGCCTCGCCCGCGCCTCGCTCAGCCGCGACACGCGCGGGTGGATCGTCGCGTCACTCGGCACCGACCGAGCCATTTTGCCAGCAGGCGCCGTGGCGAGGCCGCTGGCCGATCAGACCATCTGGTACACCGCGGACGATCGCGGCATCTACCGCCCCGGCGAGACGTTGCACCTGAAGGGCTGGGCCCGGAATCTCGATCTGAGCGGCGACGGCGACCTCGAGTTCCTTCCCCGCGGTGAGATCATCGCCTACAGCGTCACCGGCCCGTTCGGCAACGAACTCGGCAGCGGCGAGATCCGCTTGGACGCCCACGGCGGGTTCGATCTCGCGGTCGAACTGCCCGATGGCGCGAACCTCGGCTGGGGCAGCATCACCTTTCGACGCCCGGGCAGCCCCGGTGACGGGCGGCACTACCACTCGTTCGGGGTGCAGGAGTTCCGCCGCCCAGAGTTCGAAGTGGGAACGCGCCTCGGGTCGGCCGGCCCTCATCTGGTTGACGAACCGGCGGTGGCAGCAGTCGACGCTTCGTACTTCTCCGGCGGCCCCCTCGTCGACGCCGAAGTCGCCTGGACGGTCACCACCCGGCAGGGCATGTACTCCCCGCCCAACTGGAGCGGGTTCACGTTCGGTGTATGGCGTCCTTGGTGGCACTTCGGCTACTTCGACGAGCTGTGGACCGAGCCGCAGGTCAAGACCTTCTCGGGCAGGACCGACTCGGCCGGCAGCCATTACCTGCGCATGGACTTCGAAGGCGATGGCGACGCTCTCCCCACCACGGTGACCGCCGAGGCTCGGGTGCTGGACGTGAACCGCCAGCAATGGGCGTCGGCAACAGACGTCCTCGTCCATCCCGCCAGCCTCTATGTCGGTATTCGCTCCGCCCGCACCTTCGTGAGGGCCGGGGACGGACTCGACATCGACGCGGTGGTCACCGACATCGACGGCAACGCGATTGAGGGCCGAGCCTTCGAGATCACCGCCGCACGCATCGTCCACCAGTACATCGACGGCCAGTGGACCGAGGTGCCCACAGACGCAGAGACCTGCGAGACCATCTCGGGGCAGGCGCCCGTCGGCTGCGAGTTCACGGCAAGCATCGGGGGCCGCTACCGGGTCTCTGCCAGTGTCATCGACGACGCCGGGCGGACCAGCCGCAGCGAATTGACCCGCTGGGTGGCCGGCGCACGAAGCGGCGCGCCGAGCCGGAGCGTCAATCTCGAAGCAGCCAACCTGATTCCCGACGCCGAGAGCTACGCCGCAGGCGACACAGCAGAGATTCTCGTCGAGGCGCCCTTCGCCTCGGCGACTGGCCTGCTGACTGTCACCCACAACCAGATCATCGAGCTCCGCACGTTCGACGTCGTCGACCATGCCGCAGTTGTGCACGTGCCGATCACCGACGATCACGTTCCCGAGCTCGCGGTGCAGGTGGAGATCGTCTCTACGACCGAGCGGATCGCCGACGACGGAACCAGCCTGACCGGTGCGCCGCACCGTCCCGCTTATGCGTCCGGGCGCGCCCGGCTGCGAGTGCCACCGTTGCTGCGGAAGCTCGACGTCACAGCCGAGCCCGCGTCGTCGGTGGTCAAGCCTGGCGCAGCCACCAGCATCGCGGTGGAAGTCAAAGATGCCGAAGCTGCCCCGGTTGCGGGGGCCAACGTGCTGCTGATCGTTGTGGACGAAGCGGTGCTCGCGGTGTCGGGCTACGAGCTGATCGACCCCATCGAGGTCTTCTACCGCCGGGAGACGGCGTTTGTGCATACCGAGCGAGGCCGAGGCACCATCGTGCTCGAGAGCCCCCAAGAGCTCCTTCGCGTCCTCGAGGAGGAGTACGCAGAAGTCGAGCTGGCCGCGGCGGAGGAAATGGCGGACGGCGACATGTCCGATGACGCTGGTTCCTTCGGGAGCAGGTCCGGCTCGGCAGGAATCCAGATTGACGTCCGCGAGAACCTCGACGCTCTGGCGCTGTTCGATCCCACAGCCGTAACCGATGCCGCCGGCCGGTTGACCGTCGAGTTTGATCTGCCCGACAACCTCACCCGCTACCGGGTGATGGCGGTGGCGGTCGACGGCGCCGAGCGCTTCGGCACAGCCGAATCTGCCATCACGGCGCAGCTGCCCCTCCAAGTCCGGCCTTCGGCCCCTCGCTTCTTGAACTACGGCGACGAGTTCGAGCTGCCGATCATCGTCCAGAACCAAACCGACATCGCCATGGAAGTGGACCTGGTCGTGCAGACCTCCAACCTCGAGCTCGACGGGTCGCCGGGACGGCGATTGACGGTGCCCGCCAATGATCGGATCGAAGTTCGGTTCCCGGCGCGAACGAGGTCGCCGGGCACAGCCCGCTTGCGCGCAGTGGCGGTGTCTCGCGACCACGCAGACGCTCAGATCGTCGCGCTTCCCGTGTACACGCCGGCCACCAGCGAGGCATTCGCGGTGTACGGGGCGGTCGACGAGGGCGCAATTGTCCAGCCGATAGCCGCTCCGCTCGAGGTGATTCCTCAATTCGGCGGGCTCGAGATCAACACCTCATCGACCGCAGTCCAGGCCCTGACCGACGCGGTGCTGTACCTCTCCGAATACCGGTACGCCAGCTCCGACGCCTTCGCCAGCCGCATCTTGGCCATCTCCGCACTGCGCGACGTGCTCGGGGCATTCGAAGCCGAAGGCCTCGCCAGCCCCGGCGAACTCGATGCCGCTGTGCGCCGCGACATCTCCGAACTGTCGGCCTTGCAGAACAGCGACGGCGGCTTCGGATGGTGGTCGCGCAATCGTCCTTCGAGCCCCTACCAATCGATCCAGGCGATGCATGCGCTGACCGTTGCCCGCAACGAGGGCTTCACCGTGACCGACGGCGTCATGTCCCGCGGACACTGGTATCTGCAGAGCATCGAGGACCGCATCCCGAACACCTACAGCCAGCGAAGCAAGGACACGCTGGCGGCCTACGCGCTCCACGTTCGATCGCTCGGCGGCGATCGAGACGCCGGCGCCGCCCGCGAGCTGTGGGACCGTCGTGGCCCCGAGCTGGAGCCGGACGCACTCGCTTGGATCTGGCCGCTCGTGAGCGATGACGCCGTCGAGGCCGACATCGAACGGGTCCTCAACAATCGAGTCGTCGAATCCGCCGGATCAGCCGCGTTCGTCACGGACTACGGCGAAGACGCCTACCTGCTGCTGCACTCCAGCCGCCGCACTGACGCCATCGTGCTCGATGCTCTGATCACCATGGCGCCCGAGTCGGATCTGGTTGCCAAGGTGGTAGCCGGACTGCTGGCCAACCGGATCAAGGGCCGCTGGCACAACGTCCAGGAGAACTCGTTCATTCTGCTGGCACTGGGCCACTACTTCGCCGCGTTCGAGGCGACCGATCCCGACTTCGTTGCCCGGGTGTGGCTCGGCGATCTCTACGCCGCGCAACACCAGTTCTCGGGACGCAGCACCGATCGCGCTCTGACGCTGGTGCCGATGGCGGAGCTGCTTGCGCTGGACGACTCCGATCTCATCATCCAAAAGACCGGAGACGGCCGCCTTTACTACCGCCTCGGTCTTCGTTACGCCCCCGACGACCTCAACCTGGATCCCGTGGATCGAGGCTTTGTGGTTCAGCGAAGCTACGAGGCTGTCGACGATCCGGGCGATGTGTGGCTCGACGACGACGGCGTCTGGCACGTGCTGGCGGGGGCCCAAGTGCGGGTCAAGGTGACCATGGTCAACGACAGCCGACGCACCAACATGGCGCTGGTCGATCCCATGCCCGCCGGCTTCGAGTCGCTCAACCCGGCATTAGCGGTGACCGGCGAGGTCGACACCGGCCGAGACAGGGCCCCGGATTCATGGTGGTGGTCGACCTGGTACGAACACCAGAACTTGCGCGACGATCGCGCCGAGGCCTATTCGTCGTACCTGCGGGCGGGCACCCACCAGTACAGCTACATCGCCCGGGCTACTACCCCAGGCACTTTCGTCGTTCCCCCGGCCAAGGCCGAGGAAATCTACGCGCCCGAGACATTCGGCCGATCCCGCACCGACACCGTCATCGTGCAGGACCAGCGGTCGAGCCCCAGCAGCTAGGAGTTCGTCGGGCGGTGCGCGTGCGCGGGCTCTCGCCGCTCGGACTCCAGGCACAGCCACATCGTCTGTCCCGACGCCAGCTCCACGCGGTCCGACGGACCGTGCAGCGCACCGTTCAGCAGGTCCACGCAGCCGGCCTCGCCGAACTGCCTGGCTGCAGTGCCCGCCGGGCAGAGCGACGACAGCACCTCGAGGTCCACCGTGAGATGGATGTGGCCGACGTTGGTCACCGATACCACCGTCTGGCCGCGCTGTGCGTCGCCGCGCATCACACCCAGTGCCTGCGGCCCCAGGTCCAGCGACACCTGCGGGCTGTCGGGATGGAACGCGGGCTGCGCGCGACGGATGAGCATGCGGTGCACGAGCTCGACCAGGGTCCTGCGCCGGATCCCATCCTGCGCGCCGAGCAAGTCCACCGCCTCGTCCAGGGTGACCTTGCGCCGGTTGATGGTGCGATTGTTCTGCTCCACCGGCGGCAGGCCATGCTCGGTGACGATGCGCGGCGGCTCGCTGATCGGCGTCCAGTAGCTCGGGGTGCCCAGCAGTGCATGCACGTACAGGGCAGGGACGCCGGCGAGGCTCAGCATGATCGTGTGCGCGGCAAGGAACTGCGCCACGCCCAGCGGATCGCCGTCGCCGGCGAAGAGGTCCCACAGCGAGACATTCAGCTCGTAGGCCTTGGGTCCCTCGGGGGTGTCGAACTCTGAGTGGGTGCCGCCCGCGCTGTGCGCCGCGGCAATGAGCCGGTTGATCTCGGCGACGCTCAGCAGCCCCTCCACCGGGCGCAGCCCGATGCCGTCGTGGCTGGCGATGAAATTGAAGAACGACGTTCCCGCCGGCGGCGTCTCCAGCTTGTCCAGCCACTGCTGCATCGCTGTCGACGAGCCCGACAGCATCGTGTGAGCTACCAGCGGCGGCAGGCTGAAGTTGTAGACGAGGTGGGCTTCGTCGCCGTCGCCCCAATACGCCACGTTCTGGTCGTGCGGCACGTTGGTCTCGGTGATGATGACCGAGTCGGGACAGCGTGCGTCCAACAGCGTCCGCAGCAGCTTCACGAACTCGTGGGTCTGGGGCAGATTCACACAGGAGGTTCCGAGCTCCTTCCACAGATAGGCGATGGCGTCGAGCCTGAACCACCGAACGCCCGCGTCGACCAGGCGGGCCACGGTGCGCAGCAGATCGACCAGAACCTCGGGCTCGGCGAAGTCCAGGTCGATCTGGTCGAAGCTGAACGTGCACCACAGCAGCCGGGGGCCGTCAGGGGTCTCGACTTCGCGCAGCAGCGGTGTCGTGCGGGGACGCACCACGCTCGACAAGTCGTCGGAGGGCTCGGCGGTGAGCAGGTAGCGGCTGCCAGGCTCCTCCCCGCTGCAGAACTGGGACATCCACGGGTGATCGGCGCTGACATGGTTCACGACCAGATCGGCCATGACTGTGTAGGTCTCGCTCAAGTCACTGATGTCTTCCCAGGCACCTAGCCGCGGGTCCACAGCACGGTGGTCAGTGATCGCGAAACCCCCGTCCGAGCTTGCCGGGTAGAAGGGCAGCACATGCACGACCGACACGACGTCGCCCGTCAGGTCGTCGAGCAGCTCGTGCATCGTCTGCATCGGCACCTTGCCCGCCTCGGTGATCGAGTCGGCGTAGGTGATCACCGCCACGTCGTGCTGATCCCACCGCGGGCCGCCCGCGGCAGCGCCCTCAGTGCCGTCGAGCCCGAGCGTGGAGAGCACGTCGTCGACGAGACGATCGGTATGCATCGCCGGATAGATGAAATCAAGGTGGCGCCGGACGCGGCTGCGAAGATCCCCCTCGGTCACGACGTACGGACCCCAGTCATCGGGCCAGCTCTGGGCCAATCAGGTGCGGAACCGTACTGAGCGAGATTAGTGACGTTCATCGCGCCGACCGCGTATGCGCGGCACACCGCGTAGCGTGAAGCCATGGCTGACACGCTGCTGGAAACACCGGTCGAGGGCGCGGACACACCCTCGGTTCACCCCCTGTCGATGATGACCGAGGCGGAGGCTCACGCCGCCATCGAGGTGCTGCGTCGCAGCGGGCGCATCGGCGCGGACGCGCGCTTTCACGGCTTCTGCATCTGGGAGCCGCCCAAGGCCGAAGTGGCAGCGTGGACGCCAGGCACCGCCACGGACCGGCGGTTCGAGGTAGTGGTGCACGAGAACGGCCAGGTGCACGTCGCCGTGGTGTCGGTGACCCGCGGCGAGGTCGACTCGTGGACGCACCATCCCGGCGTGGTGCCCCGGGTGGGCATGGCGGAGCTGTTCGCGGTGATGGACGCCTGCCGGAAGGACCCGGGCTTCGCCGCTGCGCTGGCCAAGCGCGGCATCACGGACACCTCGCAGGTGCAGATCGACCCCTGGCCCACCGGCGACTACGACTTCGACTTCGAGGTCGGCCGGCGCGTGCAGCGCTGCATCGCCTTCTGGCGCCCCGATCCCGCCGACAACGGCTACGCGTACCCGCTCGACGGCTTGATGGTGCATATCGACGTCGACACCCTGGAAGTGCTGCACGTCACCGATTTCGACCAGTGGCCGGTGGCCTCTGAACGGGGCAACTACGACGTCGACGCCGTCACCGAGGACTTCGGGCCGATGCGCACCGATCTGCGCCCGATCGAGATCACCCAGCCCGAGGGCACCAGCTTCACGCTCGACGACAACGAGCTGTGCTGGCAGAAGTGGTCGATGCGCGTCGTCATGGACGACACCGAGGGTCTGGTGCTGCACCGGATCGCCTACAACGACGGGAACCGGGTGCGGCCCATCATCGACCGGGCCTCGCTGGCCGAGATGGTGGTGCCCTACGGCGACACCCGGCCGTCGCAGACGTTCAAGCACGCACTCGACTCCGGCGAGTTCGGCCTCGGCCTCATGAACAACTCGCTGCAGCTCGGCTGCGACTGCCTGGGCGAGATCGTCTACCTCGACTCGACCCAGGTGTTCGACGACGGCTCGGTGGTGACCACGCCGAACGCCATCTGCATCCACGAGGAGGACTTCGGCATCGGCTGGAAGCACTTCGACTGGCACGCCGACACCACCGAGGTGCGCCGCTCGCGCCGGCTGGTGGTGAGCGCCATCCACACCGTCGGCAACTACGAGTACGGGTTCTTCTGGTACTTCTACCTCGACGGCACGATCCGCTACGAGGTGAAGCTGACCGGCATTCTCACCACGCGGTCGCACCGTGAAGGCGACGACATGACCTTCGCCCGCCAGGTGGCGCCGCACGTGTCAGCCCCGATCCACCAGCACATCTTCTGCGTGCGGCTGGACATGGCCATCGACGGCAACAACAACAGCGTCGTCGAGGTCAACACCGAGGCGCTGCCGCCTGGTCCGGACAATCCCTATGGCACCGCGTTCGCCGCCCATGAGACGACCCTCGAGAGCGAGCTGGCAGCCCGCCGCAACGCCAACTCGGCGTCGAGCCGGTACTGGCGCATCCAGAGCTCGGATCACATCAACCGGCTCGGGCATCCGACCGCCTTCCGGCTGCTGCCGCCGCCCACGGCCACCATGTTTGCCGCAAACGACAGCCCGCATTCGCAGCGTGCCACGTTTGCCCGGCACAACCTGTGGGTATCGCCGACCCGTCCCGACGAGCGCTATGGCGCCGGACGGTTCCCCACCCAGCGCAACGCCGGCGACGGCCTGGAGCGCTACACGGCAGGCGACCGGTCGGTGGTCGACACCGACATCACGGTGTGGCACACGTTCGGGATCACCCACGATGCGAGGCCCGAGGACTTCCCGGTGATGCCCACCGAGTACGTCGGCTTCGGGCTGGTGCCCGACGGCTTCTTCGACCGCAACCCAATGCTGGACGTGCCGCCGTCATCCAACGGCCACTGCGCCTGAACTCACCAGCAGCCAGTTCCACCCGCGGTTGAGTCCGCCGCGGCCTACTGTGGCCGCATGGCGGGAGCACCTGAAGCCGACGAGCCAGGCCAGACGTCCTCAGGGGCTGAACCCGACGTCGGCGGTCTGTCCGGCGAAGAGTTGGTCGAGCACTTCTCCCCGGCGCCGACCGAGGGCCTGCGGATCGCGCCGTTCTTGGACGCGATCGAGGCGCAGGCAGAAACAGCAGACCGGACCCGGTCGGTCTCGTCCGAGGTCATCGAGGCCATCCGCGGCACCGACTTCATGCGCATGTCGGCCACGCGCAACATCGGCGGCGTCGAGGAGACGATGCTGGGAATGGGCCGCGAGCTCGAAGCGGTGGCGGCCCGCTGCCCGAGCCTGGCGTGGTGCCTGTGGAATCACCTGTGCGTGTTCCACCTGTTCGTCGGCTCGGTGGGACCCGACCAGCAAGACTTCCTCACCCACCTCGTGACCAACGGCCAATGGGTGTCGTTCCCCGGTGGCGCGCGCAGTTCGGTCTACGGACGCATCGAAGGCGATCAGGCCATCCTCAACGGCACCGGCCGCTGGGGCACCGGCGCCCGCTACGCCGACTACTGCGGGGTGGCCTTCGCCATCAGCGGAGACGACGGCAAGCCGATCCGGCATCCTGCGCCGCATGGAGCGGCGAAATCCAGCCTCGACATCCGCTTCACCATCCTGCCCACCAAGGCGGAGGGCGTGAAGATCGACCCGTCGTGGGACGGAGCCGGGCTGCGGGCCTCGGCCACCGACGACGTCCACTACACCGACGTGCCGGTGAACCTCAGCGACTGCGTGGCCTGGTTCGGCGCCAACCGCGCAGAGTCGCTGCGCACCGTGCCGGTGGTGCATCACCGCTACCGCGAGGACTGGGTGGGAATCTCAGACCTGTGGCTCTCGTTCATGGCGGTGGGCCTCGTGCGCCGGGCGCTGGCCGAGGCTGCTGACGCGGCCGGCGGCCGGCGGGTGATCATCGGCGGCAAGATGGTCGATCGGCCCACCGTGCAGGTCAACTTCGGTCGGGCGGCATCGCTGCTGGCTGCCGCCGCTGCGGCGACAGAGGCTGCGTGCAATGACGTCGACCGTCGCATCGCCGCCGGTGTCGTCCCCGACGAGGCCGACTACCTGCGCCAGATGGCGGTGACGACCATGGCCGTGGAGCAGCTCGACGAGGCGATGTCC
This sequence comes from Acidimicrobiia bacterium, assembly GCA_022822525.1. Lineage (GTDB taxonomy): Bacteria > Actinomycetota > Acidimicrobiia > Acidimicrobiales > Poriferisodalaceae > Poriferisodalis. The sequence continues at coordinate 30,890 of JAJEBN010000113.1, read as the reverse complement.
TTGCTGCACCGCACCCAGGGCGGCACGGCGCTGCGCGAAGGCGGCGCGTTCGACCGCCGCTACCGCGACTTCCGCGCGATGCCGGTGCACATCAACGTGCATCAAGACCGGGTCACCCACCAGCTCGGCCGGCACCTCCTGGGCCTCGAACTCAACCCGTTCTGAACTGCCGGCGAGCGGCGTCGCGAGCGACTCGAACGGGCGCAGCCCGTCCCGGCGCTGATCGGCGGCGCTCGCAGCGCTGGCCGTGCACTCTGGCCAGCGAGATTAGGCTCGATCCTGATCGCCCCGAGGTTGCCTCGCGGGCGCGAACGGAGAGGGAGATCATGCGTTCGAGGACTCTGATACGGCTGGCCATCGCGCTCGCCTCAATTGCGCTCGTGAGCGCCGCATGCGGCACCGACGATGACGAAGCAGCCGATACGAGTGCTGCCCCGGCGACGACCGCAGCGCCCGCAACGACGGCCCCTCCAGCCGACGAGCCCGAACCTGAGCCCGAGGGAATGTCGGCGGAGGACATCACCGCAGCGTTCATCCTCGTGGGACCGGTCGGCGACGCCGGCTGGAACTGGGCCCACGATCAGGGCCGCCTCTTTGCCGAGCAAGAGACCGGCGCAACAACGCTCGTCGTCGAGAGCATCCCCGAGAATGCTGAGGCGTTCAAGGAAGTCGCCATCGACTTCATCGAGAACGAGGGTGCGGACATCATCTTCGGCACGTCGTTCGGCTACATGGACCCGATGGAGGAACTGGCCGCGGAGTATCCCGATGTCGTGTTCGAGCACGCGTCGGGCTTCAAGATGAACGACTCCAACTTCGGCAACTTCTTCGGCAGGATTTACCAGCCGCGTTACCTGTCGGGCATGGCAGCCGGTGCCATGACGCAGAGCGGGCAGATCGGCTACGTCGCGGCGTTCCCCATTCCTGAGGTGATCCGCGGCATCAACGCCTTCACCTTGGGCGCGCGCGAGACCAACCCCGGCGCGGAAGTGCACGTCAACTGGACCTTCACCTGGTTCGACCCCGCCGTCGAGGGCGACACCGCTTCGGCGCTGCTCGAAGCCGGTGCCGACGTCATCGCGATGCATCAGGACTCGACCGCCGCAGGCGTCGCAGCCCAGGATGCCGGCGCGCGTTGGGTGGCCTACAACTCCGACATGCGCAACTTCGCGCCTGAGGCGTTCATCACAGCGCCGGTCTGGCACTGGGGACCGCGCTACGCCCGCACCATCGAGGCAGTGGCAGCCGGCACCTACGCACCGGGTGCGTACTGGGGCGGCATGGACGACGGCATCGTCCAGCTCGCCGAGCTGTCCGCCGATGTGCCCGGCGAGGTCGCCGACCGCATTTCCGAAGCCGCCGAGCTGATCCGCACCGGCGCCTGGGACGTCTTCACCGGCCCGATCAACGATCAGGACGGTGCCGAGCGTGTCGCAGCAGGCGAGACCATGGAAGACGGGCCGATGCTGGGCATGGACTGGTTCGTCGAGGGCGTGGTGGGTGACGCCAGCCCCTGATCCCACTGGCCCAACAGCACTGAAACCGATGTCGGAGCCGGGGGACGCCGCGGTGTCCTCCGGCTCTGGCGACGGCCGCGTCGTCGTCGACCTGCGAGGCATCCGCAAGGAGTTTCCCGGCGTCGTCGCCTGCGACGGCGCGAACCTCACCGTGCGAGCCGGCACCATCCATGCGCTGCTCGGCGAGAACGGCGCCGGCAAGACCTCGCTGGTCAACGTGCTGAGCGGCGTGTACCTGCCCGACGACGGCGAGATCTGGGTGCACGGCCGGCAACGGCAGTTTCACTCCCCTGCCGACGCGATCGCCGCGGGCATCGGCATGGTCCACCAGGAATTCCGGCTGGTGCCGACGCTCACCGTCTTCGAGAACGTGGTGCTGGGCTCGGCGCCCCGCTACCTGGACATGGGCCAGATCATCGAGCGGGTCGCCCACCTGGCGGCCACCTACTCGCTGCAGACCGACCCGGCCCGGCCCGTATGGCAGCTCTCGGTCGGCGAGCGACAGCGCGTCGAGATCCTCAAGGCGCTGTGGCGCGACGCCGATGTGCTGGTGCTGGACGAGCCCACAGCGGTCCTGACGCCTGCCGAAGCAGCCGACCTGGGCCTGACGCTGCGCTCGATGGCCGATCGGGGCCGCTCGGTCATCTACATCAGCCACAAGCTGGACGAGGTGCTGTCGGTGTGCGACGAGGCGACCGTGCTGCGCAACGGCGTGACCGTGGCGCAGCCGCGCAGCCTCGCTGGCATCGACCGCTCCGATCTCGCCGAGATGATGGTGGGCGAGACGGCAACGGAGATCCAGCGGCCCACCGATCAGCCCAGCGGTGATGTCGTGCTCGATCTGGAGGGCATCTCGGCGCTCAGCGACCGCGGGCTGCCGGCGCTGCATTCGGTCGACATCGATGTGCGTGCCGGCGAGATTGTCGGGGTCGCCGGGGTTTCGGGCAACGGGCAGCGCGAGCTGGCCGAGGCCATCGCGGGGCTGCGCCCGACCACCGCAGGCACGATGCAGCTCGCTGAGGTCGACATCACCGGGACATCGCCGCGGGCTCGTTCACGGGCCGGGCTGGCCTACGTGCCCGAGGACCGGCTCGGCGTGGGGCTGGCACCCACGATGTCTGTCGTCGACAACGCCGTCGTGCGGTCCTACCGGTCGATGAGGCGCAGGATGATGCTGGATCTGCGTCGCTGCGAGGACTTCTGCAAGCGCCTCGTCGAACGCTTCGGCGTGCAGGTGGGACGCCTGCACGAACCCATCAGTGCCCTGTCGGGCGGCAATCTCCAGCGCCTGCTGCTCGGGCGCGAGCTGACCGGCGAACCCAAGGTGCTCGTGGCGGCGCAGCCGACCCGCGGCCTCGACGTGGCAGGCATCGCTGCCATCCAGTCGCAGATCGTTGCGCAGCGGGCCGCCGGCGTCGGGGTGCTGCTGATCTCGGAGGATCTCGACGAGCTCCTCGCGCTGTCAGACCGGCTCATCGTGATGTACGAGGGTCAGGTGGCGGCACGCATGGATCCGACACAGGTCTCCCGGGCCGATGTCGGGGCCGCCATGGCCGGAACGGCGTCGGCGTGACCGAGCCGACGCACGCCCCGCTGCACACCGTTGCCCGCGGCCGGGCCCGCTGGCATCGCGTCCTCGTGCGACCGGTGCTGCAGCGACGCGCCCGGGTCGCGCCAGCGGCACAGGCCATCGCCTTCGTGATCGGCATCGTGCTGGCGCTGATCGCCGGGGCGCTGCTGCTGTGGGGCTCGGGCAACGATCCGGTGACGGTCTATCAACGCATGGCCGAGTCATCGCTCGGTGGGTTCGATGCGCTGTCTCGGACGCTGCTGCGCGCTACGCCGCTGGCAATCGCCGGGCTGGCGGTGGCGGTGGCCGGCTCGATGGGCCTGTGGAATATCGGTGCGGAGGGCCAGATGATGGCGGGTGCGACCGCTGCGGCCGGCTTCGCCATGGTGGCCGGCGACCTGCCGGGCCCGGTGCTGATCGTGCTGATGCTGGTTGCCGGCGCTGTGGGCGGCGTGGTGCTCGTGTTGGGACCCGCGCTGGCTCGCGCCTACCTCGGCGTGAGCGAGATCATCACCACGCTGATGCTCGTCGAAGTGGCGATACGCATCGTGGAATGGCTCAAGGTGGGTCCGTGGAAGGACCCCGAGTCGTTCGGCTTCGCCCAGATCTCACCGTTGCCAGATAAGGCGTCGCTGCCGGGGCTGTTCGGCCAGGTCCACATCGGCGTGCTGTTCGCGGTGGCGCTGCTGCTGGCGTTCTGGCTGGCCGTCTCGCGCACCGCATGGGGCTACGAGCTGCGCATGGCGGGTTCGTCACCGGCGACGGCTCGCTATGCGGGCATCTCGCTGCAGCGCAAGGTGCTGACAGCGCTGCTGCTGTCGGGCGGGCTCGCGGGCCTGGCGGGAGCGATCGAGTTGAGCGGCACCGCCACCCGGCTCGAGCCGGGCCTGTCGAGCGGCTACGGCTTCGCCGGGATCATCGTTGCAGCGCTCGCGCTCATGCGACCGTCCGGCGTCGCCGTCGTCGCGGTCGTGTTCGGAGCAGTGCTGCGGGGCGGCCAGTCCATCCAGACGCTCGGCGTGACGAGTTCGATCGCCACGATCCTGCAAGCCATGATCCTCATCGGCGCTCTGGTCGCGGCGGTGCTGCTGAACTACCGGGTGCGCTGGGTGCGGCCGGTCGGCAGCGGGGCCGATGGCGACGCCGCCGAGAATCCAGCGAGCGCAGGAGCGTCCGGTGTCTGAAGACGCGATCATCGGCCTGCTCGTGGCGACCGTGCAGTTCGCCACGCTGGTCTACCTGGCCGGCCTGGGCGAGCTCATCGCCGAGCGGGCCGGCGTGCTCAACCTCGGCGTTGAGGGGATGATGGCCATGGGCGCCGTGACGGGCTTCATGGCAGCGATCGCCACCGACCGTCCCTGGGTCGGCTTCGCCGTCGCGGCCCTCGTCGGCATGGCCACTGCAGGAGTGCATGCGCTGGTCAGCGTGATCATGGGTGCCGGCCAGGTCGTGTCGGGCCTCGCGATCACCATCGGAGGACTCGGCTTTGCGGCATTCATCGGCCAGGACGCCGTGCGCGAGCGCGCCGATTCGGTGTTCACCGATCTCAGCATCGTCGGCTTGGCCGACATTCCGTGGGTCGGTCCGATCCTGTTCGATCAACCCCCGGTGGTGTATCTGGCTGTCGTTCTGGGGGTTGCTGCGTGGTTCGTGCTGAGCCGCACCCGGCTCGGCCTGGCGCTGCGGGCAGTCGGCGAGTCTGCTTCGACCACTGACTCGGTCGGCCATTCGGTCATCCTGTTGCGCACCAGCGCTGTGCTGGTCGGAGGGGCGTTCGCCGGTGCCGCCGGCTCGTTCCTCTCGCTGTACATGGCTGCGGGCTGGACGGAGGGTCTGATTGCCGGCCGGGGCTGGATCGCTGTGGCGCTGGTGATCTTCGGCGCGTGGCGCCCTGGACGGCTGGCGGCCGGCTCGCTGCTGTTCGGCTTCACGCTGGCCTTGCAGCCACGCGTCCAGACGTTCGACCTCACGATCCTCGGGCTCGAGGTCAACACGATCTCGCCGGCACTGCTGGGCATCCTGCCGTTCCTGCTGACCGTGGTGGTGCTGATCGCAATCAGCTTCCGCGCTCGCCACCGTCCGAGCCCCGCTCCGGCTGCGCTGACACTGCCGTATCGGCGCGAGGAGCGCTGAGCTGCCGCGCTCCCCGTAGCGTTCGGCACGTGACTGAGGGAACACCACCGGAATCGCTGCCCGACGGAACGAAGCTGCAGATCCGGCTCCCGCCTGAGCTCGAAGCCGGCGTGTGGTCCAACTTCGCAGTGGTGCGTCACTCGCCGTACGAGTTCACGCTCGATTTCATCCGCTTGGACTTCAGCGGCAAGCAGTCGCCCCGGCGCGGGGTGGTGGTCCAGCGGGTGAACATGTCACCGCAGTTCGTGGAGCAGCTCATCAGCGCACTCAGCGACAACATGTCGAAGTTCGCCTCGAACCTTGCGCCCTCGAGCCTCGAGACGCTCAGTGAGCCCCAGGACGATCCAGACGCTTGAGCGTGCGATACCGCGTCCGTGATCGTGGGGCTTCCCGGATCACGTCCACATCCACGTCGGTAATGGGCTGCACCAGTCCCATCTTGCACTGCATGGATTTGAGCTCTCTCGCCTGCTCGGGCTGGATGAGCGAGACCACTACCCCGCCCTCACCCGCCCGCGCCGTGCGGCCCGACCGGTGAAGGTAGGTCTTGTGGTCCGCCGCGAGGTCATAGTGGACGACGGCACTCACACCTTCGACATGGATGCCGCGCGCAGCAACGTCTGTCGCGACCAGCGCTTGAACTCTGCCGGCTGCGAACGCGGCGAGTGCCTTGGTGCGCTGGGGCTGGCTGCGTCCGCCATGCAGCGCCGCCGCGCGGATCCCTCGGCGATCCAACTGCTTGGCAACGCGGTCACAGCCATGCCGGGTCCGGCAGAACACGACTGTCAACCCAGCGGCGTCGATCGCCTCGGCGCAGATGTCGGTGCGGTCAGTCTTGGCGACGCTCCAGAACACGTGCTCGGCAGCCCTGACATCGGGCGTCTCGTCGTCGACTTCGTGACGCACGGGATCGCGCTGGTAGTCACGGGTGAGTGTTGCCACATCTCCGTCGAGCGTGGCGGAGAACAGCATGGTCTGGCGCCGTGCCGCAGTTTGGTCGAGCAGCCGCCGCACGGCGGGGATGAATCCCATATCGGCCATGCGATCGGCTTCGTCAATGACGACCTTGTCGACCGCGGACAGGTCAGCCTGGCCCTGGGAGATCAAGTCCTCGAGGCGACCCGGACACGCCACGAGGATGTCGACCCCGCGGCGCAGCGACCCGATCTGAGCGCCGTAACCCACACCGCCATAGGCGACGCCGATGCGCCGCTTGCCTGCGAAAGTGCGCAGCTCGGTCATGATCTGGTCGGCGAGTTCGCGGGTCGGCGCGAGCACCAGCGCTCGGGGCTTGCGCGGCTGGGCCTTGCCGACGCTGGCGACGAGCGGAATGCCGAAAGCCAGCGTCTTGCCCGAGCCGGTGGGCGCGCGTCCGCAGACATCGAGTCCGGCCAAGGCGTCAGCCACAGTGGCCGCTTGGATGGCGAACGGCTCACTGATGCCTCGCTGCGCGAGCGCGCTGACGATGAAGTCGGGGGCGCCCAGCTGGGCGAAGGTGGGGGGCATGTGACTCCTCGCCGACATCGGGTCGGCAATCGACGGCCGCACCGCCGGCCCGTTCAAGGGTTGATGCGGCCGGTCAGTGCCGCTGGCAGTGCTCAGCGGCGATTGAGTTCAAACGGGCTTGACGTTGCGAGCTTCGTCGCCCTTGCGGCCCGGGCCGATGTCGAACTCGACCTCCTGGCCTGCCTCCAACGTCCGGTCGCCTTCACCGACCACATTGGAGATGTGGGCAAAGACGTCATCGGCGCCTTCACGGGAGATAAAGCCGAAGCCCTTCTCGTTGTTGAAGAACTTGACTGTTCCGCGCATGTTGTGCCTCTCGAAGCTCGGCCTGTCCGGCCAAGGGCCGCAAGGGTACGGCAAGAAGGCCGCGATCAGGCTCGCGCGTGCGCGCCAGGCACGAATTCGGCCAGGAACCTGAGCGTCGCCTCGACGAAGATGTCGTTGCGGTCGCCCGCAACCATGTGGGCCGCGCCGCCGACATTCGCATAGTGCGCATGCGGCACGGTGTCGAGGAACGACTGAGCGCCTTCCTCTGACAGCACATCGCTGAGACCGCCCCGCACCAGCAGCGTCGGCAGCGTCAGGTTCTCGGCGGCGGCCTGCTGGCGCGGGATGCGCTCGGCGAAGCTGCGCGGGCGGTGCATGAAGGCGGGATCCCAATGCCAGCGGTAGCGGCCGTCGGGCCAGAGGCGGACATTCTTGGCGAGACCGTCCAGGTTGCGCGGCCGCTTGCGATGCGGCTGGTAGTTGGCAATCGCCTCGGCGACCTCTTCGAGCGATGCAAACCCGTCGGCGCCCTGAGCCATGAAGTCCCGGATCTTGCGCACGCCGGCTGCTTCGATCTGCGGGGCCGTGTCGACGAGCACGAGCGCCAGGGCGTCTACCGCACCCTCGCCGACCGCGGTCAGCGAGGTGCCCCCGCCCATCGAGGCGCCGACCAGCACCGGCCGTTCCCCGAAGTGCTCCACTACCGCCACGAGGTCGGCCACCGATGCCTCAGTCGTGTAGTCGCCGTCGGGCGCCCAGTCCGAGTCGCCGTGGCCCCGGGCGTCGAGGCACACGGCCCGGTAGCCGCCGTCGGCGAGGGCTTGGCCCGCTCCCTTCCAGGCGTGGCGAGTCTGGCCGCCGCCGTGCTGCAGCAGCACAAGCGGGCCGTCGTCGCCGTAGACGTCGGCGGCGACCGTCACGCCTCCAGACGCTTCGATCATGAGATCGGGGACGAGCGTGTCGGTGATGCGCTCGCCGTGCTCGGAGGGATGCGAATAGACATCGGCGCCGGCCGGCTCAGACGGCACGAAATCGGGCGCGTCAGCGTCGGCAGGGTCGAACAGCGGCTTGCGCTGGTCATCAGTCATGTGCGGCCTTTCATTTGCTCTGGGGCCACGCGCGGCATCGCCGGCTGGCCCTGCCACCGATGCCCGGGTTGCTCAGCTGGTGCGGGCGCGGCCGTCGGCCTTGGCGGCGGCTTGATCGCGCCGTCGTGCCTCGCCGGCCGCGGCCAGCGCGGCCCGGTTGGAGTCGTCGACACGCATGAAGTGGTCACGCCAGCCGTCGTTGTCGTCGGCATCCCACACATAGGGCGTCTGCACCGTGGTGCGCGGCATCCAGGCATGCTCGAGCAGGTCCAGCGCCGTCGCCACGATGGCGCGCTGCATGGCCGCATCGCCGGGCTTGCCGGTCGGGTTCCCCAGGGGGAAATCGGTGAACACAAACCGTGCGACGCCGCATTCCTCGACGATGTCACGAGCGCTGCCGGCCACCACGGTGGGAATGCCGGCCTCTTCCAGGTGTCGAGCGATCAGACCGATCGTCTGGTGGCAGACCGGTCAGAGCGGTACCAGGAAGGCAACGTCGACGCCGTCTTCACGCATCCACTCCTCGATACGGGGCGAGTCGTTGCGCTGGGTGCGGCGATGGCTGTAGTCGGTGGGGATGCCGTAGAAGCGCTCCGAGAGTGCACCGATGCGCCCCTCGGCCTCGAACTCGCGCAGCCGGTTGATGGGCAGGTAGGTGTCGAGGTCGTCGGTGTGGGTGTTGTCCTTGTCCCAGAAGAGATCGCTGTTGTAGAGGCCTGCGAGGGCATCGTCGCAGCGAGCGGCGTAGGGCTGCTTGGGCCGGGCCACCGGCACTCCGGCAGGCTCGCGGCCCTTCTCGAAGAACGAGGTGGTGACGAGGCCGACGGTGCTCTCCGAGAGCGGCGTGGCCAACGGCGCGAACGCCACCTCTTGGTTGTACGCCCACTGGTACGGCTGCGGGTAGCCGTGTGCCCCGTAGTACTCGCGCGACTTGTCGATGTAGCTCAGGTACGACCGGTGTGCGCGCCGACCGTCCGGCTTGCGCCCGTTGGTCGTCCGCTGGGGCCGTTCTGTCAACGCCATCGTGCCTCCCGTACCTGCCTCCGGGCCTGCATCAGGCCCACCGCTGAGCGCCGACTGAGCGCGCCAGCTTTCCAAGACTGTAGGCGCCTCACCCTGCGGGATGCCCGGTGCCACTTGGCCCACGGCTTCACCCGTGCTGCCCGCTCATGTTCGCTGCCGCTCGCAGGCCGCTTCCGTCACGGCTTCGCCTCTTAGCCTGAGCGCCGTGACCGAGGACGATGCCACCCCCGCGAGCGACCCTTCCGCCCCACGCGAAGAAGCCGCTTGGGGCGCAGGTGGCCTGACGCTGGGCGGCAGCCTGGCCGAGGCTGTCGAGCAGCCCCCGACGGTGTTCGCTGCAGTCGGTGGGCAGCAGTTCTTCGACGATCTGGTGAATCGCTTCTACGACGCAGTCGAGCAGGACGAACTGCTGCGGCCGATGTATCCCGCCGACATGGGACCCTCCCGGCACCGTCTGGCAGGTTTTCTTGCCCAGTACTGGGGCGGGCCCGCCGACTACAGCGCAGAGCGCGGCCACCCGCGCCTGCGCATGCGGCACATGCCCTTCGCCATCGGGCCGGCCGAACGCAACGCCTGGATGCGCCACATGGTTGCTGCGCTCGAAGCGGCACGCCTGCCCGACGACTCGCCGCTCGACTCCGACATCGCTCAGGCCATGTTCGCCCACTTCGACAACGCCGCCACCCACCTCATCAACCAACCCAGCTAGCAGGACGGGGAGACAGTCATGCGACGAGCGCGGCGGATGTGGGAGTGCGCGGAGCGGTATCACCAGCTCTGCTACTGGGCGCCTGAAGTGCGCGAGGCGGGAGCAGCCGCTGGATTGCGCGGCTTCTGGATGAACTACTTCGCGACCCGGTCGGCGCCGTTGGGGCCTGTGCCAGCGAGCGTCGTGGAGTCGCTGTTCTTCTACTACGCACCTGCACGGGTTCGGCGGGCGATCCCGGATGCCTGGACGTACTCGACGCCGGCACAGGTGCTCGCCGCGCGCTACGAGGGCATGGACTCCGCTTTGAGACGCGAACTGGGCGAGTTGGTCGGCAGCGATTCGATTCGCCGCAGCGCCGAGACAGTGCGGGCTGCCTGCGATGCCGCCGACCCTGTCGGCCGGGTGCTGTTCGCAGGCTGGGCGTCGCTGGACTGGCCCGACGAGCCGCACTTGGCGCTCTGGCACGGCTGCACGCTGCTGCGGGAATACCGCAGCGGATGCCACCTGATCGCCCTTGCAGCGGCCGGTTTGGACGGCTGCGAATCGGTGGTCTCCCAGGTCGCCGTCGATGAAGCGCCCCGCGAGTGGATTCAAGAAGAGGCCGGCTGGACCGAGACCGAGGCCGAGGCCGCGTACGAGCGCCTTCGCAGCCGCGGCTGGGTGGATGCCGCGGGGCGGGCCACCGCTGCAGGCTCCGCCGGGCGCGACGAGGTCGAGGCCATGACCGACCGCCTCGATGGCGTCCACTGGGGGGCGATCGGCGACGACGCTGCCGATGCCCTGCTGGCAGACATGGCGCCGATCAATGCCAAGCTGCCAAAGGACGACCAGATCGACTGGCGAGAGCTGTACCCCGCCAACGACGACTGATCAGGTGACAGCCAGGTCGTGGCCGTCGGCGCCGCGGCGACGCTCGCCAATTGGACACCGCGGGCGGGTGACGGCATCTGCAAGGCTGCGGGCCATGAGTGAGCAGCTTCCCGGGCATGTTGACGACCCGGTGATGTCCCATAGCGAATCGATCGACATCGACGCGCCGCCGAAGGTGGTGTGGGAGATGGTGACGGCGCTGGATCGCTACGGCGAGTGGAGCAACGAGAACACCGGCGGGTACTGGCGCAAGGGCCCCGACGGGGTGCCGGGCACCGGGCAGGTCGGCGACATGTTCGTCGGCATCAACCGGCTCGACGGCGAGGAGTGGAAGGCGCCGGTCGAGATCATCCGCCGCGTCGAGAACGAGGACTTCGCCTTCGTGACCGGCGGCCTCGAATACAACATCGTCCTGTGGCGCTACCAGCTGGCGCCCAACGGCTCCGGCACCACCTTGACCGAGACCTGGACGCTGCGCCAACTGTCCCCCCGCATGATCGAGAACGGCCAGAAGGAACTCGACTACCGGGCCGGCAACGCCCGCGCCGGCATCCGCGCCACGCTCGCTGCGATGAAAGCAGCCGCAGAGGCCTAGCGCCTCAGCGGCTGAGCAATCAGCCCGCGATGCCGACCATCTGTGACGTGGCGTGCATGTTCACCAGGCGGTCGAAGTCGACGAATTCGCTGAAGCCGTCCTCGGTGATGGTGGCCCGATAGTCGTCCCAGCCCTGCGGATCGCGGAAGTACAGCTCGGCCATGCCCAGGTAGGACTCGTTTGCGGGGTCTTGGCTGTGGTTCACCACGTAGCGCAGGCCGCCGACCTGCCCCATGACGCCTCGCACGTTGGGCGCATGCGCCTCCAGCCAGTGCCGAAAGGCAGCGTCGTAGTCGATGCCGTCGCGGGCAGGCACCAGGAATGACACTTTGAAGAAGCCCGAGCGCGTCACCGGGAAGGGCTCGTTGAGCGTGTTCGGCACGAGCGGCAACTCGCCGTCGATCACCACGTACTCGGTGGTCGCCCACCCCACGTACGGCTGGGCCTTCTGCTGGAACGTGTCCCGGGGCACCGTGCCGTGCGGCTCGGGCGGGTTCGGGATTGCCCGGTCGAACCAGAGCTGCGCCATGCCGTCCCAGGGCACGTCTTTGCCGGGCCGCTGATCGAACAGCGTCGCGATGTACTTCGTGGCGTGCACCTTGCCCTCGGCGGCTGCTTGCGCCTGGCCGGCAATCACGTCGGGCATGTGATTCTTGAACCAGTTCGCGACCAGCTCGTCACGGGTGGCTTCGGGCCGGCGCTTGATGAGGAAGATCATCTTTGCGCCGGGTGTTGCTGCGATGGCCGATGACATCGGTGCCTCCTGGGCTGCGAACCTCGGGCGGGTCTCGCCCTGCGTGCCGCGATCCTGCCACCTAGCCCCAGCCGCCGCAGCGCTGCCCCGCCACGACGACATCAGCGCCCGATCTGGCAGTCCTAGCCGGCCAGTTCCGTGGTGAGCGCTTTGGCGAGCCGGTCGTAGTCGTCGGGTCGGTTGTAGAGGTGCGCCGAGATGCGCAGCACGCGGTCGGGCGGCGCCGGCCAGGTGAACACTGGCACTTCGATGCGATGGCGGTCGCGCAGCGCCGCCATCAGCGGGTCGAAGATCGCCGAGCCTGAGTTGCCGGCCGGCGGCACCGGCACGCTGGCGATGGCGCCGATCATGTCGTCGGGCGCGGGAGCGTCGATGCCGAAGGCCTCGAGGAGCTTGCCGCGACCCGCCAGGCACAGCTCGCGGATTGCACCCTTCACACCCGGCCAGCCGTCGGGATGCATGGCCTCGACTGCGGCCAGAGCATCGGCGACGGTCAGCCAGGCCGCCGGGTCGTGCGTGCCCGTCCAGTCGAACTGGGCGTGCAGATGCCCGCCTTGCGAGGGCCAGCCGCCGTTGTAGCCGTGGCTGATGACCGCGTGGTGCACATCGTCTCGCCGGTCGGGTCGCACCCACAGGAACGCGGCGCCCTTGGCCGAGCACATCCACTTGTGGCAGTTGGCGGTGACGTACGAGGCGCCCAGCTCGGTCACGTCGAAGTCGATCATGCCGGGCGCATGGGCCGCGTCCACGAGCACCCGCACGTCGGGCTCGAGCCGCGCCACCAGCTCATCCACCGGCATCACGAGGCCCGTCGCCGAGGTGACCGCGTCGATGAGCAGGATGCGCGTGCGGTCAGTGACGGCACGCAGCACGGCGTCGACCACCTCGCTGCGGTCGTCGAGCGGGAACGGCACTGCTGCGGTGGTGACCACGGCGCCGGCACGCGACGCCGACACGGCCGCTGCATTGGCGCAGGCGTTGTACTCGTGATCTGTCACCAGGATCTCATCGCCGGGTGCAAGGCTCGGCTCCAGCGATCGGAGCACGGCGTTCACGCCCGTCGTCGCATTCGTGACGAACACCAGACCGGCGGGGTCGGCACCGACGAACTGCGCCACCGACTGCCGCGTGCAGTCCAGCCGCTCCTGGTACTCGCCCTCGAGGAAGAACCGGGTCGGGTTGGCCTCCATGCGGATGCGGATGGCCTGCTGCGCGTCGAGCACGCTCGCAGGTGTCGCGCCGAACGAGCCGTGATTGAGATGCAGCACATCGGGGTCCAACAGCCATGCAGTCACGCAGGGCACGCTAACGCTGCGCCCCGGACTGACTTACGCATGGTTCGGGCGGTGCCGGTAATTTGCGCTGCGACATGCTGCAGCCGATCACAGTTGCCGACTGCGTCGCCACCAACGCCCGGTCCTTTCCGGACCGGTGTGCGATCGAGGTGCTCGACCCTCGCACGACTGGAGACGTAGAGCCGGTCGAGACGTGGACGTACGGCGCGCTCTGGGGTCGCACCAAGGCCTTGGCAGATGCGCTGGGTTCCGTGTCCGCAGGCCCGCACGGGCCGATGGCCGGGCTCCTGCTGCCGAACGGCGCCGACCACGCTGCCGCCTACCTCGCCTGCCAGCTCGTCGGCGCTGCTGCAGTGCCGGTCAACAGCCGGCTCGCCGAGCCGGAGATCCGCTACGTGCTGGAGGACTCGGGTGCCTCGATACTGCTGTCCGCCGAGCCGTTCATCGACATCGCTCGCCGGGTCACCGCCGACCTCGGCATCAAGCTGATCGACGCTGCCGAGATTCCCGCGTCAGCACCGATGAGGTGGTCACGGCCGATCGGTCCGTACGCCGACAGCGATCAGCGCACTGGTCGGCTGGTGCCGAGCACTGCGCCCACCGAGATCACCACCGACCAACGCGCAGCGATGATTGCCTACACCTCGGGCACGACCGGATTTCCCAAGGGAAGCATCAACACCAACGCGGGGTTCCTGACACGCCTGATGCACTGGAGCTGGACATTTGGGTTGACTGCCCGCGAGGTCGTGTCGACGCCGGGTCCGATGTTCCATCTGTCCTACGGCGGACTGACATTGGCGCAGCTCGTGGCCGGTGGGCGTGCCCGGGTGATGACTGCATTCGAGCCGCAGGCCGCACTTGCCGAGTACGCCCGCCATAGCTCGTGGGTGTTCCTCGTGCCCTCGATGACCGCCGCAATTGCCGAGGTATGGCGGGGAGCTGGGCGACCGCCGCTGGAAGCGCTGCGGTACCTGCTGTCTGCAGGTGCGCCCGGACCGATGTCCCTGCTCGATGAGGCGTTCGACATCTTCCCGAATGCGGAGATCACCGACGGCTATGGGTGGACCGAAGCCGGCTGGGTGACCTACGACATCAAGGACCGCTCGGCGCTCGTGCCTCATTGTGTGGGAGGGCCGACGCCGGGCTCAGTGATCAAGGTGGTTGACCCCGAGACCTGCGAGGAGGTTGCTGACGGCGTTGCCGGGGAAGTGGTCGCCATGTCGGTGGTGCCCTTCGAGGGCTACCTGGGACGGCCCGAGGCCACTGAGGCGGCGCACACCCCCGATGGATTCGCCCGCTCGGGCGATATGGGCATCATGGCCGCCGACGGCCGACTGGCGATTGTGGACCGGGTCAAGGACATGATCATCAGCGGCGGCGAGAACGTGTACTGCGCCGAGGTGGAGCGAGTGCTCGTCGAGCATCGGGACATTGCCGAAGCGGCCGTGGTCGGACTGCCCGACGAACGCTGGGGCGAGCGCGTCGTCGCGGCCGTGGTGCCTCACGAGGGCAGCCGGCCCGAACCGGCTGAGGTGATTGCCTTCGTGCGCGACCGGCTCGCCCACTACAAGTGCCCGAGGGAGTTGATGATCGTCAGCGAGCTGCCTCGCAACGCCATGGGCAAGGTGCTCAAGCCGCTTCTCGCCCAGCAATTCGGCCCGGACGCCCAGACGTCGGCCAGCAGCACCTGACACTCGCCGCCACAAAACGCGCTTCGGGCTGGCCTCCAGTGGGACGGCTATGCCGACTCGGGGTCGTCCTGCGCCCAGAACTCGCGGAGGCGTTCTCGGTCGCGCTCGTACCGCTGGGCCCGCGCTTCGATCTCCTGCATGAGCGCATCGAACTCTTCACGAGTGGGCGGCGTCGTAGGCGTCGGCGTGAACTTCGAAGCCGGCATCGTGAAATGGCGCGGCGCGCGGCGCGGGAATCTCGGCCCGCTCGGATCGCTGGAATCAGTGGTCATGATGCCTCCGTCGGCGGGGGCGACCGGCCTTTCCCGTCGTGACATCACCGCACGTCACCTCCGGGAAGCCGGGGTGCCTGAGGCCGCGCCGCAGCGAAGTGAGTTGGGACAGGTATCAGGCGCGAACATGTTGACCGGACGCGGGAGACGTCCATGGGAGATGTCATGAAGAAGCTGCTCGTAGCGAACCGGGGTGAGATCGCTATTCGTGCCTTTCGGGCGGCGACCCAACTCGGCATCCGGACTGTTGCGATCCTTCCCGTCGAGGAAGAACGCAGCGGGGCGTTGCACCGGATCAAGGCCGATGAGGCGTACGTCATCGGCACCGAGGGACGGCCCGTGCGGGCCTACCTCGATCATGAGGCCATCGTGACCAAGGCAGTCGAGGTCGGCGCCGACGCCATCTACCCCGGCTACGGGTTCCTGTCCGAGAGCCCAGATCTCGCCGATGCGTGCGCAGCAGCCGGCGTCACCTTCGTAGGGCCCAGCGCCGGGGCGCTGCGGCTGACCGGCAACAAGATGCGGGCTCGTGAGGCGGCCGAAGCCGCCGGTTTGCCGGTGCTGCGACAGTCGCCGCCTGTCGACGATGACGCTGCCGAAACCGACATCACCGACGCTGCGTCAGCAATCGGCTTCCCGCTGTTCGTGAAGGCCGCATCAGGCGGCGGCGGCCGCGGCATGCGGCGCGTGGAGCGCCCCGAGAATCTGGCCGAGGCGGTCGATGCCGCTCGCCGTGAGGCCCACAGCGCCTTCGGCGACGGCACGGTGTTCCTGGAGGAGGCCATGACCGACGTGCGCCACATCGAGGCGCAGGTGCTGGCCGATGCCAGCGGCAACGTCGTGCACCTCTACGAGCGGGACTGCTCGGTGCAGCGGCGCTTCCAGAAGGTGGTCGAGATGGCGCCCGCGCGCGACCTCGGCCCAGCGGTACGGCAGCAGCTGCTCGCCGATGCCGTCCGATTCGCTGAGGCCATCGGCTACGTCAACGCGGGCACGGTGGAGTTCTTGGTGGAGCCCAGCGGTCGGCACGTGTTCATCGAGATGAACCCGCGCATCCAGGTGGAGCACACGGTGACCGAGGAAGTCACCGACATCGATCTCGTCGAGTCGCAGCTGCGCATCGCGGCCGGTGCCACGCTCGACGATCTGGCGCTGTCCCAGGATCGCATCAGCGTGCGCGGTTTCGCGATGCAGTGCCGGGTGACCGCCGAGAACCCCGCCAACGACTTCCGGCCCGACACCGGGCGCATCGTTGCCTACCGGCCCGCCAGCGGCGCCGGCGTGCGGCTGGACGGTTGCGTGTACCAAGGGGTGGAGATCACGCCGCACTTCGACTCGATGATCGAGAAGATCACCTGCCGCGGCCCAGATTTCGACACCGTGGTCCGGCGCATGCAGCGCACCCTGGCCGAGTACCGGGTGCGCGGCGTGTCCACCAACCAGCCGTACCTCCAAGCGATCCTGGGCGACGCCCAGTTCCAGTCCGAGCCTGTCACCACCACCTTCATCGACGATCGGCCTGAGCTGACGGCCGCGTCAGTGGGCGCCGACCGGGCCACACGGCTGCTGCGCTACCTGGCCGACGTGACCGTCCACCAGCCTCACGGCCCGGCTCCGACCCATGTCGATCCCGCCACCAAACTCGCACCGACGCCGCGCACGCCGCCGGATGGCTCCCGCCAGCGACTCGACGAGCTCGGGCCTGCGGGCTTCGCAGCCGACCTGCGGGCGGCCGGCACGGTGGCCGTCACCGACACCACGCTGCGCGACGCACACCAGTCCATCCTGGCCACCCGGCTGCGCACCATCGACCTGGTAGCGGGCGCCCGCCAGATGGCCCACTACATGCCGCAACTGCTCAGCATGGAGTGCTGGGGAGGGGCCACCTTCGACGTGGCGCTGCGGTTCCTGCACGAGGACCCGTGGGAACGGCTGCGGCGCATACGTGCGGCAGCACCCAACATCTGCACCCAGATGCTGCTGCGGGGGCGCAACACGGTGGGCTACTCGCCCTATCCCGACACGGTCGCCCACGAGTTCGTGGCCGAGGCCGCCGAGTGCGGGATGGACATCTTCCGCGTGTTCGACGCGTTCAACTCCATCGACCAGATGCGGCCCGCCATCGAAGCCGTCATCGAGGCCGGCGCGGTGGCCGAGGGCACCATCTGCTACTCGGGCAACCTGTCCAGCCCCGATGAGAACCTCTACACCCTCGACTACTACCTGAGCGTCGCCGAGCAGCTCGACGCCGCCGGGGTGCACATCCTGTGCATCAAGGACATGGCGGGGCTGCTGCGCCCGCCGGCCGCGGAGGTGCTCGTGAGTGCGCTGCGGGATCGATTCGCCCAGCCTGTGCACCTGCACACCCACGACACCGGGGGCGGGCAGCTCGCGACCTACCTTGCAGCGATCGAGGCCGGGGTGGATGCCATCGACGGCGCAGCCCCGCCCCTGTCGGGGATGACGTCCCAGCCGTCGATCGCCTCGATCGTGGCGATGACCGACGACACCGAACGGGCCACCGGGCTCAGCCTCGACGCGATCGGCGACATGGAGCCCTACTGGGAAGCAGTGCGGCACGTGTACGCGCCGTTCGAAGCCGGCCTGCCGTCGCCCACGGGCACCGTTTACCGTCACGAGATACCCGGCGGGCAGCTCTCGAACCTGCGGTCGCAGGCACGGGCGCTGGGCCTCGGGCACCGTTTCGAGGAGGTCGAGCGCCTGTATGCGGCGTGCAGCGACCTGCTCGGCCGCCCGATCAAGGTCACTCCGTCGTCGAAGGTTGTCGGCGATCTCGCCCTGCACCTCGTGGCCTCGGGCGTCTCGCCCGACGAGCTGGCCGGCAATCCGGCCGGGGCCGACCTGCCCGACAGCGTCATCGGCTTCCTGCACGGTGAGCTCGGCACCCCGCCCGGCGGCTTCCCCGAGCCCTTCCGCACCCGCGCCACCGAGGGCCGCGACTGGGCACCCAAGACCAAGGACCTCACCGACGACGACGTGGCGGGCTTGGCGGCCGATCGCGCCGCCACGCTGAACCGGCTGCTGTTTCCCACGCCGTCGGCGGCGCAGAGCGAGAACACCGACCGCTACGGCGACTTGTCGGTGCTGCCGTCGCTGCTGTTCTGGTACGGGCTGGACCCTCACGACGACGACACCGCCGTGGTGCTCGGCCCGGGCGTGCGGCTGCTGCTGGGCCTGCGGTCCATCGGCGAGCCGAACGACGAGGGCATCCGACTGGTGAGCTTCCGGGTGAACGGGCAGCCCCGCGACATCGACACGCTCGATCGCACGGTGGCCGTCGATCGGCCCGAGCACGCCCGGGCAGATCCCAGCGTCCCGGGTCATGTGGCGGCGCCGTTCCGGGGCTCGGTGAACGTGTCGGTGTCCGAGGGCGATCAGGTGGAAGCGGGGGACACGGTCGCGGTCATCGAGGCCATGAAGATGGAGTCGTCGATCTCTGCGCCCGTCACCGGCACGGTCATCTCGGTCGCCGCAGCCTCGGGGTCGCTGCTCGAGCCCGGCGACCTCATCGCGGAGATCCGCCCCGCAGGCAGATCAGGCAGCCCCGAGAGCGAACACGACGGCTAGCCCCTGCAGACCATGGCAACGGTCCTCACGCCACTCCTCGCTCAGGAATTCGGCTCGGTGTCCGCGCACTACTGTTCGGAGCAGGCACATATACGGGGTAGGACTGCGACATGGCAGCAGATGGGGCACGGCCGGCAGCTGATCTAACGAAAGCGGAGACTCGGTGGACGCAGCCGGAGGCTGAGTTCTGGGCTCCCCAACGCAACGCCGTTGACGCGTCCTTCGCCATGCAGCCGGCGGTGTACGCCGACGAGGACTACTTCGCCGCCGAGCAGGAGCGACTGTTCGGCCGGGCCTGGGTTGCAGTGGCCCTCGCTGAAGAGGTTGCGCGGCCGGGCCGCCTGCTGGTGCGCTCGGTGGGCGGACGTTCGGTACTGCTGACCCGATCCGACGCCGGGCTGGGTGGCTTTCTGAACTCCTGCCGCCACCGCGGCACCGAGCTGGCCGAACGCGATTGCGACATCGCCAACACGATCCGCTGCCCGTACCACCGCTGGCACTACAGCGCCGACGGACAGCTCGTCGCAGCACCCCTGTTCGACGAAGTGCCCCGAGACGACTTCGACCTGGCCGACTACGGATTGATTCGGGTGCGGACCGAGGCTTGGGGCCCGCTCGTGTTCGTCTGTCTCAGCGACGACACGCCGCCGCTCGACGTGTGGCTCGGCGATCTGGGCGACCGGCTGGCTGCCTACGGATTCTCGCAGTGGCGCTCGACCCGGCTTGACGGGGCAGCACGCACATTCGACGTGGCGGCCAACTGGAAGCTCATCGTGGAGAACTTCGCGGAGTACTACCACCTTCCCTGGGTGCACCCCGAGCTGGCCAAGGTGTCCCGAGTGCCCGACCACTACCGCTACCAGGGCCCGGGGATGTACTGCGGCCAGACCACCACACCGGTGTCAGGCGACGAGCGTGACGACTGGCTGACGCTGCCTCCCGCAGCCGGACTCGACGCCTCTGATGCCGCCAGCGGCAGGTTCGTGGCCCTGTTCCCCAACGTGACCCTCGCGGTGCTGCCGAGCCACATGTTCCTGATGGTGCTGCAGCCGCTCGCCGCAGGCCGCACCCTCGAGCACTGCACGTTCCTGTTCCCGCCGGGCCCCATGACCGCGGACGAGCCGTCGGCCGAGCTGCGGGAGGCGTTCGAGATCACGCGACGGTTCTGGATCGAGGTGAACGACGAGGACATCGACATCTGCGAGCGGGCTCAGCGCGGCATCTCGCTGGGCGGGGCACCTCCCGGCCCGCTGGCCCCCCGCTTCGAGGAGCCGCTCAACCGCTTCCACAAGATGACCGCGGACCTGATGACGCTCCCGTCGGTTGCCCACCTGTCGGTGCCGACAGGCGACCGTCCCGGAGGCCTCGACCTCTACGGCAGCGAGCCGAATCCCCTGCCGCCGGCCATCGAACTCGGCGCCGTGACGCACTAGATGCCCGCAGCCACATCCTGCGAGACTGCACAGCCGTGACTGAACGGGTGCAGGCCGTCGTTGTCGGCGGCGGCGTCGTGGGCGCCTCGGTGCTCTATCACCTGACCCGAGCCGGCTGGACCGATGTGGTGCTGCTCGAACGCTCCGAGCTCACCGCAGGCTCGACCTGGCATGCCGCGGGCGGCATGCATCCCATCAACGCCGACCCCACCGTCGCCAAGCTGCAGAAGTACACGATCGAGCTGTACCGCGAGATCGAGGAGCTCTCGGGCCAGGACTGCGGCATCCACCTCACGGGCGCGGTGTTCCTGGCCGACACGGCTGAGCGCCTCGACTGGCTGCGGATGACCGACGCCCGCGGCAAGTACCTCGGCATCACCTCCGAGATGATCTCGGCCACCGAAGCCGCCCGGCTGATGCCGATCATCGACCCCAGCCAATTCGCCGGAGCGATGTACGACTACGAGCACGGCCACGTTGACCCCACCGGCGTGACCTACGCGTACGCCAGGGCGGCGATGGCCGCGGGCGCGCAGGTGCGGCGCCACACCTGGGCACGGCGCATCGAGCGGACGCCTGACGGCCAGGCGTGGCGCATCGGGCTGTACGACACCTCCGGCGGCGATCTCGCCGGCACATCGGACACCACCGGCGAGATCGACGAGTGGCTGGAAGCAACCCACGTCGTCAACGCCGGCGGGCTGTGGGCACGCGAGGTGGGCCGCATGGTCGGGCTCGAGCTGCCGGTGCTGGCGATGGAGCACACCTACGTCATTACCGAGCCCATCGACGAGATCGTCGCCCACAACGAGCGCTCCGGCGCCGAGCTGATGGGTTCCATCGACTTCGGCGGCGAGATCTATACCCGCCAGGAGGGCCAAGGCCTGCTGGTCGGCACCTACGAGCAGGCAGCCGTGACATGGCAGCGCCAGCAGACACCGTGGGACTTCGACAAGCGCTTGCTGACCCCCGACCTCGACCGGATCGCGCCGTCTCTGGACACCGCGTTCAGGCACTTTCCGGTGCTCGCCGATGCCGGCATCGCCCGGGTGGTCAACGGGCCGTTCACGTTCGCCCCCGACGGCAACCCCCTCGTCGGCCCCATCCGCGGGCTGCCCGGCCTGTGGTCGGCCTGCGGCGTGATGGCGGGGCTGTCCCAGGGCGGCGGCGTCGGGCTGGCGCTGTCCAACTGGATGACGACGGGTGATCCCGGATTCGACGTGTGGGCCATGGACGTCGCCAGATTCGGCGACTGGGCGACGCGCTCCTACACGGCCACCAAGGTGCGAGAGAACTACCGGCGACGCTTCAGCATCAGCTTCCCCAACGAGTTCCTGCCCGAAGGCCGACCGCTGGCCACGACATCCATCTACGAACCGCAGCGTGCCGCAGGGGCCGTGTTCGGGGATGCCTACGGCCTCGAGGTGCCGCTGTGGTTCGCTCCCGAGCCCGGGACCGCCGAGGACGTCACGTTCGGCCGCTCCAACGCATGGCCCCACGTCCGCGAAGAAGTTCTCGCCGTCCGCAACAACGTCGGGCTCATGGAGACGTCGGGCTTCGCCAAGTTCCTGGTGGAAGGGCCGGGGGCGCGGGCCTGGCTCACACACCTCACCGCGGGCAGGCTGCCGGGCCCGGGTCGGATCGCGCTCGCGCCGATGTGCAACGACCAAGGCAACCTCGCCGGCGACCTCACCATTGCCTGCCTGCCGGCACCGACGGGCACTCCCGAGGGGCCGGTGCATGCCGTGACCGGCGGCGCCACCGGCAATGCCGCTGCCGGCGAGCGATTCATCGTGTTCGGTTCGGGCATCGCCGAGCGCTACTACGAGCGCTGGTTCGACGCGCACCTCGCCCGCTGGAACGACACAGCGCCGCATCGAGCGGCGTGGTACCGGACGCTCGGCTCACAGATGTGCGGCGTGGCCATTGCCGGGCCGGAATCAAGAGCGCTGCTGGCTGAGGTCACCGACGCCGACGTCAGCAACGAAGCGATGGGCTTCGGCAGTTTCACAGCGATCGACGTCGGCTGGGCCCGAGCGTGGTGCGGCCGGCTCAGCTACACGGGCGATCTCGGCTACGAGCTGTGGATGGATGCGGGGCAGCTTCGCTATGTGTTCAAACTCCTCGTCGCGCACGGCGCGTCCCGCGGGCTGCGACTGTTCGGGCTGCACGCTCTGAACTCGCTGCGACTGGACAAGAGCTTCGGCAGCTGGGCGCGCGAGTACCGACCCGTCTACGACCCCTTCGAAGCAAGTCTGGGCCGTTTCGTGCGAATGGCGAGGGCCAGCGAAGATGGGACGGACTTCGTAGGTCGCGCTGCTCTCGCCCGCAAGTACGGACCTCAGGGTCCTGATCAGGGGGAGCCGCTGCCGCCTGGTTCAATGACATTGCGCACCTGGACAGTGCCCGGTGCGCCTGATCGAAGCGGTTTCGACGCGCTGGCTGACGAACCGATCTACTGCGACGGCAACCCGGTCGGCTGGGTGACCTCGGGCGGCTTCGCCCACTTCAGCGATGTGTCTGTGGCCCTGGGCTACGTGCCAGTCGAAGACGCGCACGACGGCGTCGATTTCGAGATCGAGATCGTGGGCGAGCGACGCAGGGCCCACCTCGTCGACGGCTGCCTCTGGGACCC
Organism: Acidimicrobiia bacterium; assembly: GCA_022822525.1. Classification (GTDB taxonomy): domain Bacteria; phylum Actinomycetota; class Acidimicrobiia; order Acidimicrobiales; family Poriferisodalaceae; genus Poriferisodalis. The sequence continues at coordinate 7,941 of JAJEBN010000113.1, read as the reverse complement.
GGCGGGCACGGCGATGCGTCGCTGAGCCCCTCTCCTATCGCTGCTATCGGCTCATGCAATTGGGCATGGCGTTTCATGCTCCCATTGGGGCAGATAGGTTCGCGGCAATGACCTCACGTCTGGAAATGCACCACTACGAGACCATCGTGGCGGTCTCGGACACGGGATCGGTCACGGCCGCGGCCGGCCGGCTCCATGTCAGCCAATCCGCGGTGAGTCACCGGCTGGCGGAAGCAGAACGGCGGCTCGGCGGTCGACTGTTCGAGCGCAGGCCGTCCCGAGGCATGCAGCCCACGCCGGCGGCGCTGGCGCTGTGCCAAGCAGCGCACCGTGCGATGCCGGATCTGGCTCGTGCCGAGAACGACTTCATGCGCAGCGTGGGCGGGACGACGGCCACGGTGCGCATCGGCGTCGGCTCCTATGACTGCTACCACTGGCTGGCGCCGTTCGCAGCGGCTTCGGTCGATCGGCTGGAGGGACTGCTGCTCGAACTGGTGGTCGTGGGCGACGCCCCAGTCCAGCGGCTCGCCGACGGAACCGCTGATCTCGTGCTCGCCCCAGGGCCCGCACAGGGAACCTGCGACGCCCAGCATCTGTTCACCGACGAGTTGGTGCTGATCACGCACCCTGAGCACCAACTCGCAGGTCGCACCTGGATCGGCCCCGAATCGATGACCGACGAGAATTACTTCACCTACAGCCGCCAGCCCACGCCGGGCTTCGAATACGAGCGGTTCCTGCGGCCTGCCGGCGTGTCGCCCCGCACGATCACCGTGCTCGAGCAGACTGGCGCGATCGCCGAGATGGTCGCTGCCGACTTCGGCGTCTCGATACTCAGCAAGTGGGCGATGTCGCCGTGGCTGGACTCGGGACGGCTGTCCTCGGTGCGCTGCGGCCGCTCCGGTCTCGACCTGGAATGGGCGGCGCTCACCAGAGCCGAGTCCAACGGGGATGCTCCAGAACGCCGAGTTGCCGAAGCCATCGTCGATTGGCTCGGGACTTCGAGCAAGAGCTGAGTCCAGCCGGTCCCTCGCACCGTCTGGCTCAGTCGAGCAGCGCCCTGCTGATGACGACGTCCTGGATCTCGGTGGCACCGTCGACGTAGTGCGTCAGGCGCGAGGCGGCAAGGTGCCGGGGCAGAGGATGGTCGCGCCGGCCGCCCGCTGCGCCCATCACCTGCATGCAGTCCGCTAGGCCTCGCTCGGCGACGCGAGTGGCGAACTTCTTGGCATGTGCTGCGTGGACCGCAGCCGGGCGGCCTTCGGCTACCGCCAGCGCCGCCCGGTAGGCCAGCAGGCGGGCGGCCTCCAGGTCGGTCGCCACATCGGCCAGCTTGAAGCGCACGCCCTGCAGGTCGGCGATGCGGCCGCCGAACGCCTGCCGCTTGCGGACGTAGTCAATGGCGGTCGCGAGGCCGGTGCGCATCATGCCGCAGCACATCGCTGCTACCAGCACTCGGGCGATGTCGATGCCTTCCATCGCGGCAACGAACCCCTCGCCGCGAGGCACCATGACGTCCGCATCAGACACTCGGCACTCGTTGAAGCGGACCTCGTTGGTCCCGATGCCGTGGGCGCCGATGAGCTCGTAGCCGTCGGTGCGTTCGACGCCGTCGGTGCTGGCGTCGATGAGAAAGGTGAGGATGCCCCGGTGTCCGGCCGCGGGATCGGCCTGCGCATACACCGACATCACGTCGGCCGCCGTGCCGTTGCTGACCCATGCCTTGCGGCCGTCGATGACCCACTCGTCGCCGTCTCGACGTGCCGCCGTGGTGATCTTGGCGGCATCGCTGCCGACGCCCGGCTCCGTCAGCAGGAAGGCTCCGAGCTTCTCGCCGGAGACCAGCGGCCCCAGCGCCCGCTCTCGCATCTCGGCAGGGGCGCGCCTGCTCACCGCACCCGCCAGGTTGTTATGACAGACGAGCACGAAGGCGATGGCGAAGTCGGCCGCGGCCACCTCTTCGAGCACCCGCGCCAGCCCGACCTGACTCAGCCCCGAACCGCCGTCGGCAACCGGCACGAGCAGCCCGCACAACTGCTCGTCGCCAGCGCTCGCAAACGCCTCGGCGGCGAAGCGACGTTCGCGCTCCCAGGACTCGGCGTGCGGCGCGACCGTCGAGCTGGCCCACGACGCCGCCCGTTCCACCACCGCCTGATCTGCCGCGCCGACCGCAGCGTCTGCCACCTCCGGCATGAGTTCGTGTGCCAACGCCGATGAAGGCATGACGTCGAGATCGATCGCAGCAGTGCTCATGGCCGAATCTTGCCATCCGCACGCCCCGCACATCTGGGAGCGGAGTGCGGATTCCCGAGATGAGGCCGATGGCCCGCGGTGCCAGGCCACGCCGTCGTACAGTTCGCCAACCGGTCGGCTGCAGGGCCGCCGGGTGCCGAGAAAGGCCGTCGCGATGAGTCCAGACCGCCCGTCCGCACGCCACGGCAACCGTGCCGGCGTCCAGCTCGGTGTCGACGAGGCGATCGGGCGCATCGGGCGCAGGGCACGCATCTATGTCGCGCAGGGCTCGGCCACGCCGTACGGCATGCTCGCCGCCATCGACGCCGCGCACGACCGCTACGACCACCTCGAATTCGTCAGCGCATTCCTGCTGGATCGGCCCAAGCCGCTCGATCACCTCGGAAGCCCGTTCGGCTGGACCTCGCTGCAGCCGAGCGGCGCTCTGCGCGACGCCCTCGACAGCCCGCATTTCGGCGTGGTCCCGGCCCGCTACTCCGACATCACCGGCCTCGTCAGTCCCGGAGGCGGGCTGGAGGCCGATGTCCTGCTGTGCCAGGCCAGCCCGCCCGACGCCGAGGGCCGCATGAGCCTCGGCACAGGCGTCGGAGGTCACGTCGAGCTCCTGCGATCCACCCCGCTGGTCATCGCGCAGGTGAACCCGCAGATGCCCTACGTGCACGGCCAAGGCGAGTGCCACCGCACCGATTTTGATGGGCTGGTCGAGATCGACGAACCGCTCGCTGAGCTGGCGCCGGCTGTCGTGGACGACACCGCACGGGCAATCGCGGCGCACGTCGGCCAGTTCATCGGCGACGGCACGACGCTGCAGTTCGGGATCGGATCGATTCCCGACGCGGTGCTCTCGAGCCTCGACGACCGCCGACACCTCGGCCTGCACGGCGGCATGATCAATGACGCTTGCATCGACCTCATCGACAGCGGCGCGGTGGACAACCGTCACAAGGGACCGCTGGGCGACGGAGTGAGCGTCGCCGCGGAGGTGATGGGCACACGTCGCCTGTACGACTGGGCCGACCGCAATCCGGCCGTGCAGCTCGTGAACGGCTCGCTGAGCCACGGCATCGAGGGCATCGCGCAGATTCGCAACTTCGTCGCGCTGCAGTCGACCGTGCAGATGGCGCTCGACGGTTCAGCCAACTCCGAGATGATCGGCGGCCGTTACATCTCCGGACCCGGCGGCGCACCCGACTTCGCCTTCGGCGCCTGCGTCGCGACCGGCGGACGGGCCATCGTGGCGATGCCGTCGACCGCCGCCCGCGGGCGCATCTCGCGCATCGTGGCTCGACTCGACCCGGGCGCGCCGACGACGCTGCCGGCCTACACCGCAGACATCGTGGCGACCGAGTTCGGCGCTGTGGAACTGCGAGGCCGCTCGCTCGCCGAGCGCGCCGAACTGCTCATCTCGATCGCTCACCCCGATTTCCGCGACGAGCTGAACGACAACGACCTCCGCTAGCAGCCGTGCACGCGTGCGCGCCTGCTGCGATGGCCACAGGACGTGCCGGCGCGGCTACAGGCGGCGGACTGTGGCGGCCTTGCCGGTCGTGCCGTAGGCCATCCCCGACATCCGGTGCAGATTGCGGCTGTTGTGCATCCGGCCATGGACGCGGGGGCCTGCGGCCAAGATCGCGCCGTCCACGACCAGTTCTTGGCCGCTGACGAACTTGCTGTCATCGCTTGCCAGGAAGAGCGCCATCCCGGCGATGTCCTCTCCTTGGCCACGGTCGGGCCACGGCTGCAGCTCGGACATGATCTCCTCGGCCTGCTCCTCGTTTCCGCTGTGCATCAACGGCGTGAAGATGAGCCCTGGGCAGATGGCATTCACCCGGATCCGGTGCGGTGCCAATTCCAGCGCCGTCGTCTTGGCGAGGCTGATGACTGCGGCCTTGGCAGCGGAGTACGCCTGCGGGCCGGCGCCGCCGCCCATCCCGGCGATCGAGGCGGTGTTGATGATCGACCCGCCGGTGCCTTGGGGGATCATGACCCGGGCGGCGTGCTTGGTGCCCAACATCACCGAGCGCACCAAGATCGCGAACGTCTCGTCCCAGGCGTCGACTTCCAGTTCGGTGATGGGTCCGAACGCCCCTCCGATGCCGGCGTTGTTGAACACGACGTCCAACCGGCCGAACGCCTCGACCGCCAGATCGGTCATCGCGGCCACGTCGTCCTCCACCGCCACGTCGGTGCGGGTGAAGCGAGCGTGATCGCCGAGGCCGACGCCGGTCAGCTCCTCCACGAATGCACGCCCGGCGTCGGCGTTGAGGTCGCCGATCACCACCGAGGCGCCCTCGGCCAGGAATCGCTCCACCGTCGACCGTCCCATGCCGCTGGCCCCGCCCGTGACCACGGCCACCTTGCCGGCCAGTCGCCCCTGCGGGCTGCCGCTGCTCTCATTCATCGTGCTGTCCTCCCCTGCTGTCGAACATGACGCCGCGATTGTCGCCTATGACGCGAAGCCGTGCCCCGTGCGAGAATACGAGCCGGGATCCGGGGGAACCCGCGGACATCGGGGAAAGACATGACGACGACCGTTCAGCGACAGCTCACTGCCGACGGCGGGCAGCGCCACATGCACGAGGTGCACAAGATCGCACACCCCGGCGCAGTGGACGCCGACGGCCACATCCTCGAGCCGCCCGACCTGTGGGAGGAGTACCTCGAGGACCGTTACAAGGACCGGGCGCTGCGCATCGAGATCGAGCCCGAGCGGGGCCTCGAAGTGCTCATGATCGACAACCAGCGGAGCAAGCTGGCCCGTCCCGGCATGGTCTCCACGCTCGGCGCGATGGGCGCACCCGACCTGCCCGACATCATGTTCAACCCCGATCGCACCTACGTGGGCGAGATCCCCTTCGGGGCCATGGACCCTCACCAGCGCATCGAATTGCTCGATGCCGAAGGCCTCGACATCGCGGTGCTGCTGCCGACGATGGGGCTGCTGTGGGAGGCCGAGCTCGAAGACGCCGAGCTGAGCCAGGCCTACACGCGTGCCTACAACCGGTGGATCTGCGAGTTCTGCCGGGATCATTCCGACCGGCTCGTTCCCATCGCGCATATCTCGCTCACCGATCCGGTCGCGGCGGCGGCCGAGCTGCGTCGCTCGGTGGCTGACGGAGCCCGCGGTTGCTTCGTGGCGCCGTTCACCCACTCGACGCGTCCGCTCGGCCATGACGACCACGACCCCGTGTTCGAAGCGGCGCAGGATCTCGGCGTACCGTTCGCGATCCACCCCACCTTCGAGCCGCAGTGGACCAAGGGCACCCGCATGGGCACCTGGGAGCACGTGCGCGACCTGCGCCTGACGGCCTCGATGACCGCGTCGGACGGTGTGCGACATCAATTCGTGTCGCTGTTCGACTACGGCGTGTTCGAGCGGTTCCCGGAACTGAAGGTGCTCGTCCTCGAGTCGGGCGGCGGCTGGCTCGGCTACTGCCTCGACCGCATCGATGCCGTGTTCGGCCATACCTACACCGGCACCCGCGTGCCGCTGCAGATGAAGCCCAGCGAGTACTTCATGCGGCAGGTGTGGATCTCCTGCGATCCCGACGAGCGCTCGATCCCCGCGCTGGCGCAGCGCTACGGCTACGACCGTTTCATCTGGGCCAGCGACTTCCCCCACGCCGACCACACACCGGATTACGTGCTCGACCTCGACGAGCTCGTCGACATGTTCCCGGCTGAGTGGCGGCGGGCCTTCATCGGAGACAACGCCCGCGCCGTCTTCGACCTGTAGGCAGTAACTGCCGAATCCCGCACTCGACAGTTCGGCGTCGCACCGGCTGTTCGACACAGCTTCCGCCCGTCATGGCTCGCCAACGGTAAGGCACCCTCTTTCGCTCATCACCGAAAAACCGCTTCAATCGTCGACCCGCGCGAAGTTAGGCTTGCCCTATGACGCAGCCATCGGACGGTTCCTCAGATGACGTCATGTCCTACATGCGGGGCATGGAGGACCGACTTACCGCACGGCTCGACAGCGTCGACGACAGCTTGGCCGAGGCCACGGCCGACGTGTCGGACATCAAGTCTGACGTCGCACAGGTCAAGACCGACGTGGCCCAGGCCAACGCCGACCTCGCCCAGGTCAAGACCGACGTAGCCGAAATCAAGGACGATGTGAGCCAAGTCAAGAGAGTCATCGGCGAAACGCGAATCGAGACCCAAATCGCCGTGGATGCCGTTGCGGACCTCTACGGCCGACTGGAAGGCACCTAGCGCCGACGGCACCTGAGACATTCGACACATGGCCAACGAAGACTCGCTCAGACAGACAATCGAACGAAGCTGGCGCGAAGTCGAGGACCGCGCAGCGATGGCCGATGAAGAGCGATGGGCCGGCGAATTGCTCCGGGCGTTGCTCGGTGCCCAGGCATGGAAGGCACGAGACGTGCCCGGTGGTTCACCGAGCATGCATGACCTCGACGTGGAGTTTCACGACGGTCGTCGCATCGCGGTCGAAGTCAAGACTCACACATCGCCTCGGCGCGCCGCCTTCGACGCAGAACGCGCCAAGAGAAACCCGTTGGATGCGCCATCCTTGCGACACGGATGGGCTGTTGACTTCGATGTGCCAGATGATGAGGCCGGAGATGCCGCCGTTTCCGACGTGTTGCTCAAGGACGTCACCCGCAAGCTTGAGCTGATTCTCGCCCGAATCGAACGCGAGGGTTTGCAGGACGACGTGCGGCGCGTGAGCCGCAAAGTGACCTCGCAAGAACACCCGGTGTGTAGCGAGCTGCGGGAACTCCGCATCAGACGCGCTTACCCCGCTCCGTGGGAGTCAGACGGGACCATCCGGCTGTGCCGGGCCGAGGCGATCTCGTCGTTCGCGCCGAGCAGCATCGCCAACGTCGTCAAGGGCTACGTTTCTCGCAGCTATGCGAACCTCGCACGCGCCAAAGAACACGGTGCCGACGAAACCCACCTGTTCCTGTGGATTCCGCTCGGCGTTACTCGCAGTGATCAGGCCGGAATGGCAACAGCGGCCATCGTTCCAGGCGACAAGTGGCTGCCGCCAGATACGGAACTTGGCGGTCTGGACTCAGTCTGGGTAGCAAAGTTCGGAGTTCCAGACATCTTCCCCGAAGTGCACGGTTTCTCATCCCCGATCTGGCAACTCGCGGATTCTGGGTGGCGCTGCTGGACTCGCGACTGGCAACCGCTGGAACGCTTACGACCGAGTTCATGAGCTCGACATCGTCGGATTCGCGAGCCTCAGCGAAGCCCCGAGCCACGATGTGCTGTAGGGCCGGTCAGCGTTCTGCGTCGATGGCTTCCATTGTGTCGTAGACATCGAACTCGACGAGGCGGTCAACGATGTCGAGGCACCGCGTTCTGACGCACTCGGTTCCCCCACGGTAGAGGCGCAGCACGAGCGCAGTCAGGTCGCCTCCCATCAGGGCGCTCGAAGTGCTGATGTCGCCTATCTCAGCACCACTGACCTCGACGACGCGCTCGCATAGGTTCAGAGAATTCGCAGGCAGCTTCCCGTCCCGTCTTGCGAGAGAGCGCAAGAGATACACGCTGATCTGTGAGAGCGCGGGACTGCTTAGAGGATGCGCCGATAGGCGGGTCAGCGGGGTTGCCAGCGGTCTCGGTGGTCGATGAGCTTGATGGTGATGATCAGGGCGACGGCGAGTGCGAGCTGGGCGAGGCGATGGCGGGGCTCGCGGTCGGTGTTTCTTC